>JBGSPH010000042.1:0-7590 GCA_041738675.1 Ignavibacteriaceae bacterium
TCATTATGCAGCTGCAGAAAATAACTGCGAATGATTTCGGATTTATTTCATCAAAGAGATTTAGCTGGTCCATACATCTTTAGTTTTTGAGTGAAGCGATGGGAGTGAGGACGGCTGTGAGGAATCGAACATAAGGACGAAGCGAGCGAGTAAGGGAAAAAACATTTCTGTGTTAACGCGGTGAAAAGGAAGGCTTGGTTTATCATAGCAGAACTATTTAAAAAGTTTATTTTGCAAATTTTAATATTATGATTGATCTCAGGATTCATAGTACAAAATCAATTCGTGTAAGAATTTTCCAATTAAATATTCTTCAATAGCGTACAATTTATTAATTATGTCTTTAATTTAAATAAGTTAGTTTATAAAAATATTGATGGCAGACTTATGGCAGATGAAATTGAAGACAACAAAATCAAGATAGTTATTAAAAACTACAAACAGTTTAAGGATAAAACTGAAATAATTTTATCACCCCTTACAATTTTGGTAGGGCCAAATGGGGGTGGAAAATCTTCCATTATTTCAGCTATTCAATTACTAACAAGGTCCATACTGTATTTACTTGCAGGTGATATTGAGGAAAGAAAAAAAATAGAGAGAATTCCCTTCGATGAGGTTATATCTGTTAGCAATAATAAACAAAAAGGTTTTTCTTTAGCAATAGAGGACAAAAAGGGTGAATGGATCAAAATTGAGTTTAAACGCGGGAAAAATGGCGGTGTAAAAATAAAATACTTTTTATTAAGGATTACAATAAAGTTTAGAAATACCACAGATGTCGTCGAAGAACAAATTGTACACTTGAAAATAAGCCCCGATAAATTTACTGAATATAGAGCCGAAGAAATAGACAAAATTGAAGCTGATTTACAGAATGTTAAAAAATATCTTGGATATAGAAAAGGCGGAATGCATCGATTGTTAAGTCAAATACAGAGAAAGGTTGAACCAAACCTTGAAATTAGATTTATTAAAACTGAAATTAATTCATCGGAATTAGCATATCAAGACGGACATTCTGATATTTTAGAAATTCTTGCCTCCTCTTATTTTACACAACTTTACGGTATTGAACCAATAGCAGATAGAACTGGATTTAATATGCCAATTATTTATTGGGCTACTATTTTAATGGCTCGAGAGAAAGATGATTTTATAAATATTCAAAATGATTACCCTAAAGTATATGAGATATTAGATGCTCTTCTAGCATTCATCGAAGAAAGTAAAGAGAAATGGACTGAATTAATATTTAATAAATTAGATGATACCCGTAAGGATCCACCAGAATATTTTGAATATAAAAATGGACTATTCCAAAACGATTATTATGAACTTTGTGATTATCTGTTAAATGGCACACAGGAAAGAAGTTCAGACCCGAATCATCAAAAGAATTTAAAGATAAACTTTCTTAAGCATGTCCAAAACTTTCAGATTGCTGATAATTTAATTCTAAATAAATTAGTTACATTAAATCCTGATCAAAAACTATATGCAGTGTTGCTTGAGAAAGAAAAGGTAAAATTTAATCTGAAGACCTTAAGTAGTGGCGGAAAGCAAGTACTCCCAGTATTATTAAAATTATTTGTTCAACTATCACCAAATGAAAACTTAATGATTAGCCAGCCAGAGCTGCACCTGCACCCAAGATTGCAAGGGAAAATTGCAGATGTTTTGGTTGATTTTTTTACTGAGATTTCCATTTCTGAGAAGCAAAAGATTTTAATTGAAACCCATAGTGAGCATATAATAAGGAAATTGCAGTTATTGGTAGCACAGCGAAAATTCAATAATGAATTTATCTCAATCTACTATGTTAATCCTGGAAATAAACCTTTCGAATCGCAAGCAATCTATTTACCAATGAATGATAAAGGTTTGTTCACAGAAAGCTGGCCTAATGGATTTTTTAATGATACGACTATCATCTCTTTAGAACACATAGAAGAACTAAGCAAGAGACAGAATTAATTATGAATGCAATTAGGCAGGAAATTACTTTTGACTCAGCTTTTCTTAAACAGTTTTTATTGAAGCTTGGTAATGAATATTTTACAAATCCTGAGTTAAGCGAAGAATACCACAAAATTATTAGCAATCTTAAAGATTATCATAAATTATGTATTGATAGCGCCGATGATATCGCACCCTCATATTGGGTTCAACACTTAAAAGAAATATTCAATGAATTAGGGAAATATGATAAATATCAATATGGTCAAGTTATAGAATTATTTTTGAAAAGAGACATACTCGATTTTTTTATAGAAACTGATGAATCAAAATTTGCTGCATACCAAATTAAGAATAGAAATATCAGTTCGATTAATCTTGAGATAGCCAAGAGTTCATTGTTTAAATTGTTGTTGAGTAATACGGGACCAGTAAATAATGAGATCTTAACAATTACTCCAGATGAGTTCTACAATAATTATCATCAAAAAAATTCTATACTTTTAAGGAATCCACGTTCAATCAATTTTGAAATGAATGACAATTTAGCCGGATTCCAATTTTTAAAACCATATTTATTTTTCGCAAATAAACTTCAGATTAAAGATAAATTCTTGTTAAAAGATACTAATCATATTGAAATATTAATGAAAATATTTTCTCTTGTAAATGAACTTGAAGAAATAGTAATCTGGACTAATTATGGTGAGGTCGGGGAAAAAATTTATAACGAGTTAAAAGAAACTGTGGAATTAAAATATGAGAATTGCAAAATTTTAATTAAGGAATTTAAAAAACCACATCCAAGAAGAATCTGGACAAATTATTCCAATATTGAGTTAACAAATACTTTTAATTCTATTAGGACTTGCAAGAATGGGTGGGAAGCTGGTGATGCAATAAATTTTAATTGCACATTGTTATAATCTAAAGTTAGAGTAGATAGTAGGACAATTATAATTAGCGAAGGCGGAGTTTTTAATCTGAGCGCTGGCGAAAAGTTTGTCACAAATCTTTGTGCCAGGAATAGCGAAGTTAGAAAACTGTGACTGAGCCATCGGGATTTAATAGGGAGGTGCAGGATTTCTCCCGCACCTCATAAATGTTAAGCAGCCTGTTCTAACTGAATAATAAATGCAATCGGATCTTCGGGCTGTGCTGTAGATATTTCCTGAAATAACTCCTCGAGAAGTGCTCTATAATGATTAAGCTGTGCAGCATCCATTTTTTCAATCTCTGTGTTTGATGTTGTCCCGAATATCTTTTTAATGATTACCGCCTTTAACTGTTTATCTGCTTTGCTTCTTGCATCGCCTAAACCGTTTTCATCAAATACAGCCTGAATCTTTTCAACTTCAATTTTTCGCTGTAGATTTCTTTGCACCCATTCAAGATCATTTCCCGGAGTCAGGTTTTCTGTGAAAGTTGCTCCTGCTACATCATCCACCGGCAAGCCCTGAATAAATCTTACAATAGGTTTAAAGTTTTTGTAAGAAGGCATTTCAAAGATTTTACCGTTTATTGTGTCGCTTCTGTCTTTTAGAATGTAAGCAACATTTTTCTGCAATGGCTTATGATCTTTGGTCAATCCTTTTTCCAACTGCATCCATACATTAAGGTCCGTTTCGTAGGGAGTTTCTCCAGCGATCTTCATTTTAACTCCCGATTTAACAAACTGACCTTTCTTTGTTACGTTGCCCTCTTCATCCTGTTCATCTTCTTCCTTTTCATATTCAAATCCTGCTCTGCCTGTGAATACTACATTTCCTTCAACCTCTACAAAGCGATCTGAAAATTCCTCCTGCCATGCGGGGAGCACAGTTCCCCAATCCTGCAAAGTCATTCTTTGCTTTCTGTTTTTCTCTTTATAGTCTTTAATAAACCTGTAATAAATCTTAGTTAATGAATCAATAAACAAAAAGTCAACTTCACCTTTGTTGATAAATTCAAAAGCTGCAACAATATCTTTTAAGTGTGATGTATCTTTAGCTATTACATCAATTCCTGCTTTCTTTAGAATTGGGATTAAGAATCGCGAGCCTTTTTCATTGTCAAGTATTAGAACAGGTTTTGTGAGTTTCATATCCTTATAGCATCCGATTATAAATTCAGTTGCTGTTCTTGTTTTGCCTGATCCCTGGAATCCGCCGAAGCTGGCTTTTATAAAGTGGTTTTTTGCTGCAAGTGTAGTTGCAAAATCTGTGAGTTTCATTTTTATCTCCTGTTATTATTTTTAAATATGTAAAGAAATACTGAACTGTCTAAAGTTTTCTTTGAGCCGTTATGCACTTGAGAAGATTTAATGATCTTTTCCTCGATAAAAACATCAAGAGAAAAAAGGAAATCTTTTCCTACTCTTTTATTATGCTGCTTAGCGAGTTTTTTAATGCGTGCTACATTTATATAATTCATTCAAATCTCCTTTCATTCACTTCTATTACCGAATCATTTAAATAATTAGCGAACCATTCCATTATGTTATTATGCCAAATTTCACAATCATTCAAGAGCAACTCAATAATATTATCATCACTAAGTCCTAAAACTTTTTGAACTTCTTCCAATCCATAAGCTGATAGAGTTCTGATTGCTTCATCAATGCTGAAATCATTATTAAAGTTTTTCATTTTTAATCATCCTTTCCGGAATGCGATCCCCGCTTTCGCGGGGATAAGCATTAAGCCGCAACTCCTTTTTGTTGTTTGTTTTCTGCTGTTAGTTCTTCTGTTTGTGAAATATCAAAAACAGCTTTCCACAAAAAGAATGTCGGATCTTCTGAATCTGAATTTTCATCAACTTTTTTATTGTTAGCAGGTACAGCTATTAAATAGCCGTGTTCACCTTTACGAACCACACGCCCATATTTTTGCCACTGCTGAAACCCGCCAACAACTGAAAGAGGATTACCACCAGCTTGAAAATATAGTAAAGCCTGATTACGACCTGTTAACATATGCCCTTCAGGATTTAGGATGCCAAGCCGATCAACTAATGCTTGCCTTTGTTCCTCTGAAAACTGAGAAAGTTTGTTTATCAGTTCTTTAATACGTGTTTTCTTTTCTTCTTTCATTTTATAACTCCGATTTTTAATTAATGTTTTTATGGATTTTAGTTTGTGGATGGAAATAAGCCGGATTAGAATAAACCTGAATATCTTTTGAGCTGCAGAGCTGCTTAAAAGAATTAAAACCTATTTTTTCTTTTGGTATAAACTTGTAAAGCTTTACAAACACCAGATAAACAAAAGCGTTTTTATGGATTGCGTATTTGTAGTAATAATCAGTTTGAAAAATCAGATTTTGCGAACGCAAAAATTGTAAAAACTTACTGCGCTTTTCTTGTGTTTTAAACACAGCAACAAATAAAGAAGGATACTTTGAGAAGCTGCCCATATTTTTAACACCGAACTGCGAAGCACCGCACCTAAGTGCGGCACTGCCTAAAGTTTTATGCTTTAATAAGAGAGTGTTTACCATTTATGCACCTTTTATTTTTAGCATTTCCGGATAAACAAATGTATGATGCACCTCGTTTGGGATTTGGAACTCTGGAAGATTAGCAAGCCTAAGAGCAAAATTGATAACCCAGATTTCCCATTCTTGAATATTAAAGCCGTGCAAATAACGCAGAACACAATTTGCCCAATTATAATTTTGAGTTTTTATTAAATGCGAATGCAGAGCCATTAACGCCACTTTACGTTTTACTACCATAACGCCACCTGATTTGGATTATTAAATGATTTATGTTTTTTAACTGATTTAAACTGAATTAAATACTTATAAGCACTGCACAGAGTAGAGAAGGAAACAGAACTAATAAACCCAACCGCATTAAAACAGTTTACGTAGTAAACAGTTTTTATTTTGCGCTTTACCACCACTAACCGGTACAGACTACCATTATTTTTAACTGATGCTATTAACACTTGCCACCTCTCTCTAAAAAAACAATTTTTTGACCCCGTAAAGACAGGTCAAATGTTTTACTGATAATGCGCAAGGGCGGGAAGCGTTAAGTAAAAGGGCGAAAAGAAATGCCGATATACATGGTGTTTATTTTTGCTCCTTTTATAGCTGAACGTTTATATACCCTTGCGGTTGCTAAGTAAGAATGACTATGTGCCTTTGATGACAAGGGAAGGTTAAAATGATTATATAAATTGTCCACAGGGGGCAAAAAACTTTTTATGTTCAAAAGAAAAAAACCCCAACAGTGCTTAAAGTTATTTTGCGGTTTGAGACGACGAGGGCAGGAGGAGGAACAAATTGCAAATTAACATTTTTGTGATTTTGACTTTAGGTAAAATATTTGTGTAGTGGAAAATTGGCACGGTGTTTTTGGTAACGAAAACCGTGATCAATTTTGTAACGGAACAATTATTTTATCCTGCTTCTATATTTTACTTGAAAAAAATTGCGTGAAGTGAAGGGCAGCCGACAGATTTAAGACGATTGCGACTGTCAGCGTTATACGCTGTCATGAAATTAAAACATAACAGATGTTTTAATTTAGCAAACGGCTTGGAGGCTTCCCGAAAACGAAACGTGTAATTTTTTATTATGCTTTAGGTTTATTTTAATTTGCTGGAAAAAAGGCTGTGGAACGAACATCAAAAGTGAAACTTTTGGAAGAAGTGGAACAGCTTTTTTTAGCTGCTTTAGGGAAAAATATTTGTGAAGCGATATCAGCGTAACTATTATTTTTAACCATAAAACCTTGCCCTCGTGTTTTAAATTGAAGGCGAAGCCTGAACTTAAACCCAGAATGAAAGTTGCCCTGTAATGATTTTGGCTTTGCATCCCTGCGGGAAGGTTTTTTGTGATTGAAAGACGAAAGGAATGAAGGAGCAAATAACCGCAGTCCTTGTAAAAAATTAGCCTGTGAGTGATAATCAAAAGGGATTCCTTTTGGATAAACGAACAGGTTTATTTTTTAGTATTTCACTTTTAGCAATGATGAATGAATAGGTTAGGAAAGTTTTTGACTTTGATTAAAAATTATTAGAAGTTTTAAGTAATAAAATTACACTACTATGATAGAGCAAGCGATTTAGATTTGGGAACTGAATTTCTCGCTGCTCTTCACATCACACTACTCTACCGAAGCATTGGATAGACGTAAATCATACATAGCTTATTAGTTGGAGTCGGGGTGAGATAAAGGAGATATTACGAGCTATCCGAATTATTAAAATAATAATTTGATGTCATATTTTACCATAATTAAAGTTTTTGCATTTTCTGCTTGACATACAAACCTATAATATGTATGTTGTCATACAAGTTAATTGATCTTTATTTTTATTAGCATAAAATCTCTAGCCTGATGAAAAAGAGAATGGAGTTAGATTTATGAAACTAACCACAAAAAACTTAGAAATTATTGGAAGAAGTAATGAATAAATTTTTACTTATTCCTTCTCCTAATATAAACCCAACCCATTCTGGCTCTCCTAGAAAGCTCTTGAAAAATACAACTGAATCTCAAAACAAAAAATCAAAATTTCTATCGGTTATATCCGGAGAACTACAATGATCTTTAAAAAATTTACAACACTTTTCTTAATTATGATATTATGTCTTTCAACTATGTCATATGCCGGTGATACTGGAAAACTTGCGGGAAAAG
>JBGSPH010000043.1:0-51466 GCA_041738675.1 Ignavibacteriaceae bacterium
TGTATTCAGTCAGCAGCAGCTTAAACACAATATACAGGGGCTTTATATACTTACCAGACTGGGTGATGAAGTTTATGCAATTGATGATGGGAAAGCTTTGTACAAATTTCTTTTGCATCACAATAAAATTGATGAACCTGTTGATGCGAAGAAAAAAAATATTGTTGAGATGTACAAAAAGATTGAAGCTGAATTGAGTTCTACAGAACAGATTAAAAGCATTATTACTGATAAAAAGAACTTCAACATTTTTGTTCCGTTTGTTTTAAGAGGTGAGTATATCGGTGCAATTTATATGCAGAATACTCCTGATTTTAGTTTCATCAGCAACACGGTTATAAGCAACTATGATGAAACATCGGTCATTTATCTTTCGCTTATTTTATTTGGATTGCTTGCAATGTATTTTATTTCATCCTACACTGTAAAGGAAAGAGATGATACACAAAAAATGCTTTTTGATGAGCACGAAACAAATCTCAAAAAGCAAATCAATTACGATAAGGAATTAGTTTTTACAAAAAGGATTTATCACACTCATCACAAAGCTGAAAAGATAATGGGATTTATTAAAGAAGATCTTAGAACATTATCCGCAGAAAACATTAATGATATTAAGTACCGTGTTTCTAAGTACTCAAATTTTATCTCCCGCGTAATTTATGATATGAAATGGTTTGATCCGCCGTTGCAGACAATACGCAATCAGATGTTCCAAACTAATTTGAATGAGGTAATTAAGTTTATTGTTGAGAATATTTTTTTGAGGATAACATCTAAATCGAATGCTTATGAAATTAAGATGGAAACCGATCCCAAAATGCCTCTCGTTCCAATTAATGAATTTGTAGTTTGGGAAATTATTGAACCGCTTATTCAGAATAGTATTGATCATGGCGGTGAAAACAATATTATTATAAAATGTAAAACTAAATTTGATGAACAGAACAATAAATCTTATATAATTATTGAAGACAATGGTATTGGGATAAAGAAAGAACTTTTAAGTACAAATGAAAATGGAATAAAGAATATCTTTCTTGAAAATGTTTCAACTAAGGAAGCCGGTTTGCAAAACTCCGGTTATGGTTGTTACATTGCTTATGAAATATCCAAAAGATGCGGATGGGATATTGATGCTGAGAATATAAGTGAAGGCGGATGCCGTTTTACAATAACAATCTCTAACTAAACGGAAAAAAAGAAATGATTTTTGATGGTAAAAAAATAAATCTGCTTCTGATTGAAGATGAAGATTATGATGTAAGAAGAGTAATGAATACGGTAAAACCTTTCGAGGAACGAATCAAAGTACTTGATATTGTTTCGAATGGAATGGCTGCTCTTGAATTACTTCAAAGCAAAAAAGGTAAATTCGATGTTGTGATAATGGATTATCAGATTGCCGGCGGATTGATGGGTGAAAATCTGATTACAAAGATTAAAGAGATTGATACTTCTGTTCAGATAATTGTAATAACAAAAATGACGATCAATCTTTCTGATTACAATTTTGCAAATAAACTTATTAAGGCAGGCGCGTTTTGGTACTGCACAAAATATCCGGGCGATATTGAAGAGTTTATTTATCAGCCAACAGATTTTATACTTAGTATTTTTAATGCTCACGAAAAATGTTTACTTGAGCGTGAACGGTACAGATCATATCAGAAACTTCACAGAAATGTTGAAGATACTTTATTGCAGAAAAAGATTGTTGGTGAATCTCCGATAATGACTGAGCTAAAAGGAGAAATAAAAAAGTTTGCGCAGAGTAATGTTAACACACTAATCAGAGGCTCATCAGGTACCGGTAAAGAACTGGTTGCGTTTAACATTCACTACACAAGCGATCGCAAATACGAGAACTTTGTGATTATAAACTGCGGCAGTTTACCAAGTCAGTTGGTAGAAAGTGAATTATTCGGATATGAAAAAGGTGCATTCACCGGTGCAGATAAAAAGAAACTTGGTTTGTTTGAAATTGCAAATCACGGAACAATATTTTTAGATGAGATTACAGAATTGCCTTTGCCTGCGCAGGTAAAATTGCTTCGCGTTATTCAGGAAGGTGAAATTGAAAAGATCGGCAGGACTGAAAAAATAAAAGTTGATGTTCGAATAATCGCCGCCACAAACAGGAATGTTGAAGAAGAAGTAAAGGAAAAAAGATTCAGGGAAGATCTTTATTACAGGTTAAATGTTCTTCCAATCTTTGTACCTGATCTTAAAAAACGTGTATCGGATATTCCATTATTGATTGATTATTTTTTATCGAGCATAAGTATAGATATGGGTAAGGATAAACCTGAAATTCCTGATGAGACATTGAAAGTATTTATGTATTATGAATGGCCGGGCAACGTTAGAGAATTAAAAAACGTTGTGCAGAGAATGCTTTTTAGTTCCGAAGGAAGAATAACTCCCTTACTTGCAAAACGTGCACTTGGGATTCAGGAAACCATACCGGAAGCAAACGAATTTGGTTTTGGAGATATCTTTAACAAAGAAAACATTCTTCCCCTAAAAGATATGGAAAAAGTTTTACGTGAACGATACTTTAAATTTGTCAGGTTAAACTCCGACTCTGATACTGATGCTGCCACAAAGCTTGGACTGGCTCCGCCAAACTATTACAGAATGGCAAAGGAGTTAGGATTGAAATAAACGCTCATAAAATTTCGAATGATTTTCAAAGCCAGCCTCTAAAACCTAAACGATAAAATTTATTTTTATCTGGTACAAAATAAAATTTTAGAACGATATAATAATAGTTGTATGAATTAGCAGATCGATTAAATCTTTGCTCCAATCCACTTATTAAAATAATAAGCAACCCTTATCAATTTAATAAGCATATATACAAAGCATAATACTTAATACTTCAAAAAGAATAATCTTCAACATTTTTTTTACTAAAATAATCGGCACTATTTGTGTGTATATAATTCATTTCAATGGATTAGCCTATACCAAGTGTCTACTATTTTCAGTCAAATAGATTTAATCGTCTTAGTTGCTTACTTAATTATTGTATTAAGTTTAGGATTCTATTACTCTCGCCGCAGTGATGAAAACTATTCAGATTATTTTTTAGCTGGCAGAAACATAGGCTGGTTTACGGTTGGTATTTCCATTTTCGCAACAAATATCTCAAGTGAACATTTTATAGGACTTGCTGGTTCAGGTTCAACACGCGGATTGGCTGTTGGGCAGTTTGAGTTGATGGCAATTTTTACATTAATCTTTTTAGGTTGGATTCTCGCTCCAATCTATCTCAAATCAGGCGTTGTAACTGTCCCTGAATTTTTAGAAAAAAGATTCGATCGAAAAATCAGAAAAATGTTTGCCGGATTTTCAATCGCTATCTACATCTTTACAAAAATTTTAGTTTCACTTTTTGCTGCCGGATTATTATTCTATAAAATATTCGGATTAAACATCTATGCATCTTCAATAATAATTGTACTTATAACAGGTTTATATTGTGTAACTGGCGGCGCAAGTGCTGTTATGCGTACGCAATTATTTCAGGGTATTATCTTAATTCTGGGCGCAGTAATACTCTCTGTTTTTGGTTTAAATGCAGTTGGCGGATTTAGCGGATTGGAAGCAAAACTTCCGCATGATTTTTTTAATATGTTCAAAGCTGTTAATGATCCTGATTTTCCGTGGACAGGAATTTTATTTGGCGCACCCATAATTGCTTTTTGGTATTGGTGCACTGATCAATACATAGTGCAAAGATTATTCAGTGCTAAATCTATAAACGATGCAAGAAGGGGAACATTGTTAGCGGCATTTCTTAAAATACTTCCAATTTTTATTCTTGTTTTACCTGGTTTGATTGCAGTAGTACTTTATCCGGAAGTAAAAGGTGATGAGGCATACTCAACATTAGTAGCCGGTGATTTACTGCCAATAGGTTTAAAAGGAATTGTAGTTGCCGGATTACTTGCAGCAATTATGTCATCATTAGCAGGAGCCTTTAACAGCACCGCCGTTCTCTTCACAAATGATTTTTATAAAACTCGCAATCCGCAGGCTAACGAAAGAAAATTAGTTTTGGTTGGCAGGTTAACAACAACTGCTGTTGTTATAGTTGCAATATTGATTGTGCCTCTTGTAAAAGTTATTAGTTCACAGGTTTATATTTTTCTACAAAGTGTGCAGGCATTTTTAAGTCCGCCAATAACAGCGGTTTTTCTGTTTGGATTATTTTCAAAAAAGATAAATTCAAAAACGGCGTTTGTAACTTTAATTGTTGGAGAGACTATTGGTTTTAGCCGTTTGATCTTAGAAATAATTAGCAATCTTGGTGTGCAGTTACATCCTGCCCTGGTTTGGATATTAGGAATTAATTTTCTTCACTTTGCAATATTCCTTTTTGTTGTCAGTATAAGTTTAATCTTAGTCCTAAATTTTTACTCAGTTAAAATTACAAATGATTTCTTACTCGGTTTACAATATTCTATTTCAGAAAGCATTCAGGAATTAAAATTTAATTTTGCAAATATTAAAACAGTACGTGCATTAAAATCTAATTTTTTATTATCAGCGTTTATTTTGATGATAATTATAGGGCTTTGGAGTATTTGGTATTGAAAAATTTTGTTTCACAAATAATTAATTCAGTTATGATTGGAAAATTTTTCCAATTATGCAATTATAAATGTTCAATAAAAGAGAGGTAAGTTATGAAGCAACTTGTTCAGCTTGTTCTTCTTTTTGTGATCGGTATCTCATTATCAGTCACAAAAGGTCAGATCATAGAGAGCTTTGACTCTGATCTCACAAATGATACTACTTATCAGAGATTAACAGAGGGAAGTGAGAGTCGTTTTAATCTCACACTTAACAACACTGATTTTATGGAAGGAACCGGCGCTAACACGGCAGATATTGTTATCGGTGCTGTCCATGGATGGGGTAGTTATGCTCAGCTAGTAAAAAGAGTTCCTGATGGTGAGCCATTATTAAATTGGTCATCAACAGATTCGCTTGCAATTTGGATCAAAGTTTTGCAAGCACCAACAATTCCTGCCAATATGGTCTTTAGAATTCATATCGCAGATCGTACTTCTGAAACTGATCCAATTGAAGAATACATTTATGAGCAGACAACTGTACTTGATGCAGTTGGTGAGTGGTTTGAATTAAAGCTACCTTTAACAATTCGAGGTACTGATGGCAGCTTGACCCCAAATGATGAAGGATTTTGTATATTTCCAAGCGGTTGGGGTGGCGGCACGTATAACAATCGTCAGTTTGATGCGGATAAAATAATTGGATATAATATTTCTGCAATTACTTCTGGTTGGGATCCTAACGCAAATTTACCTGCAGATTCACTCATTGTCATATACGATGGATTTAGAAGATTTAGTCCTAAATCAGTACCAGCAATTATCTTCAACGGTATTTCTTTTGGTCCTACAGTTTATATTCCAGGCTGGGGTGGGGCTTGGGGTAATTCGACAATAGAAGTTGCAACCGGTGCCGGTCCTGTTCCAAACACAAATGCAATAAAATGGGTTCAAGGTGCAGGATGGACTGGAATTGTTCTGGAATCTGCTCCACCATTTGATCTTGCAGTTGCATGGCAGCAGGATAGCGTTCAGTTTAAACTAAAATGCGAAGAAGGAGTTGGTGCATTAAGAATGCAGTTTGAAGGCGGCGGTGGTAAGATTGGTACGGTTTTCCAACCATTTACAGATAATCAATGGCATGATTACAAGCTTCCTTTGAGAGAAATGGTTAAACAGGATACATCTACAGCCCCAAATCCATTTGATTCATCTGCTGTTAATGTTATCGGTTTGATGGCTGAAAATTCTGGTATTGCAGGCAAAGTAATTTACATTACAGATTGGTGGACAGGAAATCCTGAATTTGATGTTATTCCTCCATCTGCACCTTTAAACGTTTCTGCATTTGTTGGTGGTGCTTTGAATCCGTATCAGAACTTAATTACCTGGGATGATGTACCTGGTGAAACCGGCGAAAAATATGATGTTTATTACAGTGAAAATCCAATAACTGATGTTGCAAATGCTGAAGTTGTAAAGTTTAACATCACTGAAAATAATCAGACGATTACACATGTATTATTATCTCCAGTTACAGATCAGAGTACTACATATTATTATGCTGTTGTGTGCAAAGATGCGTCAGGAAATCAGAGTGTGGTAAGTAATAATTCTCCTGCGGTTAGCAATATGGCAAAAGGAGTTACTACACTTTCTTTAAATGCACCTACATTTGTTGCTGATGGTGATCTTGCAGAGTGGCAGTCAATTCCTGAATTCAGAATGTTTATGTCTGAAGGAAATGGATATAAAGTTACAAATACAACGATCGACAATGATGCAGATTGTTCTGCCAAAGCCTGGGTAGCAGTTGATGAAACTTATCTATATGTAGCTTTTGAAGTTTTTGACGATATTTTTGTACCCGATGCACAGCCAGACTCATGGTTAAATGATGCTACTGATTTTTACATAGGATTGTATGATTGGCGCGGCGCTCCTCATACATCTTTCAAAAGAGGTGCAGAACCAGATTATCATTTTAGATTCGCTTATAACAGAGCATTGATGGATAACCTTGGCAGTGCAACTCTCGATACTCTTGGTGAGAATTATTATTACGGAGAAGCATTCGGTTCGGGTTACAGAGTTGAATACAGAGTTAGTTGGGTTGATCTTGCTGCAGTTGGCAACGATAATGTATTTGTGCCTGTTGAGGGATACAGAATACCAATGGATTTCTCTATAAATGATGCCGATGCAACTAATTCGAGAGAAGGAATCTTAACATATTCCATTAACAATGAAGATCAGTCCTGGGGTGATGTATCCAGATGGTCTCATACCTGGATTGGTGCTCTTTGGAATCCGGTCGGTGTTGAATATGAAGAAGGACAACCAGTTTCTGATTTTGCACTAACTCAAAATTATCCAAATCCTTTTAACCCAAGCACACAAATTAAGTTTGCTTTAAAGGAATCAGGATATGTTACACTTAAAGTGTATGATGCTCTTGGAAAAGAAGTAGCAACACTTGTAAAGGGTGACTATACTTCAGGCAGTTATAATGTTTCATTTGATGCTACAGGATTATCAAGCGGTATCTATTTCTACAGATTAGAAACCGGTTCTTTTGTTCAAACAAACAAAATGATGCTACTTAAGTAATTCCTTAAAGGCACGGCTTAATGCCGTGCCTTTTCTTTTGTAAGCGTTCTGTTTCAGGAGAATTATAATTTTATCAGGAAAACGAAATGAATATGATTAATCAACTAAAAAAATATTTTATTAAGCAACAAACAATACAACAAATTTTAGTTTTGTTTGCAGTGCTTATATTAACCGTTCCAATGTTTGCAGGAACAACAGGAAAAATTTCCGGAAATGTTACTGACCAGGAAACTGGTGAACCCATTGTTGGTGCAAACATTATAATCGAAGGAACTTATCTGGGTGCATCTGCAGATCTGGAAGGATATTTTTCCATAGGCAATATTCCACCCGGCGAGTATCGTGTAATATTCAGCGCTGTGGGGTATCAAAAAATTATTGTAGAAAAAGTTCGCGTAAATATAGATCTTACTACTAATCTTGATATGAAACTTAGCAGTTCCGTTATCCAATTAAATCAGGAAGTTGTTGTTACTTCACAGCGACCACTTGTTCAAAAAGATCTTACCTCAACATCCGTTACAATTTCTTCAAATGAAATCAGAATGATGCCTGTTGAAAGCATCGGACAAATTGTAAACTTACAAGCTGGTGTTATTGATGGTCACTTTAGAGGCGGTAGATCAAATGATGTTGCTTATCTTATTGATGGTGTTGCAGTTACTGACGCTTTTAACGGTGGATTTGGAGTACAGGTTGAAAATTCATCTGTTAGACAGATGGAAGTTATAAGTGGTACTTTTAATGCAGAGTATGGGCAGGCCCTTTCCGGTGTAGTTAATATTGTTACGCAAAGCGGCTCAGATAAGTTTGAGGGATATGTTACCGGTTATGTCGGAAGTTATTTTACAAACAGCTCAGATATTTTTAAGAATTTAGATGAACCCTGGAATCTTGCGCAGAAGAATCTAGAACTTACTTTAAGCGGACCGATTTCACCTGTTAAAAATTTGTACTTTTTTGCAACTGGCAGATACTTTACTAATGAGGGGTACTTATACGGAGAGAGGGTTTTTAACGTAACAGATGACATTCCATTTTTCCCAAATCCTGCTGATCAGACATTCTGGATTCCAAGAAATACAGGCGATGGCGAATATGTTTCAATGAATCCTTATACTAAATATTCTACAAATGCTAAAATAAGTTATGCTCTTCCAGAGATTAATATAACATATAGTATTTTCTATGATGATAATGAAAACAGATATTATGATCACGGTTATTCATTAACCCCAGATGCGATAATGACTCACTACAGAACAAGTTTAATTCATAATTTACAGTTTAATTATTTCCCAAGTTCAAATACTTTTCATTCATTAAAATTTTCTGGCAACTATTATGATTACGAAGGTTATCTTTATCCTAATGTGCCAATTGATACAGATATTTTTAGCCCAACCTACAACCCTTACGGAATTGATCCAAGATATGTAAATCCGGATCAAGGTATTCCAACCTCTCCATATACTTTTAGACAGGGTGGAAATCAGACAGGAAGTTATAATAGATATACAAATACTTTGATCGCACAATATTCTTACTCTTCACAAATTTCAAAGGAACACAAAATTGGTGTAGGTATCGAGGGAAAGTATTATGAAATTTTTAGTCAGAATAAAGACATAATCAATTTAACTGATGGACAGGTAGATAGCATGGGGAACGTAATCTTTACACCTGGCTATCCAAACAAAGGAACTATAACGGATAAAGGTTCATACATTGAGTACACAAGAAATCCCTATGAAATATCTGCTTATGTTCAGGATAAAATGGAATATGATATATTGATTATAAATGCAGGTGTTAGATTTGATTACTTCAATTCAAATGCTTCTTTGCCGTCAGATTTAAGAAATCCACGACACAATCCATTATATCCTGGCGCAATTGAAGACCCAAATAATCCAGGCAACTATATGTTAGAAATGGTAAAAGCTGATCCAAAGTTTCAGGTTAGTCCACGTTTGGGGGCGTCTTTCCCTATCACAGATCAGGGTATAATTAGATTTTCGTACGGTCACTTTTTCAAGATTCCATCATTTGAAAATCTATATACTAACCCTGACTTTTTTGTACAGCCAAGTAGCAATGTTTCATCAACAACAGGCAATCCTGATTTGAATGCGGAAAAAAATGTTATTTACGAAATTGGCTTGCAGCAAGTATTGTTTGATAATTTTGCATTAAACTTTTCTCTTTACTATCGCGATATAAGAAACTGGCTTGGTATGGAAATAATAAATACCTATGAAGGATTTAAGTACGCAAGATATATTAATAGAGATTATGCAAACGTAAAAGGATTTATTCTTACACTAGATAAACGTTTTGCAGATTATTTTGGAATAAAGTTCGACTATACATATCAAATTGCACAAGGTAATGCATCAGATCCCCGTGCTGTGTTTAACAATAATCAAACTAATCCACCTATTGAAGAAACAAAAAGTGTAGTGCCGTTGGACTGGGATCAGAGACATACTTTAAATGTTAATCTTAATGTTGGCGTGCCCGGCGATTGGACGGTTGGAATGATATTTCAATATGGTTCTGGACAGCCTTACACAGAAGATCCAAGAATATCACAGGGAGTAAGATTTGAAAACGGCGGAATTAAACCCACATTTTATAATGTGGATTTAAGAGCGGACAAAACTTTTGATCTTGGTGGATTTACTATCAATACATACTTATTAGTCTATAATCTTTTTGATATCAGAAATGAGTTTGGCGTTTATACTACTACAGGCAGAGCCAATGTTGATTTGAATGCAAATTTTTATGAACAAAGTGATATCATTGGGCTTAACACGATACCAGAATACGTCAATAATCCTGGCATGTACTCATCTCCACGAGAGATTAGACTGGGATTAGGATTTGGTTTTTAGAGAATATAACCGGAGAAAATAATGTTAAACAAAATACTTTTTATATTGATTATTTTTTTGATTGCTGATGTAGGCTTCGCCCAAATAAATGGTCAGATTCAAAAATACAGGGATGATCCTAAAGGCAATATTGATTTCCGTAAAGAAGGGGTCATGGACGGCAATCAGGTTAGAACACTTTTCTATAATAATGGAGAAGTTGGTCACTGGCCTGATCAACCAAGCGGTGAGTGGCCAAAAGGTACGGGTTATTCATATCTTGATGGTGTTGCTATTTTAATTGCTTCTGAAATTACTGCCCCCGGCAATAACCAGGTTGTGCATCCACTTCAAACATCTTATCGTGAGTGGATGGATAAGGATCCAAGTACAGGAGAAATATGGGGGTTAGAACCGGTTCCCGGTTATTCAAATCCTAATCAGGTGAATGATTATCCGCTTGAAAGAAATAGCCCGGCTATGAATACTAACTCGCATACCTGGCCGGATAATTGGCCAGTAGCTCTTGATCTTACACCGGAATGGGATGGTTTCTGGTATGGATATTTTGGAAGAGGAGTCACAAATTCAGATTTCGAGACATTCTTTGTAATGGATGATTCAAGAGATAAAGAATGGACAAGAACACCATTCAATTATTTTCCACTTTCATCTGACCCCGATCGCTCTGGATTGGGATTACGAGTTGAGGTGAGAGGATTTCAATGGTCACACGTACTTGCTGAAGATATAGTTTTTTGGCATTACGATATAGTTAATCTTTCAGATTTCAGTTATCCATCAACATTCTTTGGTTTTTACACGGATTGTGGAGTCGGCGGTACAAATGATTCTGAAGATGATAATGCTTCATTTGATAAAGTACTGGATTTAGCTTATTGTTTTGATGGTGATGGAATTGGTCAGCCAGGAAACTGGTTAACAGGTTATTATGGTTACGCATACCTTGAAAGTCCGGGTAATGCAACTAATGGCATAAATGACGATGATGATACTGATATTAATGGTGTGCCTATGATTGATGAAAGAAGAGATGATGGTATTGATAATGATGGTGATTGGGTTCCATATACAGATCTCAATGGAAATGGAGAGTGGGATGCAGATGAAAATGAGCCTTTGAATGATGATCTCGGTAAAGATGGTGTCGGACCATTTGATCCTCAATACTCCGGACCTGATGAAGGTGAAGGAAATGGCATTCCCACAGATGGTGAACCAAGATTTGATAAAACTGATAAAGATGAATCAGATCAAATTGGATTGACTGCCGTTTCAATTTACAGATTAGGACAAGGCGGTACCGGCGGTGGATGGCCAAAAGATGATGAATCTATGTGGTTAAAAATGAGTTCAGGTGTTTTTGATACATCATTGCAAAGAGCTAATATAAGTATGGTTTTTGCATCAGGACCATTTCCGCTTAATCAGGGACTTAGAGAAAGATTTTCTATGGCTCTGGTCTTCGGTCAAAATCTTGAAGAAATAATCTTTAATAAAGAAACAGTTCAGGAAATTTATAACGCCAATTATAATTTCTCAAAGCCGCCGTTAAAACCAACTCTTACGGCAGTTGCAAGTGATAAAAAAGTATTTTTATACTGGAATAGTATTGCTGAAGAATCTCGTGATGCATTTATGGGATATGAAAATGATGATCCTACACAAGGTGCAAAAAAAGATTTCGAAGGTTATATGATTTACAGAAGCACAGAGGCTGAGTTTAATGATATTAAGATTATTACAGATTCCAAAGGCTCACCGGTTTATTGGAAACCATTAGTTCGTTATGATCTAATAGACGGTATAAAAGGTCCTGATCCTGTAGGTGTAAATGGGGCGAGTTTCTGGAGAGGTGATGATACTGGCTTAAGGTATTCATATGTTGATACTGATGTAAAGAACGGACAGACATATTATTATGCTTGTATCTCTTATGATCAGGGTGATCCAAATAGAGGAACTAAAGGATTACAGCCAACTGAATGTACAAAAATTATTCAACAGGATTTTGCCGGAAACGTTCAGTTTGTGGATATAAACTGTGCAGTTGTTATTCCAAATTCTCCCGTTGCCGGATATGTCCCTCCGCAGATTATTGGAGAAACAAAACAAGTTAGCGATGGTGTTGGCACAGGATCTATGAGTGTAAATATTCTTAATCCAAATGCCATACTTGATGGTGCCCAATATAATATTGTCTTTAAGTCAACCGATGATTATCCGCTTTATAAAACAATATCATACGATATTATAAGAACATTTCAGAATGTTACTGATACTATCATTGTAAATGAAGATACGACTACTATTGGTGCAGGCAGAGTTAGCCAGCCATTTGATGGTATGGCAGTTACAATACTTAACGATACAAGTGTTTCTGTGGTAGATTCACTAACAGGTTGGCTGATTGGCAGCAGTAATTTAAATATGGAAGTTTTCGAGAACGAATCTTCAAGAGGCGTACCTTGGCCAGCCGATTATGAAATAACATTTTCAGACGTTCCATTAGACACATGTTTCATACCATCACCACCATTTTACAGACAATTCCCGGTGAATCTCAAAATCTGGAATAAGACTGAAGGCAAATATTCTAAGGTAGCTGTATTTGATGCAGATATTTCTCAATCGCTAACAGTGGGTGATACGATACAGGTGTTGGAATTTAGAGATGGTGTAATAGGCCTGCCTAATGTTCAGTTTGCCTGGAATCTTGCTTATGGTTTTCCAATCAATCCAAATGATACCCCTGTTGAACCAGTTAATGGAGATAAATTTCAGATATCAACGCGGAAAACATTTAAGACAAGTGATTATTTCTCTTATTCCACTGTTCCAGTTCTTGTTGATAAAACACAAGCTCAAAATGAATTGTCCCAAATTGACGTAGTTCCTAATCCATATCTTGGAGCTGCAACCTGGGAAAAGAGAAATCTTAATTCATCGGGCAGAGGTGAAAGGAAAATTGATTTCATAAATCTACCTGCACAATGCACGGTGCGTATCTATACAATTGCGGGTGCATTAATTAAAACACTAACAAAAGATTCCGCATTTTCTGATGGATCACTTTCATGGAATCTTGTTACCGAAGATGGTATGGATGCTGCGTACGGAGTTTATCTCTATCACGTTGATGCTCCGGAAGTTGGTGAACATATCGGCAAATTTGCTTTAATTAAATAGCGGAGATATTGAAATGAAAAACAAAATAATAATAATTTTTATGCTGATCAGTTCGATACTTCCGCAAATATTTGCACAGTCTGGCTTTATATCGGATGTATCTAAAAAGGGTACTACAGCCGCACCATTCCTTTCGATTGGACAAAGTGCGCGCGCTATTAGTATGGGTAGTGCGTTTGTAGGCGTTGCAAATGATGTTAGTTCGATTTACTGGAATCCCGCAGGCTTAACTAAAACGCAGGGCATCAATGTTGCATTCGAACACACATTATGGATTGCAGACATTAAATACAATTATCTTGCTGCTAGCTATAATTTAGGCAGCTTGGGAACGATTGGTTTCAGTTACACTGGCTCTGATATTGGTGAAATGAATGTAACTACCATTAACAATCCCGAAGGTACAGGTGAAACATTTTCATCTACTCAAGCTGCATTTAGTTTAGCTTACGCTATACAGTTAACGGAGGATTTTTCAATAGGGTTTGCACCAAAATTTATTTACGAAAGTATCTGGCAAATGAGTGCTAGTGCATTTGCTTTAGATCTGGGTGTTCAATATGTAACGCCATTTGATGATGCAATACTAGCAATGTCAATTTCAAATTTCGGAACTACAATGCAATTGTTAGGAAATTCAAATCTTGTATTGCACGATCTTGATCCTGTTAACAGCGGTAATAATGGTGATATACCTGCATACCTGGAAACAAATTCATGGGCACTGCCTCTTACTTTCAGAGTTGGTATTGCGTATGACCCTATTAAAATGGATATGCATAAATTAACAATCGCTTTAGATGCAATGCACCCAAGTGACGACTACGAAAGTATAAATGTGGGAACCGAATATGCTTATAATAATTTCTTATTCTTAAGAGCCGGTTACAAAGCTCTGTTTCTTGATACTTCAGAAGAATCATTTTCTTTTGGAGTTGGTGTTAAGCAACTCCTAATTGGCAATGTTGCATTCATGATTGATTATGCTTATCAAGATTTTGGTAGATTTTCAGATATTCAAAAGTTTACACTTTCAGTAAGTTTCTGATCCTAACGAAGCCCTCTTCTTTATTCCTTTTTGAGGAGGGCTTTACTCTTTAAAGAAATAAGATAACATGAAAACAAAAATTCTAATATTCATTTTGCTTCTTGTATTTTCTGCTCAAATAAATATTCTAAGTAGAGATTTTAAAGGTGCAGAATACAGAACAAAACTTTCATATACTTATGGAAGATTTGAAGTTAGGATGAAATCTGCATATCGCGAAGGCATGTTATCTTCATTCTTCACTTACTATGACGGCGGGGGCGGGATAGGGAATTGGAACGAAATAGATATTGAAATTATGGGACGTTATTTTGATAACGTACAATTCAATACTATCACCCCAAATCAGACTAATCATGTTGCACACAAACCAATGCAAACTTCTCCGCATCAGGATTATCATATTTATGCTTTTGAATGGACGCCCGAATATGTTGCATGGTTTATTGATGGGGTTGAATTTATAAAACAAACCGGTCCACATATCCAAACTCTTACCCTGCCGCAGAAGATAATGATGAATATCTGGAATCCACTTTATGAGAACTGGGCCGGGGTTTTTATTCCCGAGGCACTACCTGCATTTGCATATTATGATTGGGTGAGTTATTACGCTTACACTCCAAACTCCGGTACCTATGGAACAGGAAATAATTTTTCACTGGACTGGACTGATAATTTTGATTCCTGGGATACAACACGCTGGGATAAAGCAACACATACATTCAACGGAAATAATTGTGATTTTATTCATGAAAATGCTGTATTTGATGATGGTAAACTTATTCTCTGCCTTACAAACAATACTAATATTGGTTATGTAGATTTACAACCTCCAACATTATTATGGGCACGTGCATCAACGGGCAAAGTGCTTGTTATGTTTTCTGAAGAACTTGATCAGGCAGCAGCTGAAAATGTTACTAATTATATAATTCAAGGTGTTACTATTAATAGTGCAATACTTCTGCAAGATTTAAAGAGTGTTGAACTCTCTGTTTCGGGATTGGTTATCCCATCTACTAAATCACTTGTGGTGATGTCAATGAAAGATGATTCAGTAGTACCGAATACGATGAGTGCTAAATCTACATCCATAATAATGCCTCAAGCTTTAAATTTTCCTATTAAAATTAATTGTGGTGGTTCCACTGCGTTAGATTATTTAGCAGATGCAGGTTGGACCAAGAATACTGAATTCGGATTTCTTGATGGAAATTCAGCTACTTATCCTTCATCTTTGCAAATAAGCGGCACAGATGAGGATATTATTTTTCAATCAGAAAAATATGGGATGGTTATTTACAAAATTAGGCTACCAAATGGCAGATATGATGCTGAATTGATGTTCGCTGAAAATTTCTTCAACTTACCCGGTAAGAGAATATTTGATGTTTATTTTGAACAAAATCGAGTGATAGAAAATCTGGATATCTATCAAACTGTTGGTATGAATGCGGCTTTGATTAGAGAAATTTTAGGCTTTGAAGTAAATGATGGTGTGCTGGATATTCAATTTGCAGAAAAAATTGATAACGCTTTATTATGCGGAATTGTTCTCACTCCGGTTGCAACGGGATTGCTCGATGATGAAAATATTAATGAACTTAAAACATTTAAAGTTGAACAGAATTATCCAAATCCATTTAATGGAAAGACAACAATTAATTATTCATTAAACCACTCCAATTATTTAAGCTTTGAGCTTTACAATATTTTAGGCGAACAAATTTTTTTTAAGAATTTAGGTTACACTGAAGCAGGTACTCATGAATTTCAACTTGACACGGCAACTTTATCAAATAGTCCTCTTACGTCTGGAATATATTTTTATGTATTTACGGGAGCGGACATAAGAGAGATACATAAATTTGTTTTGCTAAATTAAATTTTTCATGATCCGGATATCAGAAATATTTACAACTTATGCTAATCAGATTGATCCTGTCTTATCTACTAAAACATATACTATACTTAGGAACTTATATGAAATTATTAATTAAGTGTTTATCAGCTAATTCATTGATATTTTTTTTTATGAACATAAACATCATTGCACAGATATATACTACCACTAAAGTGGACACTAAAGTGAAAGAACTTGTTTCTAAGATGACGCTTGAAGAAAAAGTTGGACAAATGACACAGGTTACTATTCAGGCGGTATCTAAAGTAAAGGGCACAAAAGATCAAATGCATCAATTGGACTATGAAAAACTTGAAGATGCAATAAAAAAATATCACGTTGGATCAATCCTGAATGTTTATGATGTAGGCCATTCATTAGATTACTGGCATGAGGTAATAACTAAAATTCAAGATATTGCTCTCAAAGATACTCGATTAGGGATTCCTGTCATTTATGGGATTGATGCGATTCATGGGACAACATATACAATAGGGTCAACTCTCTTTCCACAGCCAATTAGTTTAGCCGCTTCATGGAATTCTGAAATTGTAAAACAGTGTGGAGAAATTACAGCACTTGAAACAAAAGCCTCCGGGATTGCCTGGAATTTTTATCCGGTTATGGATATTGGCAGACAGCCCCTTTGGAGCCGGTTGTGGGAAACGTTTGGTGAGGATGTTCATCTCGCTTCCAGGATGGGCTCTTCATACATTAATGGTGCGCAGGGGGATGATATCAGTGCCCCGAATAAACTAGCAACTTGTTTAAAGCATTATGTTGGATATAGTTTTCCGATAAACGGACTGGATAGAACTCCCGCCTGGATTTCCGAACGTATGATGCGTGAGTATTTTCTTCCACCTTTTGAAGCTGGCATTTTAGCCGGTGCTCCTTCAATAATGGTCAACTCATCTGAAGTTGATGGAATTCCCGGTCACGCGAATTACCATTTACTAACAGAGGTTTTAAGAAATGAACTAAACTTTAAAGGATTGGTTGTTTCGGATTGGGAAGATATTGAAAGATTGCACACCAGAGATGGAGTTGCATCAACGCCTAAAGAAGCGGTTAGAATTTCTGTAATGGCAGGTGTTGATATGAGTATGGTTCCTTTCGATTTTAGTTTTTATGAGTATCTATTAGAACTTGCGAAGAAAGGGGCAGTACCGATGTGGCGGATTGATGAAGCTGTTAGCAGAATACTTGCTGTTAAAATGCAGGTTGGTCTTTTCGAGAATCCTTACCCAAACAAAGAATTACTTAAAGATTTTGCAAAAGCTGAATTCAAAGAAATCAATTTAAATGCTGCAAGAGAATCCATTATCTTAACAAAAAATGAAAATAGTATTTTACCTCTTTCTAAAAACACAAAAGTACTTGTAACAGGACCAACAGCAAATATGCTTTCCGTTCTAAATGGCGGATGGACTATTACCTGGCAGGGTAATGAAGAATCTCTTTATCCTCATGAAAAAAATACAGTGCTTGAAGCTATCCAAAATAAAATCGGTACTGCTAACGTAACGTATATAGAAGGCAGTAGTTTTGATAAAGATATAAACACAAGTAAAGCGGTAATTGAAGCAAAAAAATCTGACGTTGTTATATTGTGTTTAGGTGAAGCTGCTTATTGCGAAACACCTGGAAATATTTTTGATCTTACATTAAATAAAACTCAATTGGAATTAGCCAATAAAATTATTGAAACCGGAAAACCGGTAATACTTGTAATGCTAGAAGGAAGACCAAGAGTAATAACAGATATTGCTAAAAATGCCAAAGGAATTTTGCTGGGATTTTTACCCGGTATGGAAGGCGGTGATGCCATTGCGGATATTCTTTTTGGTGATGTAAATCCAAGTGGTAAACTTCCAATAACTTATCCGAGAAGTCCAAACGGAATTACACTGTACGATTATAAGCCTATAGAAAAATTTGATGAAAATGATTATAACCCGCTTTGGCCATTTGGGTTTGGGTTAAGCTACACGACTTTTGAATATTCGAATCTTAAGATAAGTTCTCAAGAAATTACAGAAAATGAGGAATTGATAATTAAAATTGATGTTAAAAATACAGGTAAACTGGTTGGTAAAGAAGTTGTACAACTCTATCTGACTGATCTATACGGAACGGTTACAAGACCAAATAAACAGCTTAAAGCTTTTGAAAAAGTGCTGCTAAATCCAGGTGAAATTAAGACTATTGATTTTAAATTAATCAAGCAGGATTTTTCATTTATTGGTCAGGATAATAAACGAATTGTTGAACCCGGTGATTTTAAAGTAACAATTGAAAATCATACAGCTGATTTTAGACTGAAATGAGAACAATTTCTAAATCGTCGATTCATCAGAAAATGATTAAATCATTCCTTCGGTTTGATCGAACGTTAATATATTATTTTCCTTTGAAAATAATAAAAAAACCATTCTTTCGGCAAAATTCATAATAAATAACTCAAAATTTTTTTACTTAATATGCGATTAATGATAATTCATCTTGACTTGAATAAAATATTATATTACCTTTGTTCGTAAATCGAACAAAGTATTTTTTCTCGCGATTAATACTTTGTTCAATTAGTACTTTATAAATTTTGTAACTAGTTGAAAGTTTAAAATGCTTAAACAGATTTCGCATTCGATGCTAACTACAAACCAAAATCTAACAACGCCAAATTTTAGTAAGCTACCGCACAACCAGTCAATTCTTCCAAATATAATCTTAACTCTCTTTATTAGTTTAACAATTACCCAGTTTAGGAAACTATCATTCTATTTTAAAAATTACACACACCACATTTTATGGAGGTTATTATGACCTTATTTAAACTGAAATTAACCTGGACTAATCTTCTTGTTTTTTCTTTTCTATTTTCTTTCTCTGTTACTAAAGCACAGGTTGATCAGGTCAGGATATTAAATGACAAGAATGGATTTAAGTTACTTGTCAATGATAAAGACTTTATAGTGAATGGAATGAATTGGGATTATTTCCCAATAGGTGCAAACTACACATACAGTCTCTGGACACAACCAGATAGTTTTATAAAAAATGCTCTCGATAGAGAAATGTCGCTTCTTCGAAATATGGGCGTTAATGTGATTCGTGTTTATACCGGAATTCAACCCAAATGGATTGAGTACATTTACAAAAACTTTGGGATTTACACCGTTCTAAACCATTCTTTTGGTCGTTATGGTGTAACAATAGATGGACTTTATGTTCAAAACACTGACTATGCTGATCCTAAAACCAGGGAGCAACTATTAAAAGAAGTTAATGCTCTGGCCAAAGAATTTAAGGATGTACCCGGACTGTTGATGTGGCTTTTAGGAAATGAAAACAATTATGGTCTCTTTTGGGGTGGAGCTGAGACAGAGGATATTCCGGTGGGCGAAACTTTGGAATCAGTAAGAGCCAGACATATGTATAAGCTCTTCAATGATGGTATTCTTGAGATTAAAAAATTTGATACTAATCATCCAGTTTCAATTTGTAATGGTGATTTACTTTTTATAGACATCATTGCAGAAGAAGTACCTGATATGGATGTTCTGGGTGTGAATGCCTATAGAGGAATTTCTTTTACTGATCTTTTTGATAAAGTTAAAGAAAAATTGAATGCACCATTAATGTTTACTGAATTTGGTGCTGATGCTTTTAACGCTGTTGAAATGAGTGAAGATCAATTGATGCAGACAAAATATAACCTTGGAAATTGGAAAGAAATATATCAGCATGCTTATGGCAATGGTAAAACAGGAATTTCAGTCGGTGGTATGACTTTTCAATTTAGTGATGGTTGGTGGAAATATTTGCAGGATAGTAATCTAGAGATTCATGATACTCACGCATCTTGGTCCAACGGAGGATATTCTGAAGATTATGTTGAAGGTGAAAATAATATGAATGAAGAGTGGTTTGGCGTCTGTGCTAAAGGTCCTACTGATGCCAATGGCTATTATGATTTATATCCCAGAGCCTCATATTATGCTCTTATGGATGTCCATAATATAAATCCTTTGGATGAAAAAGTAGATGCATACGTAATTAATAATTTGATTAATAAAATAGATCCAATGCAGTATATATTAACTGCCCGAGGAGATAAGGCCGCACTTGAATCGTCTAAGAATAGTCTTGTCCGATTAAGCGGCTTGATGTTGAAGTTTGAAACATACAGCACAGGCGGAGATAAGATAAGCACCCCGGATGATAGAGAAAGCGAAGGTATTGCTAATACAGTTTACCCCGCTTTTTTAGGTTTTGATCATATGGAATCATTCTTTGCAGAATTTGAAGCTAATCCAACTCCAAACATAACAGGTAAGCTAGCCCTGAATGTTCTGGGAAATGTACCTGATAATCCAATCAATGAAATATTTTATGAAAATCGTGGAAGACCAATAACTATTCCCACTGAAAATGGTGAAGCTACGTTAAGTGGATTAGAAAGAGTTCAAGTGTATAGAGCAAGTATTGGATGGGATCACAAATTATTTAAACTTGACGGATTTTATCGTACTGGTCATTATCACTGGGGATATGAGGGTGATTTTTTTGGATTATACCCCGAGTCAAATTACGGACCTAACATAGACATATATAATGCTAAAGCTCCTCTCGGTTTCGAAATAACTGGTAAAGATTATCTTGAGGGGTTCAAAATTGCTTTTGGACCGGAACTTTGGTGGGGTGCTAATCCTGCTATCTTATTGAAATATCAGAAATCGTTCGGTTCACTTAAATTGGCTGGTATTTACCACGAAGATTTAGATCAGGCACAGCAGACAGTTAGTTCATTTGCAGTACCGGTTCCAGCAACAAGAAGAGCGTCTTTATACCTTGGATACAAATACGATATTTTTGGTGTTGAGGTAGGTGGTATCTGGTCAGGAAGCACTAAAACAGATCAATTATTTCAAATAGCTTCCGGCAGCC
The DNA here is from genome assembly GCA_041738675.1 of Ignavibacteriaceae bacterium. Taxonomy (GTDB): domain Bacteria; phylum Bacteroidota; class Ignavibacteria; order Ignavibacteriales; family Ignavibacteriaceae; genus IGN3. Next base: position 21,193 of record JBGSPH010000043.1, read on the forward strand.
AGGATAATTATTTGATTCTACAGGATAAAATAAAATCATCTGATGCAATTGGCGGTAAGATCAAATTTACTGTATCAAGTGGTATATGGAATTGGTATGCTGAAGGAGCTGTACAAGGATTGGTTGCTGATGGAGGCGTCAATCAAACTCTTACTTTTACAGGCTGGAGATTAAAAGCAAGCGGACTAGGAAATAATTATAATTTTCTTACCGGATTAGCAGTTACACTTGGTGAATTTCAGGTAGCTCCTAACTTCTTATGGCAGAAACCAATTGAAGGACCAATTCCATTTGATGTTTCGGCTCCGGGAAGACCAAGAAATATTTTATCTGATCCGTTTGCTGTATTGGGAAACAGAGAAACAACAGCAGGTGAGCTATTAATTACTTACGATCCAACTCCGGCAACATGGATGTATGCGTGGGATAGTGATGAAAGAGAAGATGCAAAGTTTGCCTTCAGCGCTGGATATATTTTTAGACATCAGCCAACCACAAGGGATGCTTCTATTGGTATTTTAGCCGATGGCAGAACTATTTTTGCTTTCCCTGGTGCTCCTCCTGCTCGTGACTTATGGGAAGTTTACACCAGGATCGTTTCGAAATTAAGTCCGGGTTTTGGATTAATTGCTAACCTTTATGGCGGTTTGGGTCAAGCAAATGGCAGTGATGCAAGAGTAATAGAAAGATATGGTGGAGATGTTCGCTTTGTTTGGAAGCAAATTAAAATAATTACTCAGGCAAAAGTAAACGATTGGGGTCCTTATGATTATCATCGGGATTTTAACTTAACTTATCCGCTTCAGCTTGTATTAGATCTTTCAACTTATATAGGAATGCCGGAATGGTTTGATTTACCACAGACAAGATTAGGTGTTCTTGCCACATGGCGATCGCTTGATAAATATTCTCCAAGATACTGTCCAACTAAAAATCTAAATAATCTCGGAGAACCTGTGTGTGACCCCGAGGCTCCAGGTTTTTCAGATGGCAGTGAGTGGGAAATTCGTACATATTTACATTTCAACCTTGGTATGTAATTAAAATAAATATTGGAGTCTGCAATGATTAAGAAAAATAATTTTTATTCGATAATAACTATCTTCACAGTTTTTTCGGCACTATTATTTACAAGTTGTGAAAGAGATCCTGACGTTTTAGAACCTGCAAGTTATCCCGATGTACCTGAGGTATTTATTGATGGATTTAGTGCCGGACTTAATTATGCTGCTTTCGGCGGTTCAAAAGTAACTGCTTTTGATGTGGATAATGATGTAAAATATAGTGGCACTTCTTCAATGCGAATAGAAGTACCGGACTTCGAAGATCCTTATGGCGCTTATGCAGGCGGAGCTTATTTTACAAGTGTTGGGCGTAATCTAACAGGTTACGATGCATTAACTTTTTGGGCAAAAGCCAGTCAACCAGCTTCTATAGATGTAGTGGGAATAGGTAATGATCTTGGGCAGTCTAAAAATCAGGCTACTATAACGGGATTAGCTGTTAATAGTAATTGGAAAAAATATATTATACCATTACCTGATCCGAGTAGGTTCACAGAAGAAAAAGGAATGTTCTTCTATTCCGAGGGACCGGAAAATAACAGCGGTTATACTATATGGTTTGATGAGGTTAAATTTGAAAAACTTGGCACAATTGCGCACCCTAAACCGTCAATTTTAGAGGGACAGGAGCAAAATACTATTGGAATTATTGGTCAAACCCTTAATATTGGCGGTACCTCTGTAACCTTTAATATGCCAAATGGAACTGATCAAAAGGTTTATGTTGTACCCGGCTATTTTACTTATTCTTCTTCAGATGAGTCTGTGGTAACAGTTAATCAAAACGGGCAGATTTTTGTAGTTGGAATGGGTACTGCAAAAGTTACAGCACAATTTGGAACTATGAATGCAGCAGGATCAATTACTGTAGCAGTTGGTGATTCTCCAGACCCTGCACCAGTTCCAACAGTACCTGCAGAAAACGTTATATCATTATTCAGTAATGCTTATACAAATGTTCCTATCGATACCTGGGCAACAGGCTGGTTATATTCAACAGCAGTTCTACAGGAGATTCAAATAGGGGGGGATGATGTAAAACTTTATACAGAACTCAATTTTAATGGTATCGAATTCGCATCACAAACTATTGATGCAACCTCTATGACACGTTTCCATATGGATATCTGGACTCCAGACCCAACAGCACTTCCGGCAGCCTTTAAAGTTTTATTAGTCGATTTTGGTGCAAATGGAGTATTTGACGGCGGTGATGATGTATCTCATGAAATTACGTTTAGAGCCAATACTAATCCTTCTTTAGCAACTAAGCAATGGGTACAACTGGATGTTCCTTTATCAGCGTTTACAGGGCTAACTACAAGAGCACATCTCGCTCAACTGGTTATTTCTGGAGATCCAAATACTGTTTATGTGGATAATGTGTACTTCTATTCTACTGGAGGGGGCACAGTAACAGAACCTACAGCACCTGCACCTGCTCCAACTTTTCCTGCAGGTAATGTAATTTCATTATTTAGTAATGCATATCCAAATGTTACTGTTGAGACTTGGTCAGCGAGTTGGGATCAGGCCGATGTAACGGATTTAAAAATTGCCGGCAATGATGTGAAGAAATATTCTAACCTGGTATTTGCCGGAATAGAATTTATATCTCAGACTATTGATGCTACCGCAATGACAAATTTCTTTATGGATATTTGGACACCTGATCCAACAGCACTTCCAGCAACATTCAAAATTAAGCTTGTAGATTTCGGTGCTAATGGTGCATTTGGAGGCGGCGATGATGTAGAGCACGAACTTACTTTCAATGCTAACTCAACGCCGGCTTTAACAACCGGAAACTGGGTAAGATTTGATATTCCATTATCAAACTTTACAGGTTTAACAACAAAAGCTCATTTGGCGCAAATCATAATTGTAGGTGATCCCAACACGGTATATGTAGATAATATACTGTTTCATAATTAAATGAATTTCTAATGCTATTCAATATCGTAAAAAAATATGCATAGAATAAACAGCACAGAAGAAAATAAAATAGATCCGCAGATCACACTATCATTAAAGGATTCTATATTGAAATTAGTATGGCGTGAGCATCAAATTTCTAGAGCTGAAATTTCACGCCAGCTAGATCTATCTCGCTCAACAGTTACTGATATAATTAAGGACCTGCTTCCAACCGGAATAATTACGGAAGTTGGTAATGGTGCATCAAGTGGCGGCAGAAAACCTATTATGCTTCAATTTCAGGATGAGGCAAAAGTTATTCTTGGTATTGATATTGGGGCTACTCACGTTTCAGTTGCCATGACTAATCTACGAGGTAAGCTGCTTTTCTGGAAAGCGAAAGATTTTCCGGTTAGAGATAATGTTGAAGGCACCTTTAATGTAATAGATGAACTTTGCAATGAATGTCTTTCAACTCAAAAGCATGGTCATGATTCACTTCTAAGTATCGGAGTTTCTGTGCCAAGCCCTGTTGACCCAATACATCCTGAGTATTTATCAGAAACAATAATTCCTTCCTGGCATGGCAAAAGTGGATTGGAAAGATTACGTGAAAAATACGGTGTACCAGTTTATCTGGATAATGATGCAAACTTAGGTGCATTAGCTGAACACTGGTGGGGTGCAGGCAAAAAAGTTAATGACCTTATTTATATTAAAATATCAAATGGAATAGGTGCCGGTTATATTCTTGGCGGAAAATTGTATCGTGGTTCAAAGGGTATCGCTGGTGAAATGAGTCATATGCCCATTGATCCAAACGGAAGATTATGTGGCTGCGGATTGAGGGGCTGCCTGGCTACCGTTATTTCTGCATGGGCTCTTATAGAGCGTGTCCACACACTTGCAGCCCTATATCCAAATAGCTCTTTAGCGAATAGTAGTTTGGGTATTATTGATATTGAAAATGCTGCTCTCGGTGGTGATCCATTAGCTATTCAAGTTGTCTCGGAAGCAACTAACTATTTGACAAGTGCTATAATTAGTCTCGTAAACTTAATGAACCCAGAATTGATAATTGTTGGAGGCAGTCTTTCGAGGCTTGGTGAGTTAGTTTTAAAACCAATCAGGGAAAAAATGGAAGCGTCTGCACTTGTAAGCTCGATAAGTAAAACTCAGTTGAAAAAAAGTGAACTTGGTTCAAAAGGAATTGCGATTGGTGCTGCTACCTTAGCAATTGAACAAGCATTTTCAGCACCTAAAATACTAAGGAAAAATATAAACCCGGCTGTAATGAATTAAAATTATAAATATTTATTTAAAGAAATCAGAAGTAACAGGAGAATTTATGAAAACCAATAAAAAACACATTTTTATAATTTTGGTTTGTGCGCTCATAATTATTGCAATTCCATCGTGCGATAATCCTCTTGATCCACCTGTTCCCAACTGGCAGCTTGTCTGGCAGGATGAATTTGATGGTCCTGAGGGTCAAAGTCCAAATCCAGCAAACTGGGCATTTGATATTGGAACAGATTGGGGTAATGCACAACTTGAATACGATACCGACCGTCCGGAAAATGCTTCATTGGATGGGGAAGGGAATCTCGCAATCACTGCTAGAAGAGAATCATTTGGTGGTCAACCGTTCACATCTGCCAGAATAAAAACACAAGGTTTGTTTGAACAGACTTACGGGAGATTTGAAGCAAGAATAAAATTGCCCTGGGGTCCTGGCATATGGCCTGCTTTCTGGTTGTTAGGTTCTGGTGTTGAAACGGTAGGTTGGCCTCAGTGTGGTGAAATAGATATTATGGAGTATCGCGGTCAGGAAACAAACCTTATATATGGGACAGTTCATGGTCCTGGTTATTCAGGCGGTGGTTCGGTTTCAAAGAGCTTTGGATTCGAGCAAAACAGATTCGATGTAGATTTTCATCTTTTTGCAGTTGAATGGGGTGAAAACTATTTACGATTTTATGTTGATGATGTTCTCTACCAGGAAATTAAACCTGAAGATTTGCCAGGCGAGTGGGTGTTTGATAATCCTTTCTTCATAATTCTCAATGTAGCTGTTGGTGGTAACTATGTTGGCTTCCCAACAAGCCAGACACCTTTTCCGCAGACAATGTTAGTTGATTACGTGAGAGTATATAAGGAGCAATAAATTAGATCATCGGATATATAAATTCCGAGCTATTTATAAAAAATAAATAAACCTGATTATTCAAATTATATCTGGAAGCAGGATACTTTATGAGCAGTAAAGAAATTCATAAAACAGCAGAGAAAGATCGAATACCCAACGGACAAAAGTTTGCCTACGGGTTAGGATCGATTGTAAATAACCTGCTTGGTGGTGCAATAGGTTATATGTCTATTGTGTTGAATGTGGGTCTCGGAATTAATCCAGCACTTGTTGGTACACTTCAAGCAATCCCAAGATTGACTGATGCTTTAACAGATCCTATAATGGGATACATTTCAGATAACACTCGATCTAAATATGGAAGACGTAGACCATACATTTTCATAGGCGCCATCTTAGTAGGACTGACATTTGCCTTAATGTGGCAGCTACCTGGAGGATATAGTGAAATGTTTTATTTCTGGTTCTTTCTTATCGGTTCAATCATCTTCTATTTATTTTATACGATGTTTGCAACCCCATGGGTAGCACTGGGCTATGAGCTTACTTCAGATTATCATGAACGAACACTCTTAATGGGTGTTATGAATTTTATGGGTCAGTTCGCATGGATAACACTTCCCTGGTTCTATGCATTTATGGAAAATGACAGATTCTTCTCTGATTCTGTTCAAGGTGCGCGAACACTTGCAATTATAATTGGTGTTTTTGTTGCAGTGGTTGGCATTATGCCCGCAATATTTACCAGAGAACGATTTGTGGCGCACGATAAAGAGGTAAAAGAAAAAAACAAATTATTAGACGGCTTAAAAAAGAATATCGCCCTTTTCTTCAAAGGATTAGTTATAACTCTTAAAAGAGTAGAATTCTTAAAACTTTGCGCTGGTACGTTTTTCCTTTTTAACGGAATTATGCTGGTGGGTGCCTTCAGTTCTTACATTACAATATTTTATGTATGCGGCGGCGATACAAGTATGGGTGCAAACTACATGGGTTTATTCGGAACAGTTACGACTATTTCAACATTAGCTGCTATTGCGGGTGTTACCTGGATTTCTTCTAAAATTGGTAAAAGAAAAACATTTATTATCGCTGCATCTATAATGTTGTTTGGCAGCCTTTTGAAATGGTTTTGTTATGATCCCATGGTTCCCTGGATAGTAGTAATTCCTGCACCGTTTATTGCAGTTGGTATGGGCGCACTGTTTACGTTAATGGGTTCGATGATTGCAGACGTATGCGATCTTGATGAGCTGGAAACCGGTGAAAGACGTGAAGGTATGTTTGGATCAATTTACTGGTGGATGGTAAAGCTCGGAATGGCACTAGCATTCGGTCTTTCCGGTTTTCTGTTAAACGGCACCGGCTTCGTTGTTGATTTTGGCGGCGCGCAAACTTCCAACACATTTTTCTGGATGAGAGTTGTTGATGTTAGTATTCCTGCAATCGGTGCACTCATTGCAATTTTCTCTGTCGCCTCTTTCAAAATTACCGAAGAGAAATCTTATGAAATAAGAAGCGAATTAGAAAAACGCCGTAGTAATACTGTAATCACAGAAAAAATAGTTTAGAACCTTTGATAATACTTTTAGGAAAGATGATGAAAGAAAGAATTTTTATTAAGCTGAGAATAACCAAACATTTTATTGCTTTATTCTCATTTACGTTTTTACTACTAATATCTGGCTGCAATAATTCTGATAATGATGTTGAAGGGACGAATGATAAAAAGACCGTTGTCATTACAATGATAGCTAAGAGTTCGGCAAATCCGGTATTTATATCGGCAAAAACCGGGGCGATAAAAACAGCAGAAGCTCTTAATGAAAAGCACAGTAAGCTAAAAGTTGTTATCGATTGGCGGACTCCTGAAAATGAAAGTGCAACTGAACAAGCCCAAATAATTCGTGATGTAGTAAGAAATGGTTCTAAAGCTATTATTGTTTCCTGTTCTGATGAAGATACGCTTACACAGGCAATTAATTATGCGGTTGAAAACGGTATAGCAGTTATGACTTTTGACAGTGACGCTCCCAATTCAAAACGTTTTGCTTTTTACGGTCCTGATGATTTAGAGATGGGTAAAAAAATAATGAATCAATTAGCAGAATTAATTAATGGAAAAGGAAAGATTGCAATTCTGGGTGGTAACAAGTCTGCTAATAATCTACAGGAAAGAGTTAAAGGAATCAGCCAAGCAGCTGGTGATTATCCTGATATAGAAATTGTCGGAACATATTATCATCCCGAAACTGAAGCTGATGCCATTGCAGTAATTAAAGAGGTTATGAAATTAAATCCTGATCTCAAAGGATTAGCAATGCTTGGGAGCTGGGCTTTCTTTGGAGAAAAATTAAAAAGCGTTATTGAACCCGGTAAAATAAAAATTGTGTCTGTGGATGCACTTCCTGTTCAACTTGAATATATCGAAAACAATTACGTTCAGGTATTATTAGGTCAACCTACTTTTACGTGGGGTGAGATTTCTGTTCAAACAGTTATAGATAAAATTTATTTGAAGAAGGAAGTAAAAGAAATAATCAGACTAAATACAATTCCAGTATCTATTGAAAATTTGGGCGGATGGTCCAGACAATTAAGAGCCTGGGGTTATAAAGATATACCCGAAAAATATTTAATAATGTAAGATCTTGGATGTACGACCATTATTAGTTTTTAGTGAAAAAATTTTGGAGTAAAAATGCAATTATCTAACGTTTCATATAAGCATATTCTTTACACAACAGAATTTTCCGAGACATGGCAGGAAGTGTTTGGTCATGCATTGGGAATTGCAAAACAATATAAAGCTAAGCTTACTTTTCTTTATGTACTTAATACTGAATTAATAGATCTGCTAACATTTGATATTGGACTTGCAAGATCATCCAGCATTGATAAGAAATTTACAGAAGCAAAAGATTTTACAACTAACACCCGTAAAAAAATAGTAAAGAAGATCACAAGTGCATTTGGTAAGGAGTGTATAAAAGATATTACTATTCTTGTGGAAAGAGGAAATCCCGTAAAGATTATATTAAATGTTGCTGAAGAAAAAGAATGCGATTTAATCGTTATGGGATTTAAAGGTAAAACAGCATTTGATGACTCAACTATCGGAAGCACCGTAAACAAAGTCTTGCATAAGTCTAAGCTGCCTGTTTTAGTTATTCATAATATTTAAAAAAGAGGTAAAATGTCCCGCAGCAGTTCAAAACATAGAATATTATCCGGCATTGATGTTACGAATTTAAATCAAGCTGAGCTTGAATCCGCTTTTCTGAATTTGTTAAAGCAAGGCCTTCATGGAATTTCTTTCAGTGCTTATTTAGAAAATCAAAGTCCGGGTTCCATTATTTCTGAAGAACAAATTGAAACCAGAATGAAAATTATCAAACCTTATGTTAAGTGGGTAAGATCTTTTTCCTGTGTTGATGGTAACGAGCTCATCCCAAAAATCGCTCATAAGCATGGTATAAAGACGCTTGTAGGTGCCTGGCTAGGAAACGATAAAGAAAAAAATAAAATTGAAATTGAGAGCTTAATAAAAGTTGCAAAAGAAGGAAACGCAGACATTGTTGCTGTTGGTAACGAGGTATTGCTGCGTGGTGATTTAACTGAAGATGAGATTATCAAACATATTCAAAAAGTTAAACAGGAAGTTACCAACGTTCCCGTGGGATATGTGGATGCATATTACGAATTCGTAAATCATCCTCTCATTTGTAATGCATGCGATGTTATTCTTGCAAATTGTTATCCATTCTGGGAGGGTTATCCATTAGAACATTCTTTAGCTTACTTAAAAAATATGTATTACCAGGCGGTTTCTGCAGCAAAGGGTAAAAAAGTTATCATCAGCGAAACCGGATGGCCAAACTTAGGTTCACCCGATCGTAATGCTGTGCCCTCTTATGATAATGCATTAACTTATTTCATTAACGCATTTGCATGGGCTAATCAGGAAAATATTGATGTATTCTATTTCTCAAGTTTTGATGAAACATGGAAAATAGAAAAGGAAGGCGATGTCGGTGCTTACTGGGGTCTGTGGGATAAAGATGGAAATCTAAAGTTTGGAAAAATCGAGAGTTGAGATTCATTTGGAGATACAGGTTATGTTAAAAATATTATTCATTCTGCCTGCAGTACTGTTTGCTGGTGCTGTTTTTATTTCATGTGATCAGGATAAAAAAATACTTGTATCGCAAGAAAATCTTGTTACTTCAGAAGCAGGAGATAAAATTGCTGAGAAGCAAAGTATAACTTTTATTGAAGGTAAAGCACCGGAAGGAAACATCATTAAGATCAATCCTAATATTACCAAACAAACGATGGATGGAATAGGTTCATCATTTACAGAAGCCTCTGCATTTGTGTTAGCTCATCTGGATGAGGCTAAACGTAAAGAAGTAATGGAGAAAATCTTTAGTGAGAAAGGTGCTGATTTTACTCTTACCAGAACTCATATTGGATCGTGCGATTTTTCTGTTGAAGGTAAATACTCTTACCTTGATAAAATTGATGATACTGAGTTAAAAAGTTTCACTATTGATCCTGATAAGGAAGGTTTTAATCCTGATAAATACCTCGGTTTACAAGACCCAGCTTATGATTTGTTACCGATGATTAAGGAAGCAATCGCAATCAAAAATCAACAAAAAGATAATGAGCTAAGAATTGTTGCATCTGCTTGGACCGCACCACCCTGGATGAAAGATATTGAACAGTATTACATAAAGGGAACCCCCGAAAATAATTATCAAGGAACTGGTGGTAAACTTAAACCAGAGTACGAAGAAACTTATGCAGATTATCTTATTAAATATTTAGATGTTTACAAATCAGAGGGAGTTAAAATCTGGGGGATAACTCCTGTCAATGAACCGCATGGAAATAATGGTCAATGGGAAAGCATGCATTTTACTGCCGAATCGCAAAATCAGTTTATTAAAAGATATATGGGACCAAAATTAACTGAGAATGGATTTGAAGATGTAAAACTTCTCATCTATGATCAAAATAGAGATGGCTTAGAACACTGGGCAGATGTGATATTGGGAGATAAGGAAACTGCGAAATATGTTTATGGTTCTGCCGTACACTGGTATGAAAGCACCAACAAAGTTTATGAAGATGTGTTTGAAAGAGTTAATGCAAAATTTCCTGATCACGCTATTTTACATACCGAAGGTTGCATTGATGATTTAGGCAAAGATGCCCCCGGTGGTATTTTAGATCCCCTTCGCTTTAAAGAAACAGAATGGTTTGATAATGATGCGTTCTGGTGGAATGAAAATGCAACAGACTGGGCTTACTCCGCAACCTGGCAATCAGTAAATATGGAAGAACATCCTATCTACACTCCTGTTCACAGATACGCCAGAAATATTATTGTAAGCATCAATCACTGGTTAAAGGGCTGGATTGATTGGAATGTTGTTTTAGATAAACGAGGCGGACCAAATCACGTTGGTAATTATTGCGGCGCACCTATAATGATCGATACAGAAAGCAAGACCGTTTATTATACTCCAATATACTATATCCTTGCACAATTTAGCAGAACCATAAGGCCCGGTGATAAAGCAGTACAAACTGAAAAAACTTTAAGCGGGTTAGATAGTGATGCGCTGCATACCTGTGCAACGATAAATGATTCAAATCTTCTAACTGTGCAATTATTAAATACAACCAAAGAGCCTTTGGAGTTTAGTCTCCAAATAGATGATCAGTATGCAGTTGTAAAAATGGTTCCTAATTCAGTTCAAACAGTTAGCATTCAGTTATGATTAGAATTTTTAGATAATGATTAATTACACCAAAATACTTTTAGTTTTATTTGCGATTCATTCATTGCACGGAGAGATATGTATTGCCCAAAGTAATAACTCAGTCAATTACGAGAATCACTTTTTCTATTTTGATTTTGAAAATCAAAAATATGATTTCTCAGAAGTAGAGAAGTATTTCTTTACAACCTTTCCACACAATGATCCCACACAAGGCGATGTAATTTATGATCGTGTGAAATGGGTAAATGATGATATGATAAGACTATCAGAATATGATGGACTTTACGGTTTTATAAAAAAAAGAAATGACTCTTTAGGATTTGATTCATTCAGATTCACATCAAAACCATATTATAATTTGAATGATGATGTTCATAAAATCTTATTTGTCTTCAAAGGAAAATTTCCATCTGAAAAAGCTGTTTGGCCTGCCTGGTGGTTGAACGGAAGCAGACAGGATGAATGGCTATACAAAGAAAATAGTAATTCTGTTTCGGATGAAAGTCTGAACAATTATTCAGGCATAGGACAATTCTATAATACTCCAAGTCCAGTTAATTGCACTGATTGGCCTTCTGCTGGTGAAGTTGATATCATCGAAACGATCAACGGTGATAATATTATCCATAACACTATACACACCTGTCCGCAAATGTGTGAATCAGAATGGAATGATGACGGGATTATTATCAATTGTGCAAATGCAACTGCTACCGATCCAAATTCCGGCTGCAGTGGAAAGTCATATCAAGTTAGTTCACCTGAAGGTACTTTTGCCTGCCTTTGGGAAAATAACTCCATTAGCTATTACTATTGGGAACCTCAAACTGATGTTAGATACATTGGTGGACCCCTAAGTAATTCACCCCAGCCAGAGATGTGGGGTAAAACTAATCTTAAAAATCAAGTTAGACTATTGGAAACAAGTGATGTGTGTAATGATGTAATCCATAAAGATTGGCAGTGTGAAACCTGCAGCGGCTTTAACAAATGTGAATTTAAAAATTTGAAAATGATATTCAATATTACACTTTGTGGTATTTGGGCAGGAAAGAAATTTGACACGACAGACAGCTCATTAAATAACTGCAAAGCATACATTTTAAATGAAGGTAAAGATGCGATCGATAATCAATACATAAAAATAGAATATGTATCTGTGAGTAAGCTGCCTTGATATGGTGAGAGTAACTCTTTAATAATTGGTAAACATGAAACCAATAATTTTCTATATAAGCATAATTTTTTTAACGTTTCTTAATTGTCAAACTCAGAGACCTGAGATTGCAGAAGAAAATCAACAAGAACAAAAAATAAAATCAATGGAAATTATACAGCAAGCTCTGGAAAAAGGATTAGTCACCAAGCGCCTGGATCCGTTTATAACCAAAGAATTTGATTCTTACCTGGATGGAAAGTGGATTGGTAATGCAATTTCCTATGGCTGTTACCGTAAAGGCCAGGCTCCTGGTATCAAGGGTCCGAGTGAATCTGAAATTCTTGAGGACTTGAAAATAATTGTGAATTACTGGAATTTGATAAGAGTTTATGGTTCTGATGATGACTCAGAGAGAATATTAAAAGTAATTAAGGATAATAAATTACCAATTAGAGTTATGCTGGGAGTTTGGTTAGAGGATGAAACAAAATCTTCAAACCGGAAGAACGAAAATATTAAGCAGGTTATGAATGCAATAAGATTGGGTAATCAGTATTCTGATCTTATTTCAGCAATAAGTGTAGGGAATGAAACTCAGGTTTATTGGTCTGCTCATAGATTGGAAACATCTCGTCTTATTAATTATTTGAGAACAGTTAGAAATAACACAAGTGTACCTGTTACAACTGCAGATGATTATAATTTTTGGAATAAGCCTGAAAGTAAATCTGTTGCATCTGAGTTGGATTTTATTGTAGTTCACATTTATCCACTTTGGAATGGAAAAACACTAGCGAATTCAATTGAATGGATGAACAATATTTTCTATAATGAAATAAAAAAATTCCACTCTGATAAGACATTAGTTTTAGGTGAAATTGGATGGGCTACAGATTATGATTCGACTAAAACCGGTGATGGTGAGCAAGGCTCATTGATAAAAGGTGAAGTTGGTTATGCGGCACAGGAAAAATTTCTTATGAAATTATCAGAATGGATAGATCAAAATAAAGTAACAACATTTCTATTTGAAGCTTTTGATGAACCCTGGAAAGGAGGCGGAGAAACATCAGGCCCTCGTGAAATTGAAAAGCATTGGGGTGTTTTTTATGAAAACAGAACAGCTAAGGAATCTTTTAAAAATTATATTAAGAACTATCAAATGCAAAAATGATGACTATGAGACAGTTTACTTGGTTTTTTTAAGATAGAATACGTGACAGAATTGAAAATGGATAATATTAAATTAATTTATTTCAAGGAGAAAAAAATGAAAAAAGTACTAAATTATTTTTTTGTTCTGCTATTCATCGTTTCAGTGAACGGAATAGTTTCAGGACAAAATAACCCTATTGATTTTGAATCAGGAGGGTTTGGAGCATCATGGACATGGTCTGTGTTTGAAAATGATACTAACCCAGCACTTGAAATTATTCCAAATCCCGATCAATCCGGCATCAATACATCTGCTACAGTTGCAAAATTTACGGCTCTGCAAACAGGAAATCCCTGGGCAGGTTGTGAAAGTCAACACGGTGCAGATATAGGTACATTTACTTTAGATGGGACAAATTCTACAGTAAAAATTATGGTTTGGAAACCAGTGATTAGTGATGTTGGACTAAAGTTTGTTTTACCTAACGGTGAGGCATTACCTGAGATCAAAGTTGCTAATACTTTAATCAATCAGTGGGAGGAATTGACTTTTGATTTTTCAAGCAGAATTGGACATCCTGCAACTATAGGGCAGGATCAGATTGTGGTATTCCCTGATTTTGATTTGGGTGGAAGAACTCAGGACAATGTTTGCTATTTTGATAATATTACTTTTAGCGCAGGTGGTGGATCATCAACTGATCCAACCGTCGCAGCTCCTACACCACCAGCACGTGATCCCGCTAGTGTGATTTCACTGTTTAGTGAAGCTTATGCAAATGTTCCGGTTGATACGTGGAGAACCGATTGGTCAAACGCACTTCTTACAGATGTAACCATTGACGGAAATCCTACAAAAAAATACTCCCAATTAGATTTTGTAGGAATTGAAACTGTAGCCAGTCAATTAAACATTACTGGTATGACACATTTACACATGGATGTTTGGTCTTCTGATTTCTCACTCTTTGGGGTAAAACTTGTAGATTTTGGAGCTGACGGTGCCTTTGGCGGCGGCGATGATGTTGAGCATCAAATTGATTTTCCGTCATTAGCACAAAGTGAATGGGTAAGTCTTGATATTCCGTTGAGCGACTTCACAGGACTTACTACAAGAGAACACATTGCCCAGTATATATTAGTGGGGCAGCCTACCGCCTCAACCACTGTGTATGTTGATAATTTTTATTTCTATAATTCAACCACAGACGTTAAAGAAATAATTGGTGCAGCACCATCAGACTTTGAATTGGAACAGAATTATCCCAACCCATTCAATCCATCAACCTTGATTAGTTACAGCATCCCACAGAATTCTTTTGTAACTCTTAAAGTTTATGATGTTATTGGTAACGAAGTTGCTACGCTTGTAAATCAAAGTCAATCTGCAGGAAAGTATGAAGTGAGATTTGATGCAAGCAATTTAAGTAACGGTGTTTATATGTATTCAATAAAGACAGATAATTTTACTTCTACAAAAAAGATGATCCTGATGAAATAATGGGATAATATTCTTTATGCTGATGTTTGAACAAACAAACATCAGCATATTTTTTATTTAAAGCTGCGTACCAGATAAAATATTGCCATCTAATTCCAATTTAAAGTTTATATTAATTATATGAATAAAAAACTACTGTTTGTTGGAACCCAAAAAGTTGAGATTAAAAACTCACCGGTAAAAGGTGATTTCATTAATATCGATGATGAGACATTCTATAAGATTTCAAATTTTGATAAGATGTCTCCTTTCTTAATTAGCATTGTAAGTGCAACTGATCACTGGATGTATATCTCAAGCAAAGGAGGGATTACAGCTGGCAGAAAGAATTCGGACAATGCTCTTTTCCCTTATACTAATGATGACACACTTCATGATATCCAGGAAATTACGGGAAGTAAAACAATCGTAAAGATTTTGGGAAATAAGAAGCTTTATTTATGGGAACCCTTTTCAGAAAATTATTCTGGAATGTATTCTGTAACCAGAAATCTTTATAAAAATATTTCAAGCACACAGATAATTTTTGAAGAAATTAATCATGATCTTAAGTTTAAATTTCAATACAGCTGGACCTGCAGCGAGAAGTATGGTTTTATTAAAACTTCCAGAATACTCAACGAAGCAAATAATAAAAAAGAAATTGAAATATTAGACGGTATTCAGAATATTCTGCCTTCAGGGGTTTCTCAACAACTTCAGTCTGGATTCAGCACATTGATCGATGGATATAAAAAAAATGAGCTCATTGCTGAAACAGGAGTCGGCGTATTCTCGCTTAGTTCAATTCCATCCGATAGAGCACAGCCGGCAGAATCTTTGAAAGCTTCAACTGTTTGGACTGCAGGAATCGATGCAGATAAATATTTATTATGTTCAAAGCAAGTGTCAAAATTCAGGAAAAATACTCCTGTTGATCAGGAAAATAGTATAAATGGAATTAGAGGATCTTTTTTTATTATTTCCAGATTTTATGTAGAACGAGAATCTTCTGTTAACTGGTTATTTGCTGCGGAAGTAAATCAGAATGCAGGCAGTTTAGTTGAACTTATAAAAACTAAAAAAGAAAAAAACGCTTACGAACTGGTTATAAATGATTCTAAAGAAAGCAGGCTCAGGCTTACTAAAATTGTTGCTCAATCAGATGGCATACAGCTTACTGAAAATAAATTAAGCTCAGCAAGACATTTTTCTAATGTACTTTTTAATGTTATGCGTGGTGGCATTTTTGATCATTCCTATTTTATTGAGAAGAAGGATTTTATTTCATTTGTAAAAAATGCAAATCCTTTTGTGCTAAATGCATACAAAACATTTTTTGAAAATCTTGAAGATCAAATTTCCAATTCGGAATTATTGAAAAAAGTGAGCGAGATTGGAGACTCTCATTTTACACGACTAGCAATTGAATATATGCCTTTAACATTTAGCAGACGCCATGGAGATCCCAGCAGACCTTGGAATCAGTTTTCTATCGATATTAAAGACAAGAATAACGAGAAGATCTTAAACTATCAGGGCAACTGGAGAGACATATTTCAAAATTGGGAAGCTCTGGCGCTGTCATACCCAAAATTTCTGGAATCTATGATTGCAAAATTTCTTAACAATTCAACTGCAGACGGTTATAATCCCTATCGTGTTTTTCGGGATGGATTTGATTGGGAAATACAAGAGCCGCATAATCCCTGGGCAAACATAGGCTATTGGGGAGATCATCAGATAATTTACTCTTTAAAGTTGCTTGAACTTTCCAAAGAATTTAATCCTCATTCATTAGAACAATTATTAGATACTGATATTTTTAGTTTCGCAAATGTGCCTTATCGTATTAAGGAATATCAAGAAATCTTAAAAGATCCTAGAAATACAATTGAGTTTGATTTTGAATTAGATAGGCAGCTGAAAGAAGATGAAAAACTTTACGGTTCAGATTCAAAATTTCTTAAGAAGGCAGATCATTCATTAGTACAAGTGAATTTGATAGAAAAACTGCTTTTAACATTATTAGTAAAAATGTCCAATTTTATTCCGGGCGGCGGCATCTGGATGAATACTCAACGACCCGAATGGAACGATGCAAAAAATGCTCTGGTTGGTTACGGCGTTTCAATGGTTACACTATATTACATTCGGCGCTATGTTAATTTTATTAAAGAATTATTGACCGAGACTGCTAAAAATAAATTCTTTCTTTCTAGTGAGATTGCAGTATTCTTCAATGATATTAACAGGGTGATATCTGATGCTGATAAAATAGGTAAAGCTGTAAAGAATGATCGTGATCGCAAAAATATTTCTGATCAATTAAGTTTGGCAGGCTCTGAATACAGAACAAAAATTTATAAAAAAGGTTTTACCGGAGAAAAGCAAGAAATATCAACCGCAAAGATTATTAAATTCTGCGAAGTAAGCCTTTCCCTTATTGATCATGCAATCGAAGAAAATAGAAGAGAGGATGGACTTTACCATGCTTATAATATCTTGCATATTTCTGACGACGAATTTAAAATAACTCATTTATATGAAATGCTCGAAGGTCAGGTTGCAGTTTTAAGTTCTGGATATTTATCAACTAAAGACTCCATAGTTTTGTTAACTGCTCTAAAGAAAAGCAGACTGTACAGACAAGATCAAAATAGTTATTTGCTATATCCCAACAAGAAATTAGCTCTCTTTTTTGATAAGAATAATATTGATAAAGATCTTATAACAAAGTCAAAATTATTTACTTCAATGTTATCAGATGAAGACAAATCGATTATATATAAGGACATAGACGGCGGTATTCATTTTAACAGTGATATTACAAATTCAGATGAACTTAAAATAAAACTTGAGTCTTTAAGTGATTCAAAACTAAAAAAATATGCTAAGGAAGAAATATCATTAGTTGTGGATATTTACGAGAAAACATTTAATCATGGTGAATTTACTGGTAGAGCTAATACATTTTATAAATATGAAGGCTTAGGTTCGATTTATTGGCATATGGTTTCCAAACTTTTATTGGCAGTACAGGAAGTATTTTTTAATGCTGAAAAAGCTTCTTCTGAAAAGAAGCAGCTTGAAAAATTAAAAAATTTCTACTATGACATCAGAGATGGAATTGGTGAAAGTAAAAAGCCGGATGAATATGGTGCTTTTCCAACAGATCCATACTCACATACCCCTTCATTTACAGGTGTTCAACAGCCCGGGATGACAGGGCAGGTTAAAGAAGATATAATTTCCAGATTCAGAGAATTAGGTATAAGAGTCAAATCTGGAAAAATATTTATTAATCCATCATTGCTTAGAAAAAAAGAGTTTTTAAAGCAAAAAGAAATATTTACTTACTTTGATTTGACAGGTAAGGAACAAACAATAAACTGCCCAAAGAATTCATTTGCTATTACTTACTGCCAGGTCCCGTTTATTTTTAAACTCTCAGACAGAGTAAAAATAATTGTTTTTAATGAAGATGGAGATGAAATTCAGTTAAATAATTTAGAACTTGAAGAGAAAATTAGCCAATCAATTTTTAAGCGAACAGGAGAGATTAATAGAGTGGAAATATCTGTTAATAAAAGTTTATTATCTAAATAACTAATTAAAGAAACTTTTCTAATACTTCATTGTATTGAACAAGACTTTCAAAATCTTTCTCTTATTAATTAACTTAAACAAATTAATAAACACATTGATTTTATAATGTAGGGGAGGTATCAAATTATATTTTAACCCCATTGAACCAGGCAATTTTTAAGTAATAATTGGAAAAAAACCGCTTATTTTAGATTGAAGTAAAGTCCGTTTTTTATGATCTTTGAATCAACAAGAGTATTTTTAAATCAGTAATTATCGAAAAAACATTAATTGTTTCCGATTATAAAAAAAATCGTAAAATTATCTTTGAGGAAAGATTTCCGCAAGTAAACTTGCGATATCTTCCTTTTTTATTAACTGAAATTTTTATTAATAAGATTTGAATTGTTGAGCATGAAGAAAAACATACTTTTATTAACTTCTTTAATTTTATTGTTCGTTGTTGTAAACGTAAATCCTCAACAAGTTTTTATCAATGAAATAATGTCTTCAAACGGATTTACAATTCCGGATGAGGATGGTGATTATTCTGATTGGTTTGAGTTGTTTAATAATCTGGATGCCGAAGTTGATCTTACCGGATTTGGAATTTCGGACGATGTCAGTAATCCATTCAAGTGGATATTTCCATCTGTTAATATTGCACCAAAAGACCACTTACTAGTGTTTGCAAGTGATAAAAACAGAACGGAATATGTGAAGCATTGGGAGACAGTAATTGACTGGGGTGATATCTGGAAGTATAAATTAGGTACTAGCGAACCTGCAGCCGCCTGGAAAAATTTAGGGTTTGATGATCTACTATGGACTTCGGGTGCTAGCGGATTCGGTTATGGTGATAACGATGATTCAACGATTGTTCCGAGTAATACTAATTCCATTTATATAAGAAGAGTATTTCCCATAAATGATGTTAATGATATTAAAATGGCTGCACTGCATGTGGATTATGATGATGCATTTGTGGCTTATCTAAACGGAGTAGAGATAGCAAGAGCGAATATTGGGACTGTAAACATTCCACCTGCCTACAATGAATCTGCAACAACTTTTACCGAGCCTCTAATAATTTATGGTGGAAGACCTGCAACTTATATTATCCAGGACTTTCAATCGCTTTTACAGAATGGTGATAATGTTCTCGCTATTCAAGTTCATAACTACGGAACAGGTTCTTCAGATCTTACTTTAATTCCATTTTTATCTTTAGGAATGAGTACAGTTCCAGCAAATCCTAACGGAGCAAACCCGCTTCTTGATTTACCTAATAAATTCCTTCATACAAATTTTAAATTAAGTTCTGCTGGTGAAACAATTGTTTTAACAAATTCAACAAATGAAACGGTTGACGAAGTTACTTTTGGATCAATCGGTCCTGATATTTCTTATGGAAGACAACCTGATGGAAGCAGCAATTGGTTTCTATTTTCAGAAGCCACGCCCGAAGATAGCAATACGACAATGGGTTTTACAGGAACTGTTTCTGTTCCTCAAGTTTCAATCGATGGTGGTTTCTATTCTGCACCACTATCTGTGTTAATAACAGCGGCTTCAGTAAATGACAATGTTTACTATACTTTAGATGGTTCTGAACCAAATGAATCATCAACACCTTTTACAAATCCAATTCAAATTAGTTCAACACAAGTTTTACGAACTAAAGCTTTTAGCACTGGATTTTTACCAAGCAAAACAATAACAAATTCTTACTTCATAAATTTTTCAACAGCGCTTACAGTTGTTTCTCTTTCTACCGATCCGGAAAATTTATTTGATGAAGAATATGGTATCTATTCAATGGGCGATAGTGCTGAGACTTCATTCCCATATTTTGGCGCAAACTTTTGGAAGGATTGGGAAAGACCTGTCCACATTGAACTTTTTGAAACTGATGGTTCAAAAGGATTTGGAATTGATATGGGTGCTAAAATATTTGGTGGATGGAGTAGAGGCAATGCCCAAAAATCATTTGCATTATTTGCTCGCGGTCAATACGGTGAAAGTATATTAAACTATAAACTATTTGATGAACTTCCTTTCGTAGAGTATGAAGCTTTTGTTTTACGTAATTCAGGTAACGATTGGGGCTCTACAATGTTTCGTGATGCACTTCAGACAAGTTTAGTTGATGGTGTTGATATTGATAAACAAGATTATCGTACGGCATTGTTATTTATTAACGGAGAATATTGGGGCATTCAAAACATTCGAGAAAAAGTTAATGAGCATTTTTTGGCTCAACATCATAATGTACTTCCTGATAGTGTTGATATACTTGAAAACTTTGGACAGGTTGTGCAGGGAGATAGCACAGAATATCTTGATCTATACAGCTTTATTGAAAACAATAGCATGTCTATTCCTTCTAATTATGAATTTGTAAAATCTAAGATGGAGGTAGATAATTTTATTAAATATTTTGTATCAGAGATTTATTTTGACAATCAGGATTGGCCCGGCAGTAATATTAAGTATTGGAAAAAAAGTAGTAATGGCAAATGGCGTTGGATATTATTTGATACTGATTTTGGATATGGAATCTGGAATTCAAGTGCCTATCAAAATAATACGCTTCAATTTGCATTAGAACCAAACGGACCTGGATGGCCAAATCCACCTTGGTCAACATTATTCTTAAGAAAATTGTTAGAGAATAATTCTTTTAAAAATGATTTCATTAATTACTTTGCTGATCTTTCTAACTCCAACTTTAAACCAGTAACAGTGGTTGATAAAATCAATTCAATGGTATCAGTCATTCAACCTGAAATTATCAGGCATTCTACTCGATGGAATCAGTTCACATACAATCAATGGCTTACTAATGTTCAAAACTTGAGATATTTTGCAAGCAGTCGTATTAATTATATGCAAACACACTTTATGCAAAAATTTAACTTAAGCGGATTTGCCGCAGTCAATCTCTTTATTTCCGATACTTCAATGGGAAGTATTCAACTAAACTCTTTAGAAATAAAATCAACAAGTTGGTCAGGGAATTATTTTTTAAATATTCCGATAAACATTTTTGCAAAGCCTAAAACAGGTTACCGTTTTGTTCGTTGGGAGGGTTCGAATACATCAACAAATGATTCGTTAACAATTACTTTAAATGGTGGACTGACATTAAACGCATTATTTGAGGTTGATTCAAGTTTTAGTGCTCCTGAAATTGTAATAAATGAAATTAGTTATAACCCCGCTTTATCATTTAACACTGAAGACTGGATTGAACTTTATAATAATGGTGAGAACGATGTTGATATTTCAGAATGGATATTCAAAGATTCTGATGATACACATATCTTTTCAATTCCTGCGGGTACGAGATTAAATTCAAATTCATATTTGGTTATATGTGTTGATACCACATTATTCAAACCTCTCTTTCCGGAAGTAAGCAACTACATAGGTAACACTGGTTTTGGTTTAAGCGGTAGTGGAGAATTAATAAGACTTTACGATGATCAAATGAATATGATGGACTCTTTGGTTTATGATGATAATGCACCCTGGCCGACTCAGCCCGATGGCAATGGTCCAACGTTATCATTAAAAAATCCTGACCTAGATAATACACTAGGGCAAAACTGGGCTGCCTCTGTTGGTTATGGAACACCCGGGAAAATTAATGATACGTTTGTAAATGTTAATGATCAAAAATCAACTTTGCCAACAGAATTTGCGCTGTTTCAAAATTATCCAAATCCGTTTAATCCAACCACGTTAATTAGATATTCAATACCACAAAACTCATTTGTTACTTTAAAAGTTTATGATGTAATCGGAAATGAAATAGCGGAATTAATCAACGAAGAGAAATCAGCAGGAAATTATGAGGTTGAATTTTCTTCGTTGAAAAATAATCTTAAGATTTCAAGCGGTGTTTATTTATATCAATTAAGAGCTAATGATTTTGTGCAAACAAAAAAAATGATACTTATTAAATAATCCTTGGGAATTATTGCGTTATGAAAAAAAGAAACTCGAGTGCAAGTCTGATAATTGCTTTATTAATTTGTTTTTCAACTAACTACTTTGCTCAGGGTTTTTTGCACAGAGTAGATAAAAAAATATATAATGGTGCGGGACAGGAAGTTCTGCTTAAGGGAATTGGTTTGGGCGGCTGGCTTGTTCAGGAAGGTTATATGCTTCATACTTCCAACTTTGCTAATGCTCAATGGGAAATAAAAGCTAAAATAACGGATCTGATCGGAGAAGCAAATACAGAAGTTTTTTATCAAACTTATAGAAATAATTATGTTAAAAGGGCTGATATTGACTCATTAAAGAAGTGGGGATTTAACTCCGTTCGATTACCGTTTCATTACGATCTTTTTGCAACTAATACAAATCCGCCTGTCTTTTTAGATCTTGGATTTGAGATTGTTGATTCTTTATTAGCGTGGTGTGAAGCAAATCAAATTTATTTGATTCTTGATATGCACGCGGCTCCAGGCGGGCAAAGTGCAAATAACATCAGCGATTATAATCCGGCGTATCCATCTTTGTGGGAAAGTGAACAAAATAAAAATCTGACGGTGCAGATATGGAGAAAAATTGCTGAACGGTACAAAGACGAAGAATGGATTGGAGGTTACGATCTTTTAAATGAACCAGCCTGGAATTTAGGCAGCAGTAATCAACCTTTAAGAGATTTATACATTAGGTTAACTGATACAATTCGAGCTGTTGATAATAACCATTTATTATTTATTGAAGGCAATTGGTATGCAACAGATTTTAATGGATTAACTCCTGCCTGGGATGAGAATATGTCATATAGCTTCCATAAATACTGGAATGGTAATACACAATCTTCAATTCAATATTTAATTGATTTAAGAAACAACACAAATAGACCATTGTGGTTAGGTGAAACAGGAGAGAACTCCAATAAATGGTTTGTTGATTGTGTTGAATTAATGAAGACAAACAATATTGGCTGGGCATGGTGGCCGCATAAAAAAATTGAATCCATTGCAGGACCTCTATCTGCATACAAATTACCGGCTTATCAAACCCTTCTTAATTATTGGAGTGGAACTGCTCCAAGACCTAGTGCAACATTTGCTTATAATGCTCTCATGGCACAGGCAAATGCTCTGATTGTTGAAAATTGCAAATATCAAAAAGATGTTGTGGATGCTTTAATCAGACAGCCAAATAATAATAATATAATTCCGTTTGCAGATAATTTAGTGCCTGGAATAGTTAATGCCACAGATTATGATCTGGGGAAAATGACGTATGCGTATAATGATATAGATTTTGAAAATACTAGTAACAACGGTAATTGGAATAATGGATATAATTATCGTAATGATGGAGTCGATATAGAAACTTGTTCAGATTTTATTTCTAATGGATTTAATGTTGGCTGGATTGAAAATGGAGAGTGGCTAAAATATACAATTAATGTTTTAGAGAGTGGCATCTATAGAATTAATCTTAATGTTGCCGCACCTACTTCTGAGGGTAAAATCCTCTTATCACTTGATGGACAAAGCATAACACCGGTTCTTAACATTCCTGCAACAGGCGGCTGGCAAAACTGGCAATATCTTTCGGTAGATAGCATATACTTGTCAGCAGGTATTCATAATCTTCAAACAAGATTTTTTATTGGTAACTATAATTTTAGTTATATGGATTTTGTTTTATTAGCAACCAGCGTTGAAGAGGAAAATGAAACTCCATTAACTTTTGAATTACAACAAAATTTTCCCAATCCTTTTAATCCAGTTACAGAAATAAAATTCTCGATTCCTCAAACTTCGAATGTTAAGTTAAAAGTTTTTGATATTGTTGGAAATGAAGTTGCAACTCTTGTGGATGAGATTAAAAGTTCAGGAAAGTACTCTGTAAGATTTGACGCAAATAATCTTTCTAGCGGAGTTTACTTTTACAGAATCCAAACTGGAAATTTTACAGATACTAAAAAATTCCTCTTATTAAAATGAAAAGTTTATTTTTTCTAATATTAACGGTTATTACATTAACGGGTTTAGTAACACCTCAACCAGAAAGTGTCATTTTTAAATCTTCCAATGATGGTTCTTTAATTGCTTTCACTTCCTCAAACTTGCCAATTATTATAATCAACACAAATGGACAGGACATTCCAAACGATATCAAAATTACTGCCGACATGGGAGTAATTTACAACGGAGAAGGAGTGAGAAATAATCTTACTGATCCATATAATAATTACAACGGTAAAATCGGAATTGAAATACGTGGTTCATCTTCACAACAGTTTCCTAAAAAGCAATATGCAGTTGAAACACGGGACCTGGCCGGTAATGATCTTGATGTGTCTCTTCTTGGATTTCCAGAAGAGCGTGATTGGATTTTATTTGCACCTTACAACGACAAAAGTTTAATGCGTGATGTACTTGCTTACAAAATTGCTGCTAGTATGGGTAGGTATGCAAGTCGATCAAAATATTGTGAAGTTGTTTTAAATGGTGAATACATTGGTGTTTATGTTCTATTAGAAAAAGTTAAGCGCGATGCTAATCGTGTAAATATTAAAAAACTTGAACCCCCGGATATTTCCGGTGATGCTCTAACGGGTGGATATATAATCAAGATTGATAAAACAGATGGTGAAAACAACGACGGCTGGTATTCAACTTATCTGCCATATCCACAGTCTCAATATTCTGTTTTTTATCAATATCATTACCCAAAACCTGATGAGATTGTTCAACAGCAAAAAGATTATATTAAGAATAAAATTTTTCAATTTGAAACTATGATGTCTCTTTCTTCAAACATTTCTGATACTGCAACCGGATATCCAAAATTTTTAGACACAGATTCTTTTATCGATTTTTTTATTGTAAATGAAGTCGCAAAAAATGTAGATGCATATAGATTAAGCACGTATTTGTATAAAGATAAAGATAGTAGAAATCCTAAAATATTCGCCGGACCTGTTTGGGATTTTAATCTTGCTTTTGGAAACGCGGATTACTATGATGCCTGGGAAACAACAGGATGGCATTTAATATTTTTAACTGATTATCAAAATATGCCATCAGGAGAACCTTTCTTAACCCCAACTTGGTGGAGAAAATTATTTGATGATATTGCATTTAGAAATCAAGTCTATGCTCGTTGGCAAAGTGTTAAAAACGAAGTAGTTAATACCCGAAAAATATTTGGATACATCGATTCATTAACAGTGCTGCTTGATGAATCGAAAACAAGAAACTTTGAAAGATGGCCTGTGCTCGGTGTTTGGGTTTGGCCAAATTATTATGTCGGACAAACGTATCAACAAGAAATGTCTTATCTGAAAAATTGGATAGCATTCCGTTTAAACTGGATGGATAATAACATGATAGGGGAGCCAACTAATATTGAAGATTTTCAATCGATACCACCTTCGGAGTTTTCTCTTAAACAGAATTATCCCAATCCATTTAATCCAAGCACAACTATAAGCTGGCAGTCACCGGTAAGCAGTTGGCAAACAATTAAATTATTTGATGTACTTGGAAGAGAGATTGAGACTATTGTTGATGGTTACTATGCAGCTGGTTCTCATTCTACATTGTACATTGTTAATTCTACATTGCCAAGCGGAATTTATTTCTATCAATTAAAAGTCGGTGATTATATCCAAACAAAAAAAATGACAATTTTAAAATAAATTGTACTTTAATTAGTTTATTATCTTAAAGATAGTTAATCCACATTTTTCTTTTCAACCTTTAGTTAAGTGGAGTTAAATATGATTTCAAATCTTAGTACTATCGATCTCATAATTATTCTCTCCTACATTTCAATAGTCCTATTTATAGGATTCTACTTTCGCAATAAAAATAAAAACAGTGTGGAATATTTTCTTGCCGGAAGAAATATTGGCTGGATTGCAATTGGTGCATCTTTATTTGCTACAAATATTTCCAGTGAACATTTTATTGGTCTTGCAGGTACAGGGTCTAAATCCGGTTTAGCAGTTGGGCATTTTGAATGGCTTGCGTGTTTGATCTTGCTGTTACTTGGCTGGGTATTCACTCCATTCTACTTAAAATCAGGAGTGTTTACTATGCCTGAGTTTGTAGAGAAAAGATACAATTCAGCATCACGTTACTACCTTAGTCTAATTTCAATTGTCGGTTATGTACTAACAAAAATATCTATCGCACTCTATGCTGGTGGAATTTTACTTAATGCAGTTGTCGGATGGGATATGGTTACCGCTGCTGTTGTAATTGTTTTAATAACTGGAATCTACACTGTGATGGGCGGACTTTCGGCAGTTATCTACACGGATCTAGTTCAAACAATAATATTAATTGGCGGATCAATTGCGCTCACCCTTATTGGATTGGATAGAGCTGGTGGATGGGATAACCTTGTTGCAAATACTCCGGTTGATTTTTGGAGTATGTTTAAACCATTAAGTGATCCGGATTTTCCGTGGACGGGAATTATATTTGGTGCGCCAATAATTGGAATCTGGTATTGGTGCACGGATCAGTACATTGTTCAACGTGTACTAAGTGCAAAAAATTTATCTCATGCTCAAAGCGGAACTATTCTTGCAGGGTTTCTCAAAATACTACCCGTATTCATTCTTATTCTGCCTGGCATAATTGCATTCTATATATCTGATGGAACTATAAGTGGTGATAGAGCCTATGCTTGGTTAGTAACAAATCTACTTCCATCAGGATTAAAAGGATTAGTTGTTGCCGGATTATTAGCTGCACTTATGTCATCACTTAGTGCAATGTTTAATTCAACCTCAACGCTGCTTACAATTGATATTTACAAAAAAATAAAACCTGATGCAGATGAAAAATCAACTGTAACATTTGGAAGGATTGCAACAGGAGCAATGGTGTTGTTAGGACTATTATGGATTCCATTTATCGGTATTTTAAGTGATGATAGAATGTATGTATATCTGCAAAGTGTTCAGGCATATATCTCGCCGCCAATTGCTGCAATATTTCTCTTTGGGATATTTTGGAAACGTGTAAATGGCAAAGGTGCTATAGCCTCATTAATAACTGGATTAGTCTTGGGCACTTTTAGATTGGTAATAGAAATTCAAAATAAAATTGAACCATTATCAAATTTATTTTTAAAAAGTGTGGCATCAATAAACTTTCTGCACTTTGCAATATTTCTATTTATTATTTCTTCATCTGTTTTAGTTCTTGTTAGTCTTTTAACCGCAAAACCTACTGCTGATAAACTTGAAGGAATGATTTATTCAAGAAATATTTCTATAGTAAAAGATAAATGGCGAAGTATAAATATTAGATTTTCGATTCTATTAGTTATTATACTTATAGCACTCTGGTGGATATTTAGGTAGTAATTGCATAATTAGGAAATAAAAAATCCCTCAAACGAGGGATTTTGTATTATTGTTGGCGATTAGTGGTATTGCCAGAACCTCGGATCTTCTGTATATAATTTGCATAATGTGAATTTTATACCTTAGATATCCTGTTTGATCGAAGAACTTCAAGTAAGTGTATTTTGCTTTCTGTCAGTTCCTCAAGTAAAATACTTTAAATATGTTAAGCTATTTAAAAAATGTTTTCACAATGTTTGTTATAACAAACAAAATTGTTATATTTGTTCGGTAAAACGAACATTACGGAGAGAGGAATAAAAAGTTGATACAATATAAATTAGAAAAAATATTAATAGTGCTTGGAGAAAATATCAAACTAGCTAGATTGAGAAGAAAACTAAGTACGATTCAGGTTTCTGAAAGAGCGGGCATCGGAAGGACTGCATTATATGAAATTGAAAAAGGAAAACCAAATGTAAATATTGGTTACTATACTCAAGTATTGTCCGTGCTTGGGCTAGAAGAAGATTTATTAAATGTTGCTAAGGATGATCTCCTCGGTAGGAAGTTACAGGATGCAAATTTAATAGTAAAAGAAAGAGCACCAAAAAGAAATTCTAAGAAATAGATCATGGCAAAGACAGAAACGCGAAAAGAAATATTAGTATATGCAGATTGGAAGGGACTAAAAGAAAACCCGACTCTATTGGGAAAACTATATTCAACCATAGTTAGAGGCGATGAAGTTTTTTCTTTTGAGTATTCAGATGAATGGCTCAAATCAAAATTTGCACAAGTTATAGATCCAGATCTAGGATTGTATTCAGGGACCCATTATTTAGATGATAAGAAAAGTAACTTCGGAATTTTTCTAGATTCATCACCTGACCGCTGGGGACGGGTGCTGATGAAAAGAAGAGAAGCAATACTCGCTAGAAATGAAAACAGACCAGCTAAAACATTAATGGAATTGGATTTTTTGTTGGGTGTTTATGATGAAAATCGCGTTGGTGGTTTAAGATTTAAATTAGCTGAAGACAAAGAGTTTTTAAATCAGGATAGATCACTTGCTGCACCACAAATAACATCATTAAGTGAATTGCAATTTGCGAGCTTACAATTAGAAAAAGATGAGGACATAACCGATGAAGAAAATATAAAGTGGTTGAATATGTTAATGGCTCCTGGCTCGTCATTAGGTGGTGCTCGTCCAAAAGCAAGTATCACAGACAAAGATGAGCTATGGATTGCCAAATTTCCGAGTGTCAGCGATAATAAAGATACTGGTGGCTGGGAGATTGTTGTCCATACTTTAGCTAAAAGATGTGGGATAAATGTTGCGCAGGCAAGAGTTGAAAAATTTGTTAGTCCATACCATACATTTTTAGTTAAAAGATTCGATAGAAATAAATCGGAAAGAGTTCATTTTGCATCTGCTATGACCATGCTTGGATACACTGATAATAGAGATAATTATGCTGGCGCAAGTTATATTGAGATTGCGGATTTTATTATAAAAAATGGCGCAAGAGTTAATGCGGACCTTGAAGAATTATGGAGACGGATTGTGTTTAGTATTAGTGTATCTAATACAGATGATCATTTGAGAAATCACGGTTTCATATTAACTGAAAGGGGATGGATACTTTCACCGGCATATGATATAAATCCAAATGAGATGGGAACCGGATTAAGTCTTAATATATCTGAAAATGATAACTCGTTGGAGTATGATTTAGCTTTAGAGGTTGCAGAATATTTTAGGTTAAATAAAGATGACGCCGAAAGAATTATAATTGATATAAAAAGTAAAGTTAGTGAGTGGAAAAAAGTTGCAGATAGAAATGGAATTTCAAAAACTGAACAAGCTATGATGGTGAAAGCGTTTAAAGTTTAAGGTGCCCATATTTATACTCAATGGTCTCATAAAAGTCTCATCAATAGGTGAAAAGTGGTGTTGTTTGATAACATCAGGTGGGGGATTGGATATTAAAAAGGCTTGAAAACAAGGTTTTTAATTCTCATTCCAAGCCATTATTTAGATGCGGAGAGGGTGAGAAACTCTGTGACCATTAAAATAAATCATTTATAGACTAAAATCACATCTTTTCTAAAATCCCTACTAAATGTCTTCTACCTTAAAAAACTCATTCTTTAATAATTATGTACCATTAAGAACTAATTACTAGGTTATTGTCTAAAAATATAGATCCATTGTTAAAGTTGGAGATAGAACTTGACAAAAATCCCTATATTATGTATGTTGTCATACAAGTTATATGATCTTTATTTATTAGCACAAAAAGTAAGAACTGATGAAAAAGAGAATGGTTTTAGTTTTATGAAACTAGCCACAAAAAACTTAGAAATTTTTGGAAGAAGTAATGAATAAATTTTTACTTTTTACTTCTTATAACTCAAACCCAACCTATTCCTGCTCTCCTGAGAGGCTCTTAAAAAATAAAGTTGATTCCCCTAACAAAAAATCAAAATTTCTATCGGTTATATCCGGAGAACTACAATGATCTTTAAAAAATTTACAACACTTTTCTTAATTATGATATTATGTCTTTCAACTATGTCATATGCCGGTGATACTGGAAAACTTGCGGGAAAAG
>JBGSPH010000032.1:0-173608 GCA_041738675.1 Ignavibacteriaceae bacterium
TACAACTCTTACAAATTTGGGCACACTTTTGGGCACAGCGGATGAAAAAGAGTTAAAAATCGTTAAATCTGTTTCATAAACGAAACAGTTTACTTGAATGGCATTCAAGAGGTCAGCGGTTCGATCCCGCTTAGCTCCACAAAAAAAACTCACTATCAAGTGAGTTTTTTTATTTAGTGCAATAAGTAGAATTTCTAAAACAAAATTACTTGCATCCCTAGGATAATCGGGAATGTCAGCGGTTCTCCCGAAGGGACTCCTATGAGGGATCCCGCTTAGCTTTGCTTTAAATCCAAAAGTTAAGGATTTTACTCCTAGTTCTAAATCACACCAAAAATTTTAATCTGTGCAGACTATCCTTATTTTTACTCTCAATGAATTTATTACCAATTAATAACTACTACAAAAAAATTCTTAGGGTTGCTTTGCCAGCAATAGCAGGTTTATCGACACAAATGGTTGTTTCACTTGTTGATTCAGCAATGGTGGGTAGGCTTGATGAAGCAACGTATGCACTTGCAGCAATGGGAATTGGTGTTCTTGCGACATGGGCTTTAGTAAGTTTTTTTTCTAGTCTTGCAACCGGCACTCACGTAATTGTTGCTCGTAGATTTGGGCAGGGAAATTTTTTAGAGTGCGGGAATACATTAAACAATTCGCTTATTATTTCAGTTTTGGTTGGAAGTATTGTAGCAGCAATAGGTGCTTCTTTAGCAGGACCAATTGCGCATTTCTTTGCGTCTGATGAGACTGTTGGTAATTACGCTTCCCAATATCTTTTTTATAGATTTCTTGGAATTCCATTTTTTTTAATTTCAGTTTCATATCGCGGATTTTTCTTTGGGATAAGTAAAACTAAAATATTTATGGTCTCAGGAATTCTTACAAATCTATTAAATATAATTTTCAATTATATGTTTATTTACGGATCATTTGGATTGCCAAAGATGGGTTTAGCAGGTGCAGGGTTAGGATCTACCCTGGCAACATTTAGTGATGTAGTTTTTTATTTGATCATAATTCTTTTACCTGCTTACAGAAATAAATATCAAAACTTTAGGCATTTTAAAATTGATAAGGAAATTATTAAAGGGATATATAAAATATCACTTCCGGTATCTTTTCAAAATGTATTTGTGCTAATTGGATTCTTAAGTTTTGTTGCTATAACTGGAATTATAGGAACTAAAGAGCAAGCTGCAACTCAAGCCATTATTTCAACTCTCTTTATTTCTTTTCTGCCTTTGTTTGGATTTGGAATTGCTGTTCAAACTCTTGTGGGAAATAATCTTGGGGCAGGAAAGTATCATCTGGCAAAACTATACGGATTTGAAACTGCAAAGGTTGCAACTATTTACACAATCCTTCTTGGAATTATTTTTATTTCAATTCCTCAATATGTGCTGCTAATAATTACAAATGATTGGAGCATAATTGAACTTGCAAAATCTTCTTTAAGAATTGCTGGATTTGCTCAGATATTTTATGCTACGGGAGTTGTGCTTGCAAATGGATTACAAGCTGCAGGCAGAACGGTTTTTGTAATGAAAGCAGAAATGTTAACGAACCTTTTTATTTTTGTTCCATTAGCTTATTTGCTTGGGGTTGTATTTGATTTTGGATTAACGGGTGCATGGTTTGCAATACCAGGCTATATAATTATTTACTCTTCATTAATATTTTTTAAGTACAGCTCAGTGGACTGGCATAAAGAAATTCCGGTTAAGTTGGATTAATCTTTTAAGCTTGCATATCCAGCATAAGCAATTAAAAGAAAAATTGCTCCGGTAAAAACAAATGAATATGAAAATCCAATTGTAGCTCCGGCATATCCACCTATCAATGGACCAATTAAATTGCCCATTACTTGAAAACTTGAACCGATTCCTAAAACTCCACCCCTTCTATCCTTATTAACATTGTTACTAATTCTTGTAAAAAGTAACGGCATCAAAGCACCGTATCCAAATCCTAAAACAGTTCTAACAGGAATTAGATAATATGGATTAGTAATAAACGAGTGCATCAAATACATTATTGCTGTAAGAATTGAAGCAATAAAAATACTTTTTCGTAATCCAAATGTTGCAACTTTCTTGCCCCACCAGTAAGCAGAAAATACAGAAAACACCCCAACTATACTATACAAAGCACCGGTAATTGTTGGCAAATAGTTTTTATTTATTTCTAAAGTTTCTACAAACAACACAAAGATTGGTCGAACGAATGAGATTCCTAGCGAAGTGAGCATTATTAATATTGCGGGGATTAATATTTTTTTATCAACAAGAACGAACCTCCAATTTTCAAACAAAGTAAAATTCGATTTGGATTGTTCACGTTTATCTTCCTTTACAAAAAATATGATTGCAAATCCAACAAGAAATAATAATCCAGCTACAACAAAAAACACTGCGCGAAATGATAAAAAGTCTGAAATAATACCGCCAAATAATGGCCCCAAAACTGTTCCCGCAGCGGTTGAAGATTGTAAAACGCCGAGTGAGTAACCGGTCTTTTCTTCAGGAGTATTGGAAGCAATAAGGGCCATTGCTGCCGGAAGAAAACCACTTAATCCTCCTTGCAGCAATCTTCCAATAAAAAGCTGGCTAATATCCTGTGAAAATCCAATAATGATTTGTGCAACAGCCAAACCAAAAGTAGCACGTATCATCATTAGCTTTCTGCCATACTTGTCACCAAGATTTCCCCAAAGTGATGAGAGAAACAATGATACAAAAAAGGGTCCTGCAAAGACCAATCCGCTCCATTTAGAAGTTTCTTCAATTGAAGTAACTCCAAGTTCTCTAACGAACAGCGGAAGAAAGGGAACGATAGAACTCATCCCGACCATTGCCAAAAATTGGCAAATCCACATTATATAGAGATTTTTTTTCCAGTTTATCATTTTTCTAATGATTAAATTTACTCATATTTCACCCATTCAGGAATTTCAATTTAGGCAGAATAATTTGTTTATTAAAATTCTTTAAATATTACTTGACAATCTTCACTATTGCGAATATATTAGCGCTGTGAAAATGAAATTATCAACAATAATAGTATCATTTCTAATAATTGCTACAGTTTACGCTGGAGCTTACATAGAATATTTTCATGCAAGAAGTGAATCTGATAATGTAAGGCTTGAGTGGCAAACCAGTGAAGAGACTAATCTCCAAAAATTTGTGATTGAAAGAAAAACCCCTCAAAGTTCATTTACAGAAGTTGCTTCGGTTTCTCCCAAGGGTAATAATTCCAACTATATTTTTACTGATCAGAACGCATACAAAACAAATGATATGGTATTTGTTTACAGACTTAAGATTGTAGATAATAATGATCAGGTTACCTATTCTGCAGATGTAACTGTTACTCATAGCATTTCTAGTGTTGCAAAAAGAACATGGGGCAGTATCAAGGCGATGTTTAGATAATAAGTAGTGAATCATTTCGCGATTTTTATACACCACATTTTTTTTCCATCATTAAAAACTTCCAATATTAAATTCGTTATACTTTTACTTTTATTAATCTTTTTTGGATGTTCTTCAACAAAGAGATTTAGTTCAGATAATAGTTTCGAATTCAGTTCCTCAAATTCCATCAGAGTTTTATTAGATAATAATTCAACTGAGTTGATAATTTCAGTAAATGATGAAATTTTAATATCCGGCGAGAGTAGAAGGCTTGCAATAGTTAAATCTGGTAACAGGTTAATCTTTAGTAAAAACACAGGTGAATTGAATCTAAATATTGGAGATGCAAAATTATCCTCAGAGAAGTTCTATTTAACTCCGGCTGCAGAAAATGAAACAATAAAAATTGATGGCAAGCAGTATCGCGGTAGAATCGTGGTTTCCATTTTTAATTCCGAAATAAAAGTTCTGAACCAAATTGGTTTGGAAGATTATGTAAAAGGTGTGATTACTAAAGAAATGCCAATTGGAAAAGGGAATGAAAATTATGATGCACTAAAAGCCTTTTCAATATGTGCAAGAACTTATGCATTTAATAAAATAAATGAGAATAAAAATTTCTTTGATATTTATCCCGATACGCGAGATCAAGTTTATGGTGGAGTGGATGGCGAAACCGAGTACACAAACAAAATTGTTGAGGAAACAAAGGGGCAATTGCTAGTCGATGAAAATGAACCAGCAATAATATTTTATCATTCAACCTGCGGCGGACAAACTGAAGACGTATCAAATGTTTTTAGTAAAAAGAAAATTGCATACTTAGGCGGCGTAGAAGATGGTGATGAACCTTATTGTAAAATATCACCAAGATATGAATGGACTGAAAATTATTCTGAGCTCACATTTATAGATAGACTTTATAAATCAAAACTTATTGAGTCTAATAAATACAAATTGTCTGATATAAAGATAAAATCCAGATTTAATTCTGGAAGAGTAAATGAACTTGAAATAATTGTTAATGATGGCGAAGAAATTCAAAAAACAATATTTCTTGGGGGCAATCAAATTAGAAGTATAATCAGAAGTGGTGATGGTAAATCAATTTTAAGAAGTACATCATTCAATATTAATCTTGATGACAGCAAAAATATTATAATCAAAGGAAAAGGAAATGGGCACGGTGTTGGGCTTTGTCAGTGGGGCGCAATAGGTCAATCAAAAAAGGGAATAGAGTACGAAGAAATTTTAAATCATTACTTTCCAGGAACAACAATAAAAAATTTATATGATTAGTCCATCAATTCCGGTATTTCTCGCATCAAAATCTCTGAGAAGAAGAAAATTACTAAAACAATTAAAAATTAAATTTAAATCATTTAGTGTGGATATGGATGAGAAAATTCATCCAAATGAAAAACCATCAAATTCAGTTATCAGGTTATCAAAAGAAAAGCTCGAATTCGCTAAAGTGATAGCTAAAAAAGGTATTGTTATAACTGCGGATACAATTGTAGTTTTAAATAAAACAGTACTTGGTAAACCGATAAATAAAAAGGATGCATCCAGAATCTTAAAGCTGCTTAGTGGAAAAACTCATGTCGTTTACACAGGTTATTCAATATTTAATTTTAGTAATAACAAAACTATTTCTGAGTATGAGAAAACTGAAGTTACTTTTCGTGATCTTACTAATGAAGAAATTGAAGAATATATAAATGGCGGGAGTCCGATGGATAAAGCGGGTGCATACGGAATACAGGATGACTTTGGTGCGGTCTTTATAAAAAAAATTAATGGCTGTTATTATAATGTTGTGGGGTTGCCTCTTGCAAAATTTTATCATGCTTTATTAAGGATTTTATAGTTGTTGCAAACAATTCGAAATAGAGTTTTTCTTTCAATCGCAATTGCTGCTTTAATTTATCTGGTTTTCATGATCTATGTTGATTATGAAAAAGTGATTAGTTCTTTTAAAAACTTTAATTGGTATTTGCTGCCTATATTACTTTTACTCTCTTTTGGAAACTATGTATCAAGATTTTTTAAGTGGGAATATTACTTAAAAATAATTGATGTAAGACTTCACAACCTTGATTCACTTTCAATCTTTATGTCCGGATTAATTATGAGTGTTACTCCAGGCAAAATGGGTGAGTTATTAAAATCATATCTGGTAAAACAAGTTAACGGAACATCGATCAGCAAAACTGCACCGATAGTATTTGCAGAAAGAGCAACAGATTTTTTATCACTGACAATTATGGCGTTTACCGGTGCTTATTTCTATGATTATGGTAAAAATATTATAATTATAATCGGATTAATTATACTAGCTGGGCTGATCATTCTATCTAACAAAAAATTATTTTATAAGATCATTTCACTTTTTTCAAATATAAATTTTATTTCTAAGCATATACTCAAGATTAGCACTGCTTATGAATCATCATCAAAGCTTCTATCTTTCACTCCGTTACTTTTTATGACTTCGCTCAGCATCGTTTCATGGGGATTTGAGTGTTTTGGTTATTATCTAATTCTAACCAATTTTGAAATAGAGATTGATTTTCTATGGGCATTCTTTAGTTACAGTTTTGCTACTATAGTTGGAGCTCTTTCTATGCTACCCGGAGGATTGGGTGTTACAGAAGGCTCTTTAACGCTAATGCTTGTACAAAAAGGTTTATCAGAGCATAATGCTTTTGCTGCAACATTTATTGTCCGTGCTGTTACTTTGTGGTTTGCAGTTTTAGTTGGAGCCATTAGTGTTTTGTTCTATCAAAAAAGGTTTGGAAAAATTATTCTGGAATCAAATTCTTAGACAAAATAAAAAAAGATATTTTGCTTCTGCTTTGAGAATTAAAAATAAATCATAAAATACTCTAAACCTTAAATCTCTCACTTTGGACTTTAGAATCTTCACAGATTTAATCCAGATAGCTGCAAATAAGAATACTCGGATAGTTGGAGTTGCTTATTCTTGCCAAAATGGCTTAAGCGGCATTTGAAATATTTAAAAGCGTTTCAAACGATTTTTGTGAAATTAAACACTAAAATCCTTAAATACTGTACCGGATTTACTTCTTTACCTTGATTTTAGAAAGCTCTATTGATATATTTTAAATAGTAATTTATAAATGAAAGGAGTTTGACATGTCACAAGATAATAATCTAGCAAAAGGTTTCTTAATCGGGTTTTTAGCCGGTGGTGCAGTAGGTGCTGTTGTTGCTTTGTTAACTGCTCCTAAAAGTGGTAAAGAGTTACGTGCAGATATTAAATTGAAATCTGAAGAATATCTAGAAGAAGCTGAAAAATATCTTACTGAAGCAAAAGATAAAGCCCGTGAATTGATTAACGAAGGCAAGAAAAAATCTGAGAGAATAATACATGATGCTAGATCAAAATCTGAGGATATTTTAAAGGATGCCGAAAAAGTATTCAAAGATGCAAAAGTAAAAACAACAGATGTTTACAACACCGGTAAAGAAAAGTTAGAATCTGAAACCGAAAGAATTAAATCTTCTGTTAAAGCAGGTCTTGACGCATATAAAGAAGCAAAAAATTCTTAGAAAAAATAATGGATACAATTCAAATACTTACAATAGTACTAATTGTTTCTGCATCTGCACTTTGTATTGCACTGATTTATTACTTAAATAAAATAGTTAAATCAGTGCAATCTATTAATAAAGATATTAATGAATTATCTACCAACCTTAAACCGCTTATAAATTCCTACACGGAACTTTCTAATAATCTGAATAAAATCAGCTCTGAAGCCAAAGATCAATTTAGAATTTCCAGATCTATTTTAAATGATTTTAGAGATCGGGCAGATAAGTTGTTGAGCATAGAAGATAAAATTCGTAGCGGTGTTGAAGATGCTGTGATGCCTTTATTTAAAAATTTGAATGCTGTCGGTAAAGGAGTTGAAACATTTTGGAGAAACTTCAAAAATAAGTAATCAATTAGTTCTCACCTTAAAAATTTTTAGGAGGAATTCCCTTGAAAGAGTACGCACCTGAATCAATACGTAATATAGCTTTTATCGGTCACGGAGGAGGCGGCAAAACTTCACTTTCAGAAATTATTTTATATACTGCCGGCGAAACTAACAGAATTGGAAATGTTCTTGAAGGAAATACAGTCTCCGATTACACATCGAATGAAATAGAAAAGCAGATCTCAATTTCAACTTCACTAATGCACATCGAATGGAATAATAAAAAAATTAATATTTTAGATACACCCGGTTATTCAGATTTTATTGGCGATGTAAAATCAGCCATGAAAGTTTGTGACACAGCAGTAATGGTCTTAAAATCTGCGGAAGGTGTTGAGGTAGGATCTGAAGTAAGCGGAAAGTTTGTTGATGAGTTTGGTCTTCCTTCAGCAATTATAATTAACAAAGTTGATAATGAACATTCCACATTTGAAGCAAGTGTAGAAAAAGCAAAGCAGCGTCTAACAAATGGGGCTATCGCAGTTACATTTCCTGCAGTTGAAGGAGTAGTTTTTAATACTATAATTGATGTACTAAAAATGAAATCATATACATATAGAGATGCTGGATCAAAAAAAATTACTGAAGGTGAGATTCCTGAAAATCTAAAAGCTAAAGCTGAGGAATACCGCACACAATTGATTGAAAAGATTGCTGAAACAAATGAAGATTTAATGAACAAATATTTTGATAAAGGTTCGTTGAGTGATTCAGAAATTGAAATTGGATTAAAAGCCGCTATTATTGGTAGAAGCTTAAGTCCTGTTTTTGCGATATCAGCTACAAAAGCAGTAGGTATAAATAATTTTCTTGATTTTGTTGCCTCATATTTTCCATCACCTGTTGATAGAGGTGGTGAAGATGCTGCACTTGCAGGTAAATCCGAAAAGGTGTTAGTAAAACCATATGCAAATGGAGAACCAGTAATCTTTATTTTTAAAACTATCGCAGAGCAGCATGTTGGTGAGCTTTCATTATTCAAGGTTTATTCCGGCACCGTAAAAGCTGGTTTGGATTTATTAAATGAAAATAACAGTAAAACAGAACGATTAAGTCAATTATCTGTGTTGAATGGTAGAAATAGAAAAGATGTTTCTCAGATTTCTGCTGGTGATTTTGGTGCGGTTGTAAAATTAAAAGACACTCATACAAACAATACACTAGCTTCAAAAAATCTTTCAGTTATCATTAGTCCAATTGAATTTCCTGAAGCAGTTATTCGTAGTGCAATTCTTCCAAAAGCAAAAGGTGATGAAGATAAGATTGCATCCGGCTTACACACACTACACGAAGAAGATCCATCATTCTATGTAAAGTTTGATCCTGAAATTTCTCAAACGGTCATTTCCGGACAGGGAGAGTTACAACTTTCACTTGCAACTAAACGATTAAAGGAAAGATATAAAGTTGATGTTGATCTGATTGAACCAAGAATTCCATATCGTGAAACAATTAAAGGCAGAGTTGATGATGTTGAGTATAAGCATAAAAAACAATCCGGTGGAAGAGGACAGTACGGACACGTTCACTTTAAAATGGAACCATTGCCTCGCGGAACAGGGTTTGAGTTTGTTAATGCCATTGTTGGCGGTGTAGTTCCCGGTAGATTTATACCTGCCGTTGAAAAAGGAATAATTGAAACCATGTCAAAAGGTGTTTTATCTGGTAATCAGGTAATAGATGTAAGAGTTACTTTACATTTTGGTTCTTATCACGATGTTGATTCAGATGAAATGTCATTTAAGTTGGCTGCTAATCAGTGCTTTAAGAAAGGTTTCTTAGAATGTAAACCTTGCTTACTTGAACCAATTTATGAAGTTGAAGTGATTGTTCCTGATGAATATATGGGTGACGTAATGGGTGATATTTCCAGTAAACGCGGTAAAATTTTAGGAATGGATTCCGATGGACATTTTCAAATTATAAAAGCACACGTGCCGTTATCCGAACTTTATAAGTATTCATCTAATTTGAGAAGTTTAACTCAGGGACGAGGCGTTCACAAACGTAAATTTTCGCACTATGAAGAAGTGCCAAAAGAAGTTGAACATAAAGTTATTGATGAGTATAATAAATCCCGTGAAGAGGATAAGTAACTTTAAGGCGGAACTAGTTTCCGCCTTTTTAATTTAAGGTTTAGAATGGAAAAACTCTGGTCCCCCTGGCGATCTAAATATATTGAATCATTTAAATCTGATGAAGATAAGACAAAATGTATTTTTTGCCAGATGTTAAATCTTGATCCAAAAGAAAATGATAACCTTTTAGTAGAGACGGGAGAGCATACTTTTACCGTCCTTAATTTATATCCTTATAATAACGGGCATTTGATGATAGTACCAAAACGTCATACAAATGATTTTTCAGGACTAAGTGGAGAAGAATTAACAGAATGTTTTGAAAAACTTCAGCTTGCTGAGAAGGCATTAAGAAGAGTTTTAAATCCACACGGATTTAACATTGGTGCAAATATCGGAAGAGTTGCAGGTGCCGGAATAGAGGACCATATCCACTTTCATATAGTTCCAAGATGGAATGGTGATTCCAATTTTATGCCGATTATTGGTGATGTTAAAGTAATATCACAGGATCTTGCGGAAACTAAATCTAAATTATTACAAGCCTACTCAGAATTAAATCAATAACATTTTTTCAAACCAAATCTTGCAGGAATCAAATTGATAAAACTATACATCTCTTTCCTTATTTCTATTTTAATCATATCCTGTGCACACAATTCAGAAGAAAAACTTTCTAAGCCTCTAGTACTTAAGGATGGACTTCTATACAGTGATTCAATTTCAACTGTTCCATTCACAGGTAGAAACAAATCAAATATGTTTGATATGAAAATTGAATACGATGTTGTGAATGGCAAAAAAGAAGGGGACTTTATTACATACTATCCCAATAATAAAATTCAAATGATCGGGAAGATGAAGGAAAATAAAAATATTGGTGAATGGAAATATTATTTTTCTGATGGCTCTCTCGAAACTTCAGGTTTTTATGATGATGATATTCCAACTGGTAAATGGACTTGGTTTCAGTCTGATGGTAAAGTTATTGAGGAAGGAAATTATGTCAACGGAAACAGAGAAGGGGAATGGAAAAGTTATGATACTTTAGGCGTACTTACGATAGTTAGATTGTATAAAGAAAATGAATTAATTGATTCAACAAAAATAAATTGAGTTATTGAGCACGATTAGATTTGGAACATGCAGTTGGAAGTATGAATCCTGGAAAGGAATTATTTATCCTGAGTCTGAAGAGTTTAATTATTTAAAAGAATATTCAAATCACTATAACACAGTTGAAATTGATCAATGGTTTTGGTCTTTGTATGCTCCTTCAAAAGTTGTGTTACCGCAAACCGAAACAGTCATTGAATACAAAAATTCTGTTCCAAAAGATTTTCTATTCACTATTAAAGTTCCAAACTCAATTACACTAACACATTTCTACCGCAAGAATAAATCAGAAGAGTTAATAAAGAATCCGTACTTTCTTTCATTAGATATATACAGCAAGTTTCTTGATTCTATCGAGCCATTAAAAGAAAATGTTGGATGTTTGATTTTCCAATTTGAATATTTAAACAAGGGAAAAATAGCATCACAGAAAATGTTTGAAGATTTGATTTATGATTTTATCTCAAAAATATCCAACTCAGGATTTCCCATTGGAATTGAAATAAGGAATCCAAATTATCTTAATAAAAATTATTTTAAATTTTTAGAAAAACTGAAAATAATTCCGATTATGATAGAGGGTTATTATATGCCCTCGGTAGTTGAAACTTGTAGCAAATTTTTAATGGACTTTAAGGGAGGTATTGTTTTTAGATTACACGGACCTGATAGATCAGGGATTGAAAAAATGAGTAATAAAAACTGGAATCAGATTTACATTGATAGGATAGAAGAACTCGAAAAACTTAGCAATCTCTTCAACAATTTATTAACTCGTGAAGTGGATCTATTCGTTAATGTGAACAATCACTTTGAAGGCTCAGCACCTTTAACAATCAAAAAACTTAAGAATTTGATGAAAGTCTGAACTTTAAACTTCTTGATTTAAGCGAGATTTAATACTATTTTTGAGCGCAAAAAAAATGGGCTCATAGCTCAGTTGGTTAGAGCATCTGACTCATAATCAGAGGGTCGGTGGTTCAAGTCCATCTGGGCCCACAAAAAACCTCATCATTCGATGAGGTTTTTGCACTTTAAAAGTTTCTTTGGTCAATTATTTATTTCTAATCTCTTTCAGTTCAAATGTAATTGTTCCGTAACCTAAGATATCACGGGCAAAACCAAGCATTCCGCCGCCTTCTATGGAGACAAGCATCTTTACCATACCAATATTTTTTGCGTACCATTCTGTTAAGACATTTTTGGTGCCATTCGAAGTTTCAAGAGTGGTTTCAACTTTAAGAGTTTCAAATTTTCCTGCTGGAAGAGTTATGGTTTCAATCTTTGATGCTTTGCCTTTAATTCTTACAGTATGCGTTTCATCATTAACAAATTCTTGTCCATCCCAACTCCATTCCTGACCAATTTTAACGGGAAAGGGAACTCTTAAAAGCGGTTTATCATAAACATAAATACCTTCTTTTGTTATAAATAGAAGTAGCTTAATTTTCTGATAAGTTTCATTAACAAATAAACCTTTATCATCTACAAAAAGTTTTTGTCTGTATTTGAATTTTTCTGAATCATAACTAAAAAGATGAATATTATTTTCTTCAGTTACTTTTAATTCAAGATCTCCAAAACTTGAATCATATATAAGCGTCTTTTTTATTTCGGTTGGAAAATATTCTTTTCCGAAAGCCCTATCAGAATTTGAGGAAGTTAATATTTTATTGTCTTTTGATTGTGAATAGAAATCAGAAGGAATAATAATTAAAGCAAAACTAAAGATTATTATCAAAAAGTGGTTCTTCATTTATATCTCTTGAAAATTATTATGATAACAATACCAAGTTAAATAAGTTTTTACAATGCATTAAATCATCTATACAATTAAGTTATTTATATTTGTATTGAATATTAAAAACGATTTTAATTTACGATATGAATTATCTCGATAAACTTGAAAAAATAGTTACAAGAAACTGTTCGATCATTGGAAAGGATTTATACCTTAACTCGGCGGTATTAATCCCCATTATTGTTATAGATAATAATGAGTTCGTTTTATTTGAGAAACGATCTTCAACTGTTAGGCAACCTGGTGAGGTTAGTTTCCCTGGTGGACACTTTGATTCACGTTACGATAAAGATTTTTTATCTACAGCAACACGAGAAACATGTGAAGAGTTAGGTATTGAGAATTCCTGTATCGAAGTTATAGGAAGTATTGGTACTCTTGTTGCACCGATGGGAGTAATTGTTGAAACATATCTTGGCATATTAAAAATAAACTCCTTGGATGAATTGAAGATAGACTCTAAAGAAGTTGAACGAATATTTTTAATTCCTCTTGAATATTTTATTAACAACAAACCTGAAGAATTCTATACTAGATTGGAACTGCATCCGTTTATGACTAAGGAAGATGGCGAAAAAATAGAACTGCTTCCGGTTAAAGAATTGGGGCTGCCGGAAAAATATTCTTTACCCTGGACGCGAGGAAAGCATCGGGTGTTGGTTTACAAAACTTCTGAGGAGGTAATCTGGGGTATTACAGCGGAACTTATTTTTGAATTATCTAATAGATTGAAAGAACAAATT
The DNA here is from genome assembly GCA_041738675.1 of Ignavibacteriaceae bacterium. GTDB lineage: Bacteria > Bacteroidota > Ignavibacteria > Ignavibacteriales > Ignavibacteriaceae > IGN3. The sequence continues at coordinate 13,168 of JBGSPH010000032.1, forward strand.
GATAAATAATTATAAGCACATTATCTGGGATTGGAACGGCACACTTCTTAACGATGTAGATTATTGCCGAAAAATTATAAATAGAATTCTTGTTGATAATGAATTGCCAGAATTATCATTACAGAAATACAGAGAGATTTTTACTTTTCCAGTGCAAAATTATTATCAGGCGGCAGGGTTGGATTTTAGTAAAATTTCTTTTGAAGTTCTTGGTAAAGATTTTATAGATGAATACGAGTCTAAAAAATTATCTTGTTCATTATTTGATAATGCAATAGATGTTTTATCAGGGATTCAAAAGCAGGGAATAGGGCAATCAGTTCTTTCTGCCTATTTACACGATAATCTTGTGAATATTCTTAATCATTATAACCTTTCTAAATATTTTGATAATGTTATTGGTTTAGACAACATTTATGCAGGCAGTAAAACTCATCTGGGGTTATCGCTGGTTGAGAAATTAAATCTGCCTAAACAAGAAATTTTATTTATTGGTGATACGTTACACGATGCAGAAGTTGCTGAAGCGATGGGAGTAAATTGCATCCTAATTGCAAGCGGGCATCAGGTTAAAGAAAAGTTAACTCTAAATAATAATATAGTTATGGAAAATATGAATCAGTTGCAGAATTTTCTTGAAATCTAATAACTAAAAATGGGTTCATGCTAATTCATTATTGAACAGCACAAATGATAAAATATCCTTCATTTTCCCACATATAAGTTTTGTAAAATTTAACCAGGTATTCAAAAGGTTTGAGTTAGTTGCGATTAGTGACAAATTGAAAATTCAAGATTATAAAATAGTATGATTTATCAGACTAGACTTTTTCATAATTCTTAATTATACATTCTACATTGATAAGATTGGTTTTTTTAGACCCTCTGCATATATTTGGCAATCAATTTTTGAAGAAAATAATCATAATTAATGCATAAAATCAGAATAAGTGATCTAGGAAAATTCGTAGGGCAGGAAGTTACCATTCAGGGCTGGCTCTTCAACAAACGCTCCAGTGGAAAAATTAAATTTATTATTCTTCGTGATGGCTCCGGTTATCTTCAATGTGTTTACTTCAAAGGTAATTTAACCGAAGAAGTTTTTGATAAAGCTGATAAAATTGGTCAGGAATCATCAATTGAAGTTACCGGAAAAGTTAAAGAAGAACCACGTGCACCAGGTGGATATGAACTTGATGCAACTGACTTAAAAGTAATTTCAGAAGCTCACGATTATCCTATCACACCAAAAGAACATGGAATTGAGTTCTTACTTGATAACAGACATCTATGGTTACGTTCAAGTAAGCAGGTGGCGATTTTAAAAATTCGTCATCGAGTTGTAAAAGCAATTCGTGATTTCTTTGATAACAAAGGATTCACATTAATGGATCCGCCAATCCTTACACCAAATGCTGTTGAAGGAACATCTACACTATTTGAAACTCCATATTTTGATTTAGGTAATGCTTATTTAACTCAATCAGGACAACTATACGCAGAAGCCGGAGCGATGGCGCTTGGCAAAGTTTATACATTTGGACCAACTTTTCGTGCGGAAAAATCTAAAACAAGAAGACACCTTACAGAATTCTGGATGGTTGAACCTGAAGTAGCGTTTAATGATTTAAATGATAATATGGATTTAGCAGAAGAATTTTTAGAATATATTGTTCAAACAGTCTTTACTGAAAAATCTGAGGAATTAAAAGTACTTGAGCGCGATACAACAATACTTCAGAATGTAAAAAGACCATTCCCGCGTGTTCATTACGATGAAGCAGTTGAGATTTTAAAAAAGAATGGCATAGATTTTAAATGGGGAGATGATATTGGCGGAGCTGATGAGACTATTGTATCAGCGCAATTTGATAGACCAATTATGGTTCATCATTATCCTGCTGAAATAAAAGCATTTTATATGAAGCGTGATCCAAATGCACCGAAGTATGCTCTTGCAGTTGATGTTCTTGCACCTGAAGGTTATGGAGAAATTATTGGTGGAAGTCAAAGAGAAGATAATTTAGATTTTCTTTTAGAAAGAATTAAGGAACACAATCTTCCTCAAAGTGCATTTGAGTGGTATTTGGATTTGAGAAGATTTGGTTCGGTACCTCATTCGGGTTTTGGTTTAGGTTTGGAAAGAACCGTAAGTTGGATTTGCGGATTAGATCATTTACGAGAGGCTATTCCTTTCCCCAGAATGATTTATAGGAATACACCTTAGCAATTAACAATGTACAATTTATAATGTACAATTTATAATGTACAATTAAAGATTAAAATATTTTATATGACTTTAGAAGTAATTTTATTTTTTGTTTTTGGAATTGTTGCAGCTGTAACTGCTGTTATTATGATTACAAGAAGTAATGCTGTCATCTCAGCGCTATTTCTTGTACTTAACTTTGCAGCTCTAGCCGGATTGTATTTAACCCTCAATGCACAGTTTATCGCAGTAACTCAAATTATAGTGTATGCTGGTGCAATTATGGTTCTTTTCCTTTTTGTGTTGATGTTGTTACGACCAGAAAATGAAAAGAAGTTTTTAGAGTTGAATCCAAAAATTAAAATCTTTGCTATGGTTGTATCTTTTGTTGTGTTCGCTCAACTTGCTTACATAATATTTTTTGCAAGACCTTCACAAAACATTTCTAAAGATTTAGCAAAAAGTGTTGAGGCAGGAACAATTGAAGCTATCGGTAGAGAATTATTTACAAATTACATTGTTCCATTTGAAGCTGCAGGATTTTTACTGCTTGCCGCAACAATAGGTGCATTGGTTTTAGCAAAAAAGAAATTTGATTAAAGAGTTTTTCAGATATGAATATCACAATTGAATATTATCTAATACTTAGTGCTTTTATGTTCTTCGTCGGAGTAGCCGGCGTACTTACAAGAAGAAATGCGATAATAGTTTTTATGAGTATTGAATTAATGCTCAATTCAGCAAACCTAACATTAGTTGCATTCTCATCTTATTTAGGTAATTCAATTGGTCAACTATTCGTTTTCTTTGTTATGACTGTTGCAGCAGCTGAAGCTGCTGTGGGACTTGCAATTATAATTGCAATCTTTCGCAACAAGCTTACTGTAAATATTGATGAAATTAATATTCTAAAGTGGTAAAAGCCCCATCCAACTTCCCCTAAGGGGAAGGGTAAGGCAAAAACAAGATTATTAGAGATTATTTTTTGAATATGAAATTAGAATTGTATAGAATTATTTTACTCTTTCACTCTCCCCTTAGGGGAGAGCAGGAGAGGGGCTTCTTATGCGTGAATTAATATACCTAACCGTTTTGCTTCCATTAATCGGATTTTTAATCAATGGAATATTTGGCAGCAGAATAAAGAATGAAAAACTTATTGGTTCAATTGGCAGTGGTGTAATTGGAATTTCATTTCTAATCGCTCTTGGTGCTTTCTTTGAAACACTTGGTTTGCCAGTCGATCAACGACAAAAAATCGTAACACTATTTAGCTGGATGTCTGTTGGTAACCTTGATGTAAGTTTTGCATATCAGGTCGATCAGCTTTCTCTCGTTATGGCGTTGATTGTAACCGGCGTAGGATTTTTAATCCATGTTTATTCAATTGGTTATATGCACGGAGACAAATCTTTCTGGAGATTTTTTGCATATCTAAATCTATTCATCTTTGCGATGATGAACTTAATACTTGCCGATAATTTTGTGCTTTTATTTTTAGGATGGGAAGGTGTTGGTCTTTGTTCATATCTACTTATTGGATTTTGGTACGATAGAAAATTTGAAAAATCTACAACATCTGATGCAGCAAAAAAAGCATTTGTTGTAAACAGAATTGGTGATTTTGGTTTCTTACTGGGAATGTTTTTAATATATATGACTTTTGGAAGTCTAAACTTTAATGAGGTTTTTTCTCGCTCAGTTTCATTTAATGTTTCAACCGCAACCTTTGGATTTATTGCTTTATTTTTATTTATAGGTGCAACAGGCAAATCTGCACAGATTCCTTTATTCGTTTGGCTGCCGGATGCGATGGCTGGTCCAACACCGGTTTCAGCACTTATACATGCTGCAACAATGGTTACTGCAGGAGTTTATATGGTTGCAAGAACTTCAATCATATTTGCAAGTGCGCCGGATATTTTGATGGTTGTTGCAATAATCGGAGCATTTACCGCTTTCTTTGCAGCTACAATTGGTATCGTACAAAATGATATTAAAAAAGTTTTAGCGTACTCTACCGTTTCTCAGCTTGGCTATATGTTTCTTGCGATGGGAGTTGGAGCTTTTAGTGCTGGAATATTTCACGTAATGACTCACGCATTTTTCAAAGCACTCTTATTTCTTGGAGCTGGTTCTGTTATTCATGCAATGCATCACGAGCAGGATATTCAGAAGTATGGCGGTTTGAAAAAATATATGCCTCGTACTTATCTAACATTTTTAATTGCCGCTCTTGCAATTTCTGGAATTCCACCGCTTTCAGGATTTTTTAGCAAAGATGAAATTCTTTGGTACTCTTATGCAAATGGGAATTTATTTTTCTGGATTCTTGGCGCTGGTACAGCAATGATGACAGCTTTTTATATGTTCAGACTTTACATCTTAACCTTTGAAGGAAAAGAAAGATTCGGACACGATAAACATCCACATGAATCTCCCGCAGTGATGACGATTCCATTAATGATATTAGCAGTTTTAGCTGCTATCGGTGGATTTATCGGAATACCTGAAATCTTTTCAGGTGAACATGGAAATCAGTTTCACAACTTCTTAGCACCATTATTTAAAGATGCTGATAGAAAACTTGCCACCTACAATATGCATTCACACTTTGAAGAAATATTGTTAATGGTATTATCAGTAATATTTGCAGTAGGTGCAATTATGTTTGCAAGATATGTTTACTTAAAGAAACCATCGATTGCTGTAAATACTGCTCAGAAGTTTAAAGGTATGTACAATTTACTATGGAATAAATATTTTGTTGATGAAGCTTACGATACAGCAGTTGTAAATCCAATCTTACAAACATCAAGATCATTTTTATGGAAGATTGCGGATAATAAAATTATTGATGGTGTTGTAAATGGTTCTGCAAAAATTGTGGATGTTATTTCAATCAACATTAGAAAATTACAAACAGGTGTGGCTCAGTTTTATGCATTAGTAATGGTGCTGGGAATTGTTGCTGCCTTCTTCTGGATAATTTTAAGTTTATAAAATGGAACAAAACTCACTGTTAACATATTTAATTTTAATTCCTCTTATCAGTTCCATCTTAGTTTTATTTATTAAAAAGGAACAAGTAAATTTTATTAAATATTTTGCTGTTGTATTATCAACTATTGCATTCCTGCTTTCCCTTGTAATTTATTTTCAGTTTGATTCAGCAAATTCTGAATTTCAATTCATAAATAAAATTGAGTGGATAAAAGGATTAAACATTCATTATCATGTTGGTATTGATGGAATGTCTTTGCTGCTGGTTTTACTAACAACTTTCCTCACACCACTTACATTAATTTCAAGTTGGTCAAGTATCGAGAGCAAAGTAAAAGAATTTACATTTTTCTTTTTGATGCTTGAAGTTGGAATGCTTGGTGTTTTCATTTCGCTTGATTTATTCCTCTTCTACATTTTCTGGGAAGCAATGTTAATTCCAATGTATTTTATAATTGGTATCTGGGGTGGTAAAGAAAGAGTTTACGCGGCGATTAAGTTTTTTATTTATACAATGTTTGGCAGTTTGTTAATGCTAGTTGCAATAGTGTGGTTGGCTGTTTATGCGATTGTTCCGCTTGGTTATTTTACCACTAACTTAATTGAACTTTATACAATTGCACCACAAATTCCAATGAACATTCAAATCTGGATGTTCTTAGCATTCGCATTTAGTTTCGCAATAAAAGTTCCGTTGTTTCCCTTGCACACATGGTTGCCTGATGCACACGTTCAAGCACCGACTGCTGGCTCTGTAATACTTGCAGGAGTTTTACTAAAGATGGGAACTTATGGATTGTTAAGATTTAATCTTCCACTTTTTCCAGAAGCTTCAATCTTAGCAGCACCTTATATTTCTGTACTCGCAGTAATTGGAATTATATACGGTGCATTGGTTGCGATGGTTCAAACAGATGTTAAAAAACTTGTTGCCTATTCATCTGTCTCACACTTAGGATTTGTTGTACTTGGTATTTTTGCAATGACTCAGGAATCGATTCAAGGCGCGGTTATACAAATGATAAATCACGGTTTATCAACAGGAGCATTATTCCTTTTAGTTGGCGTGATTTACGAAAGAACACACACTCGTGAAATTTCGGACTATGGTGGTATTGCTAAAATAGTTCCATTCTTTGCATTTGCATTAATGTTTGCTTCACTTTCATCAGTTGGATTGCCCGGGTTAAATGGTTTTGTTGGCGAATTTTTAATTCTACTTGGTTCATTTCAATCGCCAATATTAAATAGTTGGTGGTTTACAGTATTTGCATCCAGCGGAGTAATTTTTGCAGCAGTTTATTTATTATGGATGTATCAGCGAGTAGTATTTGGTCCGGTTACAAATCAGAAACTCTTTGGATTAAAAGATATGAACGCAAGAGAAATATTTGTTCTTGCGCCAATTTTTATTTTAATCGTTTGGCTTGGAATTTATCCAACTACTTTCTTAAAAGTTTCAGATAGATCAACATCAAAAGTAGTAAAGATGATTTATAATCCTGTTAAAGTTAGTCCAACTGAAATTGGCTTAAATAATTCGTCAAAGTAAAAAAGTTATAAAAAGATAATATTATAATGTTTAATAACGTTCAAGAATTTTTTAATGTACTTCCAATGGTAATCATCGGATCGGGAATAGTCATTTCACTTTTAATTGAAATGTATTCTAAGAAAAGTGAATTGATACTGCCATGGTTTTCGGTGTTAATATTTTTAGCTGCCGGTTTACATTCTTTGTACTATGTTGGAGACGTTTCCATTGTGCTTCAAAATATGGTGGCAACTGGTGGCAACGTAAATGTTTTTTATGCAATCTTTACATTCGGGGCAGCAGTTGTAACTTTACTTTCCATTGATTACATAAAAAAATACGGAACGTATTTTGGTGAGTATTATATTATCATTCAAACTTCAGTTCTTGGTATGATGCTGATGGCAGGGGCAAAAGATCTATTTGTAATCTTTCTTGGCTTGGAGTTGATGTCCGTCTCTTTTTATATTCTTGCTGGAATGAACCGTAAAAAAGCTGGAGCCAATGAAGCATCGCTCAAATATTTTTTACTCGGTGCTTTTGCAACAGGATTTATTGTATATGGAATCGCATTGATATACGGCAGTGCTCACACAACTTCAATCGATTTTATCACTTCAAATTTTACTGAGTTAACTAAGAATTTATTATTCATTTCAGGTGTTCTTCTTTTCTTAATCGGATTTTCATTTAAGATTGCTGCATTTCCATTTCATATGTGGGTACCTGATGTTTATGAAGGTTCACCTACCACAGTTGCCGCATTATTCTCAACTGGTGGAAAAACTGCTGCATTTAGTGCAATTATAGCAACTTTGTTTGCATTATTTAATGGACCAGCAGGCAGTTTATTTACTCCGTATTTAGCTGTGATCTCGGTTCTATCAATGTTTTATGGTAGTATAGTTGCTATTGCTCAAGATAATATAAAAAGAATGTTAGCTTACTCATCAATCTCACACGCAGGCTATCTGGCAATTGGATTAGCTGCGGGTAATCACGATGCTGTAGCAGGAGTTATTTTCTATCTTGCTGCATACACTTTTATGAATCTTGGTGCATTTGGAATTGTTTCATTACTTGAAGGTAAAGATGAAACAAATCTTAGTATTAATTCTTATGCAGGATTGGGGAACAGGAAGCCGTTACTATCCGCTTTGCTTGCCATAATAATGTTTTCGCTGGCAGGTATTCCACCTTTTGCAGGATTCTTTGGAAAGTATTACATCTTCATAGCTGCTATAAAGTCAAATTTAACATGGCTTGCAATACTCGGCGTTCTTTCAAGTGCAATTAGCGTTTATTTTTATTTAAGAATTGTTGTCTTGATGTATTTCAAATCTTCTGAAAATGAGTTTGCAATTGAATCTAGTCGAAACTCTATGCTTGCAATTATTTTTTCCGTTCTGCTTGTAATTTTACTCGGCATATTTCCGGGTACATTTATAGATTTGATAACAAAGTTTATTTAACGCAAAGACCGTTTTTCTATTTTAATTTTATGTGCCATTCCCACTGCCATAAGCATCTCTATGGGAGAAAGTGGGAATCCATTTTTATAATGGTTTTAGATTCCCGTTTTCACGGGAATGACAAGCAAATTTTTTATGCTAATGAAATAATATGATTCCACTTTATAGTACATCCCAAATACGAAATCTTGATTCATTTGCAATTAAAAGATTGCAAGTTCCTGGGATTGTATTAATGGAAAATGCTGCAATTGGAATTTATGAGGCAATCATAGAACGAATTAACACAATCAATTATGTTGGAATTGTTTGTGGCAAAGGTAACAATGGCGGTGATGGTTATGCAGTTGCAAGGCATTTTTTTAACGCAGGTTTTGATGTTAAAGTAATTTCAATCGGTTCAGAAAAGGATTTGAGTGAAGATTGCAAAGTAAATTTTAATATACTTCAAAATCTTTCATCACAAAGAAAAAATCTAAAAGTAAAATCTTATAAATCCATAAAAGATATTAGCTGGTTAAAAGATTGTAATGTAATTGTTGATGCAATTCTTGGAAGCGGATTTACAGGTGAATTAAAAGAACCTTACTCATCAATCATAAAATCACTAAATAAATTAAATGCTTACAAATGTGCTATAGATGTTCCAACAGGATTAAATGCTGATACAGGATTTGGAGATTTAGTTTTTAATTCTGATTTAACAGTTACACTCGGAGAATTTAAAAAAGGTTTGTTCATTGTTAATGGATATGAGTTTTGTGGCGAAGTTGTTCTGAAAGAAATTGGAATTGGGCGAGATTATTTTGATGATATAAATCCAGATACATATTTGATTGAGCCGGAAGATGTATTAGAAAGTTTGCCCATAAGAGGAAAAACAGTTCACAAATATTCTGCGGGAAAAGTTTTATCAATTGCGGGATCATATAAATATCCTGGAGCTGCAGCATTAACTTCACAATCAGCCTTAGTTTCCGGTGCTGGTGCATCAATCCTTGCAATCCCTGAAGGTTCAAAAAAACTTATACACAAGGATTTGCTCGAAGTAGTAGTTGAATCTTATGGAACAGAAAAAGTAAAATATTTTAATGATGATGGATTAACTTCTCTTCAACAAAAAATAAAATGGGCGGATGTTGTTACAATTGGTCCAGGATTGGGAAGGGAATCCGAAACAGTTGCTGCCGTTAAAAGATTTATGCTTGAAAAGAAATTTAAGTTTGCTGTAATTGATGCTGATGCAATATTTGCATTGGACAAAATATTTTTGGAGAAAGTTGATTTTAAGAATTGCATTTTAACCCCTCATCTTGGTGAATTTTCTCAAATGGTTGGTGTTGAATCAAACCTGATTGAAAAGGATATCTTGGGTTATGGAAAAGATTTTGCCATAAAGTATAAATGTATTTTAGTATTAAAAGGCGCACCAACAATAATCTTTAATGAAGCAGGTGAGGCATTTATAAATACGACTGGAAACAGCGGAATGGCAAAGTTTGGTACGGGTGATGTTCTTACCGGTATTATCGCTGGAATTTTATCACAAAATATAAATCCTGAAAACTCGGCTATTGCTGGTGTTTATTTACATAGTTTATCAGCAGATCTGTTGCTCAGTGAAAAGCCAATCTCAAATTACCTTGCCTCGGATATAATGAATAACTATCCTTACGCCGTAAAATTTTTAGAGGATAGTATTGTATAGTTATCTTTATAAGCATCGTTTTTACTTAATAAATATTCCATTGATTATCTATTGGATAATTTTATTTATACTTACTACGTTGCCTGGACAAATGGCGGTAACTTTAGATGTTAGTGATAAAATAGAGCATTTTGGTGCTTATGGATTATTAAGTGTTTTTTTGTACCTAAATCTATCCTTTCAAAATAGATTTGAAATATTCAAAAAATTTCCGGGAACATTTACAGTAGTAATTGCATCTTTCTATGGGTTACTTGACGAACTTCATCAGCTTTTAGTTCCTGGCAGAAGTGCGGATGTGCTAGATTGGTTAGCAGATTTTTCCGGTTCTCTCGTGGCAGTTTTAATAACAGGGTATATTATAAGACGAATTAGGGAAATTGAAATTAAAAAAACAAACTAAAATCGGGAACTTTTTAAAAATAATATCGTAAAAGACTTGAAAAATAATTTGACAATAGAGTATCTCATTATTAAGTTAGCATCACTAATTGCAAGTTAGGAGAAAAGAAAATGGCAATTGTAAAAACTAAAAAAGCAGATCTGATGGCTAAATACAAAAAGGTATTTGAAATCAGTCTTATTGTTGCATTAGCGCTATTAATAGTCGCTTTTAAGTTCTTCCCGGATCTTAAAGGAAGTGGCGTTGTAACTGAAGGCCCTCAGGAATTATTCCAGGTTGAACAAATAGATCAGACAAAACAGGAAAATCGACCTCCTCCACCTCCAAAACCTCCAATTCCAATTGAAGCACCTTCTTCAGATGTGTTAGAAGATATTGAAATTGGTGATACTGAGATTGATATCAATGAACAAATTGATGCTCCGCCTCCTCCTCCTAAAGAGGATAAAAAGGTTGTCGAGGAAGAGCCTGTTTACTTCGTAGCGGTTGAAGAAATGCCTGAACCGATCGGTGGTATTGGTGAAATTCAGAAAAAGATAGTGTATCCTGAAATAGCTAAAAGAGCTGGCGTTGAAGGAAAAGTATATGTACTCGCTTTCGTTGATGAATCTGGTAATGTTACAGATGCAAAAATTATTAAAGGAATTGGCGCTGGTTGTGATGAAGCAGCTTTGAATGCCGTTAAGAAGACAAAATTTAAACCCGGCAAACAGAGAGGTAAAGCTGTAAGAGTTCAGGTTTCAATACCCGTAGTATTTAAACTTCAGTAGATTTGAGGCGTCTAAAAGACGCCTTTTTTATTTTAGTCGATCAAATATTTCCAACCGTTTAATCTTCATGATTGTAATTTTTTTGAAAGAGTATAATTAGTATTTTTGAGATGTAATACTATTAATAAGTACTAAATACTCATTGAAATGATGGCAAAGAATAACAAAAGAAAAATAACATCTCTACCTGTTGTGGTTATTCTTATAATCATTTTGGACTTAGCCTTTCTCTACTACATTAAATATAGTAATCAAAATTTAACTCTTAGTGATTTAGACCTTTTCAATTTTGGTAATCTTCTTAACCTTTTTTTTGCGATTATGCTTATTGCAGGGCTACTGATTCTTGCTCTAAAAAAATCTATTGTATTCAATCCAAAAATATTCTTTCCTTTTTTTTTAATAAACCAATTTTTGCTCATTCTTATTTATTTTCTGAAATATATATCATTGCCATTTAAGGAGATTTATTATCTTGGTCAATCAGGTGATGAATTATTTATCGGTGCAATTTTTGCTTTTTATACACTAACATTTTTAATAATGATTTTTCTGATTTGGTTATTCATTTTTAATTACAAGAATATTTTAGTTCTTAGAGCAATCGTAAACTCAATTTTATCCATGTTAGTAATGCTGCTGTTAGTGTTTCTTTTTATAATTGGAAAAGAAGCCTATCTTGATAAGAGTTTAATTAAAAGTGATAAAAATAATATTGGAGTTGTTTTAGGAGCTGCGGTTTGGTCTAAAAACAAACCCAGCCCATCTCTGACTGGCAGAGTTGATAAGGCTTTAACTCTCTATAAGCAAAAGAGGATATCACAAATTTATCTTACAGGTAGCAATGCACCCGGAGAATTATCCGAGTCTGAAGTGGCATTAAAATATATAAAAGCTAAAGGTTTTAATACTTCAGAAATATTTATTGAAAAAGAAACTACTTCAACAAATGAACAAATACAGTACATAAAAAATAGTTTAATTGGAATCCCAAACAAAAATGTGGTTGTTATTTCAGATAGTTATCATTTAGTTAGAGTTTTAGAAATCGCTAAGTTTCATAAAATAAAAATTCAGGTTTCAGCCTCAGAACTTTCACAGAGTTTTGAAAAAGCGGTTTATAATAAAATCAGAGAAGCTTTAGCATTAACTATGTTTTGGCTTTATGCATTGTAAAATAAAAGTAATGTAACTCAGGAGTAAATAATGTCGGTAGTTTTTAAGAGACGAATTGTTAGAGAAAAGGTCTTGCAGATCCTGTATGCATATGAAATGAACAATGAAAATTTAATGGCTCTTACTCAAAGTATTCTAGGTGATGTTGAAGATGAACATGATAGAAAATATGGTGAAGACCTTGTTAATAGAGTTCTGATAAACAAGATAGATCTTGATGCAAAGATTCAACAGAGAGTGAGTAATTGGGAAATGGGTCGTATAGCTTTAATTGACAAAATACTTCTTAGAATGGCAATCTGTGAAATTTTACATTTCCCTGATATCCCGCCGAAAGTTTCTATAAACGAAGCTATTGAAATTGCAAAAGAGTTCAGCACTGCTGGCAGCGGTAAATTCATAAATGGTATTCTTGATGCTATTTTATCTGAGGAAAAAACAGCTGGCAGATTAAATAAAACAGGCAGAGGTTTGGTTGATTCAACAATTTCTAAAAATCAATCCAAAACTTCTTGATGACCGGTAAGAAAAAAATATTTATCTGGACTCTATTTGATTTTGCAAATACTTCATTTTCAATTGTTGTAGTAACATTTCTTTACGCAGTTTACTTTAAAAAAGTCGTAGCCCAGGGACAGCCAATAGGTGATCTTTACTGGTCTTTAGGAACAAGTATCGCGATGATAATAACTGCAATTATTTCACCTATACTTGGAGCAATAGCTGACTATTCTGCTGGCAAAAAAAGATTTTTATTATTTTTCACTCTTCTTTGTATAGCAGCAACTTCATCTCTTTTTTTTGTTGATAGTGGTGATGTCTTTTTGGGGATCGCAATATTTATCCTTGCAAATGTTGGATTTGAAGCAGGTCTTGTTTTTTATGATTCATTTCTTCCAGAAATAACTGAACCAAAAAATTACGGAAGAGTTAGCGGATATGGGTTTGCAATGGGTTATTTAGGATCACTTGCAACACTTGCCATAATTTATCCGTTCATACAAGCGGAAATGATTAAGGAATCTTTTCCTGTTGCAGCATTATTCTTTCTGCTTTTTTCATTGCCACTTTTTATTTACCTAAAGGATAATAGAAAAATAATTGTAGAACATGAATCTTATTTTAAAATTGGAATTACAAGAGTTTGGAATACGCTATCAAATCTAAAAAATTATAAAAACCTTGCAACCTTTTTATTAGCATATTTTTTCTATATAGAAGGTGTTAACACAATAATATTTTTCTCGGGTAATTATGCTAGCACAACTTTAGGCTTTTCTGAAACTGAATTATTAATATTTTTCCTTACTGTTCAAACTACTGCAATTGCCGGCTCAGTCATTCTTGGAATAGTCGCTGACTCTATTGGACAGAAAAAAACTATTATGATTACTCTGGTAATGTGGCTGATTACAGTCTTGATTGCTTTTTTGGTTCAGGACAAAACTGGATTTTATGTCGTGGGTTTGATTGCAGGTGCTGCAATGGGCTCAAGTCAATCTACAAGCAGAAGTTTAATGAGCAAACTTACACCGCCTGAAAAGAAAACTGAATTTTTTGGTTTCTATTCTCTTTTCGGAAAAAGTTCTGCGGTTATCGGTCCTTTAGTTTTTGGGCTGGTTAGTTTTATTTCAGGGGATCAAAGATTAGCAATTATTTCTATAGGATTTTTCTTTATCGTTGGATTATTAATCTTAACACAAGTTAAAGATCCAGATTATGTTAAATGACTCTAGTTTAATCCTTTTCTAAATCTCTTTTATAAATTGGCTCACCAATCAGCTTATTAACATTCCATTCAAAAGATTTAGTTTTTTCTGCACTTCTAACTGTGCACTTTGCATAATTACAAAAACTGCACAATTGAGGAATACAATAGTCAAGATGAATTTTAAGATCAGCATGCGAAAAATCTTTTTGTAATTCTGCTTCAATTTCATTTTCTTCTTCATGCGATTGCTTAATATTAAAATAGTAGGGAAGTATAAGGTGAAAATCTATAAAAACCTTATCTCCTGATTGCCAGAATCTTAATTCGTGAATATCGATCCAGTAATTTTTTTTTATTGTAACCAATTTAGCTGCAAGTTGATGTAGCATTTCGGGTTTTACTTCATTCATCAATCCACCAATGGATTCGCGAATTAATTTATATCCAGTAAATAAAATGTTAAGTGCAATTATGATTGCAATTATGGGATCAAGGATTTGAATATCCGTAATTATAACGAGAACTACAGCTACAATAACCCCAAAACTCGTGATGGAATCCGTGAGTACATGCTTACCATCGGCAATCAAAGTTAACGAATTAGTTTTCTTACCGGTACGGATTAAAAAATTTCCAAGCAACAAATTAACAACTGATGCAAAAGTTATAACAACAGCACCGATACCTAATTGTTTAAGTTCAGGTCCCGCAATAATAGCAATCACACCTTCATAAATTATGAAAATTGCCGCAATAGTAATTAAGAATCCCTCAATACCTGCGGAAAAATACTCAACATTTCCGTGTCCGTATGGATGAGATTTATCTGCTGGTCTAGAACTTAATATGATGCTGTACAATGCCATTGTTGTTGCCATAACATGCACAACAGACTCAGCAGCATCAGAAAAAATAGCTGCTGAACCTGTTATCAGATATGCACCAATCTTGAAGATAAACATGCTGACACCAACGATAAGGGAAATTATTGCGGCACGCTTTCTAATTGAAATCTGATCCGGTTGATTTGTAGTTGAGTTATTCAATTTTATATCCTTATTAATTTTTCTGCTGCTTGTTTTAATACTTCGTCTTTTTTTGCAAAACACACGCGAATTAGTTTATCGTTACTGCCATTATTATAAAAGGGAGAAAGTGGAATAACTGCAATGCCAATTTCTTTAGTTAGATATTCAGAAAATTCTAAATCAGTTTTGTTTGAAATGTTTGAGTAATCTAAAAGTTGAAAATAAGTGCCATCACATTTTCTTAAAATAAATTTTGAATTAGCCAGTAGTGAAGAAAATAAATCTCTCTTTGCTTGATAAAAATCAGGAAGCGAGTAAATATTATTTTCATCCTTTAGAAACTCGGCAACGGCTAATTGAATCGGTGTGTTAACAGCAAAAACTATAAATTGATGAAACTTTCGGAATTCATTAGTAAGATTTTCCGGTGCACAGCAGTATCCCATCTTCCAGCCTGTGGTGTGAAAAGTTTTTCCAAACGAGGAAATTATAAAACTTCTTTTTGCCAGTTCATCGTAACGCGCAAAACTATAATGTTCTTGATTATCAAAAATAATATGCTCATAAACTTCATCACTGATCAGAAAAATATTTGTGTCCTTTACAATCTTTTCAAGCTGCAAAATATCATCTTGCTTTAGTATAGCTCCCGTAGGATTGTGTGGTGAGTTTATAACAATGCATTTAGTCTTTATTGTTACAGATTTTTCAACTACTTCCCAGGGGATGCTAAAATCATTCGTATTAAGTTTTAAAGAAATTGGAATTCCACCATTAGCAATTATGGCTGGAATATATGAATCATAAGCCGGTTCAAAAATTATTACTTCATCACCTTCATTAACAATGGATGAAAAAGCAGTATAAAGGGCTTGGGTTGCCCCTGCAGTAATAGTTATTTCTTTTTCAAAATCGTAACGACGTCCATAATCTCTCTTAACTTTTAGAGATATTTGTTTTCTAAGTTCAACTGTACCCGGCATCGGTGCATATTGATTAAAGCCTTTTTTCATAAAATGATTCACGAGCTCAACTAACTGCTCTGAACAATTGAAATCAGGAAATCCCTGTGATAGATTAATTGCATTGTAATCGTTTGCCATTTTAGACATAACTGCGAATATACTTGTGTAAACATCGGGCAGCTTAGAATTTAGCTCTAATCTATTAGTCATTATTTTTTAATCGACCTTGAATGTTGTTTCTGGCGGTCTGAGATTATCGTACAATCTTTTCAATTGCTCATAAGCGAACCGATTACCACGCTGTGCAGAATTTCTATAATACTCAACTGCATCCGGTAAGTTCTTGTTTACGCCGATTCCGTTTTCATAACAGTAACCTAATGCAAATTGAGCTAGTATTGATCCATTTCGCTCAGATTTTTCAAGTAGTGAGATTTCATTTTTCAAATCATCGCCGCGGTTATATTCAAAAACTTTAGACACAGCTAATCTTACGGATGCCTCCGGACTTTTAAACTCTTCCGCATATTCCCAATATTCAATACCTTTTTGCTTATCCATTATTACATATTTGCCCGTATAATAATTAAATCCGAGTTCAATTATTGAAGGAATATGATTTTGAGCAGCAGCTTTCTGTAAAAGATCAATAGCATCCTTTTCAGTTAAGCGGTTATCGTATCCAAGCTTGTGCAATCCATACCAAACAAACTGGGCTGTCGGATCACCGAATTGTACAGCATCATTTAAGATTGTATAAAAATCTTTTTCACGAATTAATTTCCAGAGTAAATAGGCTGCACGAGGAGAATCTAGTATCGTTGCTCTGATATAGTATTCCGCTGCAAATAATTTATTCATCCCAACAAAATTACCTGACTCATAAAGTTTTCCCAGAATAGTTTCTGCTTCGTGGCTACCGGCTTCTGCAAGTTTTCGGAGCAAATTGATTTTTGTTACATCATAAAAAGAACTGAGCGAGGAATCATTTTTTATCTTTAAAGAATCTTTAATAATTGGAAGATTTAAATTCTTCAGATCTGATATCAGCATTGCATCGGTAATTTCCTTAATCGTATCAGATTGAGTATCAAAATCAATGAATACCAGCCCGAGTGAAGTCTGGATATTTGAGTCATCTTTAGCATCTTTAGCAAAAGAATCTTTTGTTAAAGTATATTTGTTCTGATCGACAGAATCTTTGAACTCAGCGGATACCTTAGGCGATAATTCTTCCATTAGTTCTTTTGCAGGTTCATAACTGCCCTCAGCAGATTTTTTAATCCAGTAGTAAGCTTTATTCCAATCTCTTTTTACGATTAGATTATCCGTATGCAAAATGCCAACAACATATTGTGCCTGGTTCATTCCGGCTTCAGCAGCGAGTAAAAAATTTTGATAAGCCGCAAAGGGATTCCATTCAGTGCCCCAGCCATTTATAAGCATTATTCCATAGTTGTACATAGCAGATGTTAGTTTTTGTGATGCAGCCTTTTTAATCCAATAAACAGCGGTAGCTGTATCTGCTGCAATTCCTTCGCCAGTTAATAATCTTAATCCAAGTTCGTGCTGGGCTAATGGATCGCCGCTATTTGCAATCTGCACTAACTTAAACTGTTGTAAAATCTGGTAAGATAAATCTGGTTGATAAAAGTAAGGATTATTTCTGTATGGTCTGTTATTCTTAAAAGCTAAACTTTTAGTAGTGTCTTGCCCTTCAAGTTTTGTGGGACTCATTAACAATGAAATTAGAATAAGTACCAGAGTTAAAAGTTTATTTGTCTGCAATATTTTCTCAATAATTTGTATATGTTACATTAAAGAAGATTTTGTTCTATTTTTGTGTGTAAAAATAAAGTTTATTTGCGTAAATATTTAGTGATTTTCTAATCGAATTAAAAGCATAAATATGATAGTCAAAACTAAACAAATCATTATTCCTCTTGCGGTTCTTATCCTTGCTATTATTATTATTTATAGTCTTGTCCCAAATTTCCATCCATTTGGCGGACTAAAAATTGTAAATAGTATGGAGTCAATTAGGAATCAATCAAAAAGGTATCTGAATAATATTAATATCTTATATGATGAGAATAAGCTTAAAATTGTCTTTGAGAATGATAAAAATTTTGTAAGATGGATAAACTCAGAATATAGAATTGATGAAGCCAATAAAATTTTATCCGAAGCAGGTTCGGCTTATTATTGGACAATTAGCCAGGCAAAGAATGATGATTCTAAAGTTGTAGTATCATCAAATTCTGAAACAAACATCAATCTAAACAAATCTAGTTTTAGGCTTAAAATTTTAGACAATGGAAAGATCATCGAGTTTAATACTGAATTAAATGATTCCGTTGTGAAAAATTCTTTAACGTCTGATGAAGCAAAAAAACTTGCACAGGATTTCATTCAAAAACTTCGGGATGATATTACATTTATTGATGATTCACTCCAATCAACCAATTCTGTAAAACCAAACACATTTTATTTTAAAGAAACAGAAACTATTAATAAACCGGATCGCATCGATTATAATTTTACCTGGCAAACAAAAAATAGCACTCAGATAAATTATAATCTTAAAGCTCAGGTAATGGGTGATCAAGTTTCAAACTTTTCCATTCAAGTGATAATTCCTGATGAATACAAAGAGAATGAAACAGATGTTTTTGAAGTTGCCACTACTATAATTTTTACACTTTTAATTATAATTTCAGTTTTAGTTGTTGGATTTAAAAGATTCAGAGCTTATGAGGTTGGATTTAAGCACGCAATTGCTTTTGGAATCTTTGTACTGATTTCTTTTATCGTTAAAGAATTGCTTGAAGGTTTTGGCGCTTTTGAATGGACAATTATTCTTGGTCTCGGTTTAGGAGGTATTTTTATTACGGGTGCTGCGGTAATACTTTGGGCAGTAAGTGAAACAATATTTAGAGAAATCTGGAATCAGAAATTCTTATCCCTAGATTTAATATATCATCGAAAAATAATTCATTCCTCCGTTGGCAAAACAATTATAAACAGTATTTCTTTTGGAGTTGGATTAACTGCTGTATTTTTTGTCCTGCTTTATGCGATTAGTTATTATTCAAATGTATCTTTTACAGGAGATAATTTTCTTTCACAATCGCACATCACCGCTAACTTGCCATTATTAAACATTTTCTTTGGTGTATTTAATAGTTATGGAATTCTTGCTGTTTCATTTTTTATGTTCTTAACTGCAGCAATAAAACGATATATAAATAATGATATCATTTTTGTTCTTGTTAGCGGTTTTACATGGGCATTACTAATTCACTCAAATGTTAATCCTCTTACAGCAGGGCTGCCAATAAATCTTGTTGTAGGAATTCTGCTAAGTTTAATTCTAATAAAATATGATTTACTATCAGCATTACTATCCTTTCTGCTTTTTAGGTTTTTCATCAAAGCAACAGAGCTATCTTTCCTGACTGAAAATAGTCTTAAGAATGAATGGTACATATTAGTTGTAATCTGTTTTATTTTAATTGTTTTTGGAATCATTTTGGTTTTTAGAAAAGATAAGTTTACGGATTATGATTCCATCACACCAAAATTTGTTGAAAATATTACTGAACGCCAGAGATTAAAAAAAGAACTTGAAGTAGCACGTCATGTCCAAATGAGTTTTTTACCAAAAGAAAATCCGACTTTAAAGGGAATTGATATCGCTTCAATTTGTATTCCCGCTTTTGAGGTTGGAGGAGATTACTACGATTTCATTCAGTTAGGTAAAAATAAACTTGGAATAATTATCGGTGATGTATCAGGAAAAGGAACGCAAGCAGCTTTTTATATGACCCTGACAAAAGGCTTTCTAAAAGCAATTGCAAAACATACTGATTCCCCAGCGGAAGTTTTAACTAAGATGAATGAATTGTTTTATGAAAATGTTGAACGAGGCAGATTTATCTCAATGATTTATGCTGTCATTGATCTTGAAACCAAATTGATTAGAATTGCAAGAGCCGGGCATAATCCTGTTATTTATCATGATTCTGACGGAAAAATAAATTTAATCAGTCCGAATGGATTGGCACTCGGTCTGGAAAAAGGTGATTTGTTCGGCAAAGTAATTACAGAATCTGAGGAAAAATTAGATTCAGGTAAGACTTTTATTTTCTATACAGATGGATTTACTGAGGCAGTTAACAGAAAAGCTGAGGAATATGGGTTGGATAGGATGATTGAAATTGCAAAATCCTGGAATTACTCCACTGCATCAGAAATTCAGGAAAAAATGATGGCAGATGTTAACAAGTTTATAGGAAAAGCGCAGCAGCACGATGATATGACGATGGTTATTTTAAAAATTAATTAATAAAGTTTGTTTTAGTTCCAAATCAGATTGGAAATCTTAGCGGGTAAGTCTATATTTCGAAGCAAAAAAAAGTAAAATGTCATCAAGAAAAAAAGTTAAGTTTATCTTCGTTACTGGCGGTGTAGTTTCGTCTTTAGGCAAAGGAATCACTGCTTCATCTCTCGGTTTACTATTAAAACAACGCGGCTTCAGAGTCACAATCCAAAAATTTGATCCATATATAAATGTTGATCCCGGAACAATGAGTCCGTTTCAGCACGGAGAGGTTTATGTTACCGATGATGGTGCAGAAGCTGATCTTGATCTTGGGCATTATGAACGCTTTATGGATGTGAATATGACTCGTGCCAATAACACCACTACGGGTCAGGTTTATAATGAAGTTATAACAAAAGAAAGACGTGGCGATTTTTTAGGTGCAACTGTTCAGGTGATTCCACACATTACAGATGAAATAAAAAATAGAATGCTAAAGCTTAGTGAGCTTGGTGAATATGATATTATTATTAGTGAAATTGGTGGAACTGTTGGTGATATTGAGAGTTTGCCATTTCTAGAAGCTATGCGACAATTAATGCTTCAATTTGGAAGAGCTAATACAATGAACATTCACGTTACGCTTGTCCCTTATATTGCTTCTGCAGGCGAAGTGAAAACAAAACCCACACAGCACAGTGTAAAAAATCTTTTAGAATTAGGTATTCAACCGGATGTTTTGATTTGCAGATCTGAAAAAAAACTTAGCAGAGAATTGCGTGATAAGATCGCCCTTTTTTGTAATGTAGCTTCAAAAGCGGTTATTTCAAATTACGATTCTTCATCTATTTACGAAGTTCCATTAGTCCTTCATAAAGAAAAATTTGATCAGATAGTTCTTGAAAGATTACACCTTCCTGATAAAAAGATTAACATAGAAAATTGGGAACAATTTGTAGCTGGTGTAAAGAATCCAGAAGAAAAAGTTGAGATTGCTCTTTGTGGTAAATACATCGAGCATATGGATGCTTATAAAAGTATTATGGAATCTTTTGTACATGCCGGTGCTGAAAATAAATGTAAAGTTGTAGTACGTCCAATAAGTGCTGAAGCATTAGAAACTGAATCAGTAGATAAATTATTATCTGGTGTAAGTGGTATTTTAGTGCCAGGTGGATTTGGAGAACGCGGCATTGAAGGAAAGATTAAAGCTGTTCAATATGCTCGTGAAAATGATATTCCTTTTTTAGGTATTTGTTTAGGTTTGCAATGTGCAGTTATAGAATATGCAAGAAATGTTTGTGGAATTAAAAATGCACATAGCTCAGAATTTAAGAAAAATAAATTCAGTGTTATTGATTTAATGCCCGATCAAAAAAATATTAAAGATATGGGTGCAACTATGCGGCTTGGTTCTTATCCTTGCAGTATAAAGGAAAAAACATTTGCATATAAAGCTTATCAAAACTCTTACATTTCTGAAAGACACAGACACAGATATGAAGTGAACAATAAATTTAGAAATATCTTGACTGAAAAGGGGATGGTGTTATCGGGCTTGTCGCCGGATAGAGAATTGGTTGAAATTATTGAACTCCCTGAGAAGAGATGGTTTGTTGCTTGTCAGTTTCATCCTGAATTAAAATCCCGAGCAACCAAGGCTCATCCATTATTCAGAGAATTTGTAAAAGCTTCTTTGAAATTATCAATCTCTAAAAAGTAATTTAATTAGCTATACAATCTTTAATGAAAAAAATAAAATTATTCGCAATCGTATTTTTTTTATTGTTTTCGAGTGGATATTCACAGCAGGTTACTGATAAGCAGATTCAGGTAGGATTAGACAAGATTTATAATTTCAACTGGGATGATGGATTTAAAGCATTCAACTCCATAATAAAAAAACATCCGGAAGATCCGAGAGGGTATCATTACAAATCCATTATTTTTCTCTGGTATTATCTCGGAAACCTAAATGAAACTAATTTAGATTCATTTATTTACTTCTCGGATAAATCACTGGAATTAGCCAATCAAAAATTAACACAAAAGATTACAGCTGAACTAAAATATTTAATTGGATCAATTTATTACAATAAATCCATAGCTGAAGCGCGAAGCGGCAACTATTTGCAGGCACTCTGGACAAGTAATCAAATGAAATCTAATCTTGAAGAAGCGGTTAAACTTAAACCTGATCTTCACGATGCTTTTTTAGGTTTAGGACTTTATAATTTTGCTCTCTCACAAATTCCATCGACATTGGAATGGGCTGCAAATCTTGTTGGAATTACTGCAGATAAAGAATTGGGATTAACTTATGTTAATCAAACTGTTAATAAAGGTAAGCTATCTAAGATAGACGCACAATATTATTTATCACAGCTTTATTCAAGAGTAATTGTTGATCACCCTGCTGCCAAGGAGTTACTTAACAATCTTGTTAAAAGATATCCTAAAAATTTATTATTCAATTTTTCTCTTGCCTGGGTTGAATACGAATTACGCGATCTTGACAAAGCAGAAAAACATCTCAGATTTGTAATTAGTGCAAATGATAGTTTGTATCCCTTCGTTGTTTCTAATTCTAATTATCTTTTAGGAAATGTATTTTTTGCTCGCAACCAATTTGATTCCGCAAAAGTTTATTACCAGAATTATCTTGAGTTTGGGATTAATGATGACTACAAAGGATATGCAAATTATCAAATTGGGTTATGCGATGAGATCTCTGGCAATAGAAAAGAAGCTGTAAAATATTTTGAAAAATCATCGGATGGTAATTCTGATATTGAAGAAGATTTGTTCGCTGAACGCAAAGGTGATGAATTTGAAGAAAGAAAGTTAACTGCTGATGAAATCCGATTAATAAAATTATCAAACTTAATAAAACAAAATAAATTAGCTTTAGTTAAAGATTCACTCGAAAATTTCATCGAACAAAAAAATATTACTCAAGATTTGAAAGCTGAAGCATTACTTTATTTATCCCAAATAAGTTATAAACAAAGAAGATATCAGGAATCCTTAGATTATGCAGTTGATTGTATTCAGACTGAAATTGAAAATGAGAGTTGGGTTCATGCATATGCTTATTATATTGGAGCCTGGAATAGCTATTATCAAAAAAAATATATTGATGCCAAATTGTTTCTTTTGCAAATAGATAATCTGGATGATTTTGATTTTAGAAATTCCCTTGAAAATAAGATTTATACTTTACAAAGATTATTGCCTGAAGAAAGCAATAAATAATTTAATTGCAACATTTCTTTCATTGCTTCTTTTTAACTGATTAGGTAATTTTCGTCAACATTTCAGGTATTTTTAATTGAAAATTGCTGTTTTTGTATCTGGCAGGGGTTCTAATCTTAATGCTATTTTAAGTTCTTCTGATTTAAAAAATCTTGTTGAAGTTATTGCGGTTATTAGTGATAAAATCGATTGCAAAGCTTTTGATATTGCAAAAGAATTTGGAATTAAAACTTTTACTGTTGGTTATGGGGAAGGGAAGTTAAATCAGTATGAAATTACTTCAGTACTTAAAAATATTGGAGTTAATTTTATTGTTCTGGCTGGATATCTTAAACTTATTCCAAATGAATTGGTGGAACAGTTTGAAAACAGAATTATAAATATTCATCCTGCATTACTTCCATCTTTCGGCGGTAAAGGAATGTACGGATTGAATGTTCATCGTGCTGTTTTTAATTCATCGGCAAAAGTAAGTGGCGCAACAGTGCATATGGTTGATAGGACTTATGACACCGGAAAAATTATTGCTCAAAAGTGTGTTGATATTTCTGATGTAAAAAATCCGGAAGAGATTGCTGAGCGCGTCTTAAAAATTGAACATCAGCTTTTACCTGAAGTTATCAAAGTGTTCGCTGAAAATAGAGTGCAGATTGAATCAGATAGAATTTTAATTATAAACTGAAAAGATTTTTTAATCTTTTTATTAAACAGGAATTTGGATTGAAAAAGTTAGCGCTGCTTAGTGTATCAGATAAATCTAAGATTGTAGAATTTGCAAATGGTTTGGTGAAGAACGGTTATCAAATAATAGCAACGGGCAATACTGCAAAAGTTCTTACTGAAAATAAAATAGAAGTAATTGAAATTAGTTCGATTACAGGTTTTCCAGAAATATTTGATGGACGCGTAAAAACATTACATCCAAAAATATTTGGTGGGATACTTTTTAGAAGAGATAATAACTCAGATATCAAACAAGCATCAGAAAATCTTATTGAAGCAATAGACGTGGTTTGTGTTAATCTTTATCCATTTGTTAAAACTGTTGCAAATCCAAAATCTACTTTAGATAATATAATTGAGAATATAGATATTGGCGGACCAAGTTTGGTTAGGGCAGCTGCAAAGAATTATAAGTTTGTTTCTATCCTTACCAATCCGGATCAGTATGAGTATTTCCTTGAAGAATTAAATTCAGGAAATATATCTGAAGAATCACGAAAGAAGCTTGCTGTTGCTGCATATTCTCACACTGCAAATTACGATACACACATTGCAAATTATTTAGAAAATAAATTCTCACTACCGCCAACACATATTCGTGTAAATGAGCAGTTAAGTCAAGCATTACGTTATGGAGAAAATCCACATCAGAATGCAGGTATCTTTGGAAGCTTTGATGAGTACTTTTCCGTTTTTCATGGTAAAGAAATTTCTTACAATAATATTCTAGATTTAGTTGCCGCGGTTGAACTTTGTGAAGACCTTGGGGAGACATCCTGCACAATTATAAAACATAATAATCCCGCCGGAGCTGCTATTGGTAAGAATACATTTGAAGCGTATATTCGAGCATTAAAATGTGATCCTGTTTCTTCTTTTGGCGGTATTGTGGCATTTAACAAGCCAGTTGATATAGAAACCGCTACTGAGTTAAATAAAATTTTTCTGGAGATTGTTTGTGCACCATCATTCAGTGATGGCGCTCTAGAAATCTTAAAGAAGAAAAAAGATAGAAGACTTGTGATTCAGAAAAAATCTGTACTCGTAGTGGGAAAAACTTTCCGCTCAATTCCAGGCGGTTTTCTCGCTCAAGATTCAGATTCTATCTCATTAAATGTAGATGAATTGAAAGTTGTAACTGAGAAGGTTCCATCAAAAGAAGAATTAGAAGATCTTAAATTTGCGTGGAAAATTGCTAAGCATACAAAGTCTAATGCAATTGTTTATGTAAAAGATAAAGCAACGTTGGGAGTTGGTGCAGGACAAATGTCCAGAATAGATTCAGCAAAAATCGCAGTGATGAAAGCAAAAGAGCATAGTTTAGATTTGACTGGCTCTGTTGCAGCTTCTGATGCATTTTTCCCTTTTGCTGATGGATTAATCGAAATAATAAAATGCGGCGCTGTATCTGTTATCCAACCGGGAGGTTCAGTTCGTGATCAGGAAGTTATAGACGCTGCAAATCAAAATAATATTTCTATGGTATTTACCGGAATAAGGCACTTTAAACATTAAAGAGGAACAATGGGCATATTTGATTTTTTCTCAAATGATATAGCAATAGATTTAGGAACTGCTAACACTCTTATCCATGTTAAAGGTAAGGGGATTGTATTGAATGAACCTTCCATTGTTGCATTTGATAAAAACTCCAAACGAATTATTGCGCTTGGAAATAAAGCTAAAGAAATGCAGGGAAGGGAACACAAGGAAATTAAAGTAACACGCCCGATGCGCGATGGTGTTATTGCCGATTTTGAAATCGCTGAAGGAATGATTCGCGCGTTTATTAAACGTGTACACGGCGGCAGTGTTATGGCAAGTAGAAGAGTTATTGTGGCTGTACCAAGTGGAGTAACAGAAGTTGAGAAGAGAGCGGTTAGAGACAGTGCTGAGCATGCCGGTGCAAAAGAAGTTCATCTGATAGCTGAGCCAATGGCTGCAGCAATTGGAATTGGAATTGATGTTGAAGCTCCGGTTGGCAATATGATCATTGATATCGGCGGCGGAACAACTGAGATTGCTGTAATTGCATTATCAGGAATTGTTAATGAAGAATCAATCCGTATTGCCGGTGATGAAATGAATTATGCTATAATGCAGTTCTTCAAAAAAAATCATAATATATTAATTGGTGAAAGAACAGCAGAAGCAATAAAATGTGAAGTTGGATCAGCTGTGCCGTTAAAAGAAGAAATTACAATTCAGGTTAAAGGAAGAGATTTAGTTGGCGGTATTCCAAAAACAACAGAAGTAAGTTCTGTTGAAATTAGGGAAGCGCTTAACGAAGCAATCGTTCAAATAGTTGATGCAGTCCGACAAACCCTTGAGAGAACCCCGCCTGAACTTTCTGCAGATATCCTTGATCGTGGTATTATGCTTACAGGCGGCGGTGCATTATTAAAAGGGTTGGATGAGAGAATCAAAATGGAAACTAATCTTCCCGTTCACATTGCAGAAGATCCACTAACCGCAGTGGTAAGAGGTGCGGGAAAAGTTATTGATAATCTTAATCACTATTCCAAGGTATTAATACGTAATAGAAGATATTGATGATAAGATTTTTTGTTTCGGTCTGGCAAAATTTTAAGGAATATATTTTACTTGTAGTTTTATTAATTATCAGCCTCATTCTACTCTCGCAAAACAATACACAGGGAATTCAACAAGTACGCTCAATCGCTTTTGGAACATTTGCATCTGTAACATCGGTCTTTACTGATGTTTTCAACATCAGCAATCTAAAAAATGAAAATGAAAATCTAAGAAGGACTAACGCTGAGATGATGTTACATCTTAGCAGACTTCGCGAATATGCAATAGTAAATGAAGACCTTAAAGGATTGCTTGCTTTAAAGGACTCATCAAAATTTCCTCTTATCCCTGCATCAATTGTTTCAAAATCCTTAACTAAATCTCAAGGCACAATTACTCTCAATGCCGGTAAAAATCAATCCGTAAAAGTTGGAATGCCCGTTATAACAGATAAAGGTTTAGTTGGTATCGTTTATTCAATCTCAGATAATTATTCAATTGCCAGAACTTTAACTAATGTTGATTTAAAGATTACTGTTAAAAGTGAACGCACAAGAGAAAATGCTGTGATGAAGTGGAACGGTGAGAGGTTAGTAATGATAAATGTTCCCAAAACTTTTGATCTTAAAAAAGGGGATAGGATAGTTTCGTCGGAGATTAGTTCGATAATTCCTTTTCCATTGCCAGTTGGATTAGTTTACGAAATTGGAGACGTTGAGAAAGGAATATTTAATGAAATTAGAGTTCATCCATTCGTTGATTTTCAAAAAGTAGAAAATGTTTTTATTCTTGGTATAGTTAAAAGTAAAGAGATAGATGATATAGAATTCAATTTGTTGAGCAGAGAATGATAAAACCACAATATATTATATCCATTCTGCTTTTCTTTCCTTTGCTATTAGTTCAGACTACAATAGTACCACTTTTGGCGATTGACACTGTGATCCCTGATTTGATTCTCATCCTACTGGTTTATTATTCAATTACTCAGGGGCAAATATATGGATCTGTTTTAGGATTTATTTATGGTTTTTTGTTTGATATTATTACCGGAAGTTTATTAGGAAGTACAATGATTGCTAAAACTGTAGCAGGCTTTACGGCTGGATATTTTTCATCAGAAAATAAAAGAGATCAATACCTGGTTTCTTATTACTTTGCTCTAATCGTATTACTTTCTTCCTTAATTGATTCAACAATTAATGCATTCTTTACATCAATAAATTTTACTTCAAATATATTTCTACTTTTTTTCCAGTATGCTTTACTGCCTGCAATTTACACTGCGGCAATCGCATTAATGGGAATGATTTTTTATCCTAAAAGGAAAATATTTTGAGATCCGATAATTTTGCTTCAATTAGCAGAAGAACTTTTATTTATGCTTTTCTTATAATTTTATTTGGTGTGCTGTCTTTCAGACTCTTCCAGATGCAGATACTTAATCAGGAAGCATACGAAGAAAAATCTGCTGATAATAGTATTAAAGCTATTGAGCAAATTCCATTTAGGGGTGTTTTTTATGATAGAAATCTTAAGGTGATGGTAGATAATATTCCTGCCTACACTTTGCGTATTACACCAGCAGATTATGATCCAAAATTAAATCCACTTATCGACAAAATACTTGATGCAGATTCCGGCTTTGTAGCATCAATTTTAAAAAAGAATAGAATATATTCTAAGTACATCCCAATCAGAATTAAACGTGGAATTGAGTTTGAAATCGTTTCATGGTTGGAAGAAAATCAGGAGCATCTACCAGGTGTAGATTATATTGTTGAGATGCAGCGTGGCTATCTTTTTGGAATTAAAGGCTCACACTCATTTGGTTACACAAAAGAAATTTCTCCAAATCAATTAAGCAAAGAAAAAGATTATTACGTGCCCGGCGACTATGTCGGTCACAATGGAATTGAAAAACAGTATGAAAAAGATTTACGCGGTATTAAAGGATTTAATTATGTGCTTGTAAATTCTAAGCGTAAAGAAATCGGCAAGTATAAAGATGGTACTGAAGATAAGAATTCTACAAAAGGAAAAGATCTTGTTTTATCGTACGATGCAGATGTTCAAAGAGTAGCTGAACAGCAAATGATAGGTAAGCGTGGAGCGATTGTTGCGATCGAACCTAAAACTGGTGAGATAATTGCGTTAGTTAGTGCACCTGATTATGATCTGAATGAGTTTTCTTATGTAACTTCTAGACAATTTTTACAGGATCTTTATAATGACCCTGATAAACCTTCTTTTAATCGCGCAACAATGTCGTTAAAACCGCCAGGATCAACATTTAAGATGCTTGCTGCAATTGCTGCTCTAGATATGGGTGTAATAACTCCATCCACTCTTATTAACTGCGGCGGCGGATTTACGTTCGGCAGGTTCTTTAAATGTCATGGTAATCACGGTTCTGTAAATGTTATTCATGCAATTGAAAAATCCTGTAATAGTTTTTTCTATCATTTGATCTACAAAATTGGATTAGATAAATGGAAAGAATATGCACTTAAATTTGGCTTCTCGACAAAAACAGGAATCGATATTGGGGAAGAGGCTGCTGGTTTTATTCCTGGCGAAAATTATTATGTGAAAATGTACGGTGAAAAGTGGCCTCGCAGCATTATGGCAAGTTTGGGAATAGGGCAGGGAGAAGTTAGTGTTACTCCATTGCAACTTGCGCAATACACAGCTTTAATCGCTAACAATGGAAGTTCATTTCAACCGCATATTGTTAAAGGATATCTTGATGACAACACGAGACAAATTATTCCTTATAAGTTTCCTGAAATTAAAACAGGAATTAAACAGGAAGTTTTTGATATTGTAAAAGAAGGAATGTTTCTTGTAGTAAATGGAGCAGGTACTGCAACTCATATTAAAATGTCTGATATTCAGATTTCCGGTAAAACGGGTACTGCTCAAAATCCACACGGGAAAGATCATGCACTGTTTGTTTGTTATGCTCCATCAGATAATCCTCAAATTGCAATTGCAGTTGTAGTAGAAAACATTGGATTTGGCGGTACACATGCCGCTCCAATTGCTAAAGCAATGATTGAAGCTTATCTTAAAAAAGATAAAATCAAAAAAGAAAATAATCAAACCATTGCCGGAGTAAAGATTGAGGATTGATTATAAACTTAGTGATAAATTTGATTTTGGAATTTTTGTTCCAGCATTTCTACTAATTGTAATTGGATTAACAGCCATTTATAGTTCTACATTTAATCATCCGACTATGAACGGCAACTTTAACAGGCAGCTAGTTTTTAGCATCGCTGCAATTATTATTTTCTTTATAACATATTCACTGCCAACAAATTCATTTAAAACAATTACGACCCCAACTTATTTATTTTCACTTTTGCTACTCGTTGTAGTACTCGTTATGGGAAGAAAAGTTTCTGGTGCGCGTAGTTGGTTAGATTTGGGTCCATTTGGATTTCAACCTTCTGAGTTCGCAAAAATAGGTACTGTACTTGCGATGTCTGCTTACCTGAGTAGAAAGAATACTGATATTGAGTCATTTAAAGATATTCTTCTTGCACTTGGAATAGGATTTATTCCGGTAATGCTGATTTTACTTGAGCCCGACATGGGTACTGCGATAGTTTTTTTAGGTACTATACTAATTTTGATTTTTTGGAAGGGCATAAGTCTTTTTGGATTATTCATTGTGCTTTCCCCAGGCTTTGTTGCAATAGCAGCCATATTTGGATTCTATTATTTTCTTGCTTCGTTAATTTTAGTCTTGATTGTGTTGATGCTTTTTCGCAAAGATATATTTTTTAGCGGATCGATCTTTGCGCTAAATCTTGCCGCCGGATTTTTTACTGACTATTTGTACAATGCGTTAAGCCCACATCAACAAAAAAGAATTCAATCTTTTATTGATCCAAATACTGATCCACTTGGCGCAGGGTATAACACAATACAAGCTAAAGTTGCAATTGGTTCAGGTGGATTGTTTGGTAAAGGATATCTGCAAGGCAATCAAACACAATTACAATACATTCCTGAACAATGGACTGATTTTATTTATTGTGTTATTGGCGAAGAATTCGGATTTATAGGTTCGATGATAGTTCTGGTGTTATTCCTCTATTTATTTTTAAGAATATTAAAAATCGCTTCCACAACTAAAGATGAATTTTTAAGTTTAATAATAATTGGGATACTATCGGTTTACATTATTCATTACTTAATAAACATTGGAATGGTTGTTGGGATATTACCGGTTATAGGTATTCCTCTTCCGTTTGTTAGTTATGGCGGAAGTTCGTTACTTGTTAATATGTTTATGCTTGGCATAATTGCTAATGTTTATCGTAACAGAAAAAACTTCACTTAGAAAAGATTATGACATCGCAGCAAAAAATTCTTAAAAAGAATGACGAAGGAAAATATATTTGTGTTGGATTGGATACGGATGTAAATAAAATTCCAGTATTTATGAAAGATGATCCTGATGGGGTTTTTAAATTCAATCAATTCATAATTGAAGCCACTAAAGATTTTGCCGCAGCTTATAAAATAAACTTTGCATTTTATGAACGTGCAGGTGCAAAGGGAATTTTAGAATTGGAAAAAACTGTAGAACTTATTCCTAAAGATATTCTATCTATTGCCGATGCTAAACGTGGTGATATTGGAAACACATCTGATATGTATGCAAAATCTGTGTACGATCATTTTAAGTTTGATGCTGTTACATTGCATCCATATATGGGTAAAGATTCTTTACAGCCATTTTTAGAGTTTACTGATAAAATGAATTATGTTTTAGTTTTAACTTCAAACCCAGGCGCAAATGATTTTGAAAAGCTTGAATTAACGGATGGAAGATTTCTTTATCAAAATATTTTGATGAGAGTTAATGAATGGAATGAAAAGCAAAATTGCGGGATTGTTTTTGGTGCTACAAAACTTGATGAATTGAAAACAAATATTAAGAACTTCGGTAATTTATCTATTCTTTTGCCAGGTGTTGGTGCACAGGGCGGAAGTTTGGAAGATGTTTGCAGAACATTTAAGAATAATAATCGTAAAAATTATTTAGTAAATGTTAGTCGCGGTATTATCTATAAAAGCAGCGGAGAAGATTTTGCTGAAGCAGCACGGAATGAAATAATATCTTTGAATAAAATTTCTGGTACTTAGTCAATAAAATAAATTCATTAGACTAAATATCCTGCACTAAAAGATTCTCTTTAGTTATGTTTAATAAATCCATAAATTTGAAGAGAGTAATCCAAAAAGAATTATTTGAAGAAGTGATAAAATTCAAATCTGAGTATGTTGTTGAAAAATAATCCAAAAATTCCGGAAGAAATTATTTATAAGATTTGGGAAGAAAAGCGACTCGATTCTTCTCTTACAACTGCTGATGGATTATCAATTGAGATAATTGATTGCGGAGTGAGAAATCATGATGAAGCCGGTCCCGATTACAGAAATGCAAGAATTAAGATCGGCAATATTACATTTTCTGGTGATGTTGAAATAGACACATTTCATTCTGATTGGAAAGCTCACGGACACAATCTTAATCAGCGATATAATAAAGTAATTCTACACGCAGTCCTTTCTAATGATTCATCATATCCATTTGTTGTGACACAAAGCGGCAGAAAAGTTCCAACACTTTCGTTAGAAGGTTTTCTTTCATCATCCATTAAACAAAATATACAACATGATTTAAAAGCGATTCAATCTGAAGATGAAATTAAGATGCCGTGTGCTCAACTTAATCATAAAGTTGAAAGGCGGGAGAAATTAAGTTATTTAAAAAATCTTGGGCTGCTAAGATTTAGAAAAAAGTGTGAAAGAAATGTTGAACGTCTTAAGGAGTTAGTTTTATTAGATGAATTGCATATCAAAGAACCAAAGGTTTATCACGATTTTCATAAGGAAATTTCCACAAGAGAATATACGCAAAAGGATTTTGAGCACTTAGAACTTTGGCAGCAGCTTTATTATGAACAATTATTTGAAGCATTAGGCTATTCAAAAAACAAAGATATTATGTTAAAGCTAAGTAGAACAGTTGATATAAAATTCTTTAAATCTGTGGATCAGTTGAACAAAGAAAAAATTGAAAGTGTACTTTTTCATGTAAGCGGAATGTTTCCGGATGTGGTCGATATTCCAAATGAAGATACATCTGAATATATTAGAAACAGTATGGATTTATGGTCATCTGTTAAAAATAATTATGATTCCGGTTTGCTTAATAAAAACGATTGGAACTTTTTTAAACTTAGACCGCAAAATTTCCCGACTCTTAGGATAGCTGCCGGTGCAAGGTTACTTGAAAAAATAATTATTCATGAACAATTCATTCGTATTCTAAATATTTTTAAACAGTATACTGATATCAATAAACTTATTACCAAACTTAGAAATGAAGTAATTATAAAAGGTGAGGGCTATTGGTCAGATCATTATAATTTTAATAAGGAAACAAAAACAAAATTAAATTATTTTATCGGACTTGGTAGAGCGGATGAGATTGTTATAAATATTATACTTCCAATATATTCCGTGTATTTCGAAATAAACGGTAATAAAGAATTGTCCCAAAAAGTTCTAGACCTGTTCTTAAATTATTATCAAAAAGAAGGTAATCATCTTGTTGATCAGGTTAATGAAACACTTGGTTTAAAGAATGAAAAATTTCGAAGTGTCTATTATCAGGGAATGATAGATCTATTCAGAAATTATTGTATCAAAAAAAAATGTATGGAATGCGAAATTGGTAAACAGGTTTTTAATTAATTATTCTGTGATAACCGCTTGATATCATCTCTTAATTTTGCAGCACGTTCAAACTCTTCACTTTCCAAAGCTTCACGCAGTTTATCCTGCAGCGCTGCCAGCTGAGCTTCTTTAGACAGTGGTCTTTTATCAGATTCTAAGTCACTTGTTTCAAATCCAGGTATATCGGTTTCATCCGAAGGAATAAATGCTGCCGCACTCATAACTAATTCATTAACGAAAATTGGAGCATAAGTTCGCACAGCCAGAGCGATAGCATCACTTGGCCGTGCATCAATTTCATTTGTTAATCCGGAAGCCTCAAGAATTATCTTAGCATAAAAAGTATTTTCTTTTAATTCATTCACAACTATTTCAACAACGTTAGCACCGAGATTATCAACCAGAGTCTTTAATAAATCATGAGTTAACGGTCTTGGAGGTTTAATGCCTTCCATTTCAAGAGCAATTGCCTGGGCTTCAAACGCACCGATAATTATGGGTAACCTGCGTGTGCCTTCGATTTCTTTTAAGAGAATTGCATAAGCTCCACCGGTAGATGGGTTGGTTGATAAACCTAGTATTTCACATTGAACTTTATCCAACTTTTTAGCCTGCTATATTATGATCTGATTTTTTTTATTTCTTCCGTTAAAACTGGTAAAATCTCAAAAACATCGCCGGCAATTCCATAATCAGCTACACTAAAAATTGGAGCATCTTTATCTTTATTAATTGCCACAATATATTTTGATGTTGACATTCCGGCAAGATGCTGAATGGCACCAGAAATTCCGCACGCAACATAAAGGGAAGGAGATACAGTCTTTCCGGTTTGCCCAACTTGTTCACGATGTGGTCTCCAGCCTGCATCAACAACCGCACGAGAAGCTCCAACTGCGGCGCCAAGTGAATCTGCAAGTGATTCTATAAGATTAAAATTTTCCGGTCCTTTCATTCCTCTGCCGCCTGAAACAATTATATCCGCTTCAGCAACATCTAATTTACCTTCAGATTTTTTGAATGAAACAACTTTAGCTTTAAGATTTGGATTATATATTTCTTTAGTGTCAACAGATGCACTTCCGTTATCGAATAGCTCTGCTTTAAATACATTTGGTCTTATCGTAAAAACTTTTACTTCAGACGATAATTTTACTTTGATGAAAGCTTTACCTGCATAGATAGGTCTGGTTGCAATAACTTCACCAGATTCAACCTGAAGATTTACACAATCCATTACACAACCGGAATTTAACTTAACAGCCAATCGTGGTGCTAGATCGTTTCCCAGAGATGTGTTACCAACAATCAAACAAACGGCATTAACTTCTTTTGCATAGTCGCTAATTGCTTCAGTGTAGCCGCTTGAAGTATAATTTGCAAAATCAGAATTTTTTAAATGAACAACTTTTGTTATTCCATATTTAGAAATGTCATCAAGATTATTAACATCAGATCCAGCGAGAACTGCTTCAACTTCAAGATTCAAGTCTTTAGCTAATTTTGATGCAGTACTTGCTGCCTCGAATGAAACTTTTTTAAGTGAACCATCTCTTTGTTCTAAGATTGCTAAAATTTTATTTGCCATAATTTTACCTATATAACCTTTGCTTCTTCGTGTAATAGTTTAACTAATTCAGCTGCTGCGCTGCTATCGGTTCCTAAAATTCTTCCTGGTTGTTTAGCAGAAGGAAGATTCATGTCAAGAATTTCTGAATAATTTGAAAATTGAGCAGCAGCTTTTTCCGTAATAGTTTTTTTCTTTGAAGCCATTATTCCTTTTAATGAAGCGTATCTTGGTTCGTTCAATCCTTTTTGAGTTGTGATGATTGCGGGCAATTCAGTTTCAACAACTTCTCTTCCACCTTCAATTTCACGCTCAGCAGTAATCTTTGAACCATCTAATTTAAAATCTACTACAACAGGTACACAATTATAACCGAGTAATTCAGCAGTTACTTGTCCCGTAATAGAATTATCAAAATCAACAGATTGCTTACCAAAAAATGCGATCTCACAGCCAAGTGATTTAATCTCATCGGCAAGAGCGTGAGCAATTCCAAAAGAATCTCTGGGAGAATCATCTTTTAACAACACACCTTCATCAACACCCATTGCTAAAGCTTTGCGAATTGATTCCTTGTTAGCATCACCACCAACGCTGATTGCATACACGATGGAATCCCCACCGACTTTTTCTTTAGTTTTAAGTGCTTCTTCAACTGCAAATTCATCATAAGGATTTATGATATATGTAACACCGGTTGGATCAATAGTTTTTCTATCTGCTCCGATTTTAATTCGTGTAGCAGTGTCTGGAACATGACTAACACATACTGCTATTTTCATTTAACCTCCGTAAAATTCTAAGTTTTTGATACAAAAATATAAAGAGACAGTGCTCTAAAATCAATTAAGGGATGATTTATTATTTGTGTCAAGGAGTTATTATTTAAGCATCTAATAATTTTGATTACAGCTTTTATAAAAAAAATCAATTCAGTATTTTTTAGCTATGGAATTAAAACCGGATGAAACCAGACAAGTTGAAATAACTACTGAAGAAACGTCGAATGTTGATATTTCTTCAAGAGTTCTATTGTTCAACGATGATTGGCATACATTTGAAGAAGTTATTGCCCAGCTAATTATTGCAACGCAATGCAGCTTTGAACAAGCGCGCGGTTTTGCTTTTGAAGTTCATGTAAAAGGTAAAGCAATAGTATTCAATGGTTCTATGAGCGCGTGCTTGAAAGTTTCCTCGGTTCTTGAGGAGATTGCATTACATACCCAGATTTTAACTTAGTCTTTATTGGCAGAGATTAAATCCGTTTTATGTTCACAATCATTACAGGAACAATATTCATAAATTTCATCATAGCCATAATCAATAGTTAACTCTTCGCCAGATGGAATATTTTCAGTTGCAAATAATATTAAATTACCGTTCTCATCTTCATCGATATCACAATTATAATTGCAAGAATGGTTTAAATACCTTAGCTGCGAATGATTTGAGGCATCAATGTATTCATTTTCGTCTTTGTAGAAAATGTAAACATTACCTTCATCTTCTCTCTTTACGCATTCATCAGCATTAATTAATTCACCCCTTATAAGAGTAATTATTTCTCCTTCTTTATGGTCAACAGTCGTAAAAAGTCCCATTCCGTGAACGGAAGAATCTTTTACCGTGAGATTCTCAATAGTCATAGAGTACTTTGTGTAATTTTGAAATTAAATATTGAATAACTAAAAATAAAGCTGATTAATTCGAATGATTATATAGCAGAAATCAATGAATTAGATCAGAAATAAAATTTGTGCGGCAAACATAGTGAAAAATTTTCATTTCTTAAATTGGATTGATACTTTGAAATTAATTTCTAGCGGAGGTTAAATTTGTCCACTTAAGTTTTATAATAACAATTATCAGTAATGGGAGAATGTTGACTACTATTTTCAAAACAAAGAATTTTGATGCTTTAGGAATAAAAAAATCATACAATTTCTTTGGTATCTAATTTGTCTTACTGTGAAAATTGTAAATTTTGATTCAAAGAATGGTTCATCATTACAATAATGAATTCTAATTTTAGTTGCCTTTGTTAATAATTCTTTGAATATTTCTACCAGATTTAATTATTTATTTAGGAGGTCTTATGAAAATGCTTAATTTCTTCCTAGTCACACTTCTCTTTTTTCCATTTGTATTAATCCAAGCACAAAACGGCTACACATATATTGGTGTAGAATCCTGTGGAATGTGCCATAAAACAGAAAAACAGGGTAGCCAACTTTCAATCTGGAAGAACAGCGCTCACTCAAAAGCATTTGAGACTCTGAAAACAGAGAAAGCTAATCAGATTGCTGCAGAAAAAGGATTTAAAACTCCAGCTGCAGAAACACCTGAGTGCTTAAAATGTCACGTTACTGGGTATAATTTGGATGCTTCGATGATGGGAAAGAAATTTAAAGTTGAAGATGGTGTGCAATGCGAGACTTGCCACGGACCAGGATCAGCATACAAAGACATGAAAGTTATGAAAGACAGAGATTTATCGATTAAAAACGGTTTGGTCGTTCATGATAAACTTGAAAATTTTTGTATCGGATGTCATAATGTTGAAAGTCCAACCTATGTAGATATGGACATTAACGAAGCTTGGCAAAAGATTAAACACTCAGTACCTAAAACTGAAAATTAATTCCATTATAGAAAATATTCTGATAGAAAATTAAATGAAAAAATTTATACTTTTGCTCTTCTTAGGAGCCACAGCCTTTGTCTCTGCTCAAAATATTAATGGTAGATTTTCAAGCTCGCTTTATACCTTTGAAAGGTATGATTCATCAAACTCATCCGAACAGTACTTACGAGCTTATGAAATGTTGAATTTAAATCTTAATTATGACAAGATTTCAATAAGATCATATCTGAATTTTGAAACCGATGTGATGAATGATTTGGAAACTGATCCCAGATTAAGATTTTATAACCTGTATTTTGAAGCACGGGATATAATGGATATTGCCACAGTTAGATTAGGCAGACAGCCAATTATCAATAGTGTTGCGGGCGGTGTTTATGACGGTGCATCTCTTACACTTAAGAAAACCGATTACAAACTTAATGCATATTTTGGTGGTAATGTTCCTGCTTATCAAAAATTCGAGTTAATCGAAAACTTTGATGAAAATTATTTGTTTGGCGGTAAGTTTACTACAACTGTACTTAAGGATTTTCAATTAGGACTTGCGTATGTTAACAAGAACTTTCAACCTCAAAAATATACTGCAAATCGTTTAAACCCTGATCTTAATCTTATCGAAGTAGATATCGAAAATAAATCTAATCAATATGAGTTTGTTAGTGGTGAGGTTAACTATTCTAAGCAAGGATTGGTTTCCGTCTTTACCAGATATGATTACGATCTAAACTTCAATCAAACATCTAAGTTTGAGTTTGATGCCCGTACCGAAGCTGTTGATAGATTAGGAATAAATCTTTACTACAATTACCGTCAACCAAAAATAAGATACAACTCAATCTTTGCTGTCTTTGATTATGGTAATACTTACGAAGTTGAAATTGGGGCAGACTATAAAATTAATAATATGTTTACTGTAATTGGTAAGTTCGGAAATGTTGAATATAAGGACGAAAATTCTCAAAGAGTAGGTCTTGGATTATCCACATCATACGGCAGTATAAACTACAGAAAAACTTTTGGATATGCCGGAGAATTAGATGCCGTATCATTGTATTCCGGATATACTTTCTTTGAAGGATTATTTACTCCTTCTATTGGTTTATCGTATACCAATTACAAGCTAAGTCCTGATGATGAAGCAAACAATATTACAACACTAATGGTTGGTGCAAATATCCGTCCATTCCGTTCGCTATCGTTTGATTTACAGGGACAGTATATGGATAACAAAATTTATAAGAATGATATGAGATTATTCTTCAAACTAAATTACTGGTTTAACTTAAACATTTAATATTCAAACTATGCAAAAATTAAAAGTTTTATATCTGTTTGTCTTTTTGGGAGTTGTTGTTTTTCTTTTAGTAGGAGCGTTCAGTGTACAAGAAGATGACATGCCAAACACAAACGAGGGAAGAATAAAATTTTCCCATTCACTTCATAAAGAATTAGTTGATTGTCAAACCTGCCACTCAGCAGTAAGCGAAAGTGTAAGTTTAAAAGATGCACTCTTCCCAAATCATGATAATTGTGTAGATTGTCATGAAGTTGACAATGACGAAGAATGTTCAACCTGCCACTATGATGATAATTATGAAGCACTTGTTAAAAGTGAATCAGGATTAATTTTCAATCACAAAATCCATCTGGCGAGTGACAATCCTAATTGTGAATCATGCCATCAAGGGTTGAGTGAAGTTGATTATAGCTGGCAATCAGCAGGTGCAAATCCACCTATGGATCAATGTTATACCTGCCATAACGATAAAACGGTTGCATCAAACGCCTGTGAATCCTGTCATATCTCAACTGTTAACTTACTTCCGCAGGATCATAAAGTTGTTAGCTTTTCAAGGAACCATAAATTTGCTGCTCAAGAGTTTAATGCAAATTGCGTCATGTGTCACGATAATCAAAGTTGTGAAGACTGCCACATATCAACAACCGGAATTACTGAAACAAATACTCTCAATGATTTCTATCAACCATATTATCCTAGCAATTTTGTTGATGGTGCAAAAGTTCAGGCAATAAACAGAGTGCATGAATTGAATTACAGGTTTTCGCATGGAATAGATTCTAAAGGTAAAACTGCAGAATGCCAGACTTGCCATCAAATAGAATCTTTCTGTGTCACTTGCCATCAATCAGAAGAAGAAGATTTTGCTTTTGGCGGAATTGTTCCTTCATCTCATTTAAAATCTAGCTTTAAAACAATTGGTGTCGGTTCCGGTGGTGGAGACCATGCTACTTTAGCTAAGCGGGATATCGAAAGATGTATGTCTTGCCATGATGTTAACGGCGCTGATCCGACTTGTATAACCTGCCATTTTGATGCTGATGGAATAAAAGGAACAAATCCTAAAACTCATCCAACTGGCTATATGAGTGGTGAAAAGGGAGATTGGCACAATGATCTTGGATCAATTTGTTATAATTGTCATACAAGTGCAACTCCAAATTCTCAGCCAACTGCTAGTTTCTGTAATTATTGTCATGGAATATAAATGAATTTTATTAATGGAAAATTTATGAATTACTTAAAACTTATATTTTCAATATTCATAACATCAATCATTCTTATCAGTTGTAGTGATCTAAAAGAAGATGTGACCACCTCAGCACCTGAGCTAGCACTTCATAAAGATGGTATCAGTAATCCAACGTCACCAGATTTTCACGGTAACCTAGTTGCTGATGCTAATTGGGATATGAAGCAATGTCAGCAATGTCACTCAGCTAATTACTCCGGAGGTACCGCCGAAGCAAGTTGTTACGATTGTCATACACAACCTGGTGGACCTGAAGCCTGCAATACCTGTCACGGTGATTTTGCCAACCCGGTAAGAATTGCACCGCCAAGAGCCACAAGTGGGGCTATACTTTCGAGTGAAAGAGGAGTTGGAGCACATTCAAAACATTTAATGGATAATAGTATTGGACTAGTTGTAGAGTGTACTCAGTGTCATACTTATCCAAATGGTTTCTCAGATCCAATTCACATTGATCAAACTCTAGGAGCAGAAATTGTATTTGGGGATTTTACCAAACTCAATACAAATGTTCCCGGTGGATTTAATTATCAACCAAGTTTAGGAGATTTTATACCAAATCCTTCGTTTGATTCTAATGCTGGAACGTGTGCCAATACATACTGTCACGGCTATTTTAAGAACGGAAATTTAGATAATGTGGTTTCATTTACAGCTCAATCTCAGGGTTCAGCCTGCGGTACTTGCCATGGTGATGCAGCTACAGGAAACCCATTACCATTAACGGTTGCTCAAGGCGGAACACACCCGCCTAATCAAAACTGTGAAATTTGTCATGCTGGGGTTGTTGAGGTTTCTGGAAATACTTATACCATAGTTGATAAGAATCAACACATAAATGGTAAGCTAACTATTTTTGGTAACGAAGAAACATATTAAACTAAATTTGTACTTAAATTTAAAGCCGCTGTAATTAGCGGCTTTTTTATGCTTTAAAATGAAGATTTTTAATAACAACAAAACTAACAACAGCATTGGTGATAACATTAGTCCTTCTGACTACGAAAGTAAATTAGAAGAGCGTAGAACTGAATATGAACATCTTAACGAGATTTTGTGTGGTATGCGTGCAGAAGTATCAAACCTAATGGTAGAAACTAAAGATGTAACCAATAATTTGGTAAAGAAAAATGCAGAGTTGTTTTTATTAGAGCAAAGTATTGATGATCTTAACAGAAGTTATGAATTACTACAACAGAACGTTAAATATGAAGAAGAGGCTTTCAGCAAAGCAAACAATGAATTGTTAAACATTAAAAATGAAATACGTGAAAATCTGCCTTATCAAGACAAGTTAAACTTAATTAAAAAAGAATATGAATCTATTTCCATCCAATTAATTGGTCTCCAAAAAGTTTTAGAAATAATTAAAAACGAAAATAATTCTGCACAAGCTGTTAGCAATAAAAACAATTCTGAAAATAGTTTAGAGTCTCCAGTTGGGATTAAAAATAAAAGGTGCCAGGCAAAAACAAAATCAGGATCTAAGTGCAAGCGTTATGCTATCGAAGGGAGATTGTATTGTTCTTTTCACACTACGAATGTCAATCTGCATAAATAAAATTTCCTGGAATATAACACATCCAATTGATTTTAATGTTTTTAAAACTATTGAACTGAAACAAATTGAATATGAACACTATTAAAAATCTAAGAGAACCGATGAATGGCTTTACTCATTTTATCGGGATAATATTTGCTATCGTTGCAACAATTTTGCTGGTAGGCTTATCATTAAATCCGTATAAACCATATCATCTTTTTTCATTTTCTGTTTTTGGATTCGGAATGATTTTGCTTTACACAACTAGTACCCTCTATCATTGGTTAAAACTTCCTGATGAGGGCATCAAGAAACTGAGAAAAGCAGATCACATAATGATTTTTATTTATATAGCTGCTACTTACACCCCTGTTTGCATTGTAGCTTTAAAGGGAACTCTTGGATGGGGTTTGTTAATTGCAGTCTGGTTGGTGGCGCTAGTTGGAATAGTAATAAAAATATTCTGGATGAGCGCACCAAGATGGTTATCTACATTTATTTATATTCTTATGGGATGGTTAGCTGTAATCGTAATTTATCCACTTGTTAATTCTTTACAAATAGGGACATTAATATGGTTGATGATTGGTGGACTATTTTATACCATTGGCGCAGTCATATATGCTCTAAAAAAACCTGATCCTTATCCAGGCATATTAGGATTTCACGAGATATTTCATCTATTTGTTTTGCTAGGTACCTTCTCCCACTTTTGGATGATATACAGATACATTGCCATTCTTGATTAATTAAATCAGACAGAAAGCTATTTTTATTTAGTTGATGTTAGATTAACCAAATAAATATAAGTGCTCAACAACACTGCTGCGATTAACTGAAAATAAAATGGTGTTGAGAATAATCTATCATTTAACAAAGCGAATGAGATAAAAACAAACTTAAGCGAGTAGTAAATCGCTTTGCTTATTACGATGCTAAGAAAAAGAGAAGTAAACACATTTTTAAGTTTATCTTTTAATAAGAAAAATAAGCTAAGGTTAATAACCAACTCCGCGCTCAAAAGAAATGATTTAATTATTTGCGGATGGGATGAAATCAAAAAAGAAAATAACGGCAGAGTTAGTGCTATGATATATGCATTTTTCTTTGATGTATGAATAAGTGCAACAACTAATGCAATTCTCATTGGATCGAGATAGTAAACTGGGAAGGCAAACAAATGAGAAATTGCGGGTAAGAAATAAATCATTAACAATAATGAAAAATCAATCAAATAAGTTTTAATATTCGATTTGAAATCAATAACGCTTAATACTTTTTCCATTTATCATCCTTGTGAATTATTACTGAAACAAAAATAAATTAAAACTACTCAAGCTCAAAGAATAAAATCGTGCCTATACATTTTAGTCTGAATTGATTATTTTTACAACAGTTATTCTAAAATCATATTATGAAAGTCGTTATGAGAAGACGTGACTTCATCTCCAAATCTTTAAAAGCCAGCATACTTGCCGGGGCAGGGCTTTCTGTTGGCAGTAATTCAAATTTATTCCCTTCAACAATGCTACCGTTTGCAAGCGATTATGATTTAGCCGCTATTAAGGGTGGTGAACCGGATGCCATGTTTGACGAGGCAATTAAAGCTTTTGGCGGGATGACTAAGTTTG
This sequence comes from Ignavibacteriaceae bacterium, assembly GCA_041738675.1. Lineage (GTDB taxonomy): Bacteria > Bacteroidota > Ignavibacteria > Ignavibacteriales > Ignavibacteriaceae > IGN3. The sequence goes on from JBGSPH010000032.1 coordinate 56,686, forward strand.
TAAAGACAGGACAAACCGTTGTTGTTAAACCAAATATTGGCTGGGATGTTTCTCCGGAGAGAGCAGGGAATACGAATCCGCTTCTGGTGAACAGAATTATTAAACATTGTTTTGATGCCGGTGCAAAAGATGTTTATGTGTTTGATCATACCTGCGACAATTGGAATAAGTGCTATTCAAATAGTGGAATTGAACGTGCTGTAAAAGATGCAAAAGGTAAAATAGTTTCCGGTGCAAGTGAAAGTTATTATCAGGAAGTTACGATCAAGCAAGGTAAGAAATTAAAAAAAGCTAAAGTACACGAGCTAATATTAGAATCAGATGTGTTTATTAATGTACCTATCTTAAAACATCATTCATCCGCAGATGTTACAATCGGAATGAAAAATTTAATGGGTAATGTTTGGGATCGCGGTTATTGGCACTCTAATGATTTGCATCAATGTATTTCGGATTTTACTTCATTCCGCAAACCCGATCTAACAGTCGTTGATGCTTATTATGTGATGAAGAAAAATGGTCCTCGCGGAGTTTCTAAAGATGATGTGGTAACCATGAAATCACTAATCATCTCAAAAGATATTGTTGCGGCTGATGCGGCTGCAGCAAAGTTGTTTGGTGTTGATCCGGAGAAAATTGATCATATAAGAATTGCCAATGAAATGAAATTGGGTACAATGAATTTAGATAAGCTGTCTATCTACAGAAAAATAATGTGATATATTGAAGCTCGAGTACTTAAGAAAAATAAGAATAGTTGTATCGATAATTTTTTTGTTATTAATTGCAATTGTATTTCTAGACATAACGAATATTCTGCCTACGAGTTTTATTAGTTCGGTTACTTTTCTTCAATTCATTCCATCAAGCATAAAATTCGCAAATCTTCTGCTCCCAACTTCAATAGGATTTATTATTGTTCTAGTTCTAACGTTACTATTCGGAAGGGTTTATTGTTCAAGTATTTGTCCACTTGGAACTATGCAAGATATTTTGTCTCACGTAGCTAAAAAGTTTAATAAGAAGAAAAAGTTTACGTACACAAAAGAATATTTTTGGTTACGATATTCTGTACTTGCAATAGTCATTATATCAATTTTATTTGGAAATTTATTTTTAGTAAACCTTTTAGACCCGTATAGTAACACGGGAAGAATATTTGCACAATTATTTAATCCACTATTAATGCATCTGAATAATTTGGCAGCATTCACTCTTGAGAAATTTAACATCTATATGATTTATCCTATCGAGATAAAAGCATTTTACTTAATTGCAACTTTGTTCCCTTTAATATTTTTAGCGATCGTACTTTATCTTTCATATAAGCGGGGAAGATTATATTGTAATACTATTTGTCCGGTTGGAACATTACTCGGTTTGATTTCAAAGTTTACAGTCTTTAAACTTAAAATTGATAAAACAAGCTGTGAGGGTTGTGGAGCATGTGCAAGGGTTTGCAAGGCTGAGTGTATAGAAAAATCCACTAAAGAAATAGATTTCAGCCGTTGTGTTGCTTGTTATAATTGTTTAGATGTCTGCCCCAGCGACTCTATAAATTATCAGCTTGTTCAAATTGATAATATTCAATCAAGCTCTGATAAATCAAGAAGAAATTTTATTTCAAGAACTTCAATGTTTTTTATTGGACTGACGACAACCGCGCTTTCTCAGGTAACAATCATACCGAAAAAAGATAGTAAAATAGCTGAGAAGAAAAATTTTGCTGTTACACCTCCTGGCTCAAAAACGATAGATCACTTTAATAACAATTGTACTGCCTGCCATTTATGCGTTACTGCCTGTCCAACAAAAGTATTGCAGCCTTCAATTACAGAATTTGGAATATTTAACATATTTCAACCATTTATGGATTACAAGACCAGTTTTTGTAATTATGATTGTATTTCTTGCAGCGAAGTTTGTCCAACATCTGCAATCCTTCCTCTAACCGGAGCCCAGAAAAAAAATGTACAGATTGGTAAAGCAATATTTGTAAAAGAAAATTGTATAGTAGAAACTGAAAATACTGCCTGCGGCGCCTGCTCTGAACACTGTCCAACAAAAGCAGTAATGATGGTTGATTATAAAGGCAATTTAAAGATTCCGGAAGTAACAAATAAATATTGCGTTGGATGTGGTGCTTGTGAATTTGCTTGTCCCACAAAACCTTATAAAGCAATTTATATTGATGGGAATTTTATTCATCAAACAGCAGAGAAAAAACCTACCGAAAAACTTGATCAGGAAATTGATTATAAAGAAGAATTCCCATTCTAATGATTCAGAAGTTATAACTAATTTAATTTGAGATAAGACTTGAAAGGATATTTCCCTGTTTCCCTCTCCTTCAAAAGGAGAGGGATTAAGGGTGAGGTCAATTTTATTTAAGCAGGATCATTTTTCTTGTTTGAACAAAATCACCAGCCTGTAGTTTATAAATATAAGTTCCGCTTGCTAGCCTTGAAGCATCAAAATTCACTTCATATCTGCCAGCAGCTTTTTGTTCGTTTGAAAGCAGTTCAGCAACTTCGGTTCCAAGAATATCGTATACTTTTAATGTTACGTTTGAACTGTTGGGTAAATTAAATGCAATTCTGGTACTTGGGTTAAATGGATTTGGATAATTCTGGTCTAAGTTATATTCTTTAACTTCAACAATCTCACCTGATTCACCAAGAATTTTATTCATATAATCATCAGCTTCTTTACCAAGTACTTTCGGAAGTTGTACAACAGCACCGTTAGCTAATGCTACAAAAACTCCAAATGATTCACCATTTTGGTTTGATGATGGATTTAAGAATCCAGAAGCAAATACTACAGCGGAATTTCCACCTAGTGTTCTTAGGTCAGCATTGTAAACTCCAACTAACTGAAATGGATTTGTTGTATAAATTATCACCCAGTTTCTGCTAGCAGGAAGGCTTACATAATTGCTAATATCACCATAAGCAATATTTGAAAGACTTAAACCAAATAATGCACGGATGTTAACTGCAGGTGCATCGGTTGATCCATGTACTGCAAATAAATCTACTTTATTGTTACTATTAGCTTGTTCGCGTGCGTCTGCTTTTGCAAATAATGTGAAGGCAATATCTCTACCGCTTGGATTTGGAGCAAAATTACTTGTGTTTACAACACCGTTAGCCATAGCAACATAAGTTTTGCCGCCTTCAAATGATACTTCAAAGTTTTTAATTGTGTCACCTACAGATGTGCTTGTTCCCGGGGCAACGCCAATGTTTAGCAATACGCCTGCTGGTACATCAACATAGGGAGTAGCTGTTCTGAAACCGAAATTATCAAGTAATAAACTTCCATTTACATATATATCAACTTCATTTGCAATAGGATCAGCAGCATTGTGTATAATCTGCAATCTTGCTGTGGTTGGAGCGATGTAAGCAGGGAATTCAACCACTGTACCGTTAGGCAATGCAGCAAATAAACCAAATGCGGCACCATTCTGGTTGGCAGATGGATCTAAAAATCCAGATGCGAATACTACCGCAGCGCCACCGCCAAGTCCGGTTAGGTTTGCTTCAAATGTTGCAACTATTGTGTTGTTATCATTTGCAGGAGTTATATCAAGCAAGTAAGATGAAGCAGGCACTCTTAAATAATCAGTAAAATCACCATAGGCAGCATCATCAACTAATTTGCCTACATTTCTTGCAATCACATCAACAGATGGAGCATCAGTAGAACCGTGTAGAACAACAAAATCTACTTTGCTATTGTACATTCCGGATTCTTGAATACCATCCTTTGCAAACAGTGTAAAAGCAATACTTCTACCATCAGGATTAGGTGAAAAGCCTGAGCCTACTACGCCATTAGCAACCGCTACGTAAGTTTTACCATTTGCTAAAACTACAGGAATGTTTTTAATAGTATCATTTACAGATGCACTGGTTGAAGGAGCAACGCCGATGTTTAGAGTAACACCAGCAGGAACAGTTACAAATGGAGTGGCTGTTCTAAAAGCAAAGTTATCAAGTAGTAAATCTCCATTAACATAAACATCAACTTCACTAGCTAACGGATCAGCTGCATTATGGATGACTTGTAGTCTTGCCGTAGGAAGTATTGCAGGGAATTCAACTACAGTACCGTTAGGTAATGCAGCAAATAACCCAAATGCAGCACCGTTTTGGTTTGCAGTTGGATCTAAAAATCCAGAAGCGAATACTACCGCAGCGCCACCGCCAAGACCATTTAGGTTTGCTTCAAATGAAGCAACAACAAGATTAGCGTTATTGCCTGGAGTAACTTCAAGAATGTATTGTGTTGGGCGAAGTTTTCTATAACCATAAATTTCAGAATAGGTTAGATTATTAATTACCTTCCTTCGTCCCCAGAAATTAGAACCTTCAGGTTCAATTTCTTCTTCTGAAATTGATAAACTGGAATTAGTAACATTTGAATTTTTGGAACCAGAAACATTTCTAGCCCAAACATCAACAGTAGGCGCATCTGTTGCACCATGAACCGTTACAAAATCTACTTGTTGATTTGAGGTGCCTTGTTCTCTTATACCATCTTTAGAAAAGATTGTAAATCCAATTAATTTATTATCTGGATTAGATGCAAATTGTGATGGGTCTAAAACACCATTAGCTACAGCGATATATTTTCTATTAGCTTTAAATGTTACCTGGAAATTTTTTAATGTATCATCTACAGAAGTACTGTTTGGAGGTGCAATACCAATGTTTATTGAAACATTAGCCGGTACATCTATAAATGGTGTAGCGGTTCTAAACTCAAAATTATCAAGCGCTAACGAACCATTCAGGTAAACATCAACCTGATTAGCAGCAGGATCAGCAGCATTATGAATAACTTGTAATCGAGCTGTTTGTGCATAGGCAGTTAAAAAGCCTGTGAAAAGTAGGACGGAAAGGAAGATTTTTTTCATTTTTGGACTCCTTATAAATTAGTTATAAAAGTAAAACACAGAAGTAAGCTGTAAAGTTCCTTTAATTGTGTAAAATTTATTTTTTAAAGAGAAAATTATTTTAATAAATTTTCAATCAGGAGAGTATTCTAAGTGCAGGCTCGACAAATAATTCAAAAACTCACTCATCACTTCTTGCTCTCCTGGAATAATAAGAAATAGTTAACTGTAATTAGCAATTAATTTTTAAAGAAAGCAAGAAAAAAATATTACTCGATTAGCAAGAATAAACAACTAACAAAAAACCCCAACCAATATAATTTAGTTGGGGTTTTTTTAAGAAAAATAAAGATCTACACTTTTAGCGAGGTCTTTTTCCTGCTCTAATATCTACACAAGCCTTACAAAGTTTTTTATTGCCTTTTCCGGCAACTTTGTTTTTTTTAGTAATAACACTTCCTGAAGCGCATACTCCATAAATGTGATACACTTCTCCGCCTTTTGAATGGAATGGTGAAACTTGCTTTGCCATAAATGATGCTCCTTTAATGATTATTAATAAATAGAAACGTGAATTAAGAACCAAAAATTTAAGGGTAAAATAAAATGTTTAACTTAGTTATTCTACTACTTGTAATATTGTTCTACGACGTCCTTTAGCTCCCACTGCAGTAAGTAAAATGCGCAAAGCATTAATATTATTTCCATGCTTTCCAATAACTTTTCCAATATCATCTTTATCAACTTTGATGTTTATCTCCACGGTGTTTTCATCAGGAGTATTTTCTTCGATAACAACTTTATCAGGACTATCAACAAGTTGTTTTACGATAAACTCAATAAATTCTTTCATTAGTTCACCCATCAATAAGTAAGAGAAATAATCGTTTAACATTATAATAGAAATAATATTACTAAGAAGCAATAAATGCTTGGGCATTGGTGACCTAAAAATTTCTTTGCAACCCGGCTGTGGGTAGCCGATTGGCTTTAACAGGGGAGGGTATCACTCAGATTTTTCAATTCCAAAATTCTTTGGCAAGAAGCTTGTTACTCCCAGTCCAGCTCAACGGCCACATATAGTTATTGCCCTATCTTCCAATGGATAACCATATCTATCAATAGTTATAGATGAATAGTTTAGTCTAAGCCAGGATAGTCTTGAATCCTTCATATCGAAATTATAATTATATACATTATAATATTCTGAAAAATGCAACTTGAAAGTTTCTGTCTGATTATAAAGTGAGATAGTTTGAAGATTTTAATACTCGGATAATTTTAGTTAAAGTCAAAAAGTATTGATTTGTAATCGACAAAGATTGCTGAATGCAGAAAAAGTAAAAGAGGGGGAGAATCTAAAAAAAATCCCTCACTTCATATGTGAGGGATTAACTTAAATAAAGTAATTATTATAAGTGAACATTAAGAATTACACTGGCAGTGCCAATTCCAAATTCTGATCTGCTTGTACCTTCTACAGTTGTATTTCCGGATTTAGCTTCAGGTTTCCCTAGTGATTGATACCCTAAGGTGTATCGACCTCCTAAAGATAGACCTTCAGTAAAATACCAGTCAAATCCAAAGTTAAGTCCAACACCAAAACCAGTACCTGAAGTTTCAGATGTTGTTGTTGTTCCACCTACTGTTTGATCCAGACTAGCAGAATAATTTCCGAAATTAACATTTAAACCAGCATAGGGAGAAACACTGTAAAGAGGTTTAAAATGGTAGTTTGCGTCTATTGCTATTCCATAATTGGTTGATGAAAATTCAGTTTTATCATCGTTAACATCGATAGTTTCTGAAGATCTGCTTCCAAAATTTAATCCAGCTCCAAGTGAAATCTGATTGGTGATGAAATATCTAAATCCCGCACCAAATAAGTCAGTAGTATTATCTGGATATAAAGAAACCGTGCTAACTGGCACTGGATTTAAATTACTCTGAAATGGAGTGTATAAAAATACAAATGACATTGCTCCCTGAGTAACTTCTGGTTTTGGTCCATCATAACTAGAATTTACCTGAGCAATTGATATAGTAGCACTAAAGATCAGAATTGAAGTGAATAACAACAATGGTTTCATATTGTTTGCCTTTTTTTGTTTATGAATATAATTTAGATCAAAATTGTTTTGGATCTAATTCGCGAATGAATAACAATCATTATACCAGAATATTCTTCAGAAAGCTTACATTTTAAGAAGTGTTTTTGGTTTGTCTTAAAATTCTACAGGTAAATTAGTAACAATTGTAAAATCCTATTATTGAAAAATGCAGCATATCCAACAAATTGTTATACATAGATTTAATAATGAATTGACAATCATCGGCATAGCAGTTAAGTTAATTAAAAAAATTACTTAGTAATGAAATTGTTTTAATCTAAAATCCAGGAGTAATATGAATATACCTGTAATGCCAAAATCAATTATCTCAATAATTAATTATCAGCCTGATGCAATTGTAAGCAAGCAGCTCCTTAAGAAAAACAACGGAACTGTTACATTACACGCGTTCGATAAGGATGAATCATTGAATGACAGCACATCACCATATGATATACTTATACATGTTTTGGAGGGCACTATCGATTTAAAGGTAAATGGCACTTCAAATTTGATTAAAACGACAGAGTATTTCTCGCTACCTGCAAAAATGCCATATTCAATTGAGGCAAAAGAAAAGACAAAGGTGTTGCTAACTGTGATTAAGTAAAATAAAGTCAGTAAAAACTAAAGAAAATAGTTTGAAATATTTTTAGGACAATCCATCAGCGGAGAGGGTGGGATTCGAACCCACGGTACCCTTGCGGGTACACTACCTTTCCAGGGTAGCCAATTCAGCCACTCTTGCACCTCTCCAAATTAATCTTATATAAGAACTATCCTAAAACCGTTGACAAATATATTACTTAAGTACTACCTAACAAAACTGACGAATTCATAAGGATGATTATTTTTTTTAACTTTGCTATGTATTTCCGGAAAGGTGGCAGAGTGGCTGAATGCGGCAGTCTCGAAAACTGTTATATTGGGAAACTGATATCGAGGGTTCAAATCCCTCCCTTTCCGCTAAAATATTTTTACCTTAAAAATCACTTTGCAAAAAACATTTTAATAGATATCAGAAATAATGATATCGCGAATATCTTTTGTAAAACATTTTGCGGTAGACTAACTGCAAATTTTGCTCCTAACCAACCGCCAACCACAAATCCTATACAAATAAGTGCTGCTATTTTAAGATCAACATATCCCTGTTGGTAATAAGCGTAAGCCGCAAGTATTCCGATTGGAGGTACCATCAGAGCAAGAGTTGTTCCCTGTGCCTGCTGTTGTGATAACCCAAATATAAAAACTAAAGCCGGAACGATAATTACTCCTCCGCCTAATCCAATAACGCCGCTAAATGTACCAGCCGCTAAACCAAGCAAGATAAACAGAATCTCTTTAGGCATGAAAACCTCAAATTATTAAATCAATTATTGTTTACTGTTTTATTTTTTGCTATCCGCCAATAATAAAATGGCAGACCAAGAAGAATTAGTAGTAATCCCATAGCAGCATTTTCATAATCTGAAACCAACGTATTTACCAGGAACAAAAATGAAAAGATAACAAAAATCATTGGGGTGTATGGATAACCCCATACTTTGTAAGGTCTTGGTACATCTGGCATTTTTTTCCTAAGTACAATCACACCATAAGCACCCAACATATAAAATAACCAAGAAGCAAACATTACATAATCTGTAATTGTATCAAATGTTCCTGTTAAAACTAGCAGGCAAGACCATACACCCTGCGCAGCTAATGATGTATGAGGGGTAGCGTATCTAGGATGAATTTTACCGAGTGATTTAATAAACATATTGTTTCTTGCCATCGCAAAGCAAACTCTCGCAGTAGCAAGAATATTTCCATTTAATGCTCCGAACGTAGAAACAATTACGGCTATAGAAATTAATATTGCACCATTGGAACCAAAAACATATTCAGCCGCAGTTGCTGCAACAAGCGGAGATTCAGCCATTTTTTCAATTGGTAAAACATATAGATAAGCAACATTTATAAGCATGTAAATGATTACTACGATTAGTGTTCCAAATAATAATCCAAGCGGAACATTTCGTTGAGGTTGTTTTATTTCTCCCGCAACAAAGGTTAAGTTATTCCATCCGTCGTAAGCCCAAAATGCACCGGCGATCGCTAATCCAAATAATGAAATAATATTTGAAGCTGTTGAATCAGGCATAGAAAATCCAGTTGAGATATTTGAAAAACTGCCTGAGCCGCTTGTTAATAATAAGATAGATAAAAGAACTATAGCTGCTATTTTAATAAACGTTACAAATGATTGCACAGCGCCGCCAAATATTACACCTAAGTAATTTATGGCAGTTAAAAAAAGTATGCACAAAATTGCGGCTACCTTTGCTCCAAATTCTGCAAAGGGAAAAATATTTCCAACAATGGGAATATATATTGAAAAATTTTGCCACGATTCTGGCAGTTGTGGGTAGTTAATGAAGTAACCGAGATACTCTCCAAAAACGTATGCTATTGCTGCACCAGCGCCTGTTTGGATAACTGCAAAAACCGACCAGCCATAAAGGTATGACACAAAGTTGCCGTACATCTTTTGGAAGTAAACATATTGTCCGCCTGTTGCATCGATCATGCCGCTGACTTCTGCATTACACAGGGCGCCAATAAAAGTAATAATTCCTGCAACCAACCAGACTATTAAAAGTAGTTCTGGTGACATTAATTGACTTGCCATTGTTGCAGGTTTTCTAAAAATCCCTGAGCCAATCATCGAGCCCGCTGCAATCATTATTGCTGCAGTTAATGTTAGTCCGCGTACAAGTTCCGTTTTGGGTTTAAGCATTTGGCAGGATATTATTTATGATGTAAATAGTATTTCCATTTTAATTTTATTCTAAAGAATAATATGCGAGTGAACATAAATAAGTTTTTTAAAAGGAACAATTGTCTCATAGAAAAAAAATTGTTTAATTCTCAATCTCATTACTTATGTTTATTTTTACTTAAACATAAAAATCATTTCACAAAAGATTTTTACAATGAATGAAATCCTTTTACAACTAAGTCTTTGTATCGAAAAGGGAAGAGTAAACAGAGAATCAAATTATCCGCCTGAGATGAAAGGAATGCCCGGTGCTGTTGAATTAACGCATCAAGCTTTGGACAATGGTATTTCTGCTCAAACTGTTCTTAACGATGGATTTTTACCCGGGATGAAAATAGTGGGTGAAAAATTTAGAGACGGTAAAATATTTCTTCCAGAAGTTCTTATTTCAGCAAAGGCAATGAGCAGTTCTATGGAATTGTTAAAACCATATTTCCAATCCGGTGAAATAAATTACAAAGGTAAAGTAATTATGGGCACTGTAGCAGGTGACTTACATGATATTGGAAAGAACATTGTTAAAATGGTTTTAGAAGGCGGTGGGTGGCAGGTGGTTGATTTAGGAATTAATGTACGCGCTGAAAAATTTATAGATGCAATAAAATCAAACTCAGCTAAAGTTGTTGGATTAAGTGCCATGCTTACCACCACAATGCAAAATATGAATGAGATCGTTCAAAAGATTAAATCAGAAATATATGATTCTATAGTAATAATTGGTGGTGCACCGGTCTCCAAAGATTTTGCCAATTCTATCAATGCTGATGAGTATTTTCCCGATCCGCAAGGTATGCTTGATTACCTCAACAAGAAAAAAATTTAACAATGATGGACAGCATAATTTCATTGAAGCAATCTATTGTAAAAGAATTTAAATTCAATTATGAGGCTTGTTCTATTTCAGAAAATTACATAGTTGAATTATTGGGTTATGATGCTGATACAGTTCCAGATCCAGTTTTAGAAACTATTGGGTTTATATTTAATGAGCTTCCAGAAAAGGTTAGATTGCAAAGTGGTTATAAAATATTCAATCCAAGAAAAGTTAAATTAACTGATAGTAGTTTTATTATTGATAACAGAACTTTTAACTGTGGAAAAATCATTTATTCTTCGTTAAAAATTTCCGAAACCATTGCATTTCTTATATCATCAGTTGGCAAGGAAATCGAAGAATGGTCCAAACATTTTATGGACAATAATGAAATGTTAAAAGGATATCTTATTGATAAAGTCGCATCAGAATTAGTAGAACGTCTCGCTGATAAAACAGAATTGCTTCTTGAAGATGAATTGAAAGAAATTGAATTTCTTGCAACCAACCGCTATAGTCCCGGTTATTGTGGCTGGAGTGTTGCAGATCAGCAAAATTTATTTTCACTTCTGCCAGATAAGTTTTGCGGTGTCTCGGTTAATACTAATTCAATGATGATGCCAATTAAATCTGTTAGTGCTGTAATTGGAGTAGGGAAGAACGTTGTGAAGAAAGACTATGAATGTTCAATCTGTGAAATAGATTTTTGTTATAAGCGAGAAAGAAATGCATAAAATTTCTGATATAGTATATACAGGTAAACTTTTAACATCCGACGGAGCATGGGGAACATATCTCTTTAAAAAAGGTTTAGCCAGCGGCAATTGTCCGGAGGAATGGAATCTCACTAATTATGATGATGTATTTGATATTGCAAAAAGTTATGCACTTGCGGGATCAGATATTATTTCAACAAATAGTTTTGGCGCAAATGCATTTAAACTTTCTCAGTACAATCTTCAGGATAAACTTTCAGAGATTTGCCAGACAGCCGCAGAGATTTCTCGCAAAGCAGCAGAGGCAGATAAAATAGTTATGGCTTCTATTGGCCCAACGGGTAAATTTTTGATTATGGGAGATGTTACAAGTGAAGGTTTGTACAACTCATTTAAGCAGCAGGCAATTGCTTTTGAAAAAGGCGGAGCGGATGCTGTTTGTATCGAAACCTTTTACGCATTGGACGAAGCTGAACAAGCAATAACAGCTGTTAAAGAAAATACTTCATTAGAGGTTATTTGTACTTTTACTTTTGATAAATCTGAAAGCGGTTATAAAACTTTAATGGGTGTTTCACCTCAGCAAATGTCTGAGTCATTAATCACTTACGGTGCTGATATTATTGGTGCAAATTGTGGCTCCGGATTTGAAGATATGGTAGAAATTGTAAAAATGGTTCGAGAAACTTCACCAAGAATTCCAATTATGATTCAGGCTAATGCGGGTTTACCCATTTTTGAAAACGAAGAACTTGTTTATTCTGAAACTCCTGAGAAGATTAAAGATATTATCCCAAGATTAATTGATGCAGGTGCAAATATTATTGGAGGCTGCTGCGGCACAACACCGGAGCACATTAAAGTTATTTCTGAAATAATAAGTAAGTATAATCAAAGAAAAAGATAATTGATTAAAGTCTAGAATTAATTTCTTTAACAGTTTCAATCATTGCAATATAGTTTTCAAGCTTAACATACTCCGGAATAGAATTTCCTGAGCCAACACAATAACCTCCATCATATCCTGCTTCTTCAACATTTTTATAAACATTATTTCTTATTTCATTAGTTGTTCCTCTGGAAAGCAGATCAACATCAATATTTCCGATCAGACATAACTTATTTCCATATCTTTGCTTTACATCTGCAATTATCATTGCTTTTGGTTCAATTGGATGAATCGCATCAACGCCGCAATCAATAATTTTATCCATCACATCATACAAAATACCATCAGTGTGGTAAATGAGTGGTTTGTTATAATGCTTGGCAAGATCACCGATCTTTTTTAACCAGGGGAAAAAATATTTATCCAAAACCTGAGGTGAAACCATTAACGAATTCGTATAAGCAATATCATCGCTGTACCAAATCGCATCTACATTTTTAGATTGTGCAAAATATTCGAACATACTTACGACAAGTTCACCCAAACGATCGTTAAGATTTTTAATAAGATCCTCATTCTCAAAAAGTGCGATGGAAAAAGATTCAAATCCTATCATCTCCCAGGTCATTGTAAAAATATCACCGTATTGTCCAACAACTCCCATTCCATCAGGCAGTAATGTTTTTACTTTTTCAAAGTTTGTGTAATCAAAATCAGATATAGTGGGGAAAATATATTTCTCAAAATCATCGAGATTTGAAATTACTCCATTATTTTCAGAAGCCCATTTTCTAAAAATACTTCCATCATCGTTGTAGGAAACATTATTACCCAATCCAATTTTCATTGGATTAAAATCAGCTTTGGGCTGAAGTTTTATATAATCATAGCCGGCTCTGTACCAAAAATCAACTTCGTCTTTTAATTCTTTTATCTTTCTAGATAGAAATAATTCTTTGATTTTTGGATGGACTCCGAGCTCAGCAAGGGGAATGTAATCGACTTTTTCTCTTTTGAGAGTTTTTAGAAAAGCATTGATATTAGGGCTGCATATTTTTGACATATTCTTACAAATCAATTTGTGATAAACAAAAATAAATATTATTTATTTCTAAGTTCTATTGATTTTGAGACTATTATTGATCAATTTCCAACTAAGGCAAAACAATAATAATGAAAGCTATGCTATGTTTCGAATTTTAATATCTTTTGTTTTAACAGTCTTCTTATTTGTCGGATTAATTGGAACCGCAAGTGTTTTAATTAATCACTCCGATTTAAAAGCTCAAAATGTGATTGCACAGATTTCAGAAAAGAAAGATACAAGACTATCGATAAAAGAAATTGAATCCATTACAGCCTCCAGTAATTTCAGATTCACATCAGTAAATGCACTAAGGTAAAATAGAGTCGAGCTTACTTTCTATTGTGCTCGATATTTTATAAACAATATTTACACAACAATAGCTCACCACAAAAATCTGAACAATCCTAGAAGTGTTTTTGAATTATTTTTTAATTTCTTTCTTTCTTACTAATCAACTCAAACTTATTTTGCATTGCAAAAAATCTCAAATATGAATCCATTGAATCTAAAAAACATTAAAGAAGAAATATTTAAAACCTTCAAACTTGCGTATCCAGTTATAATAGGGCAGCTTGGGATAATTATGATGGGAGTGGTTGATAGCATAATGGTTGGTCGGCTTGGTCCGGTTCCACTTGCGGCTGCATCGCTTGGCAATAGTTTGATTTTTATCATTCTGATTATTGGAATTGGCTGTTCAATAGTTGTTAGTCCACTTGTGGCTATACTTGTGGGAGGTAAACGTTACTCGGAATGCGGTGTTTACTTCAGGCAGTCATTACTTGTAAACGTACTTTTATCGTTTGTAATGATTGGGATTATTCTTCTCGGAGTAAATTTTATTGATAAACTTAATCAGCCGCCGGAGGTAATAGAACTTACAATTGTTTATATGAGCATCGTTGGATTATCAGCTTTTCCGCTGATGATCTTTCAAACCTATAAACAATTTATTGAAGGTTTATCCATAATGAAGCCGGCAATGGTTATTGCAATTCTTGCCAATGTAATTAATGCTTTTGCAAATTGGGTTTTGATATTTGGTGAATTAGGATTTCCAAAACTTGGTTTAGCCGGCGCTGCGTGGGCAACTTTTGCATCAAGAATTTTTATGGCTTTGGTTATAATGTTCTATGTTATGCGAAATGAAAAGTTTAAGCAATATGATGTAACATTTCATTTTCGTGGAATCAATTTCCCTGTGATCAAAAAAATACTTCGACTCGGCTTGCCAAGCGGATTTCAATACTTTTTTGAAGTAGGTGCTTTTTCATTTGCTGTTATAATGATTGGCTGGATTGGTGCAAATGAACTTGCCGCACATCAGATTGCAATAAATCTTGCTTCTATCTCTTTTATGGGTGTACTTGGAATTTCTCAAGCTGCAAGTATCCGTGTTGGCAATGCTATGGGAGAACAAAGTATTTTCAAAATTCGTAAAGCAGGTTTTACGGGAATTGCTATGGGTGCATCTATTATGTCACTTGCCGGAATTACTTTTATTCTTCTGAATAAATTTCTTCCAACTCTGTACATTGATGACGAGGCGGTAATTTCAATAGCTTCAAGATTAATTATTATCGCTGCGTTGTTCCAACTTTCAGATGGAACACAAGCAGTAGGTATCGGTGTTCTTCGCGGTTTAACTGATGTTAAAGGTCCGACTATTATAACATTTGTTGCATATTGGGTTATCAGTTTACCAATTGCTTATTTGCTCGCGTTTAATTTCAATCTTGGAGTTGATGGAGTTTGGATTGGATTGCTAATCGGGCTCACTGTTTCTGCAGTACTTCTAACTTTTAGGTTTAATCATAAGAGTAAGAAAATCATTCATATCTAAAAATCATAATCATATTTGGGATCTTCTTTGACCTGAATAACTTTTTCTGATACTGTATAAATTTTATCAGAATTTCTGGAAATGTTTTCAAACAGTTCAGCTTTTGATGAATAATCCTTCAAATAAAAAACTCTAACCTGATTTCTATTTTTAACTAACCAGTTTAAAGTAATTTTCATCTTTTCAAGATCTTCTTCAGTTGGATTTGAGTCTGTCTTTATCGAACCATTGTAATAATCATCCAAAGCCTGATCAAAAGTATCTTTATGATCGTGTAAATATTTTTTGATATAAAACTTACCTTCAAGCATTAGGACAAAATCATTTTCAAACCGAGAAATCACTTCAAACAAAACGTTTGCTCGATTTACCGGTTCAGCAAGTATAGATGATTTGTGTGTTTGATCTAAAATAAAATCAACTAATTCTTTTATCTCAGCAGCCTGTTCATATTTTTCTTTTGCAGAAAATTCTTTCATTTTATTTAATAGTCGATCCAACGCAAATTGATTTTTACCATAAAGAAATTCGTAAACTTTTTCTAATTCATCTTTGTATGATTGCTTATTTATTTCAAGATCAACACATGGTCCAGTGCAGCGATGAATATCATATAAAAAACACGTTTTACCTTTATTAAAATCTTTATCTGTGCATTCTCTAACTGCAAAAGCTTTATCAATAAATTCTAAAATCTCAACTGCTTTTCTTCGGGATATGAATAAACCAAAGTAGTCGTTGCCGTCAAAATCAAAATGGTTTGTTAATTCAATTCTTGGTGCTTGATGTGATTTAATTATTCTTATAAAATATTTATTACCAAATTTTTTTAACTGATAGTTATGCTTAGGTTCTAATAATTTTATTGTTTCTGCCTCAGTAAGCAGCGCAGTCAATTCACTGTTTGTAATAATGTGCTTTAGTCGAGCTGCCTGCTTTATAATTTTATGTGCTTTATGCGAAGCAGAGGTGGAGAAATATGTTTTAACCCGATCACGAATGGACTTTGCTTTTCCAACATAAATTATTTCATCTTTTTTATTTGTGAAATAATAAATCCCGGGGGCATTTGGTAACGAGCGATAATCTTCTTGCAATTCTTTCTTAACATTTAATAGCGGAGTTTCCTGATAACCCTTTTGATAAGAAAGTAATTGTCCAACCGTAGTAATATTGTCTTTGGTTTGAAGCTCTTTTATCAACTTTAAAAGAACTTTTGCAGTAATCTCTGCGTCGCCCAAAGCTCTGTGAGCATTTGAATTTCTAAGATTTAAAGAATGTGCCACTGAAGACAGTGATTTACTCTGTAATGTTGGGTAAATATTTCTTGCAATTTTTAATGTGCAGCAGGAATGTTCATTAATAAATTCACGACCACTTATCATAAACTCAGAATTTAAGAAACCCGAATCAAAAGGAAAATTATGCGCAGTAAGAATTGTATTCTCTGTGAAAGAAATTATCTCATCAACTACATTTGAAAAAATTGGAGCACCAATTACATCATCGTTATCAATTCCGGTTAAAGATGTTATAAAAGGCGGAATGTAAGTTTGCGGATTTATAAGATAATTCAGTTTATCTGTTATCTTCAAATTCTCGATCTTAACAAGAGCAATTTCAATAATTCTATTTTTATTTGGAGAAAGTCCGGTCGTTTCAACATCCACAACACTGAATGATGCTTTCTCTAACGGAATATCTAAAGGATTTTCATATTTCATATTTAAATCTAACCTAAACTAGTAATCCAATCAAAGCAAAGTTTATTTCTAAATTACTCTCATTTTAGATATATTTCTTTAAACGATTTAGGAAAACATGTCTTCAATTAATTTACTTTTTGTTGGTGATATTATTGGTCAGCCTGGTATGGATATCGTTCAAACCTGGCTTCCGGGATTGATCCAAAAATACAAAGCAGATTTTGTAGTTGTTAATGGTGAAAATCTTTCTGACGGTAAAGGCTGTACAGATAAAGAAGGACCAAGGCTTTTTCAGATTGGTGTAAATGTCATAACTGGTGGAAATCATACGTGGGATAAGCATCAATCACAAGATTATTTAAAAGCAGAACCACGTTCATTGCGTCCGATAAATTATCCTAAAGGAACGCATGGAAATGGTTATCATATTGCGGATACCAAAAAAGGAAAAGTTGCTGTTGTTAGTTTACAGGGGCGAACTTTTATGACTGCAATTGAATGTCCGTTTAGAACTATGGATTGGATTCTAACAAGGATAAAACAAGAGACTAAAGTTGTGTTTGTGGATTTTCACGCTGAAGCAACTGCAGAGAAAATGGCGTTAGGTCAGTATCTTGATGGAAAAATTAGTGCGATTGTTGGAACACATACTCATATACAAACTTCTGATGAAAGAATTTTAGCAGGCGGAACTGGTTACATAACAGATGTTGGAATGACCGGACCTTATGATTCAGTGATCGGAATGAAATCGAGTGCAGCAATTAACAGATTTTTATTTGCAACGCCACAAAAATATGAGACGGCGAAAGATAATGTACATTTAACTGGAATGTTTTTTAAGATAGATACTGAAACAGGAAAAACATTAGAACTTGAAAGAATATTCTTTCCTGAATTTGATAAAATTACTTTGAACAAAGATGCTGAATTATCCACTTCCCAGAATTGATAAGGATGAGAAGCTAAGAAAACTGCTTCTTCCTTATTGCAGATTTAAAGTGGGAACAATCTGGATTGATGAAAAAGAAAAACACAAAATTGCTTGCACTGATGTTAGTAAAAGTGAAGAAGTAAAAAAGATTATTGGAAATAGTAAAGTAAAACTTTCTGTTCAGGATCCGCCATACAACTTTATCGCATTTACTGAAAAACAAAATATTGAGTTTATTAAATGGTGCAAAGAATGGATTGCATTAAATCAGGAGATCTCGGATAAAAATTCATCTTTTTATTTCTGGCTCGGCGCTGATCAGTCAAATCATTTTGAGCCGTTTGGCGGATTTATTGAGATGATGAAATCATCAGGATTAACTTCCCGTAGTTTTATAACGATGAGAAACCAGCGTGGTTACGGTACACAATACAATTGGATGGCTATACGTCAGGAACTTCTTTACTACACTGCAGGAAAACCAAAATTCAATATAAAATCTGAGTACACAGATATTCCAAAAGTTTTAAAAGGATATTACAAAGAAGTTGGCGGAGATGTTACTGATAACATGCAGCGAAGTAAATCACAGTTTATTCGGGCAGGAAATGTTTGGATTGATGTGCAGCAGGTTTTTTATCGAATGGAAGAAAATGTAAATGGATGTTTTGCGCAGAAACCATTAAAAGCTATTAAAAGAATTGTTGAAGCTTCATCCAATAAGAATGAGTTGGTAACTGATTTCTTTTCTCACTCGGGTACAACTTTAATAGCTAGCGAATTACTTGGTAGAAAATGTATTACTTTTGATTACGATCCAGTTTATTGTGAAATAACATTAAGAAGATTGGAAAACTTAAGATCAACTGGAAAATCTGGTTGGCAAAATTCTAATCCATTTTATAGTGAGATAAAAAACGATAAAAAAATATTAAATCACTTAAAGAAAAAATACAACATAACTTATAATTGAGTTAACTATGATCTCACCTTATTCAAAAGATTTTATTTTATTCTTTTCCCGTAACAAAGACTTAAGTCTGTGTTACGATGTGAAATTATTTGTAATAACTCTTAGCAAGGTTAGTTATGATTTTAATTGATGGAAAAAAAGTTGCGGCCGATATTCGCTGCGAACTAAAGGAGAAAATTTCTCAGCTTAAAGCTGAAGGAAAAAATATTCCAGGACTTGTTGCAATAATTGTTGGTGATGATCCGGCTTCACAAATTTATGTTGCAAGCAAAGGCAAAGCTTGTGAAGAAATTGGAATGAGAACAAAAACAGAGAAACTCAGTTCCGATATTTCTGAAGCAGAACTTTTATCTCTCATTCATTCCTACAATCAGAATAATGATTATCACGGAATACTTGTCCAACTTCCACTTCCAAAACACATAAATGAAGACAAAGTAATTGAAACAATTTCTCATAAAAAAGATGTCGATGGATTTCATCCTATTTCTGTCGGTAATCTTGTAATAGGAAAAGATACTTTTGCTTCTTGTACACCGGCAGGAATTCAGGAATTATTGATCCGCTATAAAATTGAAACTAAAGGTAAACACGTTGTCGTTGTGGGAAGAAGCAACATTGTTGGTAAGCCGATTGCAAACATTATGCTTCAAAAAACTGAGAATGCAAATTCGATAGTGACAATTGTTCATTCCGCCGCTAAAGATATTTCCTATTACACAAAGCAAGCTGATATTTTAATTGCTGCAATTGGTAAAGCCGAAATGATAAAAGCTGATATGGTTAAAGATGGAGTTGCAGTGATTGATGTTGGAATAAATCGAATTGATGATCCAACAAAAGCTAAAGGTTACAGAATTGTTGGTGATGTCGATTTTGAAAATGTTTCGAAGAAAGCTTCGTTTATAACTCCTGTACCGGGTGGAGTTGGGCCAATGACAATTGCAATGCTGCTAAGTAATACTTACAAAGCTTATAAATTATATGGTGAATAAATGAGCTGGAAAGAATTAGTTACAGAAGATAGTGTAAAAAAAATATTAAGTGAATTTTCTGAATTTGAAAAAACAAAGAAAACATCGAAGTTAAAATTATCTGCTGAGGATTTAGCTGGAATGATTGATCATACTTTGTTAAAACCTGATGCAATAAATTCTGAAATTACCCAACTTTGTGAAGAAGCGATACAAAACAATTTTGCTTCTGTTTGTATTAATCCATCTTATGTTGATACTTGTTTTAACTTGATCAAATCTTCAAACGTAAAAGTTTGTACTGTGATTGGTTTTCCTTTAGGAGCAACAACTATTCAATCTAAATTTCTTGAAGCAGAAGAAGCTATAAAATATGGTGCAGAAGAACTTGATATGGTAATAAATGTAGGAAAGTTAAAGGATAAAGATTATCAGTTTGTTTTTGATGATTTAAAAGCAATTGCTGATTTATCCAAAAAACGTTTATGTGTTTCAAAAGTGATACTTGAAACATGTCTGCTTTCTGATGAAGAAAAAGTTATTGCTTGTTTACTTGCAAAAGAAGCGGGATTAAATTTTGTTAAAACCTCAACAGGATTTTCAAAAAGTGGAGCAACAGTTCATGATGTTGCATTGATGAAATTTGTTGTTGGTGATAAACTACAAGTTAAAGCTTCCGGTGGAATTCGTTCGTATGAAGACGCAATCGCAATGATAAATGCGGGAGCAGCAAGGTTAGGTGCAAGTGCTGGAATAAAAATTATTGCAGGACTAAAATCTGAAAGTGATTATTAAACAAAATGATTGTCATTTCGAACGAGTCTGCGAGAGAGAAATCTTTTAATAGTCATAAATAAGATTTCTCCCTCTGGTCGAAATGACTAATGTTAGACCATAACTTTGTTTCTTCTAAAATGAAAAATAATATTTAATGGTTATTGATCTAATAGTTACAAAAACTAATGACGGCTATACCGCAGAAGTTCCATCTCTAAAGGGATGCGAAAGCTGGGCACATGATGAAGATGCAGTTATTGAAAAAATATTTGAATTAACATCTTACTACTTGCATTTGGATGTAAAAAATATAAAACTTGATAAGGCGCGCATTGAAGAAAACAAAACTATCTACAAACTAATTTTCCATAAGTAATTCTTGTGAGAAGCACTAAAACCGAAAAACGACTCGAGAAAATTAGCAGAGTCATAAAATCCCGCCAGCATTCATTAACAGTTGTGATGGAAAATATACACGATCCGCATAATGTTTCTGCCATATTTAGAACTTGCGATGCAGTTGGAATTCCCAAAGTTAATTTGGTTTATAACTTCGAATCCTTTCCTCGAATTGGTAAAAAATCTTCTGCCTCAGCATTCAAATGGGTAGATAAAGAAAAATATAAAACCATTGAAGAATGTTATTCTAATTTAAGAGAAGATGGCTTTAAAATATTTGCCTCATCGTTAACAGAAGACTCAAAAAATCTTTATGATTTAGATTTAACACAAAAAGTTGCAATCGTTGTTGGGAATGAACATCGCGGTGTTTCTGAGATTTCTGCAAAATTAGCAGATGAAGTATTTCTAATCCCGCAATTTGGGATGGTGCAAAGTCTAAACGTTTCTGTTGCAACTGCTGTCATTCTCTATGAAGCGATGCGGCAGAGAATTAAAAAAGGTATGTACAAAAAAAGTGAACTTGATGAAAAAACGCTGGATAAGTTGATTGATAATTGGTGTGAGAAATAATTGAAGAAGCGATTTGAAAAAATAAATAAAGTTAGTGGTGAATTAAGTTTAACTGGCGATAAATCAATTTCGCATCGTGCTGTAATATTTTCTGCAATGGCTTCAGGTAAATCTTCAATTAAAAATCTTTCTCTAGGGGAAGATGTGAAAACTACAATGAAGATTATGCCACAATTAGGGGCAACGATTGAGAATTATGATGAACAAATATTTATTGATGGTTGTGGATTTAAAGGTTTTAAAAAATCAATTTCTGATTTAAATTGTGGGAACTCTGGAACTTCAGCAAGATTGATTGCTGGTTTATTATCAGCACAGGATTTTAGTTCTACATTAATTGGAGATGATTCTCTTTCAAAACGTCCGATGAAAAGAGTGGTTGAACCATTAATGAAAATGGGAGCTGTGTTTCAATCAAATGAAAGCTTTACTCTGCCTTTTACAGTTGTTCCAAAATCCCAAATTCAACCAATCAATTATGAGATGCCTGTTGCAAGTGCACAAGTTAAAAGCAGTATTTTAATAGCCGGCTTGCATTGTGAGGATGAGACCAACGTAATTGAAAATGAACAGACAAGAAATCATACAGAAAAAATGCTTGGCTTACCTGTGAGAATTAAAAGTGGAAAAATTGTCTCATTATCTTCAAGAAAATATTATCCGGAGGCAAAAGAATATTTTGTACCCGGAGATATTTCAACTTCAGCATTTCATATGGTTTTAACTTTGTTAACTCCAAATTCTGAGTTGATAATCAAGGACGTTTCCCTTAATCCTACAAGAACTGGATTCATTGATGTATTAAAAAAGATGGGTGCAAATATTTCTTCTGAGAGTATTAAAACGTCAAGCAATGAAGAATATGGAAATGTAATTATTAAGTCATCATCGCTAAGAAATATTAAAATGAATTCGGATATTATGCCAAACATAATTGATGAGATTCCGATTTTAACGATTGCTGGAATATTTGCTGAAGGCGATTTTGCTATTGAAAATGTAAAAGAACTTAGAGTAAAAGAATCTGATCGAATAAAATCAATTTGTACCAACCTTAAACTCCTTGGATTGCAGGTTGAAGAAAAAGAAGATGGATTTATTGTTAGCGGATTGATAAAAAATAAAAATCCAGTTTTTGAAAGTTTTGGTGATCATAGAATTGCAATGGCTTTTGCAATTTTGACTATGCTTTTAGAAAACGGGGGAGAAGTTAATGGATTTGAATGTGTTAATATTTCAAACCCAAAGTTTGAAGAACAAATAAGATCTATTGTGAACTGATTATTTTAGTATTTCGATCTTAGCGAAAATCCTTAGCGGGCTTTGCGAGAAAAATTTCACGCAAAGATCGCAAAGTTTAAAAACGCAAAGTTCGCCAAGATATAAATTACTATAATGAAATTACCTGGTGCTCAAATTCACTCACTGAAATATCATCATAAATTTTTCTGATAAAATCCTTGCCATACTTATTGTAAAAGTAAGTAAAGTTAATTTCTCTTTCCTGAAGATTTCCTAAAGGATAAAGTAAATTTGAAAGTCGGGTTAACTGCCTGATTGTAGTCTCGTGTTTTGTTTCTTGTGCTTTTGTGGCTTTGGATTTTAATTCGGCTATTGAAGACATTATTCTGTCTTTATATCTTCCACTCGAATCAACCAATGTTTTGTCGATCGCAAAAAGATTTTCTTTTATCTTGTCAAAAGTCAATTCAATTTCTTTTGATGCTTCTTCAAACGCAATTTCAATATTATTCTCGGATAGACTGGCAATAACTTTTTCTTTCAGTTCATCTAGGCCAAGAAAAATATCATTCATAGAAAGATCATATTTGTCTAATCCTGAAGCAACATTTTTTTCAAGAATCGTTGCGGAAGATCTTGGGAATATTATTGGTGTTTCGATATTATAAAAATCATACAGTGGAGAAACTTGAGCAAAGTATGCAATCTCACTCGGGCCGCCAATATAAAACCCGGTTGGTAAAAGATAATCCTGACAAATTGGTCTGAGCAAAACATTTGGGCTAAATCTTTCCGGAGAGGCATCAATCTCAGCAAGAATTTCATCTTTGGTAAACTGTTTTCGTTTTCGTCGCAGTTTGAAAACATCATCAACCGGTTCCACAGAAAATCTTCCATCATCAGTGTGATAAAAAAGATTAACAGGTTTTACTTTTACTTGAGCGTGATATAATTCTTCGAGTTTTGCACTTGTCTGTATTAACTTTTGTGTATGAAGTGTAAAATCATTTATCTCTTTTTGGAAGATTGGCTTTAGTAAAGTTTTAACTTGCGGGTCTTGTGGATCAAATATTACTAAACCATACTCATCAAATGACCAAAATATTAGTTCTTTAAAACTTTGCTTAAATGATTTTCCAACCTGATAACATTCTTTAAGTTTAGTCAAAAGTTCATTTTTAAAATCAGAATCTCTTAAACTGCTTTCATATTTACTGAAAAATTCATTTAGTGCCTCATCAAAATTAATTTTGCCGATACTTTGCTTTGCATCATCATCAATTATTTCTTCTTTGTACCCGATATTTATAACCTGATTTTCATTATCGAATAAATTTATCGATCGTACTTCATTAAAATCATGATCATCACCTTCCAACCAAAATACCGGAACAAACTTAAACTCGTCATATCGTTCGGTTAGTTGATTTGCTAGTCTTATCGCTGTTATAATTTTATAAACTGTGTATAATGGCCCACCAAGCATTCCTAGCTGTTGACCGGTAACTACGGCAATTGTTTTTTCTTTATCTATAAGTTCAATATTTCTTACAGTCTTATTTGAGATATTTTGCAGGGATGAGTATTGATTTTTAATGATCGCAGATAGATTATGCTGCTTGTCTTTTCTTGAATCTGAAATACTTTTGAATAAATTTGCATAATTATCTTTACTGCGGAAGTTATGTTTATAATATTCCTGAACATTTTCGAATTCATAAATGTAATCGAGAAATAAATTTTGATTTCCAGGAATATCACCGAAATTAATAAACATATTTACCTCAAATGTTGAAAAGGGTTAAGTAAAAGTAAGAAAAAGCAGTATTCATCACAATCTAATTGAAATGCTGTAACTCACCTCTAAAGCCACGAATCAACAAACAATTAAGTTGGAATAATGGAATTGTGGAGAAATGTAATCTCAGCGAAGAAAAATTAAAATAGTTAGTACTAAAATTTTATTTAAAACTCAATTACTTCGTCGCTCCAATATACCGTTTCAAATAAAGTTAAATCATTATTAAGAGATGTTTAATCTAATCTTTTACTATTAAGTTGAGTTGTTTATCTTCACAACTAAAAATTAAGAAAAAATTGGAAATAAATATCTTTAAATACTTCACCATTAAGCGTATAGTAAACATCTTTAAAATTGTTCTATCTTTTTCAATTTCAAGAATTATAAGAAAACCAATTGTATGGGGAATGCCAATTTCATATTCCATCGAGCCAACTAACCATTGTAATCTAAAATGTCCGGAATGTCCTTCAGGTCTTGGTGCTTTGACTCGTCCGCTTGGTTTACTAAATATTAATGATTTTAAAAGTTGGATTGATCAAATAAAAGCTACAGGATTTTATGTGCAATTATTTTTTCAGGGTGAACCTTATATAAATAAGCATCTACCAGAAATGATAAAATATGCACAGCAGGAGAATGTTTATATTTCAATAAGCACAAATGGACATTTTGTTAACGAAAAGAATGTTGATCAGGTTTTGGAAAATACACCGGATAAATTAATTTATTCAGTGGATGGACTTGATGAAGAAAGTTATCAAAAATATCGAGTTGGTGGTACATTCAAGCAGGCAGATGAAGGACTAAGACTTTTAATTAAGCGTAAGAGAGAGTTAAATCAGAAAAAGCCTTATGTGGAGTTTCAGTTTATCGTGATGAAACAAAACGAACATCAGCTTGATGATATTAGAAAATATTGTGATGAAGTTGGTGTTGATAAACTTGTGTTCAAGACTATGCAAATATCCTCATACGAAAATGCAATTAAGTTTCTCCCGAACAATCCAAAGTATAGAAGATATTTAGTTAAGGATGGACAATATTCTATTAAAAATAAATTAAAGAATCATTGTTTTGCTTTGTGGAGAACCTCCGTAATTACCTGGGATGGAAAAGTTGTGCCATGTTGTTTTGATAAGGATGCTGAATACAATTTGGGAATTTTAAATGGTAACAAATTTGCTGATATTTGGGTATCAGATGCATACCAAAAATTTAGAAGTGCTGTTTTAACAGATAGAAAACAAACTAGTATGTGTACAAATTGTACGGAAGGTTTAAAGATTAATATTCTGGAAATTGAACAATAAAAGTGGCTACCGACGAAGTAAAACAAGTTTTGTATCAGAATAGTTTTATATCTAAAAATAAATCTGTTATTCTAGTTATAACAAAAATTATTATTGCTTTAGGATTATTAATCTATTTAATCTATGCAGTTAACTTTCAAGAAATATTAACTGCAATTAAACAAGCAAATGTATATTTAATTTTAACAGCTTTTGTTCTAAGTCTTATAAACATTTATTTGCAATTTTATAAATGGAAAATGACAGTAAATGTTATTCTGCAGGAAAATCATAACTCTAAAATTTGGCTGTCATTATTTTATGGATTTTCCGCCGGTGTTTTTACACCTGCAAGAATTGGTGAGTATTTTGGACGCGCGATAGCATTTAAAAATCGATCTGTTATGCGAGTAGCACTAGCAACCTTGTTAGATAAATTATTTCCACTATTTATTGTAGCTTTTTTTGGATCGATTTCAAGCATACTTTTTATTCACTATCATTATCATGTAACGTTTTATTTTACTATAGGATTAATTTTGGTTGTCTTTGTTTTATTCTATTTATTCTTTTGGTTGATTTTTGATAATAGATTTTGGGATAGTGTGCTTTTTACAAAACTGAGAGATTCAATAAAACTAAATTGGCTGTTTGAAAAAATAAAAGTATTTCGTCGGCTTGATAAAAAGTATGCTACGCAAATGTTTTTAGTATCCTTTTTATTTTATGTATGTTTTCTTGTTCAATATGCTTTACTGGTTGCTGCATTTTCAAATAATTACAAATTTTTGGATTATTTGTGGGCAGGCAATCTTATGATGTTTGCAAAAGCAATTATACCTCCTGTTTCACTTGGTGAACTTGGAATTCGCGAAGGTACTTCTATATTATTTATAACTCAATTTGGTGAATCAGCTTCAACAGGATTTAATGCTTCAATTTTTCTGTTCTTTATTAATATCCTTATTCCATCTTTGATAGGTTTAACGCTTCTGTTAAAAAAGAACAATGATTGAAAATATTCTAATCGCATCCTTCTTATTTCTTTTAATTCATTATGTATTCTTTTTATCCAATATTTATTTTGGCTTATCTAAGCTAAAAAATTGTACGAATGAGAAAATTCCTAAAGAGTATGTTTCTATAATTATTCCTTTTAGAAACGAAGCTAAGAATATTTTGAATACATACGAAAGTCTTATAAATCAAAATTATCCAACTGATAAATATGAACTGATATTTATTAACGATTCTTCCGATGATAATTCATTACAGCTATTAGAAAATCTGCAGAAGAAAGAAAATGTATCTGTCTATTCAGTTCCAAATGATTATTCAATAAATGCACACAAGAAAAGAGCAATTAGATTTGGTATTGAAAAATCAAAAGGAGAGATTATTGTTACTACGGATGCTGATTGTTTGCACTCAAATGATTGGTTAATACATCTGTTAAAGTTTATGGATGTGAAAACCGGATTTGTCTCAGGTCCTGTCGAGTTTATTTCAGATTCAAATCTTTTTAGCAGAATGCAGAATTTAGAATTTGCCGGTCTTGTAATAACCGGTGCAGGTTTGATAGGTTCGCGAAATCCAATAATCTGCAACGCAGCTAACATCGCCTATCGCAAAAAAGCATTTGAAGAAGTTGGTGGATTTACTTATCAAATGAGTCTTTCCTCCGGTGACGATGAATTATTGATGCAAAAAATTCATCGTGATACAGATTATCTATTAAAATTTGCTTTAGATAAAAAGGCTATCGTTTCTACAGAGGCAAATCCAACTGTAAAAGATTTTTATCATCAACGTAAGCGCTGGGCAAGTAAAGGATTATTTTATGGAGATAGTTTTCTTTTAATCAAATTGGTTTTAATATTTTTATTTTATCTTTCACTGTTAGTTCAACCTATTCTTGGATTTTTAATATCCGCAAATTTTTTTCTAACATTTATTTTTTCATTTATAATCAAATTAGCTGCAGAATATCTGGTTCTCAAAAAGGGAACTAGTATACTATTTGATTCTAAAATTCTTAAACCATTTTTAATAACTGAAATTCTGCAAGTACCCTACATTTTAGTTTCTGGATTTATGGGAATGTTTGGTAATCTTGTCTGGAAAGATCGAAAAATTAAACGATAGTTTATAAGAGTCATTCCGAACTTGTTTCGGAATCTTGTCAATGTAAAACACAGATATTGAAACAAGTTCAGTCTGACTATTGCATTAATCGCTTTAGATACAAATACATTAGTGTCCATTTAACTATACAATTTCAATACAAATAATTCATTTCTGGCTTAAATTCAAAACATTTTGATGGCATAAACCTTGGCTAAGAGTAGCAAGACACAAAGGAGTATGTCATGAAAAAGTTAATAATCGCAGCAGTCATAATAGTTTTTGGTTTCTCAGCAAATGTTGATGCAAACACAAACTATGCAAAAAGAGTTGGTGGATATTTTTACACTTCACTCTCGCCATACGGAACCTGGATTGAAATAGGTTTCGGTACGCCTGTTTGGCGCCCAACACTGATGAAAAGAAACTGGTCACCTTATCATCAGGGTCAGTGGATTTACACTAATTACGGCTGGTACTGGGATTCTTATGAACCATTTGGACACGTAGTTTATCATTACGGAAGATGGTACTTTGATGATTATTACGGTTGGATTTGGATTCCTGATAATGAATGGGCACCTGCCTGGGTTGATTGGAGATATGATGATGATTACATCGGCTGGGCTCCTTTATCACCTTATGCATTGTTCTCAATAAATATTGGAATACATTACACTCATGATTATTACGTGCCTTACAATCACTGGAATTATGTTCAGTACAATCATTTTTGTGATAATAATGTTTACAATTATTACGTTGCACCTAAGTATAAATACAGAGTTCATAATAAAACCAAGATGAGAACTAACTACTCATATTACGATGGAAGAGTTAGAAATGATGGAGTAGATTTCGATAGAATTCGTGAAAGAAGCGGAAGAACTATCGAAAAGAGAAATCTTGTTGGAGTTAATGATCCAAGAGAACTATCTAAAGATAGAGACTCTAAAAATCGTAACAGAGAAGTAAGAACTTACTTTGGAAATTCTGATGATATTTCTCGTGAAGGTTTAAGAGATGTTAAGGTAGATAAAAAAGAAAGAAAATCTACACTGGAACTATCTAAAGTCGAGTTAGGAAGAGATAGGAGTATTGATAGAAGTAATGATAGAACTGACAATCGAAAAATTGAAGACACACGCAAGATTGAAAAGAGAAATAATGATTTTACTTCAACTACACGTGAAAGAACTGAAGACACAAGAAACGAAAGTAATGGTAATGTAGATCGAAAACGAATTGAAGATGAAAGAAAGATTCAGGAACGAAAAGAATTAGATAAACGAAACTCTGAAATCGAAAAAAGAAACAATGAACAAAAAAAGAGAAATGACGAAATCAAAAGGACAGAGCAAGTTAAACGTAACGAACAAAACAAAAGAAATGAACAAATAGAAATTAAGAGAAATAGTAACGACTATATGAAGAAACGAATTGAGGGAACAATTCAAAATCGACAAGAGAAAAAATCTAATACTGAAGTCTTCAAGCAAAATAATGAGAGAAAAGTTGAACAGAGAAGAGAAACTCAAAAAGTTGAACAGAGAAATCAGAATGTTAACACAAACAGAAACACTGAAGTAAAGCAAAATGATTCAAATAACAGAACTGAGAAAAAGGAAGAAACCAGAACTTCGAATAAAGAAAACAGAACAAAAAGCAGATAACCTCAATTCATCTCTCTCCACAAAGCGGTCCCGATAAAAATCGGGATCGCTTTTTTTGTTTTAAATAGCAATTAGAATAATTTTCCATTAAAATTTGAATAAAATATGAAAGATAAATCTTCAATTCTTTTTTATATACTTGGTTCATTTTTTATTGCAAATGCAATACTTGCTGAATTTATTGGAGTTAAAATATTTTCGTTAGAATCTACGTTTGGATTAGCTCCATTAAATCTTACAATTCTTGGAATTGAAAATTTATCATTTAATCTTACAGCAGGAGTTTTACTCTGGCCAATCGTATTTGTGATGACAGATATAATCAACGAATACTTTGGTAGGAAGGGTGTGAGATTTATGTCTTTTACAGCCGCAATTCTTATCGCATATGCATTT
This sequence comes from Ignavibacteriaceae bacterium, assembly GCA_041738675.1. Taxonomy (GTDB): domain Bacteria; phylum Bacteroidota; class Ignavibacteria; order Ignavibacteriales; family Ignavibacteriaceae; genus IGN3. Next base: position 86,743 of record JBGSPH010000032.1, read on the forward strand.
GTAATGGTTTATTTTTCAATGGGATTAGTGCCAGCAGGATTTTGGATTGAGAGAACAACATCAACTGGAACTGTAAATATGGATATTGCATTCAATACGATTTTTGGGCAAGGGCTATGGATTATAATAGGCTCACTCACCGCATTCTTAGTCGGGCAGTTGGTTGATGTTACAGTTTTTCACTACTTAAAATCATTTACCGGTTCATCAAAAATCTGGTTAAGAGCAACGGGTTCAACTTTAGTTTCTCAATTGGTGGATAGTTTTGTTGTACTATTTATAGCATTTTATATTGGTGCTGGATGGGATTTAAAATTGGTTTTAGTTATTGGATTAGTGAATTATATTTACAAATTTTTTGTGGCAGTACTAATTACTCCACTTCTTTATCTTCTGCATTCTTTAATAGATAAGTACCTTGGAAAAGAATTATCCGAGAAACTTCAGAATGAGGCTATGCTGAAATAATAAATTTCTTAAATGTCAGTGAAAATTTGTGTAGCACAACAATCAAAATTTGCCTAATTTTGGGGTAACAAATATTAGTATTACTAATTTTTATTGATTTACTTAATAGTTTTTAGTGCTTTTCAGATGAACATTTTGATTTACCCAGACACATTCAGAAGTCCTAATAAAATGATTTTCCAATCATTGGAATTCTCACAAATCTTATATAAATCTAATCAGAAAAACAGATATACATTTTCAAACCAAGTAATTAACCATTTTTTTAAAAATTTAATATCCTTACTTAAGGGAGTCTAATATGAAACTTACAAAAGAAGATTCACTAAACTATCACAGTAGCGAACGTAGAGGAAAGATTGAAGTTGTTGCTACAAAACCTTGTTTAACTGCTAGAGATCTCTCTATGGCTTACACTCCTGGTGTCGCAGATCCTTGTCGCGAAATTCATGCTGATGTAGAAAATGTTTACAAGTATACTGCAAAAGGAAATCTTGTTGCAGTGCTTTCAAACGGAACAGCGGTTCTAGGATTGGGTGATATTGGTGCAGAAGCTGGTAAACCAGTGATGGAAGGAAAAGGAGTTCTATTTAAAAGATTTGCAGATATAGATGTGTTTGATATAGAAGTAAACTCACACGATCCAAAAGAAATTATAAGATTAACTCAAATGTTAGAACCAACATTTGGTGGAATTAATCTTGAAGATATTAAAGCTCCGGAATGTTTTGAGATTGAGGAAACGTTAAAGGAAACGATGAACATTCCTGTTTTTCATGATGATCAGCACGGAACCGCAATAATTTCCTGCGCTGCCTTGATAAATGCTGTTGAAGTTGCTGGTAAAAAGTTAGATAAAGTCAGAATAGTAGTTAATGGTGCCGGTGCGTCAGCGATTTCTTGCTGCAAACATTATGTTCGTGCCGGAGTAAAAAAAGAAAATATTTATATGTTTGATTCTAAAGGTTGTATAACAACTGATAGAAAAGATCTTAATAAATACAAAGATGGATTTGCTCAAGCAAAGGGATTCCCATCTCTTGAGGCTGCTTTTAAGGATGCTGATGTTTTTATTGGACTTTCTGTTGGCGGAGTTGTAAACAAAGAATGGGTTAAAACAATGGCTCCAAATCCCATAATCTTTGCAATGGCTAATCCAGATCCGGAAATTATGTATGATGATGCGGTTTCAGTTAGAAAAGATTTGATTATGGCAACAGGTAGAAGTGATTATCCAAACCAGGTTAATAACGTTTTAGGATTTCCATTTATATTCCGTGGTGCTCTTGATGTTAGAGCAACACAAATAAACGATGAAATGAAAATGGCTGCAACTTTGGCTCTAGCTAGATTGGCAAAAGAAAAGGTTCCAGAGATGGTGATGCAAGCTTATGGTGGTGAAGAATTTGAGTTTGGTAAAGAGTACATCATACCTAAACCATTTGATCCCAGAGTTTTGTGGTACGTTGCGCCTGCTGTTGCAAAGGCTGCAATAGAAACTGGTGTTGCAAAAGTAAAAGAAATGGATTGGACTCTCTATGAAGAACAGCTGAAAGAAAGATTGGGTCTCTCAAAAGAAATTGTTAGAGTAATGATACACAAAGCAATGAAAAGCCCAAAAAATGTAGTTTATCCTGAAGGTGAAGAAGAAAATATAATTCGTGCTGCTCATACTGTCTATAGTGATGGAATTGCAAAACCAATACTTCTCGGTAATGAAAAGATTATTAAGAAAGAAATTGACAGGATTGGATATGATCTCAGCGAATTCAAAATAATCGATCCTGAAAATTGCGAGAAATGTGATGAGTATGCACAAGTATTCTTTAAAAAACGACAAAGAAGGGGAGCAACTATTTGGGATGCTAAAAACCTGATTCGTAAACCAAATTATTATGGTGCAATGATGGTAGAGGTTGGTGCTGCTGATGCTTTGATTAGCGGATATACAACAAGCTATCCAAACACTATTAAGCCTGCTTTGCAATGTATCGGTGTTAAAGAAGGATTTAAAATAGTTTCCGGAATGTACATTGTTATCGCTAAAAAGGAAACTTACTTTTTTGCTGATTGCACGGTAAATGTTAATCCTAACGCCGAACAATTAGCTGAGATAGCAATCTCTGCAGCAAGTGTTGTTAAAGCTTTTGATGTGGTTCCTAAAATTGCAATGTTATCATTCAGTAATTTTGGTAGTGCAGCATATCCTGAATCAATAAAAGTTAAAGAAGCTGTAAAAATTGTTAAATCAAAAATTCCGGAACTTATTATTGATGGTGAGATGCAAGCAGATACAGCAGTTGTTCCTGAAATACTTGATAAAACTTTCCCATTTACAAAAATAAAGGGTGGAGCTAATGTTCTTGTATTTCCAAGTTTGGATGCTGCAAATATCGCATACAAACTTATGGCACGAATTGGACAAGCAACCGTAATTGGACCAATTTTAATGGGAATGAATAAACCTGTTCACGTTTTGCAGCGTGGTGCGACCGTAGATGATATTTATAATATGACAGCTATTGCTGTTGTTGAAGCTCAGTCCACAAAGAAATAAAATTCTAAGTATGTCTTTTCGTTAGGGTGAACAATTTGTTCACCCTATAAATTTACCGAACATCATTCATCGATTGCCTTTTATAATCTGATAAACTAATTTTATACCATATTTTAGAATAATAAATTTCGAGAAATTTCCATGCATCAAAACGGTATAAGAATGCTCGCGGCTGTAATGTTTACAGATATGGTTGGGTATACTGCACTGATGCAGGAAGATGAAGGGCAAGCTAAAAGACTCAATGATAGACATCGTAAAGTACTTGAAGATTTAACACTTGAACATCAGGGTAAAATAATACAATATTTTGGAGATGGTACTCTAACAATCTTCGGAAGTGCAGTTGAAGCAGTTCTGTGCGCTATCAATATTCAGAAAGAATTACAGAAAGATCCGAAAGTAAATCTTAGAATTGGAATTCATTCAGGTGATATTGTTTATGACGACGACGGAATTTTTGGAGATTGTGTTAATGTAGCTTCAAGAATTGAGGCTTCAGCAGTAGGCGGATCTGTATTAATTTCAAGAAAAGTTTATGATGAGTTAAGTAATCACAAAGAAATTGATGCTGTTTCGCTGGGTTATCATGAGTTTAAAAACGTTAGAACACCCATTGAAGTGTATGCAGTAAAAAATAATAATTTAATAATACCTGAAACTACTTCAATTGAGACATTAGTTGGATTGAAAAAAGAATCTATTGCAGTTTTACCTTTTATAAATATGACTTCAGACCTTGATAATGAATATTTTTCAGATGGAATTACGGAAGAAATACTAAACGCATTAGCAAAGGTGGAAAAACTTCATGTTACATCAAGAACTTCTTCCTTTGCATTTAAAGGCAAGAGTGTTGATATAAGAGAAATTGGTAAGCAACTTGCAGTTAAAACTGTACTAGAAGGAAGTGTAAGAAAAATTGGTAACAGGGTGCGAGTTACAGCTCAGTTAATAGAAACTAAAAGTGGTTTTCACAAATGGTCTGACATTTACGATAGAAATATTGAAGATATATTTGCTGTTCAGGATGAGATTGCACGAACTATTTCTAAAAATCTAATTGAGAATTTAACATTTACTGATCAACATAAAATTCTTGTAAAATCTTCTACAAAAAATATGGAGGCTTATAATTTATATTTAAAGTCTTCACATTTCTGGAAGAAGTGGACGCCACATGATGTAAGAAAATCTTTGGAGTATTTGGAACAAGCTATTCAACTAGATGATAATTTTGCAAAGGCGTATTCAGCTCTTTCAGGTTGTTATGTTTACCTTGGAGCCTTTGGACAAATGCCCACAACTATTGCATATCCAAAAGCAAAAGAGTATGCTCATAAAGCGCTTCAATTAGATGGTTCGCTACCCGAATCACACCTATCAATTGCAATGGTTGAATTTTTTGATTGGAATTGGGACGCTGCCTATAAATCGTTTACTAAAACTTTAGAGCTTAATCCAAATAGTGCAGAAGCTCATCAGTACTTCGCTTACTATATGATTGCGATCGGTAATATTAAAAAAGCAGTTGCGGAATCAGAAAAAGCATTAGAGATAGATCCGCTTTCAATCACAATCAATACAACTCTTGCAGAAACCTATGCGCATTGCGGAATGTTTGATCAAGCGAAACAGCAATTTTTAAAAACTCTCGAACTAGATCATAATTTTAGATCTGCACTAAATGGATTAGGCTGGACTCATTATTTCTTAGGGGAACACGATCTTGCAATAGAAAGATTAAAACAATCACAAGATTTATTAGGTGATCCATTAAAATCTAACGCATCACTTGGCTACATTTATGCCAAGCTTGGTATGAAAAGTGAATTTGAAGAATGCTTGACAAAGCTTAATGAAAGAACTGAAAAGGAAAAAGATGTTTCTTTTCTTTTTGATTATGCGATAATAAATATGGGTATCAAAAATTATGATAAAACATTTGAGTATTTAGATCGTGCTTTTGAAGAAAGGATCGGTGGATTAATTTTTATACGAGGAAGATATTGGAAAGAAATTCAAGATGATCCACGATTTAAAGAGTTAATACTCAAAATGAATCTTCCGTTTGATTAAATTTTAGAAAAAGCGAAAAATGTTTCTGTTAATTGAAGGGTTAGAATAATTTTATTTTTTCTTTGGATAATCATAAAATAGAAAAGAGCATCCACTTTCATCAATATTTTTCCAACTAATGTAAGTAGATAAGCCAACTACGCCACAAGTAGGGATGTTATCAATAAAATTATCCGAGAGATAATTTGCAAGATTTGTAATACCTGGATTATGACAGACAATTATAACATTTTGGTATTTATCCTTAACAAAATTGATAACTTCTAAAATCTCTTTATAAGAAGCCTCATAAAGTTTGTCATCAAAAATAATTTCAGAATTATACTCAAGAGTTTTAGCAAATATTTTTGCTGTTTCAGTTGTTCTTTTTGCGGGACTTGATATAATCAAATCAATTTTAATTTTATGTTTAGCCAATTTATCAGCCATTAATGGGGCATCATGTTTGCCTCGTTTATTTAATGGTCGATCAAAATCATCAAGTGAAGTATCTTTCCAACTTGATTTTGCGTGCCGCAGGAGTATTATTTTATTCATTTATTTTATGCCGTTCTATATATCACAACTGTGATAATTGTCACCATTCCTTCTTAAGAATTACCATAGTTTCGCTTCGAAATAATAATAAATATTTAATAAATATTTATTGAATTTTAGCAAAATATATACGGTATAATTTTAATAGAATAAGGAAATGTAATGTTAGGGAATTCAATTCTTAATAAAATTGAAAATCACGTTAGAGAACTTTTTCAAAAAAGATCTGCAGCAGAAAATTTATATCATGATATTTCACATACAACTGAAGTAGTGAAAGTTGCGGCTAAAATTGGTGAAGCAGAAAATATAACAGCCGAAGAAACAGAAATTCTTTTAATAGCAGCTTGGTTTCATGATACAGGGTACTTTCACTGCTGCAAGGGGCACGAGGACCAAAGTTCTGAATATGCTCGAGATTATTTGGAGAGAGAGAGTTATCCAAATGATAAAATTGAGAAGATAGTTAAATGTATTAAAGCTACTCAAATTCCTCACTCCCCAAATAGTAAACTTGAAGAAATAATGTGTGATGCCGATCTTCATCATTTAGGAATGTGTGATATTGAGGTAAGAGGTGATATGCTTAGAAAAGAATTTGAGCTTAAAGGAATTAAAAAACTATCCGACATTGAATGGTTAAAAACTTCCTTAGACTTTTTTAATAAGCATAAATATTTTACTGATTATGCTAAAAAAGAGTTTGGTACGCAGAAAGACCTGCATATGATTAAGATGAAACAGCAGATAGAAAAACTTGAGAGGCTTAATAACTAATCATTAATTTTTACTCAAGGATAGTTGATAGTAGAAATAATATTGTAATATTTAATATTAAAAAACCCAAAGCCATTAAGGCTTTGGGTCAATAAAAAAATTACTCGATAGTAATTTTTGAATTTTCAAGTAGAACAGAATAAAAATACCCTGAGCCGAAATCCTTATCTCTAATTACTTTTCCTTCAGCTACTATTATAGCTCCCACTTTAACTGATTCATTTGATGTTACCAGAAGATCGTGTGTGCCTTCTTTACCAGTACCATCCTGAATATGTATCCAGTTTGTACCCATAATATTTTCATTAACTTTTACAACTTTACCACGAACTTTGACTGTCTTAAATTCGATTGAAGATTTTTTTGCATAGATTTCTTCAACTGTGAATCCATCTTTTACTGGTTGTACATTGACCGAACCATCTTTGTTCGAAACAATATTCTGATGAGGTGATTTTAATTGTTCCTCACTGCCACTCTTAGTTGCATCATCAACAAACAAAATAGATTTAAAAGTGCGACCGAGAGATTCGCTTTTAAAGTCTTTCATTTCCATTGATTTCGAGAAGATTACATATTCTCCGGGATTGATTTCCATCTTATTAACTGCAATCCAGTATGATTTTCCATTTTCAGCGACTTTTAAATAACTATAACTGTTTGCATCTAATTTTTCTTCAACTAAAACATTGTGCACACCTTCAACTGATGATTCGTTCATCATTTGATTCTGATTTTCGACCTGTGGCTGATCTTTTTCTCCGCAAGCTATTATAACAACAAGACTTGAAATAAATAACAAACTGACTATCGTTCTACGCATTCTTTCACCTTATTTTTTTTAATATTTTCGGTAAAGATAATAAAGTAAAACAAACTTAAAAGTGTAATAAAAATCCATTTTTCTGCTTTATGAATTTTAATTTTGATTGTATATTGATTTTACGTTAAGTAATTTTTAAAAATATTTATACAGAAAAATGCTTAAAAAAGTTTTATACATCTTAGCAACAGTTATCCTTCAATTTTTAAATATTTACCCGCAGCCGAATTGGGAAAAAATAAAAACACCGACAGATTTTAATCTGTTAAAAGTATTTTATTTAGATTCCCTGCATTGCTGGGTGGCGGGGGATAGTGGTGTAATTATGTTCTCAAGTGATCAAGGTGATAGTTGGGAAATGCAAAATTCCGGTGTCTCAAATTTTATATCGGATATTTTTTTTCTTAATAAGAATTTAGGATGGGCGCTTACTTTTGAGGTTGAGGGAAGTAACTCCGATATACGAAGTAAAATATTAATAACCAGTAACGGCGGTTCAAACTGGGAAATAAATTATTTTAGAAACCTAAATATTATTCTTACTACGATTTATTTTCAGGATTCATTAAATGGATGGGTTGGTTCTAAACCAAGCGGAATATCTTTTACCCAGGATGGTGGTTATAGCTGGTTTGAGAGTACCATAGATACTGGTGCATATTCACATCTCCCAATTGAACAAATCGGTTTCTCATCTTCTAAATACGGTTTTGCTGTTGGCGGACACGTTGATGCTATTGGAGCAGTTTGGAGCACTTCAGATAGTGGTAAAATATGGATGCCGCATGGGATTGGACCTGATCTGTTTCTGGACTATATTTTTTTAGATTCAACAACTGTAATCTCATTAACTGCAGAACTTGAAGGATATTATCCAACCGCAATTCTAAAATTTAATTTATTAGATAATAGTTGGGAGTATATCAATACTCCTGAATATGTATATGTAACGGGGTTAAGTTTAAGAACTCCTACTGAAATTTGGGGTACAATAGGTAGAAAATTATCAAGTTTTATTGTTAGTAACAATTCGGGTAAATCCTGGCAGCTAATTGATACACCAGATAGTTTAATAACACGTGATATTGATTTTGCTGATTCACTTCATGGAATTGCTGTGGGGCAGGATGGCTACATTTTAAAGTACATTCCAGAAAAACCTGTTAATATTGAAAATGCAGATTCAAAATTTCCGTTAGATTTTGTTCTCGAACAGAATTACCCAAATCCTTTTAATCCAGGAACAAAAATACGCTGGCAGTCTCCAATCAGCGGTCATCATACTCTAAAGGTTTATGATGTTCTTGGAACCGAGATAGCTACTTTAGTTGATGATTATAAATCGGCTGGCAGATATGAAATTGAGTTCAATGTATCGCAGGAATCCTTTCCTGCGATTACAAGTGGGATTTATTTTTACCAGCTAAAAGTTGATAACTATTTTAAGACTAAAAAAATGTTACTGCTCAAGTAAAATCATTTGAGCAGCATCATTGATTTTGTTTGTGTAAATCCACTAGCAGAAAGACTGTAAAAATAAACTCCACTTGATAGATTATATTTACTCGCTTCAAAATTTATTTTATGATTACCTGCTTCTCTGAAATCATTTAAAAGCGATACAACTTCTTTTCCTGAAATATCAAAGATCTTTAATGAAACATTTGAACTAATAGGCAAATTAAATTCAATCAAAGTATTTGGATTAAATGGATTTGGGTAGTTTTGTTTTAGTTCAAATTCTTTTGGAATTGAAAAATCATTTTCATCTTCTACTCCAACAGATGTGATTTCAATTGGCACACTCCACATTTGGAAAATACTAGTTCTGTTATCCATCCAAACAGGAAAGAGTTTGTTTCCAACAGAAGTTATATCAATATTATCACCCATATAGCCCTGTCCTAATCCACCAATGGCAATAGGCTTGAAATTCTGATCACTGATTTCATATTCAATCCAGGTACTTCCAGCATCGATTGATCTCGCGAGAAAAACACCGGAAGAATCACTTGTTGTATTTCTATCATCGTAAAAAATAATATTCACTCCGCCGAACTGATCAACGGTGATTCCGGGAAAAAATTGATATCTGCCATTGCTCAACGCATCCTGGTTAACTCTTATTCCATTAGACCAACTTAATCCTCCATCTGTAGATTTTCTTAAAATTATATCCGGATCACTACCTGCAGGAGAAAGATTTTTTTGTGATGTAACGATATAAATATTTCCCCGGGTAGAATTGTTAGAAAGATCAACTGCAATCCTTGGTAATCCGTTTACTCTGATGCTTTGCTTTTCAGAAATTATTCCAACAATACCATTCATCTCAAAAGCATTTTCGTTTATATTCCAGTTAGCTCCACCGTTTGAAGAAGAAGCAAATCCGACATTAACCTCAGTGAAAGGTGAAACACTTGTTATTCCTGCCCAGCAAATGTAAACTTCATTATTTGGTCCGAGTGCTATTTCTCCGCCGGCTCTTCTTAAGTTTACATTACTAAGCGAAGCTTGTGCCGACCAATTTTGCGCCCCATCATTCGAATAAGAAAAACTAATGGAATAAGGTGGAAAAAGTTTTGCCCAACAGGAATAAGTCCTGCCATAGTAACTGCTATTTAGATCTGTATCAGATGCAGTTGTAGCGCGTTCGATTTCGTCGGTAGAAATAGTTTTTTGATTTGACCAGGTAAGTCCATTATCATTAGAGTAGTGTGAATAAATACCCTGAAATGAGCTTGCGCCTTTTCTTGTTAGAATAAAAGTACCATTCTTATCAATAGCTATGGAAGGGTCGCCGCCGTGAAAGAAAATATTAGCTCCCTTGCATGTATCGCTTCCAAACCAGCTTTGTCCGCCGTCCGTGGATACATAAACACCTTCACTAACAAAAAATGTTGGCTGAAACTGAATAGTATTTGCTGAACCAAATAAAATATTTTTATTGGTCGGATGCTTGGTAATAAAAACTTCGGTTTGTGAAGTGTTACCCGGAAAAATTCTAAAATTATCTCCAATGATTAAACCGCCTCCCTGTGGAAGGGAGACGGTGTTAATGATTAAGACGTAAAAAAATAAATTAAAAATATTTTTGATCATAATATCTTTCTATAACTAAAACACATAATTAAGTTTTAAAGTAGCGAAAAAGGATTGTGGTTCTCCAGCTTCGTAAAATCTTCCATTAGCTGAATTGATATTTATAAATCCAACATAAGCTAAATCTAAAATATTATTTACACCACCGGAAAGAAGCATATTAAAATTTCCCCAAAACATTTCCATACCAATAGTTGAATTCAGAATTTGATATCCATCTGTTTTATCTGAGTTAGCATCATTAACATACATTCCGCTAATATTTTGATATGATCCTTTTATAAAAGCAGTAATATTTGAAATGATGCGATACTGATATTGTAATGCGAAAACAAAATTATGCTCTGGCACACTTGGAACAACATTTCCGCTGTAATCTTGCGACGACTCAGTAATCTGACCTGTTGAATCTAAGTCTATTGATACTGCTGCATACTCGTCGTACGCAAAATCTGAATAAGTATATGATAGTGTTGCTTTTAATCCTTCGTATAATTCGCTGGAGATTCCAGCCTCAAAACCCATTCTGTTTGTTTTAGCTGAGTTTCTAAAATATACATCACCATAAACTTCAAAAGGAACAATTTCACTTTCAACAATTGTATTGAAAAAGGTAAACTCAAAAAGATTATTCTTGAAAAAATTACTTTCTTCATTTAATAAATTTCCTTTTATACCTAATTCAAAATTAGTGGAGCTCTGTGCATCTAAATCCGGATTTAGAAGATAAGCCGGTCTATCAGGTCGTGGATAATCATCTAATTCATTACCAGCAGGCGAATCAAAACTAAATCCGTAGGATGTATAAATCGCAATAGATGGAGTTAGTTTATAATTTAAAGCAAACTTGGGAGTAAAAGCTTCAAATCTCTTGCTATCATTTCTCGAAGCGTTCAATCTATCAACCTGATCAAAATAAACATTATCATACCTGCCACTGATAAGAAAGTATAACTGCTTATTGTAGAGTTCAAAATTGTTGAGTAAATACAATCCCGAGTTTCCAACTGTTTCATCAATCTGAGCAAGAAGGTTATCTCCTTTTAATCCGTTGATGTTATTGTATTCAGATATTGGTCCGGTTTGATAAAATAAATCACCGCCAACGGTAAAGACATTTTCACGATCGAAAACCTCACTTTTATTTGTGTACTTTAACGATCCACCAACTCCGTAACGATCAAATATTCTATAAGTTCTGGCAGTTCTTTCGAAGTATTTTATTGTTCCGTATCCGGTTACTTCAATTTCGTTGCTTAGATTTTTACCAAATTTAGAATTGAAGCGAACAGCAACTCTTCCTTTTTTAGAGATCCTTTTGCTATCCCTGTCAACCTCCTGTTGAGCAGCCTGAAAAGGATCCGCTTCAAATTCAGCTTTGTTTAATGAGCCAGGCAGTCTTATCAATCCTGTTGCAAAGTAACCGAGAAATTGAAGATTAGTGTTATCGCCAGGAGTTGATTCCAAAACTGTATTTAAAATGTGCCAGTAGTCTTCACTATGCGGGCGATAGCCCTTGTAATTGTGATATGTGTAGGTATTCAGGAAACCATAATTTTCATTTCTAACACCAACTTTTAATCCATTTCGCCTGAGTTCAAAAGATCCAAACTCATTAAACTGTGTTACAAATGATTTTGAAAAATTAATATCGTTTATAAAATTTATTACACCACCGGGTGCATTTGTATAAAGTGAAGATGAATTACCTTTAACGATTTCAATACTTCCGATAGAATTAAAATCGATAGCTTCAATTCTGGTTTGTCCATCAGGCTCGGATTCAGGAATTCCATCAAGAAGAATTCTTACTCCGCGTATACCAGTATTAGAACGACTGCCAAATCCGCGGATTGATATTCGAACATCATGATTTCCATACCGTGATTGCATAAATACACCAGGCACGGTATTCAGAACTTCATTAATAAACGAGCTTTTATCGTATTTATATTGTGTTGCATTAATTCTTACAACAGAGTAGGGGATATCAATTATTTTTTGATTAGTCCTTGTACCTGTAACAATAACATCGTCAGTTTGATATTTTATCGAATCAATCTGATCTATTGGGATTAGATATAGTACTGAGTCCTTTTTTTGAGCTAAAATATTTGAACATAAAAATGCAACAAAAAAAGACATCAGTATAACTCTCTTAAAAAGATTCATACTGTAACCATTTAAAATTATATAGTGCTCAGAGAAGACAATTAAAAAAATCTCTGAGTTTTTATTATAAGGAGTTATATAATATTTCGTGGAGGTGGTGTAGGAACATCAGAAATGTAATTATGAAAAACTGCTTCATTTTTATTGAGCAGCAAGTTTGATGTGTTAATATCTTGTATATTAATAAAATAATTTTTTATCTGCTCGTAATAAAGCCCAGCTAATAGAACTCTCTGAACAGAACTTGGAGATTTATCTTTTTTATTATCCGTTTGATGCAGTGAAAAGAGTTCTTCAAGAATATTTTCTTTGTGATCATAGTAAACTGTATAATAAACAGTGTCGTTGCTTACTACTTTATCCTCTATATCATACATCTTTCCGTTGAACCTAAATTCTTTACCAGGTTTTTTCCAGATAAAATCATATTTGTTATTTTTAAGATCAGAAATTTTAAATGAAAGGATTGATAAATCTTCAGGCTTTATTTTTTTTTCTTTTATGGCTTTATGAACAAAATGTTTTATCAGAAGACTTGTGGGGAAGTATAGAAAAAGATATCCAAGGGAATTATAGAGAAATAAAACCGTAATCAATAACGCAACAAATTTTGTTCTCTTCTTGGATAAAACCATTATGAAAAAGCTCAATCAATGATTATTTAATGGTTAAAAGTAAAAATAATTAATCCTAAATGAAATAAGCTGTATAACCTTAATAAGACGAAATCAATTAAGATGTTAGGAATGTTTAAAGACAAAAAGCCTACTTTGTTTTGTCTAAAAAGATTTTCATTAATTCGTTATCTCTTCCATAAACATCATCACGAAAATTAAAAATACCATTTTCATCAACCCAAACCGTGTAATAATCTAAAAACACTGGAATTTTGTTATCAAACTTTACTTCCGTAGTTACGCCGTAACTTAGGTTTTTTCTAAGCGCATCTCGCTTACTATAGAACTCATTAACAACATTTTTATCATCAACCTTCTGTCCGATTTCAATCTTTATATAATCAGTCGTCCAGCGTGAGTTATTTGTAAGCAGATATTCGGCAAATTGTAAAGGCTCTTCCACACGCACACAGCCGTGGCTAACTGCTCTGTTAACATATTTGAAAGGTGCTCTTGTTGGTGTATCATGCAAATAAACACCAAAGGGATTGGTGAACATAAATTTTATTTTACCTAGTGCATTTCCTAATCCGGGATCCTGAATGACAGTATAGCTTTTTGAGGAAGCTAAATCACGTGCTGTCAATTCGTCAAGGTTTACACGTTCACCCGATTTATAAACTTTAAAGTTTCTTTTTTTAAGGTACAGTGAATCTTTTCTTAGTCCACTTACAATTTCTTCTTGTATAATACTTTTAGGAACCGACCAGGTTGGGTTAAGAACCATATATGAAATTTTTCCATAAAGATTCGGTGTTTCCCATTCGCCTTTTCTACCGGCACATACTGAAATATTAAATTTTTCTTTCCCATTTTCTACTGCATAAAGTTTGAAATCAGGTATGTTTACTAAAATATATTTTGTAGTATCGGAGTAATCAATCCATCTAAATCTTTCTAAAGTTAATCTAATTTTATCGGCATATTCTTCAGGAGTAATATTTAACCTTTCAACAGTGCTTTTATCTATAATTCCATCACCATTAAAACCATTAGCTCTTTGAAAACTTTTGATTGGTTCGACGAGTAAAGAATCGTAGAAAGCAAAATCTTTTATTTTAATTTTGTTTGTATCTAAGAAACTCAATGTGATAAGTCTGTTGGCAACAAAATTTATGTTATCATAATTATGACCGACTTCTATTTTTTTACTTGGAATAGGAATTTTTGTCCATTCAATATTTTTAAGTGATTCAAATCGTTTTAGTGCTGTTTGCAATTTCTTGTACTTATCACTTTTGGGTTGAATGCTGTTTAAGTATTGGATGATATCATTTTGTTTGAAAGGTTCAAATAATAGTCTATTTAAAGAATCTTTTAACGGAATGAAATAAGAATCAGGATAAATTTCTCTTGGACTTACAACTCCATGACGCATATGTGCAGAATACTTAACGATTGCATCTGCTATCAGTAATTCAGCATTTGATAAATGAAAGTATCTTTTATTGTTATCCGAATTTAGATTTAATACTTCATAAAATTCACCTTTGATTAATGTATAATGATATGTTTCCGGGTTTAGTCCATGTTCAGTTGATTGTCCTAATATGTACGAAAGTGAGTCAACAAAACCTTGGGATTCAAAACTTTTTACAAATATTGGTTTAAAGTTTTGAGTGGAGTAAAAGTAATTAATTGTATCTAAGTCTCTGCCACAAGTCTCAAACAGAATACTTAAAGTATCAGGAATAATGATATTTTTTCTCAGCACATTTTCATAATCAGCGAGATTGAATTTGAATCTTTCATTCAAACCTTGTTCAACATTTTCTGTTTTATTATCACAGCCAAAAAATGGAATTAGAAAAATCGTAGAAAAAAGAATTATATATTTTTTTAGCATACTTATACTTTCAATCCTTAGGAAGAATCATTGACATTTTATTTAGATTGATGTGTTTTCTGTTTTCGGCTTATGTTTTTATTGGAGTCAAAATTAGTAAAAGAAATTATCAAATACTTTATAAAAAGTTAAATTCTTATTGGTTTTTAGAACAATTTCAAATATTAAACTGTTTGAAGCTTAACAAAATTTAAAATAAAAAACCCTGATACCGAAGCATCAGGGTCAGCACTAACGTTAAGAACGGGGTAAATCCTTAATCGTTAACAGCTGAACAAAAATAGTGTAAAAAAACTTTTATACAAAATTTGAAATAATAAATATCTGAAATAGTTTTAAGCAGATGCTTAATAAGATAAATTTATTGCAGGGTTATCCGGCTACACCTCTTTAATAACTTCTTGTTTTACACAAATAGTTGGAACAGTCAATCAGGCTAAATATATTTCAATTGTATACATTAAATGTGTTTTCTAATTAGGCATTATATTTGAAATTATGTGCATAGATTGATGAAAAAACTAAAATTAATATCAGCTTCGTTAATTATTATCTATCTGCTGTTACTCATTCCTGAACCACAACCAGATGAAATTAAAGTTGCTGAAGGAACTCAATTTATTTGGGATAGGGATTCAATTTGGCATTCACTTGAAGATAATTTTGTAAAAGCACAATCAGTAGGGTGCTCAAAATTGAATTATCAAATTGGGGATAATTTAAATGACTTTTACAATTTATTAAGTTACATTGAAAAAGAGAACCTGAAACAGAATGATAGAATTTATGATTCTTTGTTGAATTTATTTTTTCAAACAGCACCGTTAATTGGTGCTTGTCCTGATTCATCCGAAAGGTATATTAAACTTAACAATCAATTGCGACAGATACTAAAAGAAAAATCCAGATACTGGGATCTAAATGAAATAACCTCAAGAAATACACTTTATAAATTAATATATGGCAGCCGAGCGGCTGTTGAAGAAATTATTCTTCAATCAGACAAAAATGATACTCCAAATCTTACTTATGCAAACGACGAAAATTCCATTACACCATTCATAACATTTCTTGGTGTTAAAATTCATAGTGGTGATATATTATTATCCCGTGGCGGTGCTCCTACTTCAGCATTAATATCTCGAGGAAGTGATTATCCGGGAAATTTTTCTCATGTGGCTTTGGTTTATGTTGATCCACAGACAAATACTGCTTCAATAATAGAGGCACATATTGAAGTTGGAGTGGCTATTGCAACACTTGAAGATTATATGAGAGATAAAAAATTACGTGTACTGGTATTAAGACTGCGAAGTGATCTTCCTGAATTACTTGCTGACCCGATGCTGCCGCACAAAGCTGCAACAGCTTCACTAAACAGAGCACTGAATGAGCATATTCCTTATGATTTTGAAATGGATTATAAAAATTCAGATGAACTCTTCTGCTCGGAAGTTGCATCATTAGAATATAGCAATCTAGGAATTAATCTTTGGATGGGAAAATCTACAATTTCATCTTTAGGAACTGCAAAATTACTTTCAGGTTTTGGAGTAAAACATTTTGAAACACAAGAACCGTCGGATCTTGAATATGATCCACAACTTACTGTTGTTACCGAATGGCGGGATTTAGAAACACTCTACAAGGATCATGTTGATAACGCGGTTGTTGATGCAATATTGGAATGGAGTGAGGAGGGTAATGAGATATCAATTGATTGGTATTTACTTCCGATATTCAGGGCAACAAAATTGTATAGTGTTGTTCTCAACCAGTTCAATGAAGCGGGGCCAATTCCTGAAGGAATGAGTGCAACTTCGGCATTAAGGCACGAAGCATTTAAAGCATTTCATAACTCTATAAGAATACTTGTATTGAATAAAGCAGAAAGCTTTAAAAGAGAAAATGGCTACATTCCGCCATATTGGAGATTGTTGGGATTTGCCAGAAATGAATGCCAGACTTTGAATGATTAGAAAATCGAAAGCTTATTTAATTTGGAATGAAGTAAATTAAAAAAAGTCTGATGAAAATTTAAACTTTTGAAACAGCGTATTGCCAAAAGAGATTTTTTGCTTTGTTCCTAATTTAATATTTGAATCTCATTTATTTTTAATAGTTAATTTAGGTTCTTAGTCTTTTAACGAAAGTTAAATTATTTTATAAATAAAGTTTATCGAAATATCCATCAATATGAGGATTTCAGGTATGGCATCGAAAAGTATTTTGTTTTTTATTTTTGCAGCATCGCTTTTATTTAACCCACAAAACAATGCTCAGAATATTTCTGTATCGGACAAAAAAACTGAAATAAAGAACAATGATTTTGAAAACGTTTCAGGTTCTTCCTCAGTTTTAAATTGGCAATTCATCAATATCTCAACAACCTCCGTTGACCAAAGTATTGCAAAATCAGGATCAAACAGTATTCTTGTTGTTCATAAGGATTGGAATAAAAGCGAAGTTATCTCTGATCCTGTTGAGCTAAAGATTGGACATCTTTATAAACTTAGTGCGTGGGTAAAAACAGAAAATGCAATAACAGATCCGATAGATCGTTATCCAACTTCTGTTGCTGCTTCTATATCAATGCAATCCTTTCCATTCACAAATCACTCTCAGTCTGTTGGTGCAACAACTGAATGGACAAAGATTGAGGTTTCATTTATCGCAACACAAAAATCTGATCAAATAAAATTACAGTTTGGTAATAATGGAAATGCAAAAGGTAAAGTTTGGTTCGATAGCATTGAACTCTTTAAAGTTGAAGATATATCTGATTACATACCAGTGGAAACAGTAAGATGGTTCAATAACGGATTTAGATATGATGATCAGGGATGGATTTATTTACATATTGAAGGTGCCCCGTATGAAAGAGGTTATCAATATGGAAACCTTATAGCAGAAGAGTTGGTTGAGTATATAAATAAATTAGGTATCCAGCAGAATAAAGATAATCCAACCAAAGGATGGGATAATCTAAAATTTATTGCTGATGCAATGATGCTAAGAAAATATGAGACAGAATATCTAACAGAAATGAAAGGTATTGCTGATGGAGTAAATAATGCTGCAGTAAAACTGTTTAACCGAAAACTTGATTTACTTGATGTGGTAACTGTAAATTCAGCGATTGATATTGATTATTCAAAAGATGCAATGGGTGTAACACCAAATCAATTATCAGGACAAAGTTTTCTTAAGAGTGAAGATGAATTAAATATTCCAAACCGGCTTCACAAGTGTTCCAGTTTTCTTGCGAATAATTCATCAACAAATGATGGTAGAATTGTATTCGGTCAGATTTTTATGTGGGGAGGATATACCGGTCCTCATTGGAATGTAATATGCGATGTAGTGCCTACAGAAGGTAATCGATTAGTGTATCAAACATTTCCAGGTGGGATACATTCTGGTTCAGATTTTTATATGAATGCATCCGGTATAATGATAGGCGAGACAACGGTTGGGCAAACACCATTTAATATTGATGGTTCTCCCCAGTCCAATCGTATCAGAAAAGCAGCGCAGTATGGAAACAGTATCGATGATGTTGTTAAGATTTTAACGACTGACAATAATGGAATGTACACAAACGATTGGCTGATTGGTGATACAAAGACTGATGAAATTGCGGTGCTCTTGCTGGGAACAAAAAAACATAAGCTCTGGAGAAGCGGCAATAATGAGTTTTATGGTGATACAAAAGATTTTTATTGGTGTAACAATAATAATAAAGATATGGAGGTGCGCAAGGAGTACATTACAAATCCAAATAACGCGCCGTACGATTTAATATTTGCGCCCTGGAATAGAGACGTTGCCTTCAATGATTTTTACAAAGAGCACAAAGGAAAAATTGATGCAATAGCGGGAGTGAATCTTTGGGCGAGTTCGCCAATAAACAGACCACATGCTTGTGACGGTAAAGTTACAACTTCCGATATGGCTGAAAATTTAGTGTTCCTTGCTCACTATGGAAAAGTAACTTTAAGAGAAAAATTTGTTGGTGAGAATAGCAGAATTCCGGATCTTCCGGGTGCAATACCCAGATTGACTTTAGGTTATTCAGTGGTAAGTCCAATATTTATTTCCGATAAAATTAAAGAGCTGAAAAATCAAAGTCCTGTTACGGAAAAGAAGAATGAATATAAAATCAATTATAATGAAGTAGTTGAAAATTATTCTTATGATGAACGAAAATTATGGATGAATACTGTTTATCCTGCATCAGAATCAGAAAATTGGTTTGTCAGTGGCTCCGCTGCTTACTGGTCTATGCTTAAAGGAATTCCAAAATCTAAAAATGAAATTCTAAAGTATTTCAAAGATCAATTTGCAGAACTAAATGCCAGATATCTTTACACAGTAAATAGGGAAGGATCAATTTGTCCGATTGATGCCAAAAGAATTTATACCGGTTTCAATAATTATCAAATACCAAGAATTAAAGGAACATATCTTCTACATCAGCTAAGACTACTTTTAGGAAATGATGTTTTTTCTGAATTGATGTTCACCATTCACGAGAAATATCGTGAAAAAGAAATGAGCACAGAGAATTTTATTTCTTCAGCAAATAAAATTAGCGGTAAAGATTTAACATCATTTATAAATCAATGGTTAAGACGGGATGATCTACCGAATCCAGAAATAAAACCAGCTATTATTAGTTCTGAGGGAAAATATAAACTGCAGTTGGAAGTTGAACAACTAAATAAACCATATGACTTTTTGTGCATGGTGGAACTTAAATCAGATAGCGGGAAAATTTATAAGATGTTGGAGATTACAGATTTAAAACAATCTTTTAACTTTGATGTCGCTGGTGATAATTCTGGGATTAAGTTTAATCCATTAAATGATATTCCAGTAAAACATAAAAACTATTATACCTGGTCAAACATTTTTGATGATTGGGAAACTGCAAAAATAGTATATGGAACCAAAAGACAAATTGAAGCTAACCATACATTGGCGTTAAGATTTAGCACTGCACTGGCTGATAGATTTACTGAGGATTTAATTCAAACCATTAAAGATTCGGAGTTAGGTGAAAAACAGTTAAGAAATAATGATTTAATAGTAATGGGAAATGTTGAAGATAACAGTATAATGAAATTATTATGTGATCAACTTAAATTTAAGGTTGGAAAGAATTTTTTCGAATGGAATGGTAAAACTTATGGTCGCTCTGATGAAGGATTGTTTTTAGCTTTACCCAACCCATACAACAATGAAAAGATTATCTATTTATTTATAACAAACAGTGCAATGGAATTATATCAAATGACTAAAGTTGTAAATAGAATCCCACAGTGGGCAATATTTAGAGGAGATAAGATTATTGAACAAGGGTATTATGATTCAGAAATAATTGGAGAGTTAAAGAAGTAGAAATAAAATAAAAAAGCTTCCTTTTTGGGAAGCTTTTTGCGGAGAGGGCGAGATTCGAACTCGCGGTAGAGTTTAATCCCTACGACGGTTTAGCAAACCGTTGGTTTCAGCCACTCACCCACCTCTCCAAAGCTGAAAATTTGAAGAACAAAGATAATATCTTACAGCTAATATTAAAAATATAATCTATAGCTTAATTTAAAGTTTATTCCTGCTTCCGGCATTATAACTTTTACACGAGATAAATGATTTCTGTATTCTTTGTTTAATAAATTTTCTCCGTTTAAGGAGATGTTGTGAATAAGTGCACCAGTTTCTAATGAGTATTGGACAAAAGCACTGAATGCTGCAAACCCTGCGGTTGTTGTTTCAAATAAATCTACACGATTTTGAGCTGCTGCAATTTCAGTACTGATTCCAGTGATAAAACTTCCGTTAAGATATTTTAATTGAATGATATTTTTAAGCGGCGGTATTTGAGGAAGGGGAGAATTTGGATTCTTAAATGCACCATAAGTATAACTTAAAGAATTTGAGAATGTAAAATATTCTGATAGCTTTAATTCAAAATAACTTTCAAATCCATAAAATATAGGGCTAACGCCTTCGGTTTGATAAATGGGTAGAAGAGTTTGGCTATTGATTTTCCCGGTATTTCTTGGAGTTATGAAATATGAAAAATCATTTCTAAATAAAGTTAACATTAAAAATATATCTTCAGTTTTTAGATAAGTAAATAACTCTGCTCCAATTCCACTTTCACTATCAAGGTTTTGATTTCCTATTTCATAAGAATATGCTGCCAAATGAGGGCCTTCTGAATACAGTTCCTCAATAGTTGGAACTCTTGAAGTTTTATTAATATTTATTCCAAGTGAAATAGTTTTGTTTATTGAATAAAGCGTTGAAAGTGATAGGGAATAGCTAAAAAACTTTCGATCGATTATTACCTCATTATTAGTACTTGGGTTTGAATCATCAGGATTAAAATCATCATACGAGATTCGAAATCCAGTTTCAAAACTAAAATCAGTTAATTCAAAAGTCTGAAAAGAATATCCTGAGAGTTTTAACGATTTTGTTGGCGGTGTAAATACATATCCGCCAATATTAAAATCTCTCGCCTCAAATGATATTCCCGATGTTCCAAAATCTAAAAGCCCTATTTTTTTATTTGAAATATCTAAACTTCCCCTAAGATTATAGATAACAAACTGAGCACCAATTATATCATCCCTTTCATATTCGGTATGTTTATAATAATCACGGGATAATTGAAACTCTATATTTTCAAATGATTCAGAATTTATCAGATAATTAATCTTTCCGTTTATCTGGCGTTTAAGCATACTGATATCAACACCGTTAGGATGTGCACCTATAAAGCCGCCTGGAACTCCATAATCAGATTTAAATTCTCTGATGCTGACACCTATATAACCCCAACCATCAATGTAACTAAGACCAGCACTAAAATTATCAGTTGCTATATCTGAATTTACAAGAGTGCCGATAGGTGTTCTCATATCATCCGCTCGTCTTTTGGTTGCTTCTCCTCGCAAAACAAAATTTCCTATTGGTAATTGTGCAACCATACCACCCAGATAACCTGAGTTTACAGACTCACCATAGAACCCCGCATTTCCAGAAAATGTACTGGGAATTTCTCTTGGAATTTCATCTCTTATGATATTTACTACTCCACCCATTGTTGTTGAATTTTTTAATAGAACTTTTGGACCTCTTATAACCTCAATTCTATCAATTGTAAAAGGTTCAACTGAGACTGCATGATCGGGCGAAGTTGCAGATAGATCAGTTGTTTGTATCCCATCCTCGGTAATTGCAATTCTATCACTGCCTAATCCACGAATAACGGGTCTTGCTGGTGCGGGACCCATACTTCTGATTGCCAATCCAGTTTCATTCTTTAGAGTTGATGCCAGGGTTAAACCAAGTTCACGCTGTAGTTCTTTTCCCTTAAGAACATTTATGAACTCGTTCATATCATCAAACTTTGTATTTGTATGCAAACCTGTAACAACAACAGTTGATGTTTGAAACGGTAGAGTGAATAAATGAACTAACAAACCAGTGTTAATTTCATTATCAATCTTTATGGATGTCTTGGTAGTTTTATACCCAACAAATGATATCTCAATATTGTAATCACCAAATGGAAGCGACTTTAATTCAAAAATTCCGTTCTTGTCTGTAACATCAAATTTTTCCAGCTCAATTAATTTAACAATCGCATTTTCTAATGGTTGATCTGAAGAGCCATCCAATACAATCCCTTCTAATGTTCCCAACTCTCTTGATTGCGAATTTAAAACTGTATTAACAGAAAAAATAAAGATGATCATCACCCATAAAAGGTGATGATCAATTAAATTTAATCTAAACATTTACTGTACATTTACATTTATTGGAAACGAAACAAACTCCTCAACCCCGGACACAAGTAGCTTAATAGTAACGGTTGTTGAACCTGTAGCTAAACCTTTAACTCTGATTACCCAGGGTTCACCAGCTTCAGGAAGTATCTCCGCAATTGTTGGATTTGCAACAGTAAATCCTAAAGTGTGCAATGGATATTCAGGTTGGTAATATCTATTCTGGTCGTCATAAAATTCAATTTCGATATGATCGGTTAGAGAATCTTTTTGAACATCCAACGAGCCTGTAGATAACAAATCAGTAGCAGTTGCTAAGACCGTTCCATCATCTTCATAGCTTAATCTCAAACCAATTGGTTCGCCGTAAGCGGTTGTATCTTCCCGGATAATAACAGGGATCTTTGGTGTTTTAACATCAACGTGCCCAACGTGCATTACTTGTAATTCAAGCGTTGTAGTTCCCATGGTTAATCCTTTAAGATGAAAAGCCCAATCTGTAGGATTATCTTGAATGATAGTGAGTTTTGAAGGATCAGTTATCAGCCAACCAAACTGATGATCGGCATCGGTTGGAGGATTTATAATATTTTTATTGATATCCAGAAACTTAACTGTAAAGTGATCCGATAGGGCATTAAGTGGCGCATAAAGTGTATCCGGAACAGTAGTGGAATTCCATGTAGTTTGAATTACTCCCTGCCAAACTACTAGAATAGGTTTTGTTGTAGCGTCTCTAACTACCCAACCTTCAGGTTCAAAATGTTCAGAAGGTGGAATTACCGGATCTGACTCATCACTGCAGCCAGTTACTGAGACAGTTATAAGTACTAAAGCTAAAAAGATATAGGCATACCTAAATAAGAATGAAGTCATTTTCTTCTCCTTGAAAAATTAATTGTGATTATTTACTGAACGAAAATTAGGAGATAGAAAAAGGAGGAGCTCTAAGGCAGAAATTAAGAATAGTCTCTTTAGTTGGTTTTGTCGAAACAGCGCTTGTTTCAATATCATCTGGCTTATTTTGAATTTGTTTAATGGGATTGCAGTCAGAAATTATTGAATTATGCAGTGAGCTGTATGCAAAATGAACAACACAAAAAATTTCGGAGCCGATCAGACTAATATGATTAGTCTGTTCCTTTTCGGATGAACTTAAGGAAGAAAGCAATTTCCCTAAATCAATATTGTGATGATGGAATACATTTGCAGTAGTTATTGTTAAATAACCTAATAAAACAATGTACGCCGATAATTTCGATATTTTATTGCTCAAATTTAACACGCAGTAAAGATTGTACTATTTATTGAGTTAATCAAGGTAATTTTGGTCTTGAGAAGCAAATAATGATTTATGAAATTAAAATTGTTTCTCTTACTACGTTTTAATAATTTTCAACAATCAAATTTTAGAAAGAATAAATGAGCAAGTACTTAGGAGTAGACTATTTTAACATTGATTCCCTTCTGTCTGAAGAAGAGTTGATGATAAGGAATACAGTGCGCGAATTTGTTAGCGAAGAAGTAATTCCGATAATTGAAGAATACAACAGAGAATCTAAATTTCCTCAACAACTAATTGCCAAGATGGCGGAAATGGGATTATTTGGTCCAACTCTTCCAGCAAAGTATGAATGTGCAGAACTAAACAATGTCGCTTATGGATTGATTATGCAGGAATTAGAAAGAGGAGATAGCGGAATCAGAAGTTTTGCCTCAGTGCAGAGTGCTTTGGTTATGTATCCTATCTACATTTTTGGAAGTGAACAACAAAAAGATAAATGGCTTCCCAGTTTAGCTAAAGGAGAAAAGATTGGCTGCTTCGGGCTTACAGAACCTGATTTTGGATCTAATCCGGGAGGTATGATTACCAAAGCATATAAAGTTGATGGTGGATATATTCTGAATGGTGCTAAGATGTGGATTACGAACGGCACCATTGCAGATGTAGCTGTTGTTTGGGCTAAACTTGACGGAGTTGTTCGTGGTTTTCTTGTGGAAAAAGGGATGAAAGGATTTACTGCTCCTGAGATGAAAGGAAAGCATTCACTAAGAGCATCAATTACATCTGAATTAGTTTTTGATAATATCTTCCTACCTGAAGAAAACTTGCTCCCGAAAACTGAAGGTTTAAAGAATGCTTTAATGTGTTTAAATCAAGCGAGATATGGAATAGCTTGGGGAGTTGTTGGATCTATGATGGCTTGTTATGATTCTGCTTTGAATTATGCAAAATCTAGAAAACAATTCAGCAAACCAATCGCTGCATATCAAATGACTCAAAGTAAATTAGTATATATGGTTACAGAGATTACCAAAGCTCAATTATTGAATTTACAACTTGGAAGATTAAAGGATCAAGGAAAACTAAAACACTCTCAAGTTTCGATGGCAAAAAGAAATAATTGTGAAGTAGCCTTAGATATTGCGCGGATGTCAAGACAGATTTTGGGAGCAAATGGTATTTTAGATGAGTATCCGGTGATGAGGCACGCTGCTAATTTGGAATCTGTGATTACTTATGAAGGAACGCATGAGATGCATACTTTAATAATTGGCGAAGATATAACCGGCATTCCGGCGTTCGATTAATTTTTCTATTTTAGTTTGTGATAAAAAAGGAACTATATGATTGATAAGAAATTTTTAGAAATGGGTTTAACATTTGATGATATTTTACTTGTACCCGGCAAGTCATCGATTCTGCCTCGCGAAGTTGATATTTCAACATATCTTACTCCGGAAATCAAATTAAACATTCCTATAATCTCCGCTGCAATGGATACAGTCACAGAAGCATCAATGGCTATAGCACTTGCTAGAGAAGGAGGCATTGGTATTCTACATAAGAATCTTAGCATAGAAGATCAATGCCATGAAGTCGATAAAGTTAAAAGATCAGAAAGTGGAATGATAAGGAATCCAATCACATTAACTCCGAATAAAACTATTGGGGATGCTCTTGAAATTATGAAAAAGTATAGAGTATCCGGTATTCCAATAATAGATGCAAGCAATAAACTTGTTGGCATACTTACCAATAGAGATCTAAGATTTGAACCAAATAGAAAACTTAAAGTTTCTGATTTAATGACAAAAGAAAATCTCATTACTGCGCCTATGGGGACAACATTAGAAAAAGCTGAAGTAATTTTGCAAAGATATAAGATTGAAAAACTTCCGGTAGTAGATAAGTCAGGTAAACTAAGAGGATTGATAACATTCAAGGATATTCTCAAGAAGAAAAAACACCCTTATGCCTGCAAAGATGAGCAAGGCAGATTGAGAGTTGGTGCTGCGGTTGGGGTAACTTATGATACAGTTGATAGAGTAAAATCATTAACAGATGCGGGAGTAGATGCTATTGTTATTGATACTGCTCACGGACATTCTATAGGTGTATTAAAGGCAGTAAAGGATATTCGTAAAAAATTTAAGTATATACAGCTAATTGTTGGTAACATAGCAACTTATGAAGCTGCACTTGATCTTATAAACTGTAAAGTTGATGCCATTAAAGTTGGAATTGGTCCTGGTTCGATTTGTACAACAAGAGTTATTGCCGGAGTTGGAGTTCCTCAAATTACTGCAATTGCGCAGGCTTATAGTGCTAGCAAAAAATTTGGTATTCCGCTTATTGCGGATGGTGGTATCAAACAAACTGGTGATGTTCCTAAAGCGATTGCTGCCGGAGCAGACTCTGTAATGATTGGTGGACTTTTTGCCGGAGTTGAAGAAAGTCCTGGTGAAAAAATTCTGTACGAAGGTAGAAGTTTCAAATCTTATCGTGGTATGGGCTCATTAAGTGCAATGAAAAAGGGTAGCAAAGACAGATACTTTCAAGATGCTGAAGATGACATCAAAAAACTTGTTCCCGAAGGCATAGAAGGCAGAGTTCCATATAAAGGTCCGCTTGAAGATACGGTTTATCAATTAGTTGGTGGTTTAAGAGCTTCAATGGGATACACAGGTAATGCTAATATTAAATCATTAAAGACAAAAAGTAAGGTCATCCGAATCACATTAGCCGGACTCAAAGAAAGTCACCCGCATGATGTAATTCTGACACAAGAATCTCCAAATTATCAAAGTCATAAATAGGGTAAGTATTTAAAATGTTTAAAGTTCTTGTTGTTGCATACTATTTTCCACCTTTAGGTCTCAGCGGAGTTCAAAGAACTTTGAAGTTTGTGAAATACATGAAGAACTATAATTGGGAGCCTACAGTTATCACTACAGGTGATGTCGCATATTTTGCGCACGATAAATCGCTAAGTAAAGAACTAATTGAATCCAAGATTAGGATAATCAGAGTATCCGGAAGTAATGAACCAAATTCTATTCTATCAAAATTTGGAACTGTTAAAGTTCCGGGTGAATTTTTTAGAAATATCCTTGATAAACTGAGCCAAACATTTTTTATACCTGATAATAAGAAATCCTGGTCAAACCTGGCTGCAATTAAAATTGATGAGATCCTTTCAACTGAAAAATTTGATGCAATGTTTGTTACCTGTCCTCCATTTTCTGCATTTGATGCAATTGCAAAAATTAAAAAGAAACATGATGTTCCCTTATTTGCAGACTACAGGGATCTTTGGTACAAAAGTTACTTCGCTTTTTATCCAACGCCCTTTCATAAAATAATTCATAAGAATAAAGAATATTATGCTTTAAAAGCTGCAGATAGAATTCTGGTTACCAATAGAAAAATTAAGGAAAAGCTACTTAACACATATCCTTTCTTAACCTTTGAAGATATTGTAATTGTCTCGCACGGATATGATCACGAAGATTTTGATAAGATTCCTGCGCAGCCAAAACCACAAAATAAAATGGTTTTAATGTACTCAGGAATTTTTATGGTTTATAGTTCACCAGTTTTTCTTTTAAAAGCTTTTAAGCAGTTAACTATCGAAAGACCTGATATTGCCGCAAACATCGAATTACATTTTGTGGGTTTCTTAAGAAAAGAAAATCAGAAAATTATTCGTAAACTAAAACTACAGGATTTTATTAAAGATCATGGCTATGTAAATCACGATGAATCAATTGCAAAGTTAAAATCTGCAGATGTGCTTTGGTTTATGGTTGGTAGACGAAGAAACATTGATGCAATACTCCCGGGAAAAGTGTATGAGTATATTGGAGCTAAAAAACCGATTCTTGCTTGTGTGCCTGATGGTGCTGCAAAAATGGCTGTTGAGGAATCGGGTGCAGGATATATTTGCAGTCCCAATAATATTGATGAAATAAAAAATACAATTCTTAAAATATACAATGACTATAAAAACAATAATCTTCCTGCTCCATCTGATGAGGTTTTAGAAAAATTTAGAAGAGATAATCTTACAGAAGTCTTAACTAAGCAATTCCAACTAAAGCTGCGAGCTGAAGTTTAATGAATGTTTTAGTCATTGGTTCTGGTGGAAGAGAACATGCCATCGCTTTAAAGATCAATCAAAGCAAAAAACTAAAATCACTTTATTGCATTCCCGGAAATCCCGGTACAGAAACCATTGCATTAAACTTCACAATTGATGTCAATAATCACAAAGAGATAACAAATTTTTGTGAAGAAAAGAAAATTGATTTAGTTGTAATTGGTCCCGAACAGCCTTTAGTAGATGGTTTGAGTGATCATTTAAGAAGCGAAGGATTTAAAGTATTTGGTCCATCGGCAAATGCTGCACGGATTGAATCCAGCAAATCTTTTGCGAAAAAAATAATGATTGATGCATCAGTCCCCACAGCGCAATATGTTGAGTTTTCATCTGCTCAATTATCGGAAGCTATTAAATATTTAGAAGTTATTAATTATCCAATAGTAATTAAAGCTGACGGATTAGCTGCCGGAAAAGGTGTTTTAATTTGCAGCGATAAATCTGAAGCTGAATCCGCAATCAGAGAAATTCTTGAGCATAGGATTTTTGGAGATTCTGGAAATAAATTAATAATTGAAGAATTTTTAGTGGGTGAAGAAGCTTCAATATTTGCAATTACTGATGGAGAAAGATTTGTCTGTTTACCTGTTGCACAAGACCATAAAAGAATTGGTGACGGTGATACTGGTAAAAATACCGGTGGGATGGGTGCATATGCTCCGGCTCCGATAATTACTGAAGAATTATTAAAAGAAATTGAAACTAGAATCATCAAACCTGTTCTTGCTCAAATGGTTAGGACGGATAATAAATTTATTGGTTGCTTGTATGCCGGTTTGATCATTACTAAATCAGGTCCAAAAGTAATTGAGTTTAATTGCAGATTTGGTGATCCCGAAACACAAGTTGTTCTTCCGATATTGGATGGTGATTTTCTTGAGTTACTTTATTCTGCTGCTGTTGGGAAGTTAAATTTAAATGCTGTTAAATATTCTGGCGGATGCTCTGTCTGTATTGTTGCTGCATCCAAAGGTTATCCTGATAATTATGAAAAGGGATTTGTGATAAATGGATTAGAGAAAATTGATGATGAGGTTATTGTTTATCACGCAGGTACAAAAAGAGAAGCAGATAAAATATTGACTAATGGCGGAAGAGTTTTAGGTGTAACCACAGTGATTAAAAACCAAAATTTCAAACTAGCTCAGCAAAAAGCTTATGAAGCAATTAGCAAAATATCATTTGATGGAATGAATTATAGAAAAGATATTGCTGAGAAAGCATTCAAGCATCTTAAATAAATTTCAGAAAAAATCTTTTCATAGTTTCTTCCTTTCATTAATTTCACATCAACTATTACAACTTAAATGATTCATCTGCACACACATACAAATTTTTCCTTACTTCAAGGTACAATCAGGATTGATGAGCTTATTAGTACTTGTAAGCAAAACAATATCAAATCAATCGCTATAACAGATACCAATGCAATGAATGGTCTGATACAATTTGCCAAAAAAGCATATGAAGTCGGTATTCAACCAATTCTTGGAACTTGCATAACAGAGCCAGGTAATGATAAAAAATATGTAATATGTATTGCAAAGAATAATGAAGGTTATTCTGATATTTGTAGAATTATCACTCAGAGAAAATTAAATGGTGATTTTTCAGTAACGAAAATCTTAAAAGCCGCTTGGAAGAATTTAATCTTCATCACTCCGCAAAATGAATTTTTGGAAATCATAAATCAAAATAATTCTATTTATGCAGAAATCATTCCGACTAAATCAAATAAAAAAAATGCACTAAAACTTTATGAATTTTCAAAGCAGAAAAGAATTCCGATAGTGGCTTCAAGTCCGGTTTACTTTTGGGAGAAGAAAGATTATGAATTGCATAAACTTATAACCGCAATAAGACTTAATCAAACTATCGCATCTATATCCAATGAAGAATTAGTTGATGAAGAGTTTTACTTTAAGTCATCAACAGAGATTGAGCAACAATTTAAAAAAATACCAGAGGCAATTGCTAACACTTATAAAATTGCTGATGAATGCAAAGTTGATTTGAAACTTGGTGAGTTTAAGTATCCATCTTATCAAACAAGTCAAAAAATAAACACATCGTCTTTACTTAGTATAATAGCATTTAATGGTTTAAGAAAAAAGTATGATCATGTAGATGAGAAAATAAAAAATCGTTTAGAGTACGAGTTAAGTGTAATAAACGAATTAAATTTTACTGATTACTTTTTAATTATTTGGGATATTGTTCAAGAGGCTAAGAAGAGGGGAATGATGACAATTGGAAGGGGATCTGCTGCAAATAGTTTGGTGGCTTATTGTCTTGAATTAACTCAGGTAGACCCGATAAAACTAAATCTTTATTTCGAAAGATTTTTAAATAAAGCAAGAAGCAGCCCGCCAGATGTTGATATAGATTTTTCATGGAAAGAACGTGATGAAATTGTTAAATATGTTTTTGAGAAATATGGTTATGAAAGAGTTGCGATGATTTCAACTACGATAACATTTAAAGCTCGTTCGGCATTTAGAGAAACAGCAAAAGCATTTGGTATTTCTGATAGAGAAATATCTAAGTACAGTAAAAAAATTCCCTGGACTAATGCAGTAAATCTGCCAAAGATTTCGGAGATGTTTCCTGAATCAAAAAATTTGGGATTTGATAAAGAGCCCTGGAAAACAATTGTAAACCTCGCATCTAAGATCGCGAACTTTCCAAGACATTTAAGTATTCATCCAAGTGGTATTGTGATTACACAAACTAAAATAACCGATTACTGTGCATTGGAATATGCAAAGAATAAAGGTTTAGGTTTGATAATAACACAACCGGATATGTATTCAATTGAAGATTTAGGTTTGGTTAAGATCGATCTTTTAAGTCAAAGATCACTTGGAGTTTTAAGAGATACCATGGAGACGATTAATAAGCATTCCGCTGATAAATAAAAATATTATTCAGACTTAAGCTTGAAAAGATCTGATCCAAAAACCATTAATAAAAAAGAACCAATAAACATTAATGTGTTTTCGACAAGTTTTAATAAACCTATTTGTGAACCTTTACCAAAGCAGCCGCAATCGATACTTAATCCCCTAAACAAACTAATTACAATTGCAATTGTAAATACTAAAAGCATAGAAAATAAAATTGAGGAATTTTCTTTGACCGCAATTCCAAAAATCAATAAGATACCTGCTACTAGTTCAATCCAAGGTAAAGTGATTGCAAAAAAGTTTATAGTTGCTATTGGAAGTAAACGATAGTTAGAAATTGAAATGGCAAATGCTTCAGGATCAGATATCTTTTCGGCTCCAGCATATATAAA
Source organism: Ignavibacteriaceae bacterium (assembly GCA_041738675.1). Classification (GTDB taxonomy): domain Bacteria; phylum Bacteroidota; class Ignavibacteria; order Ignavibacteriales; family Ignavibacteriaceae; genus IGN3. The sequence continues at coordinate 118,322 of JBGSPH010000032.1, forward strand.
AATAAATCCTAAACCTATTCGGGTAACCAACAATAAATATTTATTTGAAAAGAAATTGTTCATTTAATTAGTTCTTGCTTGTCGGGTAATTATTTTTAGTCCACTCATCATATCCGTCTATAAAAACATAAACTCTTTTAAATCCCATCTCAAAAAGTTCTTCACCAGAAAGAATACTAATATCGCAATCAGCACCACTGCAATAAGTAACAACAATTTCATTTTTATTCAAGCTGTTTATAACATCTAAATAATTTTCTGAACCGTAAAAGGGAATATTAACCGCACCTTTTATATGTCCTTCAGCAAATTCATCTGCTGAGCGTGCGTCTATAAATTTTACACCATCCATAAATAGCCTATAAGCAAAATCTGTTTTGATGGCTTTAGGTTTCTGAAATGATTCTATTGACTTGTTTTTTTTATCAATTACTAAAGAATCAGATGGTTTTAAAGCATTTATATTTTTCTCAGACATTGAAGAATACATAGAGTCAGATTCAGAAAGGGAATTGCTCTCCCAATTTAAAACCTGTTTCTCTCTAATAAATTTCAATCCATTTGGATTAAAATGATTATAAATCAGAGAGAGCAGAACTGAAATAAACGTTATTGAAAGTATTCTAGAAATATTCATCCATACTAATGTAATATTTTTTTACAATATGATTTATAATGACAAAAGGTACAAGTGTTAAAAAAAAGCCTCCCAAAAAGGAGGCAATAGTACCGAAAGCCGGACTCGAACCGGCACGAGGTGTTAGCCCCACTGGATTTTGAGTCCAGCGCGTCTACCAATTCCGCCATTTCGGCAATTGTTCGAAATTTGTGGGCAAAAGATAAATAACTTACTGTAACTAACCAATACATTAGTGCACCATAAAAAGAATAATCAAGAGATCAGTAATTTATTTTAAAATTCTGGTACAATTCACCGCGTGTTGATTTTGGCACAATGATTGTTATTTGTAAGTTAAACTTAAAAGGAGTTAGCATGAAAAAAACTTACAAAACAAAAAACAAAAGACAACAGAAAGATGATGTTGTTTTCTTGTTGGTTAGTAATTGGGAGAATGTTGATGATTATAGCGAAGAAGAAATTGAAGATCTTCTCGAAGAAAATCACATACCAGAAATTTCTTATATCGATGCAATTGAAAAACCAGATAACATAGTTTTTGATTAATTTAGTTTGGAATAAAATATGCGAACATACATCGGTCAGGACGGACATTATGACATCGAAGATGATGGTAAAATCGTTCAGAGAATGGTTAATGAATTTGGAAGATTTACAGGAATCACAAAAGTTTATTCTAACTTTAAAAGAATTCCAAATCTTTTAGACAGAAACAAGATTGAATATTTTCTTCAGATGTTGAACATTTATAAAGTTTCGGGACGGGTTTAATTTACATCTCTTTCTCGTCCTTAAGCTTTTTTCTTTTTCTTTAGTATATCACATTCCTACGCTATTTAAATACTGCTGTACACTTACGCTTTAATCCATCTTTCCTTATTTTTGTATTAAACAACTAATATTGGAATTATGGAAAACAATATCCCAAACATTAACGATTCTTCTAAAGAAAAATCCAAAAACTTTATCTACGAAATAATTGATGAAGATTTAAAGACTAATAAATGGAATGGCAACGTTCATACAAGATTTCCACCAGAACCAAATGGTTATCTGCATATCGGACACGCAAAATCTATTTGTCTTAATTATGGAATTGCTCGCGATTACAAAGGGAAATTTAATTTAAGATTTGATGATACTAATCCAACTAAAGAGGATCAGGAATATGTTGATTCTATAATCGAAGATGTAAAATGGCTTGGTGGTGATTTTGAGGATAGAATATTTTATGCATCAGATTATTTTGATAAGATGTATGATTGGGCAGTTCAGCTTATCAAAAAAGGAAAAGCTTATGTAGATGATTCTGATCCTGAAACTATGCGTGGATTACGCGGAACCGTTACTGAAGCTGGAACAGAAAGCCCGAATCGCAATCGTTCTACTGATGAAAATCTTGATCTGTTTGAACGGATGCGAAAAGGTGAATTCAAGAATGGTGAAAAGGTTCTTCGTGCAAAGATTGATATGTCATCTCCAAATATGCTTATGCGTGATCCTGTTATGTACCGTATCATACATTCAGAACATCATCGAACCGGGAATAAATGGTGCATCTATCCAACTTATGATTGGGCGCATGGATTAGAAGATTCAATCGAAGGTATTACTCATTCAATTTGTACACTTGAGTTTGAAGTACACAGACCTTTATATGATTGGTTCTTAAATGAACTTCAAATTCATCATCCGCAGCAGATAGAATTTGCACGTTTGAATTTAACATACACAGTTATGAGTAAGCGTAAATTGCTTGAACTTGTTGAGCAGAAATTTGTTGATGATTGGGATGATCCAAGAATGCCTACCATTTCTGCTTATCGACGAAGAGGTTATACACCAGAGGCAATTCAAAATTTTGCAGAAATAATTGGAGTCGCAAAGCGCGATGCAATGACTGAGGTTGCTGTTCTTGAACACGCCATTCGTGAAGATCTTAATAAAAAATCACAAAGAGTTATGGCCGTTCTTTATCCATTAAAAGTTGTGCTTACAAATTACGAAGGCGAGGAAGAATTAGAGGCAGTAAATAATCCTGAAGATGATGAAATGGGGCATCGTAAAGTTCCATTTTCAAAAGAGATCTATATTGAGAAAAGTGATTTCATGGAAAATCCTCCTAAAGGATTTCATAGATTAATTCCTGGTGGTGAAGTTAGATTGCGCTATGCCTATATAATTAAGTGTGATGAAGTAATTAAAAATGAAAATGGGGAAGTAGTTCAACTTAATTGCAGTTATGATGTTGAAACAAAAAGCGGAACAGGTACAAGCACTAAAAAAGTTAAAGGAACAATTCATTGGGTTTCAGTAAAAGATGCGGTTGATTGTGAAGTTAGATTGTACGACCGATTATTAATAGTTGAAGACTCAGCGAGTGAGAAAGATAAAGACTACAAAGATTTAATAAATCCTAATTCTCTTGAGATCGTTCCAAATGCTAAACTTGAACCATTTGTAAAATCCGCAACGCCTGGTGATCGTTTTCAGTTTGAAAGACAGGGATATTTTTGTGTGGATACAAAATATACAAACAAGGAAAAACTTGTCTTCAATCGTACGGTAACTTTAAAAGATACCTGGGCTAAAACAGGCGGAAAGAAGTGATTTATATGTGTCATTTATTCTGTTACACTTAAATTAAAAGTGTAACAGAATTTTCGCTTTTATTTTATTCTCTCAATAGCAGTTTCAATTCTCCTAACAACTTCATCCTTGCCAAGAATAAAAAGTAAATCAAACATACCTGGTCCGGTACTCTGTCCTGAAACTGCTAACCTTAATGGATGAATAAGTTTTCCTTTACCGACATTTATTTCTTCAGAAACTTTTGTTAAAGAATGTTCAAAATCTTCTTTTATTGGATTGTTTAATGAAGCAAATTCTTCTTTAAGTTTAATTAAATGTTCAGGAGTTTCAGGTTTCCAGTTCTTTTCAATTGATTTCTGTTCATACTCTGTTGGTGCTTCATAAAAGTAAGTGCAAGTATCTATAAACTCTTTTATGAAGGAAACTCTTTCTCTCATTGCTTCAATAATCAGAATCAAAAAGTTATCAGAAAAGTTTTGATTGTTGTATTTAGATTTTTGAATCTCATCTTTTAACAACAATAATAATTCTTCGTTTGTTTTTTTGCGAAGATGTTCAGCATTTAGCCAGTTTAATTTTTGAAGATCAAATACGGCTCCTGCTTTGTTAACTCTTTCTAAAGAAAAGCTGGAAATCAGTTCATCCATGTAGTAAAACTCTTTATCATCACCAGCATTCCATCCAAGCAGAGCAACAAAGTTTAATAGAGCCTCTTTTAAATATCCTTTGTCACGATAATCTTCAACTGCAACATCGCCCTGTCTTTTACTTAGTTTTGATCTATCCGGATTTAGCAAAAGTGGGAGATGGGCAAATATCGGTCGTTCCCATTCGAAAGCATCATAGAGCAAAACATGTTTTGGAGTTGATGAGAGCCATTCTTCGCCACGAATAACATGGGTGATTTTCATTAGATGATCATCAACTACATTTGCAAGGTGATATGTTGGATATTCATCACTCTTAATCAAAACCTGATCATCAACATTATTGCTTTCAAACTCAACTTGTTCGCGAATAATATCATCAAACTTGATTGTATGATTTTGCTCCACGTTTAATCTTACAACTTTAGCTATTCCTGCAGCAAGATTATTTGTGATTTCTTCCTTTGAAAGATGAAGACAGTGTTTATCGTACTTTGCTTGAGGAAGTTTTTGTTTTTCCTGTTCTTCTTTTAAGGATTTTAATCTTTCCGGAGTACAAAAACAATAGTAGGCTTTACCTTTTTCAATTAGTTCATCAGCAAACTTTTTATAAATATCTAATCTCTCTGATTGCATATAAGGCCCATAATCTCCACCTACTTCAGGTCCTTCATCATAATTCAATCCAGCCCAGTTAAGCGCTTTAATCAAATTCTCAACAGCACCTTCAACATAACGGTTTCTATCTGTGTCCTCAATTCTTAAAATAAATTTTCCGTTATTTCTTTTTGCAAAAAGATAATTGTATAACGCAGTTCTTAATCCGCCAACATGAAGATAACCGGTTGGGCTGGGTGCAAATCGAACACGTGGAGTTTCATTAATCATTTTTGGAAATCCTAAATTTGAATAAATAAGAATACAAAAATGTATTTGTATCCCTGAACAGGAAAGAAAAGGGAAAAGGCAGCACTATTTTTTAATTACCTTGTTCTCAGTATAATATTTTACTTTTTCAATAAACTCCTGGCTATCGATCGGTTTTGGAATATAGTCAGTTGCACCTGCTTCCAAACACTTCTCCCGATCACCCTTCATAGCAAAGGCTGTTAGTGCGATAATCGGAGTTTCTCTATAATCATCAAGCTCACGGATTTTTTGTGTAGCTTCAAACCCATTCATAACAGGCATCTGCATATCCATTAAGATAAGATCGTAATATTGCTGCTGAACTTGTTCATAAGCCTGTAAACCATTTTCAACAACTACAATGGATTCAAAATTATTTTTCTTTAGAAGTCGTGTGACAATTATCTGTGAATGTTTATAATCTTCAACCAATAATATCTTAACTGTATCTTTAACATTTTTTATTTCTTCAGGTGTTGCCGGTTGGTCATATCTATTAATCATTGCATTTACAGTTTCTGCAAGATCTTCGATATTGGTGCTGTTTTTTTGCAATAGATCTGTAAACAAGCCATCAATTTTTTTAAGATCATCCTGATATGATTCTTTACCTGTGTAAATAATGATGGGAAGTTTTGCAAAGCTCTTATTTGACTTTATCATTTTGATTAAATCAAAACCATTTACTACAGGCATATCAAGATCAATAATTGCGAGATCTAAATTCATATTCTCAATCATTACCATTACTTTGGATGATTGATGTTCTGCAATGGCATTAAATCCGGCTTGCTCAACTGCTTCTTTAATTAGATTAAGGGTCGGAACATCATCATCAACAATAAGTATGTTTGAATCTTTTTTGAGTTTATAACTTGTAAGAACTTCAACCAGATATTTATAGTTTATTGGTTTTACAAAATACTCAACAGCGCCCATCATAAATGCTTTTTGCTGTTCTGCTTCAACGGAACAAACAATAATTGGCATATGCTTTGTAAGTGGATTTTCTCTGAATTGTTTTAGCAGTTCAAATCCATTTGCATCCGGCAGGATGATATCCATTATCACAGCTAAGAACTGTTGGGTTTCAACAATCTTCATCGCTTGCTGTGCTGAGTTTACAATTGTTGGTTCGTATCCCCATTTAGATAAATAATTACTTAACAATTTTGAAGTTGCATAATCATCTTCTACCACAAGCACTTTATTTTTTGTACCGACAGGTTTTGGAAGAACTGACAATTGCCCTTCAATCGAAGTAAGAATTTCACCAGTTATTGAAAAAGTATAAGTAATTCCTTTTCCAATTCCGCTTGAGATACTGATATCACCATTTAGATATTCAATATATTTTTTTGTTAGAGATAGACCCAAACCGGTTAAATTGCCAAACTTAGAACTTTGTAGTTCATTTAGAGCAAAGGGTTGAAAGAACTCATTACTTTTTTTAGCATTTAATCCTGGACTGGTATCAGAAATTCTAAATACAAGTTTTTTGGCACTCGGTGCGGAAATCGATATTGAAATTTTTCCTCTTTCTGTTAGGCGTATAGAGTTTGTTAAAATGTTAAGGAGTATATATCTGACTTTTTGAGTATCGATTTTAATGTTATCAGGTATCCCTGAATCAATATCGACCATAAATTCAATTCTGGATTTTTCAATCTTGGAACTGAATAATGAAACTACTTCATTTAAATAATCCTTAAAGTTGACAGAGGTTAAGGTTACTTTAGTTATTCCGCTTTCTAATTTACTTAAATCAATCAGATCATTTATTATTGATAAAAGTTCAAATGCATTATCTTTTAACGTTCCTACATATTCTGTCTGAGACGGTGATAGATTTTCTTCATTCAGCAGGGAGGCAAAACCCATTATGCTGTTAGTTGGCGTACGAAGTTCCTGGGCTATATTAGAAATGATTGTACTTAGTGAGTTGTTTAGAATTCCTTTACTTCCAATCCACAACTTCAAAAGATTTTTTAGATTATCACCTATAAGTTCAACATTATCAGTTTCGCTTTTTGTGAAAGGTGTTTTTTTAGAGATCTTTACCAATGCAGATTGTCCGTCTGCAATATTTAATAGAATACATCCTTCATTTAAAATGTGTTCAGTAATATTGATAGAACAATTAGGCTGAGTATTAAATTGATTTAACTGATTGTTGTCTGTAAGATCTTTACAATGGGGGCAAGAGATTTGGCTCTCCCTTGATAAGGTTTTTTTTACAGTGGTTGATTTACCAATCAATTCAAGGTGGCTGCCATTGTTGACTTTAAAGATTGCCGCTGCATCCAATTCAAATTCTTTAACAATAAAATCGCATAACTTATTTGGAAAATCCGCTGAAGATTGAATAGCAGTTTGTATCAACTCATTGTATTTACCTAAAAAATCTATTTTTGAACTTTGCATAATCCCTTTTTTCGATTCTATAAAATTTACTTCTAAGCTTTAATTAAATTAAATAGAAAAATCTTTAATGCAAAACTACTAAGAAATTAAATATTAATCTAAAATGCAGATGTTTGTTAACCTTAGAATTAAAGTTAATACTGGCTTTATTAGAAGTTCAATTTGAACTTTTAAGGATCTACTTTGCTGAGCGGAGAAAATAAGATTTCAAATCAAATAATCAATTTAGCCTTGATTAAACATTTACCTTAATTTAGTTTTCAAAAAATAATTCTACTTCTTTTTGAAATCGATTAAATATCTCTATATCATATTATTAATTTCTTGCATGTGGCTAGGTGAAGTCACAGCACAGAATGATTATAACTCCGTTATAATATCGGATACAATTGCAATAAACTTTCAGAATAATTATCCTATTTCGTCAGTAAATATCATCCCGGGTTCTGAGATGATATTCCTAAAATCAAAAAAATTAAGTTTGGATGATTACACATTTACATACTCACAAGCATTCTTCACACTTTCAGATTCACTTCCATATTCAATATTTGATACTCTCGTTGTTACTTACAGATCATTAAGATTATCACTTCAAAAAGAATATATGAAAAGAAGCCTTGTTGTAAAGTACGATGAAAAGTTTGGTGATACGGTAAGTGTTCTTACTTCAACTGGTGGATTTTCACCTGAAGCAATCTTTGGTGCTGATATGCAAAAAAGTGGAACGATTGTTCGTGGATTTACAGTCGGAACTACAAAAGATTTTTCACTTAATAGCGGATTAAGACTTCAACTTTCCGGAAGGATTTCAGAAGATATTGAAATTGTTGCGGCTTTAACGGATGAGAACACTCCTATTCAGCCTGAAGGAAACACAGAACGGCTTGAAGAATTGGATAAAGTTTTTATACAGGTAAAACATCCCAATGTGGTTGGTACTTTTGGTGATTATCAGGTAAAGCAAAGATTTGGAGAGTTTGGTGTTATCGATCGCAAGTTGCAGGGATTGATGGGTGAGTTTTCATTTAAAGATGCCTATGGATATGTATCGATAGCAAACTCCAGAGGAAAATTTAACACCAATAATTTTAATGGATCGGATGGAGTTCAGGGGCCTTATCGCGTAAGCGGAATAAATAATGAACGAGACATCGTAATAATTGCAGGAACTGAAAAAGTTTATTTGGATGGTATTGAATTAATTCGTGGTGAAAATAATGACTATACAATCGAATACTCGAATGCTTCTATAACATTTACTCCAAATCGTTTAATAACTTCTGCGAGTAGAATTAGTATCGATTTTGAATATACTGACAGACAATTTGCCCGCAGTTTTTTTGGTGCCGGATCATCAACAAGGTTTTTTGATGATAAGCTGCAGCTTAAAGTTCAGTATATGAGAGAAGGTGATAATCAGGATGCACCAATTGATTTTTCTTTGACTGAAGCAGATAAAGTTATTTTATCACTTGCCGGTGATGACAGAAATAAGGCTGTAAAATCTGGAGTAAAACTTGCTGAGCCTGATTCACTTGGAATTATAAAAGGTGTTTACACAAAAGTTGATACTGTATTTAACAGCGAACCATTTTCATATTACATCTATAACCCGGGTGATTCGCTTTCCATTTTTACTGTAAGCTTCAGTTACATTGGTGATGGCAAGGGTGATTACATAAGACAAAGTCTTGGCTATTATAGTTTTGTAGGAGTTGGACAGGGAAGCTATCTGCCAATAATATTTATTCCACTGCCGCAGCTAAAACAGATGGGCAATGTTGTTGTGGATGTTAAGCCATTTGAAAATGTTACACTAAGTTTAGAATATGCAGGTAGTTTGTGGGACAAAAATCGTTTATCTGATTTAGATGATGGTGATAATTATGGCTATGCAAGAAACATATCTTTAAAAGTTGCTCAAACTCAGATCCTGATTGGTGATCTTGATTTGGGAAAAGCAGGTCTTACGTTTCGCGATAGATTCATCCAGGATAAATTTACTTCTCTAGACAGATTTAATGAAGTTGAGTTTAGTCGTAACTATAATACCTCCTCACAAACTAAACCTGAGGATGAATCACTTCGTGAAATTGGAGTATCGCTGCTACCAATAAAAGAAATTACAATCAATTCCACCGCAGGATTTTTACGACAGGGAAATAATTTTTCTTCAGACAGATATAATAATCTTTTTAGATTTTCTGATTCTAAAACTTTTAATGTTGAGTACAATCTCGATTACGTTAAATCAACAAACCTTACACTGAGAAGTAACTGGCTTAGACATAAAGCAAATGCTTTCTACACTTTTTGGCTTTTAAAACCGGGAATAGAGTTTCTTGCAGAAAATAAGCAGGATAATCAGGCACAAAAAGACTCACTTCTAAACGGAAGTCTGAAATACTTTGAGTACTCGCCTTATCTAGAGCTGATGGAAATTTATGGTTTCCGAATGTTTACAAAGTTTGGATTGCGAGATGATTATTTACCTTACAACGGTCTAATGATTAAGGAATCAAAAGCAAATACTTACTCCGTTGAAATGAATTACAGCGGAATACGTGAAGTAAATACAAATCTTGTTTTAACTTTTCGTGACAAAAAATATGAGGAACAATTTAAGGCGAATGGATTTCTCAATAATGAAACTATTCTTATTCGCTCACGCACAAAATTTAATTTTTGGGAGCGATTATTAAACGGTGATCTCTATTACGAAGTCTCAACTCAAAAATCTGCAAAACTCCAAAAGGTTTTTGTACTAGTTGAGCAGGGTACAGGCAATTACATTTATCTTGGAGATCTTAACAACAACGGCATAGCTGATGAAAATGAGTTTGAACCTACACTGTTTGATGGAGATTATGTTCAAGTTCCTCTGCCAACAGATGAACTTTTTCCGGTGATTGATCTGAAGACCAGCACAAGATGGAAAATAAATTTTTCAGAACTTGTGGATGTCAAAACATTACTTGGAAAAATCGTTAGTCCAATTTCATCAGAAACTTTTTGGAGGGTGGAGGAAAACAGCCGAGATAGTAATTATGCAAATGTTTATTTCATCAGACTCTCAACTTTTCAGAATGAAAATACAACAATTCGTGGATCAAATTATATTCAGCAGGATTTCTTTATTTTTGAAAATGCTCAGGATCTTTCTTTTAGATTTAGATTTACACAGCGCGAAGCACTCAGCCAGTTCAGTTCTGGATATGAACGGTACTATAATCGTGAAAGAAGTTTAAGAATTAAATTTAAAATGATTAAAGAAATTTCTAATCAAACAGATATTGTAAACCAAATCGATAATGTTAGTGCCCCGGAAAACTCAAACAGGATAAGAGAGATAAATTCGAATAATATTATATCAGAATTTTCTTATCGACCGGATAGAAATATCGAGGTTGGGTTTCGTATTAAAGTTGGTAAAAGTGAAGACACACATCCGGAAAATCCAACGATAATCGATATGAACTCACTACTGTTAAGATTTAATCTTTCATTTTTAAGTACCGGAAGGTTGCGTATAGAAATTGAACGCGATGAATTGATAGCTAATACAGATGAAAATTTTATTCCATATGAATTAACCAACGGAAACCAGATTGGCAAAAACTACTACTGGCGCTTAAATTTTGATTACAAACTTTTAACATTCCTTCAAACAACAATTAGTTATGATGGAAGGTTACAAGGTGAAAGCAGAGTTGTGCACACAGCACGAGCAGAAGCGAGAGCGTATTTTTAATGTACAATTTAGAATGTACAATGTATAATTAGAAAAACTTAGTGTTTCTTAGTGCTCTCTGTGTCTAAGTGGTTTAGTGTCTGTTCAATACTTAGGCAATGAAAACACATAGGTACACTTATTAGAAAGAAACATATGAACATAATTTCAAATCTAATAGAAGCACACATTTTCCGTGAGCAGAATGGAAAATTAGAATTCCTACTACTCAAGCGTTCACCTGAACAATACTATCCAAATATCTGGCAAATGGTTTCCGGTAAGATTAAAGAAAATGAAACTGCATACAACGCTGCACTTCGGGAAATAAAAGAAGAAACAAATTTAGCTCCGGAAAAATTCTGGGTTGCCCCAACAATAAACTCTTTTTACTCACCTGATAAAGATTACATCTGTTTACTTCCTGTTTTTGCCGCCAAAGTTAATTACGATTCTGAAATTATAATAAGTAAAGAGCACACAGAGTATAAATGGCTCAGTCCTGAAGAAGCAAAGAATTTATTAGCGTGGGATGGACAAAAAAAATCTGTTGATGTAATTGTTGATTATATTGTTCACAGAAATTCCTATTTAAATTTTATTGAAATCAACCTGTGATTGTCATTGCGAGTGATTCGCCGCGGCGAATTCAAACGAAGCAATCTGTCTTTTAAATGCTATGTTTATTTTAAATGAAGAAAAAAACTGTAAATGAATTGTAGGGATCGATCTCCCGATCGATCCGTTTAGAATGTTGTAAATTAAAATTGTTTTTGTTTAAATGATTGCAGTAAAAATTTAGTTACACGGAATGGACGGGAGTCCATTCCCCACAAAATTTTATTCGCATCTAACCTCAAATATTTTTAAGTTTCAATAAACAAAAACGTCTTTTGGGATAAGACCTAAATGAAACAAAAATTCTTCTTTCTCCTTTTCCTTTCATTGTACATTGTAAATTGTACATTCTACATTGAAGCGCAAGCGACTATCCGTTACGTAAGCAAAACCGGCACAAACACTCCACCCTACACAAGCTGGCAAACCGCTGCAGACAGCATACAAAAGTGCATTAAAATTTGTGGTGATGGTGATACAATTTACGTTGCAAACGGCATTTATAAAGAAGACCTTGTAATAAACACAGCAATAAGTTTGATTGGCAGTAGTATGGATAGCACTGTGATTGATGGTAGAGGAATGGGTGATTTTACTGTTATTTTTAATGTAAGCGGGTTAATCGAGAATTTTAACATTATGGGTAAGGGAGAAGATTTTTTAACAAGCAGAGTAATTCGATCTACAAATCAGACAAGTTTATTATTTATGAGTAATTGCAGACTTAGTCAATCTGGTGTTGGTGTTAGTATGGTTGGTGGTGATGTTATAGCCGAAAAGATCTATATGACAAATTTAGGGAGAGGATTTAATTTATTCGGAGTGAATGTGAATCGAATCAATAATTGTATTATAATATTAGCAAATGAAAATTCAAATAGTATTAACATAGGTTTTTCTCCGAACATCCTTAATTACCTCACTAATAATATTATCTTGAACTTTGCTGATAATCACGTAAGTGATGAAGGGATTTACTGTGGTTTACCCAAAAAAGTATATATCTATAATAATTTAATCAGTGGATTTGGAGTTAATCTATATATGGATGGAATTGAAGACACCGCATTTATTAAACTAAATATTTTAACGAATGGTGGTGCTGGAATCCTTACAGATAGAACATCAATAATCATGAACAATGTTATCAGTAACAACAATATTGGTATAGCTAATTATAGTGTGTTCAATAAATCTGATTATAACATCTTCTGGAAAAACAACCATAATTTTTCAACAATTATTGCTTATGGTGATAGTGATATCGTAGCAGACCCAATGTTTATAAACGATACAATTCCTGTTTTTGGTGGTTCTTATGATTTTCATCTTCAGAAATATTCGCCCGCGATTGATAAAGGCGATCCTTCAATAATTGATGTTGATGGAAGCAGAAGCGATATTGGTTTGTTCGGCGGTCCTTTGGGAGAAAGCTATACTTATCAAGACCTTGCACCAAAACCACCGAGAAACTTAACTGCATCAATGGATTCGGGTCTTGTTCATCTTAAATGGAATAAGAACTCAGAAGCAGATCTTTTCCGTTACAGGGTTTATCGGGATACTGTTCCGGATTTTGTTTATGACACTACAAAAATAATAGCAGTAATATCAGACACAACTTTTTATGACGATCCTCCGCAGAAATTTATTTCAGGCAATTACTATTACAAAATAACAGCAATAGACAGCGCATATCATCAATCACCAGCGAGTGAAGAAGCACACATAAACATAACAGGAATACCTGAAGCACCACCAATAGTTGTAGAGCATTATAATCTTTTACAGAATTACCCAAATCCATTTAATCCAAGTACAATAATTCCGTACAGACTAAAAGCACCGGGATATGTAAAAGTAATGGTTTATAATCTACTTGGAGAACAGGTAAAAGTACTTGTAAACAAATATCAGAGTGCAGGATACTATGAAGTGTTATTCCATCCAACCACAACAGAACGCCAAAGTGCAGAAGGCAAGATAGAATTTGAAACAGGCTACGGAGATATAGTAAGTGGAATCTATCTTTACCGAATCGAAGTAATCGGAGAAGGCAACATTCCTGTTTTTACCGATATGAAAAAGATGTTGCTTGTGAAATAATTTTTCCTAACTCCTCCCCTTAGCCAAAGGGGAGGCTGGGAGGGGTTCCATTTATGCTTATTAGAGGAAGTCCAAAATGAAATTAAAATTCTTCTTTCTTCTTCTCGTTTTATCTGCTGTCACTGTCGCACCGTGACAAATATTCAGCTAAGTCGTGGAATGGTCTCCCGATTTATCGGGACAAGCTGTGACTTCCGAGAGAATCAATTGAACATTTAACATTATAAAAGTTGTGCATTCTACGTGTATTTTTCTATTTTTCGTGCGTCATTTATAAACAATTATAATCAGGAGTACAATTTGGGTTTACTAGTTGTAGGTTCACTCGGTTTAGATACAGTTGCAACACCATTTGATAAAGTAGAAGATGCTTTGGGCGGATCAGCAACATATATTTCACTTGCCGCTAGTTACTTCGGCGGTCCAGTGGAATTAGTTGGGGTTGTGGGAAGTGATTTTCCTAAAGAGTATATAAAAATTATGCAGGATCATAATGTTGATGTTGAAGGATTGCAGATTGTTGAAGGTGGAAAAACATTTAAATGGTCTGGCAAATATCATTATGATTTGAATGTGCGCGATACGCTTTTAACCGAGTTAAATGTTTTTCAGGATTTTAATCCTGTCATTCCTGATAATTTTAAAAAATCGAAATACATATGTCTGGGTAATATCGATCCTGTTTTACAATCAAAAGTACTGGATCAGATGGAAGATCCGCAGTTTATTGTTTGCGATACTATGAACTTCTGGATTGAAGGAAAGAAAGATGAACTGCTTCAACTATTACCCAGAGTTGATGTTTTGATTATAAATGACAGCGAAGCAAGATTGCTTGCACACGAACCCAATTTAATTCGTGCCGCTAGAAAAATTAGAGAAATGGGTCCTAAAATTCTTATCATAAAAAAAGGCGAGCACGGCGCACTTTTATTTGTTGAAGATATAGTTTTTTCTGCACCAGCTTATCCTATGGAAACAATTTTTGATCCAACGGGAGCAGGTGATTCTTTTGCCGGCGGATTTACAGGCTACCTTTACAAAACCCGTGATCTTTCTCCGGACAGTTTAAAACGAGCAGTTATTTACGGAAGCACAATGGCTTCTTTCTGTGTTGAAAAATTCAGTACAAAAGGATTGGAAGATTTATCTTATTTACAGATATCCGATCGTTACAGAGAATTTATGATGCTTTCAAGATTTGATGAACAGGAGTAGTAGTGAATAGCATAAGATTTTAGTAATTGTCATTCCTGCGAACCTGCCCGCGGTAGGCAGGAGCAGGAATCTGAATTATTTATCGTAAAATGGATTCCCGTTTGCACGGGAATGACATCATTCCAAAAAACAACAATGAATAATTATTACTCAATAAAATTTATAGATGATCATCTTTCATTTTTAGATCAAACAAAACTTCCATTGCAGGAAGTTTATGTTGATACTGATGATTACGAACGAATCGCCGCGGCAATCGAGAGGCTGGAATTGCGCGGCGCTCCGTTAATTGGAATTTCGGCTGCGTTTGCATTGGCGCTTTCATTCAAAAATGTTTCATCGAATCATTCCGAGCATTTTAACAAAGTTTATAGAAGATTAGCTTCAACAAGACCAACGGCTGTAAATCTCTTTTATGCTTTAGATAGGAAGAAAAAAGTTTTTCAATCAATCACTGATTATTCGAATACATATCAAACCTTACTTGATGAAGCTGTTGCCATTTACAATTACGAAGAACATTGCTCAAACAAAATGGCAGAGCACGGGTTTAATATCTTTACAAAAAAATCTAATGTATTAACTCATTGTAATACTGGCGCGTTAGCAACTGCAGGATTTGGTACTGCATTCGCGGTAATCAAAAAAGCATTTGATGAAGGATACGTTAATCACGTTTACGCCGATGAAACAAGACCGCTATTGCAGGGATTGCGACTAACTTCTTACGAACTTGAGAAAAATGGAATTCCATTTACAGTTCAAACAGATTCTATGGCAGCGGTCTTAATGCAGCAGGGTAAAGTTGATCTTGTTATAACAGGCGCTGATAGAATCGCACTTAATGGCGACAGTGCAAACAAGGTTGGAACTTATAATCTTGCTGTGCTTTGTAACTATCATAACATTCCATTTTACATTGCCGCACCAACTACAACCATAGATAGAAAGATTGCAACCGGTGCTGATATTGAAATTGAATATAGAAACAGTTCAGAAATCTTATCTTTAAATGGCAATCAGATTGCTGATCCTAACATCAAAACATTTTCTCCGGCATTTGATGTAACTCCATCTCACTTGATTAAAGGCATAATAACAGAAGAAGATATTTACTTCTTCCCATATAATTTTATAAGATGAGCGATATAATTAAAACGGAAGCTGTTGTGCTTTCAAAACTTAATTATGGAGACACGAGCAGCATTGTTACTCTATACACGGAATCAGACGGAAAACTTTCTGCAATTATTAAAGGCGGCAGAGGTCCAAAATCTAAAATCGGAAAGATCATTGATCCGCTTAATCATCTTCAGATAATCTTCTATAAAAAAAACACAAGGGACGTTCAAATACTTTCAGACGCAAATCTCATCTCACACTTTGTAAATATTAAAGAAGATCTTGATGCTACTAAATATAGTTATGCAATTATAGAACTTGTTAAAAACTTAACTGTTGAACATGAAGCAAATGCCAAATTGTTTAAAGGATTAATAAAAATATTAAATATGATAAATGACGGAAAGGAAACTTCTGCGTTTTTATACGGAAGATTTTTACTTTTCTTTTTATCAGAACTTGGTTATGAGTTATCGATTAATAAATGTTCCATTTGCGGAAACGATGTAATTGCTAAAAAATCTTTAGGGTTTGATTACAACACAGGATTTATCTGCTCAGATTGTTTTGAATCACATTCAGGAGTAGAAACTGTATCTGCGGAACTTTTTGAGTTAATCTTTTGTCTAAAAACTAATAGATTAGCAGAAAAATTTAGTGTTGAATTGATGGACAAGTTTAATTTATTATTGGAACGTTATCTAAAATTTCATGTAAGCGATTTCAAAGGGATACAATCATTTCAAATATTTAAGTAGAGGAATTATAGAAGTAAGCGATACCAATGAATGAAAAGTGAATCTAATTATAAACAAAAAACTATCGGAGTATAAAAATGAAAGTTAAAGGAATTTTGGGAGCAGTTGCTCTTGTTACAGTGGGAATTCTTTTCGGTGCATTACTGGTTTCAGGTTTTGGATTGGTTAGACCGGGATGGGCAGACATAAATCTTGGTGCTGCAAATCCTCCTGTTAATCTGGATGCTGATGCTACATCATTTTCAAAAGCTTTTATAGAAGTGGCTGAAAAAGTAACACCAACAATAGTGCAAATAGGTGTTGTTGCTGAAAGAGACAATCCACATAAAGATTTTTTCTTTTTTCCGTTTGATGATAAACTACCTAAAGAACAACAAGGTTCCGGCAGCGGCATTATAATTTCAGATGATGGTTATATTCTCACAAATAATCACGTCGTTGAAAAGGCTACAAAAGTTAGTGTGGGATTATCAGATAGAAGGTCTTTCTCTGCAAAAGTAATTGGTACGGACCCATTAACTGATCTTGCAGTTATTAAAATAGAAGCTGAAAACCTTACTGCAGCTTATCTTGGTGACTCTGATAATTTAAAAGTTGGACAGTGGGTTATGGCTATCGGAAATCCACTTTCACTTTCTTCAACAGTAACTGCAGGAATTGTAAGTGCAATTGGTAGAGGGCAGCTTGGCTTGATCCGTGATAGTTACGGAGTTGAAAATTTTATTCAGACTGATGCCGTAATAAATCCCGGTAATAGCGGTGGTGCAATGGTTGATCTTTCAGGTGCAGTTGTTGGAATAAATTCTGCAATTGCTACCCAAGGTACTGGAACTTATATCGGATATGGTTTTGCTATTCCTATTAATCTTGCTAAAACCGTCGCAAAAGAAATTATGGCTTACGGAAAAGTTAATCGTGGTTACATTGGCGTTAATATCGGTGAAGTAAATGATGCACTAGCGAAGTCAGTTGGATTGGATAAACCACGCGGAATTATCATCCAGGGGATTGTTGAAGGTGGTGCTGCTTCTGAAACAGATTTAAAATCTGGAGATATTATCCTCACAATTGATGGCAGGGAAGTTAATCAGCCAAATGAACTGCAAAGTTATGTGGCATCAAAATCTGCAGGAACCACAATTGCACTAAAAATATTCAGAGATGGTAAAGAGATTGATAGAAAAATAACTCTTAAAGCACGTGATGAAGATGCAAAAACTACTCCGGTTAAAATGAAAGATGAGGAAGGTGCTAAAAAAGACTCTAAATCAAACTCAATAAGTTTTGAAAGTATTGGAATGACAGTCAAAAACTTAAGTGAAAAAGACAAAGAAAGCTTAAATGTAAATGATGGTATAATGATTACAAAAGTTGAAAGTTTTAGTAAGGCTGAAGATCAACGTTTGTTTAATGGATTAGTGATTGTTGAAGCCGATAAGAAAAAAATTAGTGATGTTGGTGAATTCGAAAAAATAGTCGGCGGTAAAAAAGGTAAAGCAGTATTATTAAAAGTTCAGGATAAAGATGGCAACTCAAGATTTGTTGGATTAGAAATACCTGAATAGTTAAATTATAATATTTTATTTAGACGTCCCGATAATTTTCGGGACGTTTTTTTTTATATTTGCTAAAAGCATCGGAGAGTTAATGATAAGATTTCTTACTGCAGGTGAATCACACGGTAAAGCTTTAACAACAATTGTAGATGGTTTTCCATCAAACTTAAAGATTTCAGAAAGCTATATTAATCAGCAGTTAAAGCGCAGGCAGTTTGGCTACGGACGCGGCTTGCGGATGAAGATTGAAACTGACAAAGCAGAAATATTATCCGGAGTTCGGTTTGGAAAAACTCTCGGTTCTCCAATTTCAATGTTGATTAGAAATGCTGATTGGGATAATTGGCAGACTTTGATGTCCATTGAACCAATAAAACAAAAAGTTGAAAAAGTATCCATTCCTCGTCCGGGTCACGCCGATTTAGTTGGAGTTTCAAAATATAATTTTGATGATATAAGAAATTCAATTGAGAGATCTTCAGCAAGAGAAACGGCTGCTCGTGTTGCTTCCGGAACGGTCGCCAGAAAATTACTTGAAGAATTTGGAATTACAATTGGTAGTTATGTTGAAAGTATCGGAGGGATTTATCCGGAAAATAGTTTCTCTGAAAAACTTTTTAATAATTCAATTCCAACAAACTTTTCTGCACAATCAATTTCAGATAAATCTGATAAAAGTTCAGTACGTGTTTTAGAAACTGAGCAGCAAGAAAAAATTATTCGCAAAATTAAATCAGCCAAGAAAAATGGTGATACACTAGGTGGAACATTTATAACTATTGCAACAGGAGTTCCGGTTGGGCTTGGCAGTTTTATGAATTATGATACAAAACTTGATGCAGAAATTGCTCAATCAATAATGTCTATCAATGCAGTTAAGGCAGTTGAGCTTGGTGAAGGATTTTTATTGGCGGAAAAATTCGGTTCTAAATCCCACGATGAAATTATATTGAAAAAAGATTTTATTGGCAGAAAAACTAATCATGCAGGTGGAATTGAAGGCGGAGTTTCGACAGGATTACCAATAATAGTTCGTGCTGCAATGAAACCAATTGCCACATTGATGTCTCCAATAGAGAGTGTAAATTTATCAATAATGAAAAAGGTGGATGCCAGACGAGAACGTAGTGATTTTGTTGCTGTTCCTGCTTGTGCAGTAATTGCTGAATCGATGCTTGCCTGGTCTATTGCAAAATACTTTTTACAGAAATTTGGTGGAGATTCATTAGAAGAGTTGAAAGACAATTACTCATCATATAATAAAAAATTATTTGGCAGAATTAAAAACAACTTTAAGAGTTAATATTGATTCAAATTAAAAAGTTTACTTTCAATCTATTTTCAGAAAATACCTTTGTACTTTGGGATGATGAATCGTTAGAAAGTGCAATTGTTGATCCTGGCTGCAGTGATCCATCAGAAGAACAGGAATTAGAAAATCTTATCACCGAAAATAATCTTAAAATAAAATACCTGCTCAACACTCATTGTCATATCGATCATATTTTAGGATGTGAATTTGTGAAGAACAAATTTAATCCCACTTATTATGCACCTGAACTAGATATACCACTTCTTCAAAATGCAAATATGCAGGCAAGTTTTGTAGGAATGGATTTTTCAATATCAATCCTTCCTGATGAATATCTAACAGAAAATACTAAACTTTATTTGGGTAAATCAGAACTTTCATTTTTATTTACTCCCGGACACACGCCAGGTGAATTTTGTATTTTAATTCCTGAAATTAAAACTTGCATAAATGGCGATGTTTTATTTTTTGACAGCATTGGTAGAACAGATTTATGGGGTGGAAACTTTGATACACTTATAAAAAGTATTAATGAAAAACTTCTTACTCTTCCGGATGAAACAATAATTTATCCTGGGCATGGTGAATCAAGTACCATTGGTCGTGAAAAGAAACTTAATCCGTTCTTAAAAAAATAATCCAGCAGGAATTACATGAAAAACAAATTGGATGAACTATCGCATAAAAAAGAAGATGCAAAACTTGGTGGTGGTGAACAAAAAATTAAAAATCAACATGATAAGGGGAAGCTAACAGCACGTGAACGAATAGAGTTATTAGTTGATGAAGGAAGCTTTGACGAAATTGGAATGTTTGTAAAACATCGTGCTACAGATTTTGGATTAGATAGACAAAATTATCCTGGTGATGGAGTTGTTACAGGATTTGCAAAAATTGAGGGCAAACCTGTTGCTCTATTCTCGCAGGATTTTACAGTCTTCGGTGGTTCACTCTCAGAAACGCATGCAGAAAAAATTGTTAAGATTATGAAACTTGCAATGAAAGCTGGAATTCCAATTATTGGATTAAATGATTCTGGTGGTGCAAGAATTCAGGAAGGTGTTAACAGTCTTGGTGGTTATGCAGATATTTTTCTTTTAAATACTCTTGCATCCGGAGTTGTACCACAAATTTCTGTAATACTTGGTCCTTGCGCGGGTGGAGCAGTTTACTCACCAGCAATAACTGATTTCGTTTTTATGACACGTAAAACAAGTCATATGTTTGTAACAGGACCCAATGTTGTGAAAACTGTTACACACGAAGATGTAACTTTTGAAGATCTTGGTGGTGCTGATACTCATTCACAAAAAAGTGGAGTGGCGCATTTTGCATTTGATAATGAAATTGAAACTTTAGTAAACGTTAAAAAATTATTTAGCTTCATTCCTCTCAACTTTAAAGTGAAACCTGAATCAATAGATTTTGATTTTAACTCCTTAAAAGAAAATGAAAAACTTTGTTCAATCATTCCTGATAGTCCAAACAAACCATACGATATGAAGGAAGTTATTTTAAATTTGGTTGATGATGAAGACTTTTTTGAGGTTCATAAAAATTATGCTGAAAATATTATTTGTGGATTTGCCAGACTTGGTGGAATGAGCGTCGGAATTGTCGCAAATCAGCCGCAAGTTTTGGCGGGAGTTTTAGACATCAATGCTTCGGTAAAAAGTGCAAGATTTGTGCGTTTCTGTGATGCGTTTAACATTCCTTTGCTTGTTTTGGTTGATGTTCCGGGATTTTTACCTGGCACAGAACAGGAATGGAATGGGATAATAAGACATGGGGCAAAATTATTATTTGCATTCAGCGAGGCTACGGTACCAAAAGTTACCTTGATTACCAGAAAAGCTTATGGTGGGGCTTACGATGTAATGAATTCAAAGCATATCCGCGGCGATTTTAATTACGCCTGGCCATCTGCTGAAATTGCTGTTATGGGACCAAAAGGGGCGGTTGAAATTATATTTAAGAAGGAGATTGAGTCATCTAAAAATCCTGAAATTGAACTTGAGAAAAAACTTAATGAGTATATACAAAAATTTGCTAATCCCTACATAGCTGCTGAGCGCGGATTTTTGGATGATGTTATTGAACCAAAGAGTACAAAAAAAGTATTGATTAATGCATTTGAATTATTAAAAGATAAGGTAGATTTAAACCCCAGAAAAAAACATAATAATATACCTTTATAAAATTTAAGTGATTATAATATTGAGTCTTAACCTAATTGATTTGAACTTTTACTTGATTAAAACATAATGAACATTTATATTGCATAAGATAAAATTTATTCTAGGAGTCCTAATGAAGAAAATTATTCTAATCCCTATAGTTGTTTTTGTTTCCTTGCTGATCTCGTCCTGCGCAAGTTCTCCCGAGATATCTCATCAAAATCAAACTGAAGTAATACAAAATACAAATAGAGTTGGAATAGTATCTGAAATGCTTGAAGAAGCAAGACAATATTATGTTTTAGCTTTACGAAAGCAGGAGATAAATAGCACTAAAGAAACTGTCGAAAATTACGAAGCATCATTACGAATTATAAATAACTTAAGTTATTACCCAGGTATAGATGAAAACGCAGCCTACCTTGAATTAGAAAATTCAATTATTGAAGACTATAAAAACTTTGTGGATGGATTAGACGAACTTCCAGAAGGAATGTCTTTTGCCGCTTATGAAGAATGGATGAAAGATTCAGTACCTGAAATCGAGGTTGCAACAACCGAAATTGATGAAACAAGAAGGGTTGTAATTCCTGCTGATATTCCTTTAGAAATTAACTCGCACGTTGAACAATGGATGACATACTTTACGGGCAAAGGCAGCGGTGCAATGAGAAGATGGTTAGAAAGATCAGGTAAATATTTTCCAATGATGACTGAAGTTTTTGAAGAGGTTGGTGCACCTAAGCAGCTTGTTTATTTAAGTATGATGGAAAGTGGTTTAAATCCAACTGCAAGATCCTGGGCTAGCGCAGTTGGATTATGGCAATTCATCAAAGGTACGGGTAAGTTGTATGGATTGGAAACCAGTTTTTACTATGATGAAAGAAGAGACCCTGTAAAATCGACTTATGCAGCAGCAAGACATTTAAAAGATCTTCATACTAATCTAGGTGATTGGTATCTGGCCTTGGCTGCATATAATTGTGGCGAAGGAAGAGTAACGCGAGCAATGAGAAAAGCCAAAAATAATTCTTACTGGTCAGTTAGACCTCATTTGCCAAAAGAAACCAGAAATTATGTACCAATATATATTGCTGTAAGCATCATTGCTATGGATCCTGAGAAATATGGATTTACAAATATCAATTTTCAAAAGCCTTATCAGTATGATACTTACACAGTTGATGGTGCAATAGATTTGAATTTCCTTTCTACCTGTGCTAATACTGATTTAGCTACTCTTCAGGATATGAATCCTGAGTTAACCCAGCTTTCAACTCCATCAAACTTTTCAGGTGGATATCCGCTTAAGATTCCAAAAGGCTCGATGGAAATATTTGCTTCAAATCTGAAAAATATTCCTGAATCAGCAAAAAGAACTTTTTTAGTACACACTGTTAAAAAAGGTGAGACTGTAACTAAAATTGCCAAACGATATGGTATTTCGAAAAATGAATTAGCCGATGCTAATAATATCTCAACTAAATCAAAACTTTACGCAGGCGTACAATTAAAAATTCCAGGACTCACAAATCCTAGCACTAATGATTTCTCTGATAATACTGATACACAAATAGCACAAGATCAAAATGGTTCAAACAGCAGTGATGGTTATGTATCACCTTATGCTAGTCTTAATAGTGAAAGTACTCTGGTTCAAGAGCAGCAAACCGAAACTTCGAATGAAATAATCGAGGAGATTATAGAAGAAAACCTGGCAAGTAATGAAACTGAAAACATAATTGAAGAATCTACAACTTCTGTTACTCCAGAAGGAACAGTTTCGGTTTCCTATCGTGTTAAGAATGATGACAGTTTGTTAGGCATTGCTGATCTTTTTAATTCAAGAGTTAGTGATATTAGAAATTGGAACAATATTCCTTATACTACAACAATAATTGTTGGACAGGAACTTAAAATTTATGTTCCTGAAGAGATGAAAGATTATTATGCTTCACTAGATAAGACAACTGAAATTGAAACAAGCAATAATGTGGTTACTACAAAGAATACAAAAACAACAAAAAGTTCAGGTATTGTTTATCACAAAATTAGAAGAGGTGAAACACTTGGTTTGATTGCTGCAAAGTATGGTGTAGGTGTTAATCAACTTAGAGATTGGAATAATATTTCCGGTAATAAAATAATGGCAGGTAGAAATTTAAGAATCTATCCAGAAGGAACTTCTAATAATATTGCTATTAATGAAACAAAGAATTCTGGTCTTACAAAAAACAATATTTATAAGTACAAAGTTAAAAGAGGGGATAATTTAAGTGAAATCTCTGAAAAATTTGGTGTAACAGTTCAACAAGTTAAAAAATGGAATAACATTTCGGGTGATAAAATAGCTGCTGGAAAAACATTAAAAATTTACAATAGCAGTACCAGTTCATCATATGGTGATAACACAACAAAGAATTCATCTAATGTTAATTACTACAAAATTAAACCTGGTGATTCAATAGGCGGTATTGCTGAAAAATATGGTGTAAAAGTTTCAGATATTAGAAATTGGAATAACATTTCTGGTAATAAAATTTTAGCTGGCAGCACTTTAAAAATTTACTCTGATGCAAATGTAAATGATATCCCAAATGTGACAACCAAAACAACTAAGAATGTAAAATCCGGAACAAAGGATTATACAGTTAAGAATGGCGATTCTCTTTATGCTATAGCCCAAGCTAATAATACAACAGTAGCAAAATTAAAGTCTTTAAATAATTTAACCTCAAATAAAATTAAAGCGGGACAAAAAATTATACTTAACTAACAAATTTATTTATTGAGCCGTTAGGGGTGTTATCCCGCTACCCGTGGGATATCTGAGATAATACCCTAAAACCTGATCTGGGTAATTCCAGCGTAGGAAAACGGGCTAAGAATGATTTTTTTTCGATAGCCGTTTCTCCAACGGCTATTTTTTTAGGATTACTATGATAAAAAAAACAATCATTCTTTTTTTAGTAATAACATTTCCAATCCTTTCTCAGATAAAAACATTAAACGGAATTGTAAAAGATTCCGAAACAAAAACTGTTTTACAATTCGCTAACGTTTTAATAAAAGGGACCAATTTCGGAACCACAACTGATGAACTCGGGAGATTTTTGCTCAATGGAAATTTTAACGATTCTGACACACTGGTAGTTAGTTTTGTTGGATATAAAACTTTAATCACCAAAATATCCAAAATAAATTCTGATTTATTTATTGTTGAACTTCAGAAAATATATTTACCATCGCAGACCATCTTAATTGAAGCATCTGTTGGTAAAAAGGGATTCACTCCAATTTCATTTGATAAAATATCAAAAGAAGAGATTCAAAAAGACTACATCGCTCAGGATATACCAAATTATTTATCACAGCTTCCATCTACAACTTTCTATTCGGAAAATGGAAATGGAATTGGTTATAACTATTTAAGCATCCGTGGATTTGATCAGCGGAGAATATCTGTTTCAATAAATGGTATTCCACAAAACGATCCGGAAGATCATAATGTTTATTGGTTGGATTTTCCTGATCTGCTTGCAAGTACAGAGCTCATTCAGGTTCAACGTGGTGCCGGTTCTGGTGTAGTTGGTTACCCGGCAATTGGCGGCTCAATTAATATTATCACATCTCCATTTTCAGAAAAACCAAAGTTTGATGTATCATCCTCGTACGGAAGTTATAATACAAGGAAATACAGCGCATCGTTTTCAAGTGGACTAATAGACAATAAATACTCCATCTACACAAAACTCTCACAAATTTTAAGTTCAGGTTATCGAAATTCATCATGGTCCAAACTTAATTCGTATCATCTTTCCGTTGTTAGATATGATGATAAACTTACTACGCAGCTAAACATTTTTGGCGGACTAATTTCTGACGGACTTGCATACACAGGAATAGCAAAGTTTGCTGTAAAGGATAAGAAATTAAGAAAAGACAATTATTCGTATTGGGAAGCGAATGAAAGTGGTTATACTTATACATTGGATAGAAGATCTGATGAAATAGAAAACTTTTCACAGCCGCATTTTGAGTTGTTAAATGAGTATCAGTTAAATGATAAATTGAAATTAAACTCCGCATTGTTTTTGGTTTTAGGTTCAGGTTTTTTTGATTATGATGGCTCCTGGTCTGTTTTTTATGACGATTATTTTCGATTGAAAGAAAATGGATATGATTCCACTTTTATTCCAGCTAATGCTTTGATAAGAGCACAGGTTGAAAATAAACAATTTGGTTGGATTCCAAAATTCAGTTTCAATCATGATAATGGGCAATTAATTCTGGGTGGTGAATTTAGAGTTCATCGATCTGATCACTGGGGAAATATAAATTACGCAGAAAACCTCCCTGTTGGTGTTACTAAAGATTATCAATACTATTTCTACAATGGAGCTAAAGATATTTTTGGTGGATTTATCCACGAATCATACAATTTAACCGACAATATAAATTTGCTTGGGGAACTTCAGTTGGCATATCATCAGTACAGAATATACAATGAAAAATATTTAGGAAATGATTTTACGGTTGACGGTTTATTTCTTAATCCAAGAGTAGGTATAAATTATAAGTTTAATGAACATCAAAATATTTTTATCTCGTTGTCAAGAGTGACAAGAGAACCAAGATTAAAAAATTATTACGATGCCGCTGAATCAAGTGCGGGTGAGATTTCCCAATTTGAATTAAACCCGGATGGTACTTTTAATTTCAATTCGCCTTTAGTTAAGCCAGAAACGATGAATGATTTTGAACTTGGAACATCATTCGCAAATGATTATTTGGTATTAAATCTTAATCTTTATTATATGCTTTTTGAAAATGAAATTGTGAAGAATGGTAAAGTTGATCGCTTTGGACAGCCAATTACAGGCAATGTAGATCAAACAACTCATATCGGTGCTGAGGTTAGTGCTGTT
Source organism: Ignavibacteriaceae bacterium (assembly GCA_041738675.1). Classification (GTDB taxonomy): domain Bacteria; phylum Bacteroidota; class Ignavibacteria; order Ignavibacteriales; family Ignavibacteriaceae; genus IGN3. The sequence goes on from JBGSPH010000032.1 coordinate 145,062, forward strand.
GTGAAGTTATTTAATGAATTAGAAATATTTGGTAATGCAAGTTACAGCAAGAATAAAATCACTACAGGCAAGTATTTTATTAGTGATGCAGAATCGATTGATATTTCTGATAACAGCATAAGTGGATTTCCGGATTTTCTTTCAAATATTGGAGTACAGTATAATTTAAAATCATTGTTTCTTAAACTTAATGCTAAATATGTCGGCAGATTTTATTCCGATAACTTTGATGAGAATATTTCTTCTTACTTAGTTCAGTTTCCCGGATTTATAGATTATAATGATAATGTTAATGATGAATATTTTGTGGTTGATCTTTACGGAAGTTATGAGATGAATCTATTTAATAGTTTAACAAACTCAAAAATATTTTTACAAGTGAATAATCTTTTTGATGAATTATATTCAGGTTATGCAATTGGCAAAGAGTTTTTTCCTGCTGCTGAAAGGAATTTTATTGCAGGGATTCAAATAGGATTGTAGTTATGAAGAAATGTATAATCATCGCAAATGGAAAATCTCCAACTAGAAGAGTTGTTGAGTATTTTTTCAAAAAAGGTTTTAATACAATTATTTGTGCTGATGGCGGAGCAAATTCAGCTAAGAAAATTGGGGTTATCCCAGATTTTATAATAGGTGATCTTGATAGCGTAGAAAATAAAGTTCTAAAATATTTCAAAGACAGGTCAAAGATTATTCAAATCACACGCCAGAACGATACAGATGTTGAAAAGTGTTTAAAGTTTGTAATCAAGAAAAAATTTGATGAAGTTATTTTACTTGGAGTAACAGGGGATAGATTAGATCATACGATTTGTAATCTCGGAATTGTAATTAAATTCTTTAACAAAATTAGAATTTATTTAGCTGCAGAAAGTTCTTTCTTAACATCAATAAATCAAACAACACAATTCAATTCTAAAGTTGGCGAAACAATATCCTTATATGCTTTTAATAATAAAACGAAAATATCTTCCACAGGATTAAAATATAAACTCAATAGCACAGCCTTACCATTTGGTGTTAGAGAAAGTACTTCAAATGTCTCTAACTCAGAAAAGATAGTTCTAAAAGTAAAAAACGGAATTGTATTTGTGATTCGTGATTTTAATTTTATGAAAAAACATGATCTCTTTTAGCAGTTTAGATATAATTGTAATCTTACTTTTCTTTTCAGTCCTCTTAACAATTGGATTTGTCACATCAAGAAAAACTAAAAATGATTCTGAAGATTATTTATTATCCAATAGAAAAATGGGATTGTTTCTCTTTGTTCTTGTTAGCGTTTCAACGTGGTATGGCGGAATAATTGGAGTAGGGGAGTTTACTTATCGATACGGTTTGGTTAGCTGGTTCACTCAAGGATTTCCGTACTACATTTTTGCATTTTTGTTTGCCTTGTTCTTCGCAAAAAAAATTCATGAAGCATCTCTTTTTACAATTCCGGATAAGCTTGGTGAAGTTTACGGCAAACAAGTTGGATTAGCGGCTGCTGTAGTAGTATTTATTTTAGTTTCACCGGCTCCTTATTTATTGATGACAGCAAATCTTATTTCTCTGGTTTTTGATACGAGTATTTTAACCTCACTGGTGATGAGTTTAATTCTTTCTGGTTCTTATTTAATAAAAGGTGGTTTCCGCTCAAACATTTATGCTGATGCGTTTCAATTCTTTGTAATGTTTGCGGGGTTTATAATCATCTTAGTGATTAGTATAATTTCTTTTGGCGGATTTGAATTTCTAAAATCTAACTTACCAGTAACTCATTTAACAATTACTGGCGGAACTTCTCCTGCATTTATTATAGTTTGGTTTTTAATTGCACTCTGGACATTTGCAGATCCGGGTTTCCATCAAAGAGCTTATGCTGCTAAAACCGGAGACATAGCAAAAAAAGGAATTTTAATCTCTATAATATTTTTCGCCCTATTTGATTTTTTAACTACATCTACAGGATTATATGCAAAAGCAGTTCTACCAAACCTATCACAACCGATGATGGCTTATCCTTTGTTTGCAGAAAAAATATTAAGTCCTGGATTGAAAGGAATATTCTATGCGGCAATGTTTGCAACAATAATATCAACACTAAACAGTTTTTTATTTTTAAGTGCAACTACAATAGGGAGAGATTTTATATTTAGGATAGATAAAAATTCCAAAGAGGAAAAAATAAAATCATATACAATTATTGGAATATTATTTTCTGGAATTATTTCAATAATTATTGCTTATTTAATTCCATCAGTAGTTGAGATTTGGTACACTATTGGTTCTCTTTTTATTCCAGGAATAATATTACCTGTAATAAGTGCATACTATCCGAGATTAAGAATATCATCAAAACTAATAATTGCGGAAATTATTTTAGCCATCGGTACAAGCATGATGTGGTTTGAATTTAGAAAATCATTAAGCGGAATGTTGAGTGAAATTGAACCAATGATTATAGGATTATTCGTTGCAGTTGTCATCCACGCTATTGGATTATTGAGAAAACCTGTTTTTCTTAATAAGAGATAATAATATTGAACCGCCTAGAAATACTAATATTACAATAAGAGATATTTCAGTTGGGATTTTATAAAATTCTGAAATCAACATTTTAATTCCAACATAAAATAGGATAATTGATACCCCGAATTTTAAATACACAAACAAATCAACTAATCCTGATAACGCAAAATACAATGCGCGTAATCCGAGTATCGCAAAAATATTTGAAGAGATTATTATAAAAGTATCATTTGTAATTGCAATAATTGCAGGAATAGAATCAACAGCAAAAACAATATCCGAAGATTCTATGAGAAGTAAAGTTAGAAACGTAGTGGTGATATAAGTTTTCTTGTCGATTTTCACAAAAAACTTTTTACCTTCATATGCAGTGTTTAACTTAAAATACTTCCTTGAGATTTTAATCAACCAATTATTTTCAACATCAATTTTTTGTTCACCGCCAAATGCCATTTTATAAGCTGCCAAAAGAAGAATGACTGCAAATACATAAATGATTGGATGAAAAAGATTTATTAGTGCAACACCGGCGAAAATGAAAATAATCCTGAAGACAATAGCACTTAAAATGCCCCATTTAAGAATGTGCGGTTGATTTTCAGGTTTAATATCCATCACGCTAAAAATCATGAGGAATACAAAAAGATTATCAACCGAAAGAGATTTTTCTATTATGTAGCCGGTTAAAAATTCAAGTGCTTTTTGATGACCATCTTCCAGATAGAAGTAGAGAAAAAGATTAAATAGTAGAGCGGTGGCAATCCATACACCGCTCCAAATAAGACTGGCTTTTAAAGTAATTTTTCCGCGTCTGTGGTCAGTAACATATAAATCTATAAATAGCATTACTGCAATTACAGCAGAAAATATAAACCAAAATGAATACTCAGTTATCAATCAAACTTTCTGTTTCTATGGAAGAAAAACACCAACAGCAATTACTGTAGTCCACAATCCGTTTTTATCACCTTCAGCTGATTGAGTAACATTAAATGAGCGAACGATTTTTCCTGACATCTTATAAATGTCTTCTCTTTCGCTCCAATCTTTTTCAGGATCAAACTCAACACCCAAAGTAGATGCAAGCATTGTAGCTGCTAAATCTTCTGCATATTCACCACAAATTTTTTCTGGTTGTCCGTAAGGATGATGCTCTGATAAATAACCGTAAGCTGTGTTATCTGCCGGCAACGCAACACCGATGGAAGCTGCAATTAATCTGTTTGGTTCGTTTGTTGAGTTACGAGCCATTACACAATGTGTAATTTGACCGGGAGTAATTAGTTTAACACCTTCATCAATTGAAATACGTTTACAACCGATTGGAAAAATACTGCTGACAGTTACAAGATTGCAGATTTCGATTCTTGCATTTCTCAGTGCAAGTTCAAAAGAGCTTAAATACTCTTTGTGCCTTCCAACACCTTTCGTGAAAAATAATTTTGTTGGTAGATACAATGGCGTCCCTTTCTGATACTAAATTAAATGAGTTTAATGAATTTACGTTTGCCAACTTTAAGAATCATTCCTGATTTTACAGAAATACTACTTTGAACATCACTTATTTTTTCTCCATCAATTGAAACACCGCCTTGAGTTAACAATCTGCGTGCTTCACCTTTTGATGGAGCGAAATTTACTAAAATTATTAAATCTAAAATATTAATTTCTTTTTTATCGCCAATACTAAATTCATCAATTTCATCAGGCAAACCTTTGTTGATGAAAATATTATCAAACTCCTGTTGTGCAGTTTCAGCAGCTTCCTGATTATGATACATTGTAACAAGAGTTCGTGCAAGCTCACGTTTAATATCTCGTGGATTTAAACTTCCATCAGCTAATTGAGACTTGACCTCTGCAAGTTTCTGATTAGTTACATTTGTAGCAAGTTCAAAATATTGGTAGATAAGATTATCTGGAATTGATAATGTTCGTCCAAAAATTTGTGATGGTTCATCTGAAATACCAATGTAGTTATCATAAGATTTACTCATCTTTTCAACGCCATCGGTTCCAACTAACAATGGCATTGTTAAAATCACTTGTGGTTCAATTCCGTATTCACGTTGGATATCTCTTCCAACAAGTAAATTAAATTTCTGATCAGTTCCGCCAAGTTCAACATCGCTTTCAATTGCAACAGAATCCATTGCCTGTGCAAGTGGATATAAAAATTCGTGAACACTAATTGGTTCGCCGGTTTTAAATCTTTTTGTAAAATCATCGCGTTCAATCATTCTCGCAACGGTGTACTTGGAAGCAAGTTTGATTACATCTTCAAAAGACATTTTACCAAGCCACTCTGAATTATAAACGATTCTGGTTTTTTCTTTATGCAGGATTTTTGAAGCCTGTTCAAAATAACTGTTACCATTAATTCTTGTTGCTTCAAGCGTTAGGGCAGGGCGGGTTGCATTTCTACCGGATGGATCGCCAATCATTCCGGTAAAATCACCAATAATTAAAATTGCCTGATGACCAAGTTCCTGAAACTGTGCAAGTTTTCTGATTACAACAGAATGACCAATATGCAAATCAGGTCTGCTTGGATCGCAGCCAAGTTTAATGTTTAAAGGTTTAGAAGTCTTTAATGATTTTTCAATCTTTTTAACAAGTTCATCTTCAGGAATTATCTCAACAACACCACGTTTGATAATATCCATTTGTTCATTTAATGAAGGAAATTTAACTGCATTCATTTTATGATTTTAATCTTTCAATTATTTAATCTTTAAATCTTTTAATACTTAATTTTTCGTTCCTGATCTCTTTGAAAATCTCTTTTAGCAATATCTGCTCGTTTATCATATACTTTTTTGCCCTTTGCCAAAGCAATCTCAACTTTAACTCTGCCATTTTTGAAATATAATCTAAGCGGAACTAAGGTCAATCCTTTTTCTTTTGTTTTACCAATCAGTTTTCTTATTTCAGATCGGTTCATCAACAATTTTCTATCACGAGTTGGCACGTGATTATTTATGTTGCCTTGCTTATACTCACTGATGTGCAAACTTAACAGCCAAACTTCATTGTTCTGAATCAGAGCATAACTATCAACAAGATTTGCCTTTCCTTCACGTAGGGCTTTTACTTCAGTTCCAACTAACACAATTCCTGTTTCAAAGGTTTGTATAATGGCAAATTCGTGTCTTGCTTTACGATTAACCGCAATATTTTTTTCGTCCGTTTGCTGTTTCATTTTGTTCAAATTGGAAAACAAAAATCAACTTAAATGATGTAAAATGCAAGAAATGGAATCATAAATATCCCCATGAACTGCCATAAATTTTTCTGCTGAAGAAATAAATTATTTATCTATCTTTGAAACCAAAAAATGAATAGATATTCCATATGAAACGAACATCTCTGATTATAATATTTTTCTCAATTCAGCAGTTATTTGCTCAACAATTTTTAATTGAGCGAATTGAGCCGCCAAATTGGTGGACAGGAATGAAACACGATACTGTTCAAGTGATGATTTACGGAAAGAATTTGAGTGATGTTGAGATTTATCCTCAGCACGGACCAATTAAAATAATCGATGTTCACAAATCAGAAAGTCCAAACTATCTTTTTATTGATTTGGCAATCTCGCCTGAAATAAAATCTGATTATAATTTTGAGATTGGTTTTTCAAAAGGGAATCAGGATACTGTAATTAAGTTTCCAATTTATGCTCGTGAAGATTCTAAAAATAAATTTAAAGGCTTTAATCCATCTGATGTAATGTATTTGATTATGGCGGATAGATTTTGCGATGGAAATCCTGATAACAGTATGATTGGAGATAGTTTAGATCAATTTACTGCAAACGATTTGAATGGAAGAAAGGGCGGAGATATTGAGGGAATTACATCAAAACTTGATTACATAAAAGAGCTTGGGGTAACTTCAATCTGGATAACCCCAATGCTGGAAAATAATATGTGGATGAGTTATCATGGTTATGCTGCAACAGATTTGTATAAAATCGATCCGCGTTTTGGAAGTAATGAGCTTTATAAAGAGCTTGTAAATAATGCTCACGATAAAGGTTTGAAAATTATTATGGATCATGTTTCGAATCATATCGGAATAAATCATAGGTGGATGAAAGATTTACCTTTTGCAAGTTGGATAAACGGAACAGCTGAAAATCATCTTCCGGCAAATCATAATAAGATGACTTTTCCCGATCCATATAGTCCTGGTGAATCAATAGACTTGACCTGGGATGGTTGGTTTACAAATTATATGGTTGATATGAATCAGGCTAATCCGTTCTTAAAAAAATATCTAATTCAAAACGCAATTTGGTGGATTGAGTTTTTAGGTATTGATGGAATTCGCGAAGATACATATCCTTACTGTAATCAATACGCAATGGCTGATTGGAACAAAGCGATATTAGATGAATACCCAACCTTTAATATTGTTGGCGAAATCTGGACCGGTGAGCCAGCATATCTTGCAGCTTATCAACAGAAAAATAAATTTGGTGTTCATTTAGATACTCATCTGCCGTGTGTTACAGATTTTGCGTTGTCTGATGCATTCCGAAATTACCTTAGCGGAAAAAATGGTTTGGAAGGAATATTCAACACACTTGCACAAGATTTTCTTTACTACGATCCAAATAATCTTTTAACATTTTTTGATAATCATGATATTTCTCGTGGATTGTTTATCGCAAATAACGATATTGAAAAATATAAAATTGCACTTACAATTCTGTTAACAACTCGCGGCATACCAAAAATATTTTATGGATCGGAGATTGGAATGGTTGGAGAAGAGCACCACGGAACAATTCGTTCACCATTTCCAGGCGGATTTGAAAATGATTCTTTAAATGCTTTCTTAAGTTGTGATAGAACTGAATATCAGAATGACATTTTCAATTTCACTCAAAATCTTTTGGAGTTAAGAAAAAATTATAAATCTTTATCACAAGGTAAGCTAACGCATTTTTATCCATTCGATAATCTTTATGTCTATTTCAGAGAAACTGATGATGAATCAACAATGATAATAGTAAATGGCAGTGATAAAGAATCTGAAGTTGATTTTAATAAGTACAAAGAAACTTTAGCTAAGACTTTAAAGGTTGAGAATATCAAAACGAATGAAGTGACTGATATAACTCAAAACAAAAAAATAATAATTAAGAAAAAATCAGCAGAAATATTTTTGTTGATAAAATAGCACACTAACTAAGGCAAAATTTATGTTAGAAATTCAGAAAAAACTTTCAAACTCATTTTATGCAATGCTTGCTTTACCAGCAACTGCTGTGGGCTTTGCACTTTCCACACAAATAGCAGCATTAAGCTGGATACTAAATAAAAAGTTTGGTTTAAATATTCACGAAGTATCCTTTGTTTGGCTTGCCGGTCCGCTTGCTGGAATATTTGGACAAGTTATTGTTGGAATGATAAGCGATAACGTTTGGTTTTTAGGCGGACGCAGAAGACCATTTATTATGATTGGCGGAATTGTTGGTGCACTTATGTTTTTAGCACTTCCGCAAATCGGAGTTATATCCGAAGCCACAGGAATTACAAGCATAATATTAATTGCATCTGTAATCGCTCTGCTTTTAGATTTATCAGTTAACGTTACATTCAATCCTGCAAGATCAATCATTGCAGATCTTACACCTGAAGGAAAAAAGCGAACAACCGGTTATGTATGGATGCAGGTTATTTCCGGAACGTTTGGGGTGTTAGCGTATTTTCTATCTATGGTTTTTGGAAATGAAACTCTTTTATTAATTGCTGCAATATTTGTTCTTGTTTGTTCAGTGGGTCCAATTTTATTTATTGAAGAACCAAAAGATTTAAAAGCTGATATAGAAGAGAATGCTAAATCACATACTGTGCTTGATATCTTTAAATCAATTTTTCCTTTATATGGATTTTTAGTTTTTGGTGTATTCAGTTTGATATTTCATTTCTATCAGAATGAATTACGCGTCATTCACAATCCATTATTGATATTAAGTTTGGCTTATACAATCATCATCGGTTTTTGGATTATTGTTCAAGGACGTAAAGCAGAATCTGACACAAATGAATTTCAAAAGATTATGCTTGCTCATACTTTTACATGGATTGCATTTCAAAGTATGTTTGTTATGTCCGGGTTTTTTATCGATAAACAGATTGTACCAAATCTTGATCTCTCAAATGTCTTCGCAAATAAATTTGCTGAGTTTTTAACATCAACAATACAAAGTAAAGATGCTACAACAGGTAATATTGTTTCACTAGGATTTTTAATACTTAATGCGGTTGGTGCTGTTTTTCCATTTGTACTTTCTCTTATCGCAAAAAAGATTGGAAGGGTAAGAACTTACACCGCAGCATTAGCATTTAGTGCAATCGGATATTTTTATATCGCATTCTTAGGTAAGTATGAATTTAATTTTTACCTCGGAATGTTTTTAACCGGAATTGGCTGGTCTGCAGTAATCTCTATTGTCTTTTCGATTATGACTGAGAGAATAAATCAAGCAAAGATGGGATTGTTTATGGGAATATTTAATCTCGCAGTTGTACTCCCGCAAATGATGAGTCAGGGTGTTGCAAATATTATTTCAGAAACGCAAAACTTTCAGTTATTATATATTCTTTGTGGAGTCTTTATTTGTTTTTCAGTTTTCTTCTGGTTTTTTGTTAAGGAGCCAAGATCAACTGCTTTGGAAAGTGCAACAAAAATAAAAAGCGGGCATTAATTGGTTCTCTCTAAATAGGGAATCAAGTCGATATTGATCAGAATGATTTTGATTGTCAATCCCACGAAAGTGGGAATCCATAATTTGCTAAAGGTTTTGGATTCCCGTTTTCACGGGAATGACATCAGGATATGCAACTCTTAGACTTTAAATTTTATTATACTTTAATTTCAATAAACCAATCAGAAAAATACTAAATGATTTTTTTAATTCTTGCAATGATATGCTCAAGCAGCCTGGCACTGATTCTTAAACACGGACACGTAAAAAATAACAACACTGTTTTATTGATAAACGGAAATTATGCCACGGCATCTTTATTCTCATTAGCATTTATAATATTTAAATATGGATATAATTATTCAATCGAAGTCGTTGTTTTTGGATCATTACTTGGAGTTCTGTTTGCCGGAACTTTTGTTTTATACTCAAAGGCTATAAGTTTAGCCGGAACTGCGTTAGCCACAGTTAGCGCTCGATTATCTGTACTAATTCCTGTTTTGGCTGCAATAATATTTTATGGTGAATCCCCAAACATTAAAATGCTTTTAGGATTTGGTCTTGCACTTATAACTTTGTATTTGTTCTATCTCTCGCTTAAGAATCACGGAACAGTTGAGGGAAGAAAAGGGAAGTATATTTATTTGCTTTCACTTTTAGTTGGAATTGGCTTTGTTGATTTATCAATGAAGATGTTTGAACAGAATTTTCCTATATCTGAAAAGGGAGTATTTGTTTTTACAATTTTCTTTTCGGCTTTTATTTATACTTCTCTGTATCTGATAATTAAAAAAATTAAGTTTGATAAAGGAACTTTTAATTTAGGCTTAATGCTAGGTGTTCCTAATGTACTTGCAATTAATTTTTTACTTGCTGCATTGGATGAATTACCTGCAATAGTTGTTTTTCCGGTTATGAATATTGGAGTTATTGTTATAACAGCAGTTGTAGCTTATTTGATTTGGAAAGAACAGATAAATCTATATGGAAAAATTGCATTAGCATTTGGTATTGGTGCAATAATTTTATTGAAGTTGTAGCAACTATTAGTTTTATAATTTCTTGATATTCGTATATCCAATTGTTAGTTTTTGAGTGACAATAGGAGAGTAAAATGAAATCTATCCTTACAATTCTCGCATTTACCTTATTATTTTCAATTCATAATCTTTCTCAAGATATAGATAACTCAATAGTTTTACTTAATAGATTTATTCCTGAAAATATTCATGAGCTCTATAAATCTAATCAGGATAGTATAGAAGGATTTAATGCGAAGAATTCAAGGACGACTATTTACAAAACACTGCTTGAAAATGGTTTTCTACTAATAGAGCATATTAACCAAAATTGGGATGGTTTTGCTTGGGTAAATAGCTCGAAGAACTCGAACAAATATGATGTTAATAATAATATTATGGAATATTTATATCAATCCTGGTCTGACAGTGATTGGGTATATTCTTTTAAGTTTGAATACTCATACGATGGAAATAATAATCTTATTGAAGTAATCCAAATGAATTGGGTTGGAAATAGTTGGGTTAACTATTTAAAATATACATATGAATATGATGTAAATAATAACCGCAATGAATATCTTGTTCAAATTTGGAATAATGACGATTGGCTAAACACTGACAAGTACCTATTCACATACTATTTAAATAATCTCCTAGAACTTCACTATCTCCATTGGGAAGCAGGAGAATGGATTAGTTATTGGAGGAGGTTAAACACATATGATGAGAATAATAACTTGGTTCAGGAAATTTTACAAGACTGCTACTTTGGAGAATGGGTGAATTATTCGAAGCATTTATATACCTACGATGATCACAATTTGAAGATTGAGATTCTTATCAAAATTTGGACGAATAACACTTGGATCAACCATTCGATTACTTCAAATACATATGATGAAAACGATAATCTTATTGAAGTGATCTCCCAACATTGGGATGATAATGTTTGGGTAAATTCAGAGCATTATCTAAACATTTATGATAACAGAAATAATCTTATAGAAGAATTTTATCAAATAGGACCTGATAGTGCTTGGATCAACTATTCAAAAGTATTTAAAAATTATGATAGTAATAATAATTTTATAGAAAAGCTGATTCAAACTTGGTCCAAAAACTGTTGGACAAATGATAAAAGGTTTTTATTGTCTTATGATAGAAACAATAATAATATTGAAAGTATTTATCTATTTTGGTCAGGCGGTTTTTGGCTAAATTCCTACAGATTCTCATATTTATTTGATGAAAATAATAATCTTAATGAAGAACTTTATCAAACTTGGGATGGAAATGTTTGGAAAAACGAGACAAAAAATATAAGCTCATATATTCCTATTACATCAATTTTTAATGACATTAATTCTATTCAGCTATATAAATTATCGAATAACTTCCCAAACCCCTTCAATCCAACAACCAATATTCAGTATTCAATAGGAAGTAGGCAATTTGTTCAATTAAAAGTTTATGATGTTCTTGGGATAGAAATTGAAACATTAGTTAATGAAGAAAAATCTGCTGGTAAATATGAAATAAATTGGAATGCTGAAAATTTACCAAGCGGAGTTTATTTCTACAGATTGCAAGCCGGTTCATTTATTCAGACACGAAAAATGATTTTGTTAAAGTAAGAATCAGCAAAATAATTTTATTTGTAGGGATCGATCTCCAGATCGATCCGATTGGGATGCAGTAAATCTAAATGATGTTAGGTTACACGGAACGGACGGGAGTCCGTTCCCTACAAAAGATTTTTTTAATCCACATCATCCACAATCAAAGTAAATAAACCAGCAATAATCATTGATGCACCGCCAAGAAGTAGAGCATAAATTGCTTCGCCACCAACAATGTTTTTAACAAAAAATCCGAGTATTGCTGCGGCAGTAATTTGTGGAATCACAATAAAGAAATTAAAGATGCCCATATAAACTCCCATTTTTTCTGCAGGAAGTGAACCGGCAAGAATTGCGTAAGGCATTGCAAGTATTGATGCCCACGCTAAACCAATTCCCAATTCTGATACTAAAAGGAGGTTAGGGTCTTTTATAAAATAAAATGATGCGAAAGAAATTCCTCCAATGATAAGAGAAATCATATGAACAGTTTTTCTGTTTGTAATCTTTGCAACCCACATAATCACAAACGCCATAACTGCGGCAAATCCATTGTAAACTGCCATTAAAACTCCAACCCAATCTGCACCTTGATTGTACAACTCAGATGCTGAATCTGTTGCACCATAAATATGATGTGTTACTGCAGGGGTTGTGTAAATCCACATTGCAAACAAAGCAAACCAGGAAAAGAATTGTACAACAGCAAGCTGTTTCATCGTCTTTGGCATTTTGTACAGATCATTTAAGATAGAAACCAATCCACCAGTAGTTTTATTTTGATTTGTAAAAAATCCAGCCATTATCTGAAGTAATCCAAAAATGATTGACCCAACAAATAAAACATAAAGTCCAAAATCATTTTCGTGCAGCACAAAGTGAAGGATTGCAGAACCAACAAATCCAACAAAAATCCAGATCAAACCATTTTTGTTAAATGATGTTGCTGAAATTAAATTGCTAATAGAAGTTTTTGATTGAGATAATTTCTTTTCTTCATCAGTAAACTTTTTTAATTCTTCCGGTGAATATTCTTTTGTAGAAAATACAGTGTAAAGAACAGCTAACAAAAAAACCGCTCCTCCAATGTAGAAAGAGAATTTTACTGAATCCGGAATTTCCCCAGCACCAGCAGTATTAGCAATTCCAAACCAGTTTGTCATCATATAAGGCAATGCGGAAGCAACGATTGCACCGATTCCTATAAAAAAACTTTGCATAGAAAATCCAACTGTTCGCTGTTCTGATGGAAGCATATCACCAACAAAAGCTCGGAACGGTTCCATAGAAATATTAATTGATGCATCCATAATCCAGAGCATTCCTGCAGCTACCCAAAGTGTTGGAGAGTTTGGCATAAAAATAATTGCCGCTGAAGCAAGCAAAGCTCCAACTAAAAAGAATGGTCGTCTTCGTCCAAGTTTGTTCCAGGTTTTGTCACTCCAATGTCCGATGATAGGCTGAACAATTAATCCTGTAACAGGTGCGGCTATCCAAAGAATTGGAATTGAATCAATACTTGCGCCGAGCGTTTCAAATATTCTGCTTACATTTGCATTTTGAAGTGCGAATCCGAATTGAATGCCAAGAAATCCGAAACTCATATTCCAGATTTGCCAAAAGGAAAGACGAGGTTTGCTCATATTTATTCCTGAGTATGATTAAATTAACGTTAGTGAAAAATAACAAATGGTTTTTAATTTAGATAACTGTATAAAATATATTTACTTCGTGTCTTGGAGCCTTTGTGGCTAAAGGTTTTCTGCCACAAAGTCACGAAGGCACAAAGTATCACTAAGAAATACAAATGAAGATAGAAGAGATCTTAAATAAAATAATAGCCTCTCCGAATGCTGCATTTTTTTATACTCCACCAATTTATGGGAAGAGTGATTCATATCTATTCTTAAAGCCAAAAGAAAATGTTACAATAAAATCTTTAAGAAATCTGGATGAAAAATTAAATCGAATTGATGATCTTATAGCAGATGGATTTGTTGGATATTCATTGATGAACTATGAAGCGGGATACTTGTTTGAAAAAACATTACATGAATTTTTGCCAAAGAATGAAAATCTAATACAATTCTTTTTTTATGATAAAAAAAATGTTCAGACAATTAAATCAAATAAAATATTGTTTAATTCGTTTGAGAAGTATAAGATTAAAAACTTCAAGCTAAAAACTTCTAAAAATGAATTCACTAAGTCGATCAGCAAGATAAAATCATATATCGAAGAAGGGGATACTTATCAGGTTAATTATACACTAAAAGGTAAATTCGATTTTCAAGGATCATATTCAGGATTATTCAGTAATCTGGTTTTCAATCAATCCGCACGATACATAGCTGTAGTTAATAACAATAATAAAATTATAATTTCACTTTCGCCGGAATTGTTCTTCGAAATCAAGAGCAAAAAAATTATTTCTAAACCCATGAAGGGTACGGCACAAAGGGGAATTCATAATTTAAATGATGAATTCATAAAATATGAGTTGGAAAGAAGTGAAAAGAATCATGCTGAAAATGTTATGATTGTTGATTTGATTCGAAATGATCTTGGAAGAATTAGCGAGTATGGTTCAGTAAAAGTTAAAGATCTTTTTAAGGTTGAAAAATATGAGTCTGTTTATCAGATGATTAGTACAGTTGAGTCGAAACTAAAGAAGAATATTAAACTGTCTGATGTATTAAAAAACATTTACCCTTGCGGCTCAATTACCGGTGCGCCAAAAATCCGCACCATGGAAATAATAAATGAATTAGAAAAAGAAAATCGTGGCATTTACACTGGCTCAATTGGATTGATTGGAAAAAATAAAATTACTTTTAACGTTCCTATCAGGACTTTAGTTATTGATAAAAAAACATTCAAAGGAGAAATTGGTTTAGGAAGTGGAATTGTTTGGGACAGCGTTGCTGAAGAAGAATACGAAGAGACAAAACTTAAAGGAAAATTTTTAACTGAATCTATTAAACCATTTAATATTTTCGAAACAATGAAAATTGAAAGTGGAAAAAAATTCTTTCTTGATGAGCACTTGGATAGGATGAAACAAACAGCTGATTATTTTTTATTCAGCTTTGATAAAAAGAAAATCAAATCATACTTAAACAAAATCATTAACAAAAATGATAGTGAGAGTTATCGATTGAGAATTTCTCTGGATAAATATGGAAATCTTTACAATAATATTTCAAAGCTTATTCCATTACCAAAAGAAATAAAAGTTATTATCTCAAAAAATAAAATTCAATCGAATAACAGATTCCAATATTTTAAAACAACAAATCGTAGATTGTATGATCGTGAGTATAAAAGCATTACTGCAAAAGGGTTTTTTGATGCTATTTATTTTAATGAAAGAGGCGAGTTAGCAGAAGGAGCAATTACAAATGTATTTATTTATAAGAATAATGTAATCTCAACTCCACCTATAAATGCGGGAATATTACCCGGCGTTTATCGAAAACATTTATTAAAGAATGATTCCGGTATCAGAGAGAGAAGATTGTATTTAGCAGATTTATTGGAAGCTGATAAAATTGTTTTAACAAATTCTGTGCGTGGCAGTGTTGTAATCAATAAACTATTTCTTGATGAGAGTGAGTTTATAGAATTTACCTAAATAATAGCAGGAGCTGTCTAAAATATAATATTATTGATTTTGTCATTCCCAAGAAAGTGGGAATCCATTTTATCTTGATGGGTTTAGATTCCTGTTCCTGTCTACCGCAGGCAGGTCCACGGGAATGACACACTGAACCCACTTAATAGACAACCATTTTTGAGTTCAAATCATTTAATGTCTGAGATCAGCATATTTATTTTATTTTCCATATTTTGCAATGAAATAAAAAATCAACTCAGAAATGTCAAAATCTATAACTGAAACTTCAAAAAGGAAAAAAGAGCATATAGAACTTTGTCTAACGGATAAGGTAGCCTTTCACTCAAAGACAAATGGATTTGATAAATATGATTATATTCACGATGCGCTTACTGAAGTAGACATTTCGAAAATATCGTTTCAGACAAAATTATTTTCAAAAAAAATAAACTTTCCATTTCTGATTTCCTGTATGACAGGCGGAACCGAAGAAGCAGAAAATATAAATCAAAGGTTAGCTGTAATTGCTGAAGAGTTAAAAATTCCTATTGGTGTTGGCAGCCAAAGGCAAGCTTTAGAAAATAAAGAGAATCATAATTCTTATAAAGTCATTCGCAAAACTGCAAAGAGTGTTCCCGTATTAGGCAATATTGGTGCTGCACAAATTGTTCAATCAAAAAATCTGACTGATATTTTATCTTTGATTGAGATGCTCGAAGCAGATGCGTTTGTTGTTCATTTAAATCCGTTACAGGAATTATTGCAACCTGAAGGCGAACCAAATTTTGTTGGATTGTTGAGTAAATTAGAAAAACTGATTCAGAAATCTGAAGTGCCGGTGATTATTAAAGAAGTTGGTTCAGGAATAAGTAAAGACACAGCAAAAAAATTATTAAATATTGGTGTCAGTGGTATTGATGTTGCGGGCGCTGGCGGCACAAGCTGGGCCGGAGTTGAAATTATCAGAAGTAAATCTGAAAATGATTTTTGGGATTGGGGATTACCTACATCTTATTGCTTACGAGAAATAAATCCTTTAAAGAAAAAGTATAAATTTACTTTAGTTGGTTCAGGTGGGATCAATTCAGCAAATGATTTAGCTTTAGCTTTTGCTTTTGGTGCGGATCTGGTTGCCTCTGCAAGACTTATACTTCAAACATTAATGGAAAATGGTGAGGAAGAGGTAATTAGATTAATATTAAATTGGTTTGAGTATCTTAAAAAAGTTATGTTTCTAACAGGATCAAGAAATTTAATTGAACTAAAAAATAAAAAGACTATTAAAAAGGAAGAGCTATTTTGAAACCCGCTGATATGAAAAAATATATTTTGTTTTATGAAAGAGAAAGAAAAATTATCGATGCTAAACTTGCATTAGCATTAAAGGGAAGAAATCCAGCTTCACTCTATCAGCCTGCATCCTACATTTTAGAGAGCAGCGGTAAAAGATTAAGACCATTACTTGTTCTGCTATCAGCTAAAGCGGTAGGTGGTAATATAAAAAACTTTTACAACGCAGCACTTTCTGTGGAGATGCTGCACAATTTTACTCTTGTTCATGATGATATTATGGATAATGCAGATTTGCGCAGAGGTAATTTAACAATCCATAAAAAGTACAATTTAAATACTGCAATATTGACTGGAGATATACTTGCTGCAGTTGCATATGAATTTTTATTAAAAGATTGTAAGGTAAACGCAAAGCAAGCTCTGGATTCTTTTACAAAAGGTTTAGTTGAAGTTTGTGAAGGGCAAAGTCTTGATACTGAATTTGAGACAAGAAAAAATGTTTCACTTCCTCAATACATTAAGATGATTGAGAAGAAGACTGCTGCACTTGCAAGAATGTGCTGCGAACTTGGTGCATATCTTGCGGATGGAAGCAAAGAGGATATTAAAGCACTTTCTGATTATGGAAAATATCTTGGTATAGCATTTCAAATTCAGGATGATCTTTTGGATATCATCGCAGATAAGTTTGAGTTCGGTAAAAGAATAGGCGGCGATTTAATGGAGGGGAAAAAGACATTTTTGTTTATCGAAGCACTTGAGAAGGCTAAGGGAAAAGACAAAGACGATTTGTTAAAAGTTGTTGCGAATAAAGGTATAAATGAAAATCAAATCGAGTATTATAAAAAATTATATGAAAAACTTGGCGTTATTGAGGATGCCAAAGCTGCCATTCGTAATTATACCAGAAAAGCTTTAAAATCAATCAGCAAATTATCAAACAAAAGTGAAGTAGAAATTTTCTACTGGTTGGCTGATTCATTAATTAAAAGAAATAAGTGATGATTGAAAAAACTGTTAAGATAGTTAATAAAGCTGGACTGCATACTCGTCCTGCAGCTACTATTGTTAAACTTGCTGCTAAGTATAAAAGTGAATTTTTTATTTACCGTGATGGTATGAGTATCAACGGCAAAAGTATAATTGGAGTGATGACTTTAGCCGCTGAAATAGGCTCTGAATTAAAATTAACTTTTGATGGACCGGATGAGGAGAAAGCGTGTAATGAAATTATCGCTTATTTTGAGAGGGGATTTGACGAATTATGAAATCATTTACAAACATCTATAAAAATTCGGAAAATAAAATTACTGGAATTGCTGCTGCCCCCGGAATTGTTATTGGCAAAGCGTATCTATTTACGAAAGAGAAATTGAATATCAGTAAAGCTCCGATTACTAATAGTGCTGAGGCTATTAGCAATTTTGAGGAAGCTCTTAAACAATCAAAAAAGGAATTAAATAAAATATTTGGGATCGCAAGAGAAAAAATGGATGAGGTTCGTTCTGCCATTTTTGAAGCACAGTTGATGATTCTTGATGATCCGATATTATTAGGCAACATTGAAAAAAGAATTATAGATGAAATGGTTCAGCCGGAGTTTATAGTTTCTGATGAAATTTCCAAGTATCAGGAACTAATGATTATTTCTCACGAATCATACATGAAAGAGCGCGCTCAGGACATTGAAGATATTAAGTATAGAATAATTCGCAATCTTCAAAAGAAACGATGGCAATCTAAAATAGAAAAAAACTTAATAGTCGTAAGCGAATCATTGACGCCTGCTGATACATTGCTTTTTTCAAGAAGAGAATCTTTAGGATTCGTTACAGATCATGGCGGACTAACTTCTCATGCAGCAATTATTTCAAGATCTTTAAATATTCCAGCTGTTGTTGGAACTCATAATGCTTCAACCTTAATTAAAGATGGTGATACAATTATTGTTGATGGATTTCATGGTTATATCCTTACTAATCCAACTGAAGTACAAGTAAATTTCTTCACAGAAAAACAAAAAAAACTTATTGAGATCCAAAAGGGTCTTGAAGAATATAAAGATCAACCGGCAGTAACTCTGGATGGTAAAGAAATTAATCTTGAAGCAAATGTTGATGTTACTGGTGAGATTGACATTGTGGTTACCAGCAGCGCAAAAGGTATTGGTTTATATCGCTCTGAACAAGTATTAAATGAACTTGGTTCGTTTCCCGACGAAGAAGAACAAACGGTTATTTATTCGAAGCTTGCTTCAAGAATTTACCCAAAGTTTGTAACGATACGTGCGTTTGATATAGGTGGCGATAAATTTAGATTTAGTGAGTACAAAGAACCAAATCCATTTTTAGGTTTGCGTGGTATAAGATTTTTATTAGAGAATGAAAAATTATTTAAAACTCAAATCCGTGCAGTTCTAAGAGCAAGTGAAAATAAAAACATAAAATTTATGATCCCTATGATATCAACTCTTGATGAAGTATGGCGGTCGAAGGAAATTATACAGGAATGCAAAAGCGAATTAAAAAAAGAAAAAATAAAATTTGATAATCACATAAAAATTGGAATAATGGTCGAAGTACCATCTGCTGCGGTAATGGCAAAAGAATATGCTGAGGAAATTGATTTTATCAGCATCGGCACAAATGATCTTATTCAATATTTAATGGCTGTAGATCGCGGTAATGATCTTGTGTCTGATCTTTATCAGGAATTTAGTCCTGTAGTAATAAGAACCTTAGATCATATAGTTAAAGCAGCAAAGCAAAGTAAAATTCCTGTAAGTATTTGTGGTGAAATGGCTGCGGATACACTTGCAATTCCGTTGCTTGTTGGATTAGGCTTAGACTCGCTTAGTATGTCGCCTGTAACTATCCTATATGCAAAAAGAATTATAAGAGAATTTAAGTTTAAGGACGCAAAAGCTTTAGCCAATGAATGTCTAAAATGTAAAACGGAAATAGAAATTCAGAAAAAGGTTAAAAAGTTTTTTGATGATAATAACATTTCAAGAACAAGGAATATTTTATAATTATGGAAATTAAAGACTACGTAAAGAAGTACGATCCGCAAAATCAGTTTGATGTTCTAATTAATACATATAAACAAATTGAATTTGCATGGAATAATAAGTTTATTATTGAAGGAATAAAATCATCTGATTTATCAAATATTATTATTAGTGGTCTTGGCGGCTCAGCAATAAGTGCTGATCTTATTAAGAATTATTTAGGCAGTGAAATTGAAATTCCAATTATCGTTAACAGAAATTATAGTCTGCCGAAGTTTGCAAGCAAGAATACACTTTTTATAGCATCTTCGTATTCCGGCAACACTGAAGAAACGATTTCTGCTTTAACGCAGGCAATAGAGATAGGTTGTAAAATAGTTTGTATAACAACCGGCGGTGAAGTAGAAATGATGGCAAAATCAGAAAAACTAAATTGTGTAAAAGTTCAATCTGGTTTTCAACCTCGCTATTCCCTTGGTTTAAGTTTCTTTTCATTGCTCAAAGTTTTTCAAGAGTTAAAGCTCATTTCTGATCAGACAAAAAGTGTAGAAAGTGTCATTAGTCTATGGAAACAAAATGGAATAGAGTATTCTAAAGAAGGAAACTATGCTTATACTTTTGCAGAATCATTAGTGGGATTTATTCCTGTTATATATTCTGTGGCAGATTCTACAAGTGCAGTCGGTTACAGATTTAAATGCCAATTGAATGAAAATTCAAAACTGCATGCTTTCCATAATGAAATTCCGGAAATGAATCATAACGAAATTATTGGTTGGGAATCTTACCAGGAAAAAGTATTTCATTCAAAAATTATCAACATCATTGATGATACGTATCATCTGCAAATACAAAAACGATTTGACATACTAAAAGAAATATTTTCAAAAAGCGGAGTGGAAACATTAACTCTTAAAAGCAATGAAGATTCTTATAAAGTTAGATTGTTAGATTTAATTTATTTGGGCGATTGGATATCGTATTATGTTGGAGTATTAAGAGGCTATGATCCAAGTGAGATCGATAATATTTATACTCTTAAAGATAGATTGAAATAATAATTTTAAATTGCACCTAAGCTGAGTTATAATTACTGTAATCATACTTCTTCGTTGTTTATCCCGGTTCATCGGGGCTCAGTATGACTATGAAATTATTATAAGTACTAACTTCTTCACCCTGAGCTTAGTCGAAGAGTGATTTTCATAAGCTTGGTATAATTCAAAATTAAGGTTACGTTTCATGAATTAATCATTCCTCCAAAAATCATTTTATTTTATGATTACAGTTTTAGAAGTTATCAAACTATCAACGGAGTATCTTCAAAAAAAAGGAGTGGAGTCCCCCAGAGCTAATGCTGAAATCCTGCTTGCTGAAATTCTAAAATGTAAACGGTTAGAACTTTATCTTGCATTTGATAAGCCACTCGCAGAAAATGAAATCCAGGTTTATCGTGAAGCAATCCGTAAAAGGGGATTGAGAATTCCATTACAGTATATTGTTGGGAGTGTAGAATTCTACGGATTAAAATTAATCGTAAATGAACATGTGCTTATTCCAAGGCCAGAAACCGAATTACTTGTTGAAAAGATAATTAGTGATTCAGATAAATCTGCAAGTCTTAAAATATTAGAAATCGGTGTTGGCAGCGGAAACATTTCATTATCTCTCTTAAAGAATCTACCAAATTCAAAAATTGTTGCAATTGATATAAGTGAAAGCGCACTCGATGTTGCAAAACAAAATGCTAAGTTAAATTCATTGCAAGAGAGAGTTGAGTTTAAACTTATTGACATTATGAAAGATGATCTGAATTCTTTGGGTAAATATGATTTGATAGTTTCAAATCCACCATATGTTTCTGAAAATGATTATGATGAACTTGAACTGGAATTAAAAAATCACGAACCAAAAATGGCATTATCAGATTATTCAGATGGAGTATCTTTTTACAAACATATTATTGAAATTTCGGATCAAATATTAAGTAAACCAGGAAAGATTTATTTTGAACTTGGTATGGGTCAATCCCTGCTGGTTAAAAATTTATTTGAACAGAAAGGATTCGTTAACATTAATATTACCAAAGATTATTCCGGAATTGATAGAATAATATGTGGAGAAATTAAATGAGAGCACTTGTTCAAAGAGTTTCTGAAGCAGGAGTTTATATTGAAAAGGAAAATTTTAAAGCCGAGATTGGGAAGGGGATGGTCATACTTCTGGGAATAAAATCGAATGATAGTGAAAATGATTTAAACTTTGTTGCGGATAAGTGTTCTGGTTTAAGAATCTTCGAAGACGAAAATGAAAAGATGAATCTGGCTTTAAAAGATATTGATGGTGAGGTCCTTATTATTTCTCAGTTCACACTTTATGGTGATGCACAAAAAGGAAATCGTCCAAGTTTTATAGAAGCCGCAAAACCTGAAATCGCAATTCCGATCTATGAGAAATTTATAAGTAGAATGAAATTAAATCTTGGTGAAAAGAAAATAAAGACCGGGATATTTGGTGCAATGATGCAAGTAAAGATTATTAATGATGGTCCGGTTACAATACTCGTGGAATCAAAAAATCAGGTAAAAAGTTGAATCCTGTTTTAATGATTTTTATTGATGGAGTTGGTATTGGTGAACAAGATTACGAATTCAATCCATTCTTTAAATATGGATTCAAAGTATTTAATGAGATATTTAAGAAAACACCGCACAAGCAAAATCCGTATTTGGAAAAGGATGGAATGTTTGTTTTCCCGACTGATGCAAGACTTGGTGTTGAAGGTTTACCACAAAGCGGAACGGGGCAGGTATCAATATTTTGTGGAATGAATGCCCCGCAGTTTGTGGGTAAACATTTCGGTCCATTTCCATATTCTACAACTATTCCGATCATCAAAGAACAAAATATATTTAAGGCTTATAAGGATTTGGGTAAATCAGCTTATTTTGTAAATGCATATCCAAAAGTATTTTTTGATTATCTAAATTCCGGTAAAACTAGATTGAGTACCACTTCATTATGTTGTCGTTTAACAGAAATGAAATTAAACTCCGTAAAAGAACTTAGACAGAATAAAGCACTTACGGCAGAGATTACAAATGAAAGATGGAATCGAAAATTAAAATATCAACTTAAAATTATTAGTCCGGAAACAGCCGCAAGAAGATTATTGAGAATTGCGGGTAAACATGATTTTACATTATATGAGTTCTTTCACACTGATCATTTAGGACATGGAAGAATTGCTGAGGAGTTTGAATCAATCTATAATAATCTTGATAGATTTTTATTTACGATATTATCAGAACTAAAGCAGGAGTTAACACTAATAATTTGTTCTGATCATGGAAACTTTGAAGATCTTTCTGTAAAAACTCATACTATGAATCCTGCATTAACTGTAGCAGCAGGAAAGAATGCAAAGCAATTTTCCGACAGTATAAAAGATTTAACCGATATTAAACCTTCAATAATAAAATATTGTACTTGAAAGATTATCCATTTATAAAATTTACTTTAGCATTTATTGTTGGAATTCTTGCTTCAAAATTATTCCAGTTTGATCTGCATTATTATCCAATTATTATTTTCATTTTTATATTAATTCTACTTCTTATTACAAAATATTTTCGAGTTCGCTTCTACAAAATTATTGCCTCGGGGTTATCATTATTTCTAATCTTCATTTTTGGATTGTTCATTACAAAGCAAAGTGGAATAATAATCGAATCTCCGCTCATTAATTATCAAAAAGAAAAAAATACAAAATTGTATGCTCAAGTAATTGATGTTGAACTCGAAAGATCCTTTGAGATTGTTTTTACAGCTTCTATTGATTCAATATTTATTGATAATAAAATATTTACTTCGAACGATTTATTGAATTGTAAATTCAGAGGCGATTCACTTCAACAAAAATATTTGTATGATAATATAAATAGCGGTAATAAAATATATCTTACCGGTACATATCAAAAAGGAAGGGAGAGAAGAAATCCCGGTGAATTTGATTATGATAAATATCTCAAATCAAATGGAATCACCGGTCTATTTATTTCCTATCAAACCGATAGCATTAACATACTCTCAAATCAAAAAGAATATTTTAAATCTTTACTTTATTCTGTAAGAAAAGAAATCGATAAAACAATACACGATCTCCACACTCCACAAACAGCAGGATTATTGAGAGGATTAATACTTGCTGATAGAAGTGAAATCGATTACGAGACTAAAAATGAATTTATAAATTCAGGTGTTGTCCACATTCTTGCTGTGTCGGGTTTACACGTTGGGTACGTGCTGATAATTTTCATTTTTATCTTCGGAAGGTTTGGAATTTATCTTCGTTCGATACTGACTATTCTTGGATTGCTGGCTTTTATGTTTTTAACCGGGGTACCGCCATCGGTATTTCGAGCAACATTAATGGCAGTTGTAATTATCATAGCATTCCTTTCTAACCGAAGTACTAATATTATAAACTCAATGTCCATTGCTGCTTTTATAATACTATTAATAAATCCAAATGAAATTTATAATCCAGGATTTCAACTCTCATTTTCAGCAGTCCTCGCTATCGGCATTCTATTTCCGTACTTCCAAAAAATGATTTTTAAGCCGCACTTAAAAAATAAATGGGTAGAATATATCTTATTATTTTTCTCAGTCTCTTTAAGCGCACAAATAGGAACACTTCCATTTACACTTGCATACTTTAGTAAATTGTCAGTTGTGTCATTGTTTGCAAACCTGCTCGTAATACCGGCAGTAGGGGTTATCATCGGTATAGCCTTTATAACAATATTTATTGGTTCATTTAGTTATGGAATTGCGATTTATTTTGCTGCCGCTAATGATTTGTTTTCAAGCTGGATGATCGCCTTTATAAAATATACTGGCAGTTTGGATTATTCATTTTTATGGATAAGAAATTATTCTTTGTACGATGCAATTATTTTTTATGCCGGATTGATTTGGATTTTATTGACTTTAAATAGTACATCTAAATCATTTTTAAAAATATCTTTGATTTTAATTTTAATATCCACAATATTTGTCTATTCACGGTTCGATGACGAGGAACTACTTGGTAAGAACAAACTAAATGTTTTTATGATTGATGTTGGACAGGGCGATACATTCCTGGTAAAATTTCCGAATGGAAAAACTGCTCTGATTGATGCCGGTGAAGCAAATCCTTTTGTTGATAATGGTGAAAGAGTTATCATACCATTGTTAGATTATTTAGGAATTGATAAAATAGATTATGGTTTTATTTCTCATCTTGATCTTGATCATTATGGTGGATTCGTTTCGCTAATTTATAATAACAGAATAAATAAAGTTTATCGTCCTTTGCCTGATACAGGTAGTAAATCTATTAGGTTAGAAAAGTTTCTTAAAGAAATGAAAATAAAAACAGGTATTTATGATAAAAACTCTTTTGATGTTGGAAATACAAAAATTTATTTTTTAAATGATCCTTATAATTATTCTTACAAAAGTTTTTCAAGCAACAATAAAAGCGGAGTTATAAAATTTGTATATGGTGAAACTTCTTTTTTATTTGTAGGTGATTGTGAACATCCAGCAGAATATTTTCTCGCTTCAAATTTTGGGAGTATGCTAGATTCAGATGTGCTTAAAGTTGGTCATCACGGCAGCCAAACAGGTTCATCAGATGCTTTTTTAAATTTAGTTTCGCCGGATATATCCTTAGTTAGTGCTGGAATAAAAAATAAATTTAATCATCCTGCAGAAAGTGTGATTAAATCATTAGAGAAAATAAATTCTAAGATTTACAGAACTGATGAAGTCGGTGCTGTTTTATTGCAGTCTGATGGAAATGAAATTAGGGAAGTTGATTGGAAGTAGTTTACTCTCTAGTTATGCTCAGAAAACCCGACGTCAGCCTGAGCGAAGACGAAGGCGGGCACTTTAAGATAACCCAGACTATCGTCAAACAGAATCACATTTCGACTTCGCTCGGTTTGACATATATAATTATTAAAATGGTTCTGAAGGACAGCGTAAATAAAAAAACCAAATTAGAAATATCATATAATGTAAAGGAGTAATATGTTAAGAGTAATTCAAGTTGGAATAATTATGGGCAGTGATTCTGATCTTCAGATAATGAAAGAAGCTTCTGATATTTTAAATGAATTTGGAATATCAAACGAGATGAAAATAATTTCTGCACATCGCAGTCCTCATTTATTAGCCGAGTATGTTAGTACTGCTCACCAAAAGGGAATGAAAGTATTTATTGCCGGTGCCGGTGCGGCAGCTCATCTACCGGGAGTTACAGCTGCATATACACCACTTCCAGTAATTGGCGTACCTATAAAATCAAAATCACTTGATGGATTGGATTCTCTATTATCCATAGTGCAAATGCCTTCAGGAGTACCTGTTGCAACAGTGGCAATAAATGGAGCTAAAAATGCTGGAATACTTGCGGCACAGATATTAGGAACATGTAATGCGGAGATTCAGAAAAAGATTGTTGAATACAAAAAAAAGTTGTCTGAAGAATCTATTCGGAAGAATGAAAAAATTAAGTAGAGAAAAGTGCTAAAATTTAATGTTGAAGATAAGTTTGGCATAAAATTAAGTATTGATTTTATATTAAAATTATTTGTCTAAAAACTTGCGCCAAATAATAATTTTGATTAAAATCGTTTCGCCAATCTGATTATATATTAAGATTATAAGCGTTACGAACAATTTAAGTGTCAGTTTTTGTGGATATTATTCATTCACAACTTTAAAAAGCATTAGGTCCCTTAATTAATTCTATATCCAACTAATCATTCAGGAGGTTCGTGTATGCAAAAATCTTTTCAAAAAATTCTTTGGTGCATCTCTTTTGTGCTGGTAGTATCTACTAGTGGATTTGCACAAGATTCTAAAAATGGTGATGGTAACAATTTCAGTACCAGTGGTAAATTTGATTCCAAACCAATTGGACAAATTCCTTTTACTACTGAAGGTATTGTAACCATTACACATTCAACAAGTCAATCAATCGTACCTGGTAGCGTATCTTGCAACGCTGGGGGATTACACACTGATAATAGTTATTGGCGAGCATTTGATCTTTCTTCATTTGGAATTTCAGGTGCCTATACAGTAACAGATGTTTCAATCGGTGTTGAAACTGCAACAAGTACTGGTGCAAGTCAACAAGTAACTTGTAATTTATATACTTCCAGCCAAGCTTTTCCAGGTGGCTTTCCAGGTTCATTAACTCTTATTGGAACCGCAACAGTCGATGTAACTCCTCAGTCCGCTACAATTTTAAATATTCCAGTTGCAGGTGTAGCTCCTGCTGGTTCTGAACTTGTTGTAGAAATATTTACCCCTGACGGTCAGACCCTAGGAAATGGGTTTTTCATT
Source organism: Ignavibacteriaceae bacterium (assembly GCA_041738675.1). Lineage (GTDB taxonomy): Bacteria > Bacteroidota > Ignavibacteria > Ignavibacteriales > Ignavibacteriaceae > IGN3. Next base: position 172,267 of record JBGSPH010000032.1, read on the forward strand.
GGTTCAAATGGTTTAGGCGAAACTGCACCAAGTTATATAAGTGCAGCCAATTGTGGAATTACTGCACCAACTACCACCGCTGCAATAGGTTTTCCTGCAATGATGATAGTTATGAATGTTACCGGTAATGACGGAGCACCATGCCCTGTAGGACCAGCAACAAATCCAAGTCCTGCAAGTGGTTCAGTAGATGTTAGCATCAATCCAGGCAATGCAACCTGGACTAATGGTGCTGGTACAAATAACGTAGAAGTTTTCTTTGGTCCTGCAGGAAATTCAGTATCTGTTTATAGTGGTGCTGCAATTGAAACAATTGCAATCCCTGGTCCACTAGATTATGCAACGACTTACGAATGGAAAGTAGTATGCAAGAATGATACTTGCAGCGGCGGACCAGTTGAAACCTGGACATTTACAACAGAGCAAGATCCAAATTTGGTTGTGTTATTTTTTGATGACTTTGAAGCTGGTTCTGGATTATGGAATATATTAAATAATGGTGGTACTTGTGTATGGACAGTATATACTCCTCCATTCCCAAATTTATACACTTTACCTTGTGATCCAGCTTGTGGTAGTGTTCTAAGTGCAGATTCAGATGAGTGTGGAAGTGGTACAACAATAAACTCTTCTGCAATTATTGCTACACCACTTGATATTTCTTTATATGCTCAGGTGGTTTTAGAATTCGATCAGGACTTTAATGATTTTGGAGGTCCGGATGAAGGCTATGTTGAAGTTAGCAATGATGGTGGAACAACCTGGAATATAGTTTGGCAGCAAGTTGGTGCTGATTTAAGAAACACGCACGAAGTTGTTGATATTTCTGCATTTGCTGCTTTGCAGTCTTCTGTTTTAATTAGATTCCGATCTGTTCAGCCAGCTTGGGATTGGTGGTGGACGATTGATAACGTAGCAGTTATTGCCAGTGATGTAGTTCCAGTAGAACTATTATCATTTGCAGCAACAACAGATAACAGAAATGTAACATTAAACTGGTCAACAGCAACAGAATTAAACAACAGCGGCTTCCAGATTGAAAGAAGCAACGGAAGTGCATATGAAGTTGTAGGATTCGTAGCTGGACACGGAACAACCACAGACATTCAGAGATATACATACATTGATCAGAATGTAAATGCTGGAAGTTACACATACAGACTAAAACAAGTAGATTTTGATGGAACATTTGAATATTCAGATGCAATTGAAGTTGAAGTTTTAGGAGTAAAAGAATTTACGCTTGATCAAAACTATCCAAATCCATTCAATCCAAGTACAACAATAAACTTTAGCTTGGCTGTAGACAGCAAAGTGAGCTTAAAGATATTTGATGTATTGG
>JBGSPH010000003.1:0-13017 GCA_041738675.1 Ignavibacteriaceae bacterium
ATGCTAAATAATCCTGATGAATGGTTAGATGGAACAGACCCTAAGTCAGGAACTATTCTATGGACATATTTTGGACTTAATTATCCTTCAAATTACTTACCCCCGGTTCCTTTAACTTTTCCACCAACAAAGCTTACACGAGAAGATTCTTTACGAACCTCTGAACTAGTTAGAAAAATGTGGTTGCAAAGTGCACAGAACATTGGTCTGGAATATGACAAACCAGATTATAGAGTTAATTTTTCAATTGGTGGACCACTTACTAAAAATGTTAATTTATTTTTTGCTACTACTCAAAATGTGGTAAATCCATTTTTACCTTCAGTTGAGCCGGATGTACAAAGACAGGTAATGAGTAACCTGGTTTTTAGACCTTCATCAGAACATAAATTTAAAGCTACATTTAATTATAATCATCAGGACAGAAATGTTTTTACTTCTGATTTTTTTAGATGGGATGAAAGACAGCTTGACGTAACTTTCAATACCTTAGAAAGCAGACAGACTGCATTTGAGTGGAATTATATTGCTTCAAATTCAACGTACTATGATTTTCAATTCAGCAACTTATATGTTAGAGACGAAGACCGTATCAACTTACTAAAGAATGATCAGTATTCAAGTGTTTTTAATGATTTCAGTAACTGGAGATTTTATACGAGTCCTGCTGGTCAGACTATTGGAAGCATGAATACCTCTTCGGGTAAATCCATTTCTAACACATATAATCTTATAGCGAGTGTAACCAGTCAGCTTAACACAACAAATCTGCTTAAAGCCGGCGCATTGTTTGCTTACTATGATATTAATGTAGCAAACAGACTAAGTGCAACAAATGCTTCATCATTAAGATTAGAAGATTATCAAGTTTTTCCTTACGAGGGCGCTTTTTATATACAAGACAAATTAGAATTTGAAGGCTTGATAACTAACATCGGTTTAAGGTTAGATTACTATAATTTTAATACTACATATTACGCTGACAAATACTCGCCTTATCGTAACCCTGGTTATGACTCAAATGATCCAACGTCTCCATATTATGATAAAGCCCTTGCAACCAGTGGTGAAACTAAAATTGAAACTGTTTTACAACCCCGTATTGGTGTATCGTTCCCAGTTTCTGAGCAAACCGTTCTGCACCTTAATTACGGTGTATTTACGCAAAGACCGGCATTTGAGTATGTGTATGTAAATCGATTTAAATTGGAAGGAAACCCAGACTACGTAAGATTAGGTAATCCCGAACTAAAACCTGAACGTACAATTATGTATGATTTAGGAATTGTGCGTTCATTTTCTGGTGGTTATCAAGTTGATTTAAGTGCTTATTTAAAAGATGTTAGTAATCTAATACAGTATGCCATATATGAAGATGTTGGTGGAAATCAATACCAAACATTTGATAATAAAGAGTATGCAGATATAACAGGATTTAATATAAGTATCGAAAAATATTCAAGCTGGCTAAATGGTTTCATTAGATATAACTGGGAATCAGCAACAGGAAAAAGCGGACAAGTAATAGGGCCTGTAAGCAGAGCGGTTTATTATGAGAATGATCCTGGAAGAACAATTACTCCTGCGCCGGAAGACATTCCGTTAGACTATGACCGAACACATAAACTAGTTGGAAACGTTCGACTTATTTCACCAGATGATTTTGGTTTTGAAATAGGAAAGTTCAAACCATTATCCAACATATCAATTAGTGCTACCTACAAATTTGCAAGTGGAAGACCTTTCACGTGGGATGCTACAGGGCAAGGATTGAGGTATAATCAACGGACACCGAATGAAAATGATCTTCAATTAAGAATTGATAAAAACTTTGCTATTAATAAAGTTAATTTCATTATCTATTTCGAAGGTTATAATATACTTAATCAACAAGTTTACAACTATGAAAGAACTTTCTCGGAAGATCCTGAAAATCCTTACAGACAGAGATATATGGAAAACAGGGACGAGATATTTACTGAAACAGAATTTGCACCTTATGTAACTGACATTGAAGCTTACCTTATCGGTAATCAACCAAGACATTTTAGACTTGGTGTGACAGTGAAGTTTTAAAGTTTAATAGGAGTTCATTATCAAATGAAAGTTAAATCCGTAATTATTATTCTGGCCTTATTGGCTGCAATTACATACACATCTATTGCCCAGGTAAGGGACTCTAGAATTCATAGTCGAAGTATGCTCCAGGAGACAGTTTTTAATGATGGAAGCATTGGAAGAGCTTGGCAATATGGTGCTGGCGGTGAAAAAATTAATTCTCCGTGCTTTGAATGGCCACCAAGATCAAAAACGGTTATTAATGGAATCGAGTACAGTGGTCAACATAACATTATTGGTGCTGGTGTTTATATCACGGCTAATGAAAAAGGTACTCCAGGTATACCCAATCGATTATTTTCATTTTGCGGTGCAATTGGTACTGGCAGCGGAGCGGAATTACCAATCGGACGATGGAGTTTCCCAATATCTCTAGAAAGAATTGAAAACTATCCGCTATTAGCGGATGGTTCTTTGAACCCTAATTATAATCCAGACGAAGCTGAAGAAATAATTATTAATAAATTTTCAACAAATGTTGGAATTACAGTAACCCGAACATCCCGTGCCTGGAGTTATCCAGAATATGATGATATGATTATTTATGAATATGAACTTGAATATACTGGTGACACTAATGGCGATCTTTCCACAATAGAAAGAACCGTTGATCTTGTTGATGTTCTTTTCACAGTGAATTATGGTTTTTCACCATCTATGCTGGGCTATCAGAGAAATTACGGTGAGTGGAAATATGAAGGAGGTATGTACCGTGGTGATAATAGACAAACTTTTGATCCTGATTACTGGTTGACATTCAACCAGACGACTCATACAGGTGCTCCTGATCAAGGTATTGAAAACTTGTTCGCAAAACCAGAACCTAATAAAGATTTATTTCTTGAATTTGCCTCTACTGGTTTAAACGGTGGAGGTTTTCTAAGTCCACAAGCGCCCGGTTATTGTATGCTGTATTGGGATATAGATCATTTAGCAATTGTGGACAGAAATGACCCAAATAGAAATGAATCTGAATATATAAGTTATATGCTAAGAGATGCCAATGGAAATTATTTTGAAACTGATGCCAATGATCATATACTGCAGCCATGGCAAATGAAAGGTGAAAGTGGAAACACAAGACCTGACAAAATCATTGATAGGGCAACAACGATGGATGAAAGATGGTGGACTGTCTATGGTGAGGTCGGAGTTCCTACTGGTTTCCCATCAGATGGAGGAAGGTTTGTTTTACCAGGGGGAAGATCATGGAAAGGTCGTGCAAGATTTGAATGGGATGAAAGTTATAATGGAGTTGCGATTTATAATGGATTTGGTCCATATGTTATGAAACTTGGTGATAAATTGGAATTTGCTTACGCTGAAGTTGTTGGATATGGTGGAACTGCTGGTAAAGTTGCATGCGGTGGCCAGAGGGATAATCAGTTTTATCCTATTAGAAGCATGAACAAAAAAGTAGTTTTAAATGGTGAAACCGTTACGGAGCACTATCTAGATGATTTTGGCTATCCGGATTATATAAATTCTGATGTAATAAGTGTCAACCAGGTTGCACACAATGCTTGGGAAACTTATTTAGGTGAAGATATACCATATGATTCAACAAGAATGGGGCCTGCTGGTGGAATGCTTTTCCCGGAACTAAATCCCAAACCTTCTCTCAATACAAACAAGTATAAAATTCCTGCAACTGTACCAGCACCTATACTGAATGTTGAAAATACATCTGTTGCAACGGTAAGATTAAGCTGGAATACTAATGCTGAACAATTTACACATCCAAGATTAACAGGATCGATTCAAGGTTACAAAATATGGCGCTCAGATTATGGTATGGGCCCTTGGAAACTTATTGCTGAGATTCAAAAAGGTGAAGTTAACAACGACGGATTATATGAATTATTTGATGAAGATGAAACTTATAGACTTGGGGAGGGAAAATATTATTCTGTAACCTCGGTTGACAATAATGGCAAGCAAAGCGGAAAAACTAATATCATCTATCATGTAAAAAATGTCAGATCGGTAGATAAATTAGATAAAGTCTATGCTGTTCCAAATCCATTTGTTGTTGAATCTGGGTTTGTTGGACAAGGACAAGAAAATGCAATCGGTTTTTATGGTTTACCAGAAAAGTGCAAAATCAGAATTTTTTCTTATGCAGGCCAACTGATTGAAACAATTGATCATGATGAACCAGTTTTCTCAGTAGCCTGGTTTCAGGTTACTAGAAATGATCAGGATATAGCGTCAGGAGTTTACTTTTTCGTAGTAACTACTCCGGAGGGGGACACTAGTACTGGAAAATTTGTGGTAATTAAATAATTTTTTATAAGAAAGTATTTAAGATGAAAATTAAAATAATTGCCGCCTTACTTTTAATAAACATTACAATCGTATTACCCCAGAGTGGGGGTATTGATAAGGTTGGTACAACGTCTTTTCAGTTTCTTAAGGTGATGCCTGGAGCCAGATCAACAGGAATGGGTGAATCATTCATTTCTGTAGTTAATACATCTGAAGCGGTTTTCTGGAATCCAAGTGCATTAGTTAAGGTAAATAACATTGATGTATCATTTTCATATGTTGATTACTTTTTAGATGTTTCACATTTAGCACTTTCAGGAGCCTATTCAATTGAAGATTTTGGAACTCTTGGATTGCAAGTTTTAGTTAATGATTTAGGAGACATACCAGTAACAAGAGTTGATAACTTATTCAGAGATCCTGAAACCGGAATATACAATCCAGGATTAACGGGTGAGACTATGAGCCCGGGATTTATTGTCGTCGGTTTATCTTATGCAAAATCCTTAACAGATAAATTTTCATTTGGATTAACATTTAAAGTAGCTAATGAGGATTTAATTGCTGAGTCAACAACTTCCTGGATGTTTGATGGTGGGCTAATCTATCAAACGGGCTTTAAATCGATTGATGTCGCTATTTCATTACGAAATTTTGGTCCGAAAGTAAAATTTGTGGAAAAAAGTTATCCACTTCCTCAAACATTAGCTTTAGGAATTTCTACTTACTTATTTTCAAACAATAACTCCTTAATATCAGATATTGAAAATCATAGTTTATTGATTTCATACAACTTATCCCAGCCCAAAGATTATAGTCAACAGCACAACCTAGGGATGGAATATTCTTTTTCACAAATGTTTTTTTTAAGAGCTGGTTATAAAATCAACTATGATGAAGAGGGATTAACGTTAGGTGCGGGTGTAAATTATGAGGGATATAGAGTAGACTACTCATTTAATGATTATGGAGAGTATTTAGGAAACGTTCACAGATTTACTCTTGGTTTGAGTTTTAACTAATTAAGGTTTTCCGGAGAATGGAAATGCACGAAAATATTAGAAACAGCATCAGAAGTGTTTGCTATGCCATTTTTTTAATCAGCGTTTTAAATGGTTCTGTATTATCTCAGCATAGAGGTGATAACCTATCATTTCAGGGATGGTCAGAGGAAAGCAATAATGGTGTTCAATCAGTTGCTATGGGCAGAGCCGTTACTTCTATTTCAGGTGATGTAAATGCTTTGTTCTGGAATCCCGCTGGATTAATTGGAATAAAGGGACCTCAGTTTTCTATCTCTGGAAACACATATAATAAAATTTGGAGGGAAAATCAGTATTACCGTCCGAACAGACAATTTGTTAATATGTCTTTTTATCTTGATGGTTTATATACTCCTGATCCAGCAAACAATGGTATTTGGGACAATGAAATATTTTTTGATACATCACAGGCTTATATCGTTAATGATCCAAAACTTGGATTAGATGAATACGGTGAAGAAGCTGCTGATTGGCAAGTTGAAAATAACGGTACAGTATTTAATAATATATCTGGGGCTTATCCATTTATTATCGCTGAACAGTCTTTTGTTATCTCCTCTGCTTATGCTACACAAAATACAATTCTTGATTATGATCGTAATATAACATACTTAAACCCACATATAGGTTCAGACGAATACGGTGCAGTTATCGAAAGAATCACATCAGCAGAAGACAGTGTAAGAGTAAACTGGTCTGATTTTAATCGGGTTAGAGAAGGTAATCTTAATAATATTACGATTGGGCTAGGGTATGAAGTCAATGAAAATATTAAGGTTGGTTTGGGATTAAATCTATTGTCAAGCAAATTAGATGAATCACAACAGATTACACAAATTGGATATTTCGATCTTGTTGGTGGACCAAATAGATTTAAATTTACTTATGATTCAATTGATGTTAATACAAAAGGCACATCTGATTTTTCTGCAACTAAATTTAATATTGGTTCAATATTTAATATCAGTGCATTTTCTATAGGCATTAATCTAGTTTTACCATATACTGTTTCAAGAGAGTGGAGCAATACTTCTACTACGATTGATTCAGGATCAACTTTTAACACATCCAGTTCAGGTAAAGATGAATTGTCTATCCCATTCTCATATGCTATCGGTATAAGTTTTAAACCCGTTGATGAAGTGACTTTCGCATTTGACTTAAGAAAAAATAATTTCAGTAAAGCAGAATTTTCTTTTGCCATAGCAGATAGTACTCATAGAGGTTGGGCGGATCAAACAGTTCTTGGATTTGGTGTAAATTATAAGGCTTTGGATTTTCTCTCCTTCCTGGCTGGTTATAGATATATGACAGAATATTTTGTTCCGGATGGTGCTGGAATTAAAGATAGTGGACCAGGAACGAATGTCTATTCATTAGGATTGAGTGCCACTTTTTTAATAGGTCGTTTTGATTTTGCATATGAGTACAGATTTATGAAATACAATGATATCTACTATAGTAATACAAATTTCTCATATGAATCGTTAAGCAATTTTTATTTTGGATATACAATTACTTTATAAATTTTTTTTACTCTAATTACTAATTAAAATAATTTCTTACATTAAAGGAGAAAAACATGAACAAAATGAAACTGTTTCATAGTGCATTATTATTTGCTGCACTTCTAATCGCCCCAATTTACGGGCAGAACATTAGTATTGCGCCTAATGTACCAGGACAAAGTATTAATGATGTAATTACTTTTCTAAATGCAAATCCGGGTTTTGCAGACACACTGATTTTAAACACAGATGGTGGTATCTACCCTATGACCCCTGCTGAAATTCAAAAACCTTTAGTTATCAGGGGTAACGAAGGCACATCAAACAAACCTAAGATTCTTCTAAAAAATGGTTCAACAGATCCATCGGGTCGTTTTATTTGGCCAAGACACGACCTTACTTTGAAGAATTTAATTTTTGATGGTTATGATGCCTCTACATCCACTTATGATTCTGTTAGATATCTTATCCAAATTTCAACAACTGCGGGGAGTTTTAATGAAACGCCGGATATAAAAGTATATGATTGTGAAATGAAGAATATTTACAGATATGCTGATCCTCAATTTAGTGTAGATGGAACAATTTTCGATATTGCTACAACTGCAAGATGTGGCGATGTAATATTTGAAAGAACAACTTTTTCAAATACTGGTGACGAAGCATTAAGATCAATAAATACACACAAAACACCACTTGCCCTTGATAATAGATGTTGGGACTCGTTTACCGTTCGTAACTGTACCTTTGATAATATTAGAGGTTCTTCAATGAAAATTGAAAGTGATGGAGACTCTACAACTTATGATGGAGCAGTTTTAATTGAAAACAATACTTTTTATAATTGTTACAGAAGAGTGATTTGGTCAAGAGAATTTACAGATGCAGTCTATCGAAATCTTTTAATTACCTACAGTATTACAGGAAATGATAATTTTGGTGGTTCAGGTTCACTTGTTTCTTTTGAAAGAGAAGGAAGTACACTTGCTCATGTTGATTCATTTGCTTGTGTAAGAATAGTTGGAACTGATACAGTTAGGTTGCCTGACGGTGCATATCGTGCTGATGCTCCAAGTTCATGGTCATTCTGTACGCAAACAGGAACGATAGATTCGGCTACTCTGTACGGAATCGATCCTCAGTTTGTTGATCCAACAAATGGTAATTTTACTATTCCAACTGTTAATGCATTACTCACACTTGGACATGATGGATTAGGTATAGGAGATAGAAGATGGACAGGACAGCTTACTGGTATTAGGGAAATTAACAATGGTCAGATTCCTTCTGATTTTTCATTATCACAGAACTATCCAAATCCTTTTAACCCGCAAACAAAAATACAATTCACTTTAGCTAAAGCTAGTAATGTTTCTCTGATTGTATATAATGTTGTTGGTGAGGAAGTAGCACAGTTAGTAAATGAATTTAAAAATTCAGGAAGTTTTGAGTACACTTTTGATTCTGCAGGTTTATCAAGTGGAGTTTATTTCTACACTTTGAAAACTGCAAATTTTGTTTCGACTAAAAAAATGATCGTAATGAAATAATTTCTTTTGCCGGGTGTTTAGTTACACCCGGCTTTCTTTTAACATATTGGGAAGCATAATTGAAATCTACTTTTAAATTCCTTGCTTTTATAGTCTTGATGATATTGGCTAATATTAGATTAGAAGCAACGACCTATTTAGTCTCAACTATTCAAGAATTTAACACTGCAGTACTGGCTGCAGTACCAGGGGATTCAATTGTTCTTAAAAAAGGAAATTGGGTTGATGTTAGACTTATTTTTCGCGGCAATGGCACTGTTGATAATCCAATTACTTTAACGGTTGAGCAGCCTGGTAGAACATTTATCACCGGCAATTCTAATCTTAGAATTTATGGTAATTATTTAATAGTAGATGGACTTTATTTTAAAGATGGTAAAAGCCCCACAGGGTCTATAATTGAATTCAGAAATGGTAGCGCGGAAACAAGTAACTACTCTCGTTTAACAAATTCGGCAATCGTAAATTTTAATCCACCAAGCACAACTACCGATTATAAATGGGTTTCGCTTTATGGATCAAACAACAGGGTAGATCATTGTTACTTCGCTGGAAAAAACCATAGCGGCACTTTGCTAGTTGTTTGGATGGACAGCAGTCCTGATTTTCATACGATTGATCATAACTATTTTGGTTATAGACCTGTATACGGTGCAAATGGTGCAGAGACAATTCGAATAGGTACAAGTGATTGGTCAATGTACAACAGTAATTGTGTTGTCGAGTATAATTACTTTGAAGAGTGTGACGGTGAAATAGAAGCCATTTCAAATAAATCTTGTGAAAATATTTATAGATATAACACCTTTTATCGTACAGCCGGAACATTAACACTTAGACATGGGAATAGATGTGAAGTATATGAAAATTTTTTCTTTGGGGATAATAAGGCTAGCACAGGTGGAGTGCGTATAATTGGTGAAGATCACAAAGTTTTTAATAATTACTTTGCTGATTTGAAGGGTGCAGGATACTGGTCGGCACTTTCAATGGTTAATGGCGTGCCTAATTCCCCGTTGAACAGATATTTTCAAGTTAAAAATGCTCTTGTGGCATTTAATACTTTTGTAAATAATACAAGCAATTTTGATATAGGAACCGGTAAAAGTGATGAACAATCCTTACCTCCGGTTGATTGCATAATTGCGAATAACTTAGTGCAATCACAATCCGCTCCAATAATAAATTATACAGATCAGCCAGTAAATTTATTTTATGAAGGAAATATCATGTTCGGTGCCGATCTTGGTATTCCTCAACCATCTGGTATAACTATGGTCGATCCTGAACTTGAGTTTGCTGCAGATACTGTCTGGAGAATTACGCAGAACAGCCCTGCTAAAGATAGTTCAGTTGGAGTTTATGATTTAGTTACTAATGATTTTGATGGACAGTTGAGAGATACATTAAAAGATATTGGGGTTGATGAACTTTCAACTGATCCCATTACAAGAATTAGAGCAAGTAGATTAACTACCGGACCCACATTCTTAAATTTTATTTTGAATGGCGGAAAAATAATAAAAGTTGGTGCTGGTTTAGATTCGTTGTTCAATGCTATTCAGAATGCTGAGCAATACGATATTTTTGAACTGATAACCAGTGGCGGGCAGTATGAAAATTCTAGTACAATTATTATTAATGAGGAAATAGAAATACGTGCTGCTGAAGGATTACAATCATTACCAATAATCTCAAATATAAGTTTAAATAACGATGAATCTGTGTTTGCGATTAATGTTAATGGAAGTCTTAAAATTTCTAAAGTTGAATTGAATGGCGGAAGAGGGACTTCTGCTTATAAAAATGCAATAATAAAAACCCAATCATCTCCAATAACGAATTACTATGTAAGTGCAGATAGGTGTTACTTTAATTCGGTTGGCGATAATGGTATAGGCAGTTTTTTTACTGCTTCACCATATACGGTTGCTGACTCACTGGCATTTAGGAAATGTACTTTTACCGGATCTGAAGGAATTGGAATCAAATTAGATAATGAAGATTTGAACTCAGGCAGATACAATGTTAAAAATTTTACTCTAGAGAATTCTACCTTATGGAACTTGAAGAAAGAGGCTGTCAGCATTTACGGTGGTGATACTCTTGAGACAACACCGGGACCAACAATAAATATTAATCATTGTACATTTGATAGTATTGGACTTTCCGGTACGAGGATGCTTAGTTTTTCTGAAGCGCATAACACTGAGGTAAAAAATTCTATATTCAGTAATTCTAATTTTAACAGCGAGTCAATTTTAATTTCAGGCAGCATGTCTCAAATTTTATTTTCGGATACTTTTCAGGTCGGTTCATTTGTTCTGGAAAGAAATTCATCCGCCGTATTTGTTATTCTGGGATTTGACCCTCTATATCAACCAGGTCCTTCAGGTTATTATATGCTAGCTAATAATTCACCATTGTTAGGCAAAGCTAGTGATTGGAGAGCGATGGGTGATTTAAGATGGGATCCAACTCTTACTGCTGTAGAGGAAGATAATCCCTTAAGTGTGAAGAGTTTTAACGTTATGCAAAACTATCCGAATCCATTTAACCCATTTACAAATATAACATTTAACATTGTTATCGATGGGAACGTAAGTCTAAGGGTATATGATTTAACTGGTTCGTTAGTAAAAACAATAACTGATGGATATTTCAAATCGGGTACTCACACAGTAGTATTTAATGCAGAAACTCTTCCGAGTGGAATTTATTTTTATCGGTTACAGCAAGGGAACAATAGTGAAACAAAAAAAATGATTTTTCTAAAATGAGTCTGGTTCTATTTATTAATAAACAAGGAGAGTGAGTATGAAAGCTTTTAAACTGTTTCTAATTTTAACAGTCATGTTAATCGGAGCACAGTTAAACAATGCTCAGATCATATCTGCTGGAGATGGCGGATGGAATCAAACCGCAACTTGGGTTGGCGGTGTTATCCCTGGGGCTGCGGATAATGTTGTAATCAATCATACTGTAACATTAGACATTCCAAATGCTGCTTGTAACGACCTAACCATTAATAACAAATTAAGGTTTGCTGTTGATGGAACTTTATCTGGCATTGAAGTAAATGGCAATGTTCTTGTAAATTCGGGTGGAACATTTCGCGTTGAATCTAGGACTCCTCCCGGGGCTGCAAATTCCTTTGTAGAGCATACATTAAACTTAAAAGGGGATCTTACAAACAACGGAACTCTTGATTTTCGTGGCGGAAGTAACGGTGGTGGAACTGCTAATGGAGTTTTACTAACATTTGAAGGTGCTACAAATTCTACAATCTCGTTAACCAATACAATATATACATCAAGTGGTGAAGAGTTTAATAGTATTACAATAAATAAAACTGGTGGTGCAAAAGTAATACTCGCATCCGGTACTTTATATCAATCTAACAATTCAAGTACTGGTGGTGTTGTTTTAACCCTGACAAGTGGTATTATTGAAACAGGTTCAAATCACTGGGCATTTTTAAGAACCGGAACATCTGGAGTAGTTGGTGGCTCGGATGTTAGTTATGTAGACGGAATTATTGGACGTGGAGTTTCTAACGGTGGCGGTCTTGTAGAATTCACTTTTCCAGTTGGAGAGGGAATGAAATATAGACCCATAACCTTCAATATGAACGCCCCAGCTAATTCAACCGGTCATTATTTTTGGGTACATATGTTATCAGGTGATGCTAACACAGGTAGCAGCATATTGGCTGGTGGAATTGATAAAGTATCTACACTTAGGTATTATGAAGCCGGATATTTACAAAATGCAGGCTCTGCACCTTCACAAGCGGTATTTAAATTAAGCCCAACTTATTCCACAGATGACGGTGTTCTTGCTGGCAACATGGATTTACGTGTAGCTTATTCTTCAGATAACCGTGCAACTTGGAATGGCGTAGGTCCAATAGACCATGTTACAGATCTTTCAAGTGTACCAACTCCGATCGTAAGTGATTCACTTGATCCTAATATTTCAATTGCTACTGGTACAAGCATTTTTGTCGCTCTTGCCAATGCAACTGGTGGTGTAAATTCTATTCCAGTGGAACTAACTTCGTTTACATTAAGCAGTGGTAACGGATTAGTCACCTTGAATTGGAGCACAGCAACTGAATTGAATAACAAAGGATTTGAAATTGAAAGAAGTGGTGATAATTCAATCTTCCACACAATCGGATTTGTAAATGGTTATGGTACCACAACGGAGGCTAAAAACTATTCTTTTGTAGATGAAAATATTTCAACGGGGACTTATTATTATCGATTAAAGCAAATTGATTTCGATGGTTCGGTTACTTATTCCCAGGTAATAAGTTCAGATGTTATTGTTGCTACAGAATTTAATTTGAATCAGAATTATCCAAATCCATTTAACCCGTCTACAAGGATTAACTATTCTATTGTAGAATCAGGATTGGTAAAATTATCTGTTTACAATTTACTTGGTGAAGTGGTAAGCATACTTGTTAATCAAAATCAGGAAGCTGGCTTCTACAATGTACAATTTGATGCATCCAATATTCAG
>JBGSPH010000023.1:0-27733 GCA_041738675.1 Ignavibacteriaceae bacterium
TTCGTTGTAAAGGACGAGGACTTTAATTTTTTTTGCTTTCATACCCAAAAAATACCCAAAATCGCTTGTAAAAAAAACTTCATTTGATAATGTTTACATAGTTTCAAAATCAATAAAATACAAAATGAGTTTTTACCCACAGCCTTATAAATATCAATGCGGACCCTTCGCACTTAAATACGCACTTGTAATGCTTGGAAGATTTGAAAGCGAAAATCAAATCGGAATAAAAGCCGGCAGTACATGGTGGTATGGTACAGATGAAATCGGTTTAGCAAAAGCAGCAAAGTTTTATAATTGCAAGATGAAATATTTCCGCAGAGAAAAACCTGATGATGCAATTAAAGCTTTGATAGAACAGTTAAAGAATGGATATCCATGCATATTAAGTGTAGATAACTGGGAACACTGGTTAACCGTTGTAAACTATCAGCAAAGAAAATTTATTGTAACAGATAGTTCGCTTGATAAAGTGATTACGATTTACACTCCCAACCAGCTTATAAAGCGCTGGAAATATTATGATGAGGATGATGATGAGATTAGTTATGATGGATACGCAATAATTCCGCAATACAAAGTTACAACAAAAGCCAAATTTACTTTAGAGCAGGCAAGGTTTGTAATGGATACACGCAATCAGAAGCTTGCAGCTAAGTGGGATACTTATTTTAATGATATGATTGCAATCTGCCATCCACGGCATGCAAATGCAACTCACTTGATTTCGTTCAGGGATTTTTTAAGACGATTTGAAAAAATTTTAGTAACGCAGGTTGCAAATTGGCATGGTTCGCCAAATCATAGAGAGTTAAAAAAGATACTTAGCAATTTTCAGTTTATGGCTGATGTGTACGATCTTGTTCTTCATGCAGATGAACAGAAAAAAGCTTTGATTGATTTATCATCTATTTTGATGATGTATGCTTGCGGTAAATATGGGATGGATGAGATATATTAAGAGTTTAAGTTCAAGTTTAAGTTTAAGATTATTAAAACATTGCCACTAAAACACAAATGCACAAAATTTCACCAAATTATTTTTTGTGGATTTTAGTGGCTTGGTGCTTTTGTGGCAAAAACTTTTTAGCTAAGGGAATTAAATGAAACGAAATCCTATCATTCTAAAAAAAGAAACTACTGCCCTGCTTATTATTGATTTGCAGGAACGAATTCTTCCAGTAATCAAAAATTATGAAACTGTTTTAGAAAATACTGTTAAGCTGATTAAAGGTTTTAAAGTAATGCAGTTGCCGATTTATTTTACTGAGCAATATCCAAAAGGATTAGGACCAACATCACAAAAAATTCTTGATGAACTGGAAGGTTACACCGCTTATCAAAAAATGAGTTTTAGTTGTTCTGGTGCAGAAAATCTATTTGATGAACTTCATAAAAAGAAATTATCCCAAATTGTTGTTTGTGGAGTTGAATCTCACGTTTGTGTGCAGCAAACAGTATTAGATTTGATCGCAAATGATCATCAGGTTAATCTTGCTGCAGATGCCGTTTCATCCAGAAAAGAAATTGATTACAACATTGCGCTGGATAGAATGAGAACTCTTGGTGCAGAAGTAACTACAACAGAATCCATTCTATTTGAACTGCTCGAAGTGTGCGGAACACCTGAGTTTAAAGAAGTTTCTAAGATTGTAAAGTGAATTTAAAAAAATCATCTCCACGAAGGTGGGTATCAAAACAATCGATTATATAGATTCCCGCCTTCGCGGGAATGACAAATCAAATACTAATCAAACAAAGCCTCTAACTTTTGATAATTTGTATGAACTTTTTCGATTCCCGCATTTATCTGTGTGTCATCAGCTTTTGAATTTTTTAATGTTTGTAATTCTTTTGTTGAATTGTAAAGTTCATCGGCAGCTTTTGCAAAATCATCTTTTTTATCTGTTGCCCATTTAGGCAGAACACAATTCTTTAACTCATCTGCTCGTTTATATAAATCATCAATTGCTTTGCTTAATTCTTCGATGTTTTTGTTTGGACCGTAATGATGATAAATCATATAAAGCACTTTATGAAATTCATCAACTTCTTTTGTTACTGGTTTTACAATTCTTACAAGCATTTCAAAATTGGAGTGAAGTTCTTCAGCTGAGGTTAACATTCCTGCTTCATTGTTTTCTTCGCAGGCTTTATTGTAATCCTTAACAGATGCACGAAGTTTATCCAATCCATCATTCCATTCTTTTTCTTTATCGCGCAAAATTCCCGGAAGTTTTGCCCCGTAAATTTTTTCAGCACCTGAATTAACATCAGGTAAAAGTTGTTTAAACAATGCATAATCTTTATTTGGATAAGCTGTATGCCAAAGCGGATAAACAACTTCATGAAAATCAAATAATTCCGGAACTGATGAACTTATTTCAGTTGAATGATCCTCATGTTGTGAGAATGAGTTATTGACTGAGCAAAAAACGAATACAAGTAAAAATAAAATAGTGCTTTTCATAAAAGCCCTTTAAGAATTAGTTATTAAATACACCCAAAATTACTAAATGATTATCACTTCTGCTTTATTTAAAATTCTTGAATTATAAATTACTTACTTGTAATTTCCTGCTACAATTAACTCAAATTTTTTATAAGGAAAACTATGGCTGAACACTTAATTGCGCATTGCGAAATCCCATCGACAGATTTAGACAAAGCAAAAGATTTTTATCACAAAGTACTTGGCTGGGAATTTAAACCATTCGGAAACGGGTACTTACTTTTTAATAATCATAAAGGTACGATGGTTGGATTAAGAAAAGTTGATGAAGTTGCTACAGGCGAAACAACAGTTTTTCATGTAAATATGCCGGATATAGATTCGACATTGAAGAAAGCAAAAGAAAATGGTGGTTCTGTAAAAAGAACTAAAACTGTTATCCCTGCTATGGGCTGGTACGCATTGATGACTGATCCCGATGGGAATACTTTAGGACTTTATCAGAAAAGCTAATTATTAAAAATTTAGGAGTAATGGATTTTAATATTCCATTACTCCAATTTCCTACACTTTAATTCAAATTATTCAGAATCAATAATTTTGTAGCTATGTTCAATCGGCATTGCTTTTTGAAGCATGGCTGTAACACTGCAATATTTAGTTAACGATAAATCAATTGCTCTTTCTATGTCTTTAACAGGAAGATTCTTTCCATAAAAAACATATTCAAGATGCATCTTGGTAAAAACCTGAGGATGTTCATCTGCAACATCAGCAGAGATATTTATTTCAAAGCCATCGAGTTTAATCTTCTTTTTTGAAAGAATACTTGTTACATCGCTTCCGGTGCATCCTCCAAGACTTAACATTAACAGCTCTTTTGGACGAATTCCTGCATCACTTCCTCCAAAACTTTCTGGTCCATCCATTGTAATCCAATGATTGGAATCCGACTTACCTATAAATGTAATTCCTTGAACTTGTTTTACTGTTGCTTTTTTAGCTGCCATTTTTTCCTCTAAATAATTTTAATTCTCGTTTAGGTATGATGTAGATCAATCAAATAGGATCCGCTAATGAACCTTTAAAATATTATTAAGCGTTTTACTGAAGATAATTTGTCTTTTCCCTCATAAAAATTCAATAAAACTCGATTCTGAAAGAAATATTTTTATTGTGGAACTCTAATCTGGTGTTTTACGTTATACTCAGTACGATCGTAATAATTTTAATAAATCATAAAAAAAATGGAGAAAAAAATGAACACATTCAGATTGGCTGCAATAGCAGTAATATTTTTCGCAGTAAGTTTAATTTCAGTAAATGCCCAGGATTATAGTACAAAAACAACCTCTAAAGATATCGTAACTACAGCAGTTGATGCTGGAATGTTTAAGACTCTAGCGACTGCGCTTACTGAAGCAGGTTTAATAGAGACCTTAAAAGGCAAAGGACCATTCACAGTATTTGCACCAACAGATGATGCATTTGCAAAATTACCAAAGGGAACTGTTGAAGGACTTTTAAAAGATAAAGAAGCATTAAAGAAAATTCTTCTTTACCATGTTGTCTCTGGCAATGTAATGTCAACTGACGTAGTAAAATTAACCGAAGCAACAACAGTTGAAGGCAGCAAAGTTAAGGTCAGCGTAAAAGATGGTAGTGTTATGATCAATGATGCTAAAGTAATTAAAGCAGATGTTAAGGCTTCTAACGGTGTTATACACGTTATAGATACTGTAATTTTACCACCCGCAAAATAATTTGAATCAAACGATTAAATTGAAAACCCCGGATTATTAACCGGGGTTTTTTATTTAATAAAAACATCCTGTATAAACGGTTTCAATCCTCGGAAAAATAGTTCAACAGCAATTACCATAACGATTAAACCCATAATTCTTGTAAGCACTTTATTTCCGCTTTCGCCAAGAAAACCAATAATTCGTCTGGAGCTTAAAAGTATAAGATGAGTTAATCCCATCACAACAAAAATTGATGCAATGAGTAAAGATTTATGAGTAATATCTGGCGCATCGTTCATCATTACGATTGAGATTGTAATTACACCCGGTCCTGTAATCATAGGAACACCAAGTGGAGCGATTGCAAAGTTTTTGACTGCTTCATCATCTTTTTCATCATCAGATTTAATGCGTGTTAATTTTCCTCGCAGCATATCATAGCCGGAAAGAAAGAATAGAATACCGCCAACCACTCTTAACCCATTCACAGAAATGTTAAAAATATCAAAAATAAAATTTCCACCGAAAGTAAAAAGCAACAGAACAATTAGTGCTGTTGAAGTTGCTTTAAGAGCAATTGCAGCTGCTTGTTTGGAAGTCATTCCTGTTGTAAGAGTTGTAAAAACTGGAATAACTCCAAGTGGATTTACCATTGTGAATAATGACGTAAAAGCAAGCAAAACAAATTGTAAAATTGAATCCATAATTTCTTAATCCGTGATAATCCGTTGAATCCGCGTCATCCGCGTGCTATTGTTTTAATTAATTTCCATGCATCCACAATGTGTCTTCTTTCGTGTCTGATGCTACCAATTGTTAATCTGATTGTAAACTTACCATTAAGTTTTGTATGCGATAAAAATATTTTTTCTGATTGATTAATTTTTTCTAATAGATCTTCATTCCATTTATTCAGTTTATCTTCAGAAAGATTTCCGGGATTAAATCTAAAGCAAATCGTAGAAAATGGAACTGGTGCCATTCGTTCAAAATCTTTTTCATCATCAACCCATTCAACAAATTCCTGAGCAAGTTCAATGTGAGTTTTAATTCTTTCAGCTAAACCATCAACTCCAAAATATCTTATAATAAACCATAGCTTAAGAGAGCGAAATCTTCTTCCTAGCTGGATACCATAATCCATTAAGTTTTCTACTTCACTATCCTGATTAGTTTTAAGATATTCTGCAGATAAACTAAATGCTCGTTTTAAAATATCAGGCTTGCGAGTAAAGTAAATACTTAAATCCATAGGGGTAAACATCCACTTGTGCGGATTGATGACTAGTGAATCCGCACGATCCCAACCTTTTGTAATCCATTTCATTTCAGGAATCATTGCTGTTACACCAGCATAAGCAGAATCAATGTGCAGCCACAGATTATATTTCTCTCCAATGTCTGCTATTGCTTCAACCGGATCTGCACTTGTTGTTGATGTTGTTCCAACTGTAGCAATAACACAAAATGGTTTATAACCTTTTTCAATATCTTTTTTAATTGCTTCATCAAGTTTTTTTGGAATCATTTCAAATTTATCATTTACAGGAATTTTTCTGATTCCATCCAAACCAATTCCTAATGTTAGCGCGCCTTTATCAATTGAATTGTGTGCGTGTTCAGAGCAATACAAAATTAATTTCGGCATATCACTTCTTCCTGCCATTCCCTTTTCTCTAATACCTAAACCTAACTGCTCACGCGCAGAAGCAATAGCGTGCATAGAACTTGTTGATGCGGTATCGTAAATAATTCCCCAATAATTTTCCGGCAATCCAACCATTTGTCTGAACCAGTTCATCATTGATTTTTCAAGCTCTGTAAATGCTGGAGAAGTTTTCCAGAGCATACCATTAACACCTAACCCGGCTGATACAAGTTCAGCAAGTATTCCTGGTCCGCTTGATGTTGAATTAAAGTAAGCCATAAAGCCCGGATGATTCCAATGTGTTATTCCATCCATAAGAATTTTATCAACATCTGCTAAGACATTTTCAATATCTTCTCCATTAGTTGGTGGAGTCTGTGGAATTCTTTTTAATATATCGCCCGGATTAACTTGAGAAAGTGGAGGATATTTTTCGATGTTAGTTAAATATTCAGCAATCCAATCTACAAGTTTGTATCCGTGCTTACGGAATTCTTCCGGTGGCATATCGCCTAAGTTTTTAAAATCTTTTTCCATAATTCAAATGAAGTTTAGTGAGAATGTTATATGTAATAAGTTTGTTAAGATTTGATTTTTGTGAAAGTTGAAAAATCTGGATTGGATTTAATCTGTTCTTGTAACAGAGATAGTATGGCTGCCAGATGGGATTAAATTTATTTTTAAAATTAAAAAGTCCCTTGTAGTTATAAGCGAATTTAATTTTCCTTCCTATGACATTAAAAAACCATGAGATTGATAAAAATTTTGAATTGTAATCAATGAATGGAACCGCGCCTAAAGACCAATACTCAAATCCTTCATTTTTTAATTGGATTAATATTTCATTAATCAATGCTTCCATAACACCAACGGGTGCTTTTGAATTTCTAAGAATTAATTCCGTCTGCATAAATTTTTCATTCTTGAATGAAAGCATAATTGCACTGATCCAACTTTCCTCTTTCTTCAGAACAAACAAACGATGGGAAGGTCTAAAAGCAGTTGCAAAGAGATTTTGTAGTCTTGGTTCCCTTCCGTGCGAAGTTTTAAAAACAAACTCCTGCAATCTTTTTTCATTGTCTTCAGAATATTTTACTTCAACAACTGATCCGTGTCTTTTACCACGTTTAATAAGTTCTTTCAGTGATTTTTTTTGAAATTCAATTTTTGATAAATCAATAATAGCTTCTTTACCAAATGAAATTGCTTTGAAACCATAGGATTTTAAAAATTCTTTGTTTTCACCAGTGCATCCATCAAAAAGTAAATCGGAATCGGCAAATTGTGAAAAAATCTGCTTAAAAGTTTCCTCAACAGTATTATCATAAGGAACCCTGGTATCGCAAACCCATTTTCTTTTTCCATGAAGCGAAATTACTTTATATAATATATATTCTCCGTTGTATCTACAAAAATTGAATGGAATGGTGTACATTTACAATCATTTCCTTATATCAAAAATAAACCGATTCAAATGTAAGAAAAGTATTTATCTTTTATTACGAAACGAATTTTAATATTTTGAATCATACAATTCATAAAATTATTACTAAAATGAAAACACCAACAAAAATATTTTTAAGTTTATTTATTGTGTTTGCTGTTAGTCTTTTTACTGGATGTTATGAACATTTCCCTTTGGATCAGGATATAACCAGAACACAGAATACTTTTTTAAATCAGGATAGTATTGAAGTTCAGTTTCCAAAAATCATAAAAGATAAAATTACTCTCATGGCAATGGTTTATACTCACTGTCCTGATATTTGCCCTATGACAACACATAATATGTATCTGGTGCAGCAGAAACTTACAGATGATTTAAAGGATAAAGTTACTTTTGTAGTTATTTCTTTTGATCCAAATCGTGATACACCAAATGTTCTAAAAAAGTTTGCAGAAATAAGAGATTTAACTTTTGATAAGTGGTCTTTACTTTCTGGTGATAATAAAAACACTAAAGAAGTGATGTTAAAGTTTGATATTAAGGCTATCCCTTCTGATTCATCCTATGATGAAAATGGTGAGCTAAGTTACAATGTAATACATACTGATAGAATTTCACTGATCGATCAAAACGGAAGGCTTAGAAGCAACTACAAGGGCAGTACAGCCAATTTGGATATGATACTTGAGGACATAAAATACTTAGGTAACTGAGTAATTTCTTTTTGTGAAATTTTGTGCCTTCGTGTTTTTGTGGCGATTTTTTTTGGCCACTAAAACTCTAAAACACCAAAGAACACAAAATATTTTAATTGATTGGAGGAGATAGATTGAAAGATGTAAATTATGAAAAACTTCCTGATGAATATGATATTATTGGGAAGAAGATTGTTGATGCTGCTTATACTATTCATAAAATTCTTGGTCCCGGATTATTGGAGAAAGTTTATGAGATTTGTTTCTGTCATGAACTTGCAAAAAGAGATTTGAAATAAGTTCGGCAGATTGATATTCCGATAGTTTATGATAATTTAGTTTTTGATGAAGGTTTAAGATTAGATGTTTTAGTCGAAGA
Organism: Ignavibacteriaceae bacterium; assembly: GCA_041738675.1. Classification (GTDB taxonomy): domain Bacteria; phylum Bacteroidota; class Ignavibacteria; order Ignavibacteriales; family Ignavibacteriaceae; genus IGN3. The sequence goes on from JBGSPH010000023.1 coordinate 8,367, forward strand.
TAAAATAATTTGTGAAATTAAAGCTGTAGAATTAGTTAGCCCTGTTTGGGATGCACAGATACTTAGTCATTTAAAACTTACTAATAAAAGATTAGGTTTTTTGATCAACTTTAATGTAGTAAACATTGGACAAGGTATTAAGCGATTTATTAAATAATCATTTCGTGAATTTTGGTGGCTTTGTGCTTTTGTCGCAAATTTTTTCTCGCCACTAAATCACGAAAACACAAAAGAGCACTAATAAAATAAAAGGAAAATAAAATGAATCTATTACTTGCACTTTTTATGATCTTTTCTAATCCATCTGACAAGATAAAAATAGTTGATCCCTGGATGAGAGTTGGTGCGCAGGGACAGGCAACCGGATTATTTTTTAAGATTGAAAATAATTCCGATAAAGCGGACACTCTTTACAAGGTTGAGTTTGAACCTGCCGGCAAAGTTGAAATCCATGAAACTTATGATGCTGGGAATGACATGATGGGAATGAGAGAAGTCGGACAAATTGTAATTCCAGCAAAATCAACATTTGAACTAAAACCCGGGGCACATCATGTTATGTTGATGAAATTGAAAAGAGATATAATTAAAGGTTATGAAGGAACTGTTAATTTGTACTTTAAACAAGCTGGTAAGATTGTAATAAAGGCTCAGGCTAAAGATATGATGAAGAAACAAACGATAATGGAACACAACCACTAAAATTTAGACTCTAAAAGTCTCTCCCTTTTTGAAAGGGAGAGATTTAGAGAGGGTTAAAAACTTATCTAACAAAAAATTCTGCAATAACTTTATTCCAATTAACATCATTCAATTTTTCTAATTGTCCGATGAATAAACCGTCTTCAAGATATTCATCAACTTTCTTTTCGGATTTCATTATTGCGGTAAATACAGATTTGAACTTTTCGATATCTTCTTGAAAGAATGCTACAGCGGATTTTCCGATGTGCATTTCTTTAATTTCACTATCTAAATTTTCTGCATCTAAAGCACAAACCCAATTCCTTTCATAAGGCGTTACATCAAGAGCAGCAATATTATCCTTTAGTATTGTGTTTATCTGAGAAACTTTTCCACTTACAGGTGAATTAAATGTTACGCTTCTGCTGCCTTGTTTAATTGTAAAAAGCGGTTGCCCGGCTTTTACATCCATACCAAGATTAGGAAGTTCAACAGAGTAAACGCGACCAATTAATTTCTTTGCAAAATCATCAATACCGATTTTTGCTATTCCAGCTTGAGTCATACTTACCCACGTGTGGTTTTTTGAAATGAATACTCCACCGGGAATTGCAAACTCGCCTTGTGTAAAATCATCAGAAGCGGGAACATTAGTTATGTGAACTTTTGGTTTTAATTGTTTCTGAATTTTATCCTGACGTTTAATTAAAGACTTCTTAACAAACGCAATAAGTTCATCTTCTGTAAATGGTTTCTGAACATAATCCAGAGCGCCATATTTCATTGTTTCAACAGCAGTTTCTACAGAAGCATATCCGGTAATGATAATTACATCAATATCGGGGCGAAGATGTTTTACAGATTTTGTAACTTCAACACCATCCATCAGCGGCATTTTTAAATCTGTAAACACAAAATCATAGTGATGTTTCTGTATTAAGCCAAGTGCTTCCTGGCCAGTTTCTACTGTATCAACAGAGTATCCATCCAGAACAAGAATTTTTCTAAAACTACCAAGTATTACTTCTTCATCATCAACGCAAAGAATTTTTGCTTTTGGATTTGGAACTTCAGCCCGCTTTAAAGTTTTTGCTTCATTTGTAAAATCAAGTTTAAGACTATCCTGTAAAACAACTTCACGTTCTTTCCTTTGTTTTTGTTCAGTCATTCTTTTTCCAATCATTCGGATAGCGATATCAGCAATGATAAAAATGATTATTGCAAGTATGAATAATGGCATAATATTTCTCCTAAGTAATAATTTTTTTACAATCTATTTTTTTCATTAACAACTCAGTCATATCCTATCCGAGCTGCAAGGAATTAAGTATTTAATTTCGTATTCAATGTTAGCTGGAATAACACGATAAATCCATCCTTCAAAATAAGGATCCTTTTCAATTAAGTTTGGATTGCTTTTAACATTGTCGTTCACTTCGACTATTCGTCCAGAAACAGGTGAAAGTATTTTATGATTTCTATCATTGCTGCAAGTAAGTGATGCGCAGCTTATCCCCTGTTCAATTTCATCATCACGATTTAACAATTCAATTTGTTGGATTGAATCTATTGTTTTCATATATAAGTCGCACATTCCAACAAGCACTGTTCCTTCTCTTTCCTGAAATATCCAGGTTGAATGACCAAGTCTAAGATACTTTGCTGGGCATGTAACATAAAGTATTTCATCAATTCTTTGCTGTTGAATCAATAGCTTCTGTTTTTCTATAATTTTCTGATAGTTATTAACCCTATACAAGGCACTCAATAATTCATCAACAGTAAAAGGTTTGGGAATAAAACTTACGGCACCTTTATAAAGTGAGTTAACAGCATTTTCAACTGTAGAATAACCTGTTGTCATTATTACAACGCTATTCTTTTTTTGTTTTTTAACAGCTTCAAGGATCTCAAATCCATCTCCATCAGGAAGCATAATATCTGATATGATAACCGGATAATAATTCTTTGATATTTTTTCTAATCCTGCTTTTGTGTTTAATGCAACATCAACTGAGTAATTATCAAGTGCACAAATTTTAACAACGGCATCAACAATAACCTGTTCATCATCAATAACTAATATATCTGCTGCTCTATTCATAATAAATTTTATCTTTGCTGTGCAAGTGGAAGTCTGATTATAAAAGTAGTTCCCTTACCTAATTCACTCTCTACATTTATTGTTCCGTTATGATTATCAATTATTCCCCATATAACAGCTAATCCAAGTCCGTTGCCTTTTTGTCCTTTTGTAGAAAAGAAGGGATCAAATATCTTTGGCAAATCTTCGTTGCTTATCCCACTGCCGGTATCAGTAACTTTAATTTCAATGTATTCACGCAAGCCACCAGAATCAACAGCTTCCCATTTTTCCCAATTGCTATTCTCAGAGGAACACACTTCATAAATCCCTTGTCCGCTTATTTCAAAGGCCAAAACGGGTGCTCCGCATAATGGGCAAAGTTTATCCTGCTGAACAATAGAATTGTTGCATTCCGGACAAACAAATTTTGCATCTTTATCAATTTTAAAACCAACATTAAAATTATTTCGATGTTTTCCATATACAGGATCAAGATGTGCAATACCTTCTTTGTCTCCAGATATCACTTTTACTTTTAACGAAGGTAATCCATCAATTTTAAAGTCATTATCTATTAAACTGTGTCGTTTAGGACAAGCAGCTTTTTTTATCTGAGCGATTCCAACCGGAGCTAATGAAATTTGCTTGGTAAATACTGTTATCACTCCACCATCTTTTCCAATTGCATCGGAGGCATTTACGAGAAGATTAATTATTACTTGTTGAATCTGATTTGCATCAACTGTAAGGTTAGGAAGATTAGCTTCAGTCCGTTTTTCAATTTTTACTTTATTTAATGTAAGCTGATTTTCTATAACACTAATTGCTTTGTCTATTATTTCACTTATATCAGCTAAACTTTTTTTAGGAATTGACTGTCTTGAAAAATCCAAAAGACTTTTTACAATTTCTCTGCTTCGTATCGTTTCACGTACAATTACTTTTAGATCTTCCTGAAACTCCGGATTATCCTTTGTTCTTTTTAACAAAAAACTACTATATGTTAAAACGCCGGTAAGCGGATTATTAATTTCATGTGCAACACCAGCCGCAAGTCTTCCTAATGAAGCCATTTTATCTGATTGGAATAATTGCATTCTTGCTTCAGCTAACTTCTTAGTCATATTATTAAATGATGTACCAAGCTTTCCAATCTCATCATCACCCATTTCTTTTATAGCGTAATTCAAATTCCCCTGACTTACTTGTAGTGTGCCGGTAAGTAAATCATTTACTGGTCTGGAAACCCAGCGGCGTATAAAAACTGCGATTAATAGACCAACAGATAAAATTGCTATTACAGCAAAGCCAACTATTTTCCATTCACTGCTCAGGATTGCGCTATCAACATCTGCAAGTGAAATAGAAACATCAAGCACTCCAAGCACTTTTTGATCTTTTGGATGTGCGTGACAATCTGCTTGCCAGCAAGATTTTTCATTATAGATTGGAGTGATAATCCCAATTACACGGTTTGAATCTGGATGCACTCTAAATATTCGTGTTCGTTCAGTTATAGATATCTGTTCAAGAGGTTGATCCTCAGCGTGGCAGGCATAGCAACTCTCAGCTCGTTTATCAACCATCTTATTAATATTGGTCGAATCCGAAGAATAAATTATTTCACCAATCTTATTAATGATTCTAACATCTCTTATCTGAGGTTGTGTACCAATCGAATTAATTATCTGTTGAATTCTATCACGCTGGTTTAACATCATATCAAATCTTGTGCTGGATACAACAGTTTCTCCAAGCTGATTTGCATGTCGTTCAACTTCAGATATCAAACTGCTGCTTTGCGATTTAACATTAAAATATGCAAACACCCCAATAATCACTAAAGAGGTAAAAGCAACTACAAATATTAAACGGAAACCAATTTTATTAAACATTTTACAAAGACATACTATTTAACTTTAAACTCATTTAATGTTCGTGATAACATACTGAAAGTCTATTTCGAGTGCTCATTGCAAACGAGTCCGCGAGTGAAGCAATCTCAAACACTTCGTTAGATTGCTTCGCTCCTAAAGCATAGCTCGCAATGACATTGCAATATTACTTACCAGCCAATTTTCCTGGTTTTTGTTTTGGATAACTATAATCATCATGACATCCATCGCAAGAAGGTTTCTTTGCATAGTTATTTTCCGCGTGGCAATCTTCACAACTGAAATCAGAGTGCATTTCATCAAGCTGTAAGCCTGTAACTGAGTGCTTAAATGTTTCATTGTTCCAATCGTTATGACAACCTGAACATTTATTATCAACTTTTTTGTATGGAAGTTTTGAACCATGACATTTTGCACAGGATAAATTAATATGATATTTATTTAATGCCCAACCGGTTTTCTTACCGTGATCAAATGGTTCAAGTGTTTTTTCATTATGGCACGTACTGCAGTTTTCTGTTTTACTATGACAGCTAATGCAATTTTTATGTTGATCTTCAAATGTTTTTTTAGTTACAACTTTCTGATTTTTATTCTTATCAGATTTATTAACGTCATGACATTTAGTGCAGCTTTCTTGTTTATGGCAAGTTGCACAGCTTAATCCAAATTTCTTTGTATGATCATTATGATAGAATGTAACAAATTTACCCTTATCGGATTTAGTTTCATAAACTAACTTTGTTGGTTCAAGCACTATTGGATGTTCTTTACCTGCATACTTCTTTTGGATATCATCTTTTTTAACATTCTTAAAATCTTTCTTAGGTGTATGGCAGGTATTACATCCTGTATCATGACTCCACTCACGATGACAATCCATACATTGTCTGTGGTATGCGCCTTTCAAATCAGGTATGCTAACATCTTCGCGTTTTCTTGAAGACTCGTGGCAACTACTACATTTTAATATCGGTCCAGAAGTATTAAAATGATGGCATCCTTCACATCCACCGCCCATGTTAGACATTTGAGCATGAATTCTGTGAGAAAAATATACTGGACCGTATCTATCACCTATTTGATCCATCACAATTAATTCTGGAGTTTGTTCGGGCTTTTGATAAACCGTTACCATTTTTTCTCTTGGACATAAAACCAGGCAAGGTTCACTTTTTGTTGGAACATCACACGTATGACATGTTTTGCAACTAATTTTTTGCTTTGAGTGATCTTTTCCCGGACTCTGCTGTGCGTTTATCGAAACTGCAAAAACTAATAGCAAAAATATTGCAAATATCTTTTTCATTACTTTACTCCTCTTATTGTGAATTTGGATTGAGGAGCAGTTTGTCTACCCGGCAAACTGATAACTGGAAAATTTATAACAAAGAATCTATATAAAAGAACCAGTATCGCTACAAATCCAATCGTTACAGAAAATTCACCAATCGATGGAAAATATGATTCTGTGCTGTAAGGCGGGTTATAAGCAACCACAAAATTATTAATTCGGTTTAACAATACACCAAACACTACTAATGCTGCTGCAATAAAAAGAAATAAAGGAGATTTTAACACTTTGGTTGATAGAAACATTCTCAACGGAATTATAACACCAAATAACATTTCGATCGTAAACATTACGCTTGCAGTATTAAATTCGGCCAAGTAAACAAATGTTTCGCGGATAAACATATCACCAATCTTAAATGCTAGATAGATTCCTAGTAATGGTGCGATCATCGAGCCCAACCTTGTAAGTACATGCATTTCAGGCTTTAACCCGAGTGAACGTGAAGCCATTAATGATTCGAAAATCACCATTGGAAATCCTACAGCAACTGCAGATAATAAGAACAATAACGGAAGTACCGGTGTTTGCCATAAAGGATGCATCTTTGGTCCGGCTATAACCATCAATGTTCCTAAAGAAGATTGATGCAGAGATGAAAGTACAACACCAGCAATAATAAAGATGAACATCGTTTTTGAAAGACCTTTATCAAGCAAACGCAAAACTTTATCAACAATTTTATTTAACCCTGAAAGGAAACCAGGCAAATTAACTCTGCCGATAAATCTTTCAGTTACTACAGGAAGAAATTCGATATAAAGAACGGTAACATAAATCATAACACAAATACCGACTTCAAAAAGGGCTGAGTTGCCATTCCACATTATTAGCGGATGCCAAATAAAATACCATCTGCCTATATCTACAAATACTCCTATCGCAACAAAAGTATATCCAAGCATTGCTGTTAATAATGCAGGTCGTATAATTGCGTGATACTCATCTTTGTGCATTATATGACCAAGAGCAGCTGTAGTAAAACCGCCTGCAGCAAGTGCTACACCGGCCGCAACATCAACTCCGATCCATAATCCCCAGGGATATTGATTATTTAAATTTGTAACTGCGCCAAGTCCAAAGAAAAATCTTCCCATCAAAAAAACTAAACCGTTTAATGCAAGAATAACTAATACAAATACTCCTGGAGTAAAATATTTATGTTTTATGGGAACTGGATTGTGTAATTCGTGACTCATTTATTTTATCTCCTCATCTAATTCTTTGCGTCGTTTTGAAATCCACATAATTCCACCTAGTAATGCATATAAAGAAACTGGTGGAACAAAGTATGCAAAGATTCCGTGTTGGATTGATTCTGAAACACCTGGTGCCGGTTTTTCACCGAGCTTTGGAAATTCAAGTTCTGCAAATTCTTTATTTGATAAATACATCCAGGATGTGCCGCCAACTTCATATTCACCAAATATGTGATCAACATATCTATCTGGATTTCTCTTAATTCTTTCACGTGCAATTTTTACAAGTTCTGTTCTGCTGCCATAAGTGAGTGCCTCAACGGGACAAATGCTAACACAAGCAGGAACCTTTCCTTCTTTTGTTCTATCAATACAAAAATCGCATTTCATAATCATTGGATTTAGAGCTTTCTCATACTCAAAAGCTGGTATCTGAAATGGACAAGCTGCCATACAATATCGGCAACCAATACACATATCTGTATCCCAGGTTACTGCACCATTTTCATGTTTGCTAAAAGCACCAACAATGCAAGCAGAAACGCAGGCAGGATGATCACAATGCATGCATTGAACTTTTACATCAACCGGAAGATTGGAATTTTTTCCGGCAGAGTATTCATTAACGACTGTTAAAGCTGTGTGATCAGGTCTTCGTTTTGATTCTAAAACTTTTCGATCTTCGTACGAATCTAAATTTCCTGCAGGTAAATTATGAGCATCTTTACAAGCCCATTCACAATTTCTACAACCGACACAAACCGTAGTATCAACTAAAACTCCCATCCTGTCTTCGGATAAAATATTTTGAGGACCGGCTTTAGCGGTTGATGAAATACCTGCAACACCAGCGCCTATTAGAGCAGTTGATTTGAGGAAATCTCGGCGACTTTTGCCAGACATTTTTTTAGTCCTTTCAAGAATTACTTAAATCTTTAATAAAATGAATAAAATAATTGCTTTCATAAACACAATTTTATGCCATTCCAATAAAAAAATGTCAAAGTCAGAATAATGAGAATTTATTGAATAGCGCAACAGTTGGTGAGCATAAATTTATTTAATCAGAGTAACTGAACTAAAATATTTATCAATAGTGGCAATTAATTTGTTCTTTTTTTAATAATGGAGAATAAGTTGCATGAAGAAATTTTTTTTCTGGTTATTGTTGCTATCTACAAAATAATGTCAACTAAAAAGTATCGCGTTAATTTTTTAACCTTTTCATACTAAATCTTTGTAGTAATTTGAATGAAATTTTGAATTGAAAAGTGACTAGATTTTAAGCAACTCAGAGTACGATTCAATCAATTTGTGATGTAATATTCAACACCTCATTGTAGAGATAATCTACACTTAATTTAATCTAATCGTTTAACAATTCGGCACTGATGCTATAACCCTATATTTTTTAATAAGATAGAAGGACGATAAAAAAGTTATAATTATTGGTATGTTGATTGCATTTACAACATCACAATTAAAAATAATAAGGAGATCATCATGTTAACGTTTTTATTAATACTAGTTTTAGTTTTTGTTGGTGTTGATTTATTTGTTCGATTTGTCATCGACCCTTTGGCCTCAGGCTCAAATAAAAAACACAAAGTTTCAAAATCTTACTCACCAAGATTTGATCCTACAATTAAGCTTGCAACAGAAACAATGTATGATGGTGGAAAACTGCACAACGAAGATAAAACAAGCAGCAGTTCCAAAGATGCTGATAGTTCAAAAGACACAAATAAAAATTTAGAAAAATAATTAGAATAGGGATAGAGTATTATGGTTGCAATTTTTGTTCTTACTTTGTTTTTATTTTTAATTACAGTTGATCTGATAGTATTAAAAATTCAGGGGAAATCTCATCCGGCATTTGAACCGATATTACCTCAATATGATTCATTAGTATTTGACAGAAGCAGTATTGCTATCCCTTCAAATACCTACTTTTCAAAAGGACATACCTGGCTAAAGAAAAATAATGATGGATCGATTTCGATTGGTATAGACGAATTTGGATCGATGGCTTTGGGTGTACTCTCTATTTTAAATTGCGCTCCAGTGGGCCAGGAGTTAAAACGAGGGGAAATGATTTTCGAGGGTGCCTATGGAAGCAAAACCGTAAAATTTCTCTCGCCCATCAACGGAAAAGTTAAATCAGTTAACGAAAATATATTTGGTAAAAAAATCTCCAATCCATATGAAATATGGGGCGTTCAATTAGCTTCAAAGGATTTCTCGGATAACCAGAAGAGTTTTATGACAGGTACAGATGCATCTAACTGGATAAAAAAAGAATATGTTAAATTAAAAAGCTTTATCAATAGTCATTCACCTAAAATAGATTTAGCTGGTACAACCATGTTTGATGGAGGTTCGTTATCCAACGATATGACTTCTTCATTAGTTGATACTAGTGTAAGTGATTTTGAAAAAGAATTTCTATCATTATAATAACTGGAAAATAAATGTTGAAGGAAAAAGGAATCCTCTTTGATGTAACGCTTTGTGTGGGATGCGGTGCCTGCTCTCAAGTTTGCAAAGAGACAAATAAATTAAAACAAACAAATCAGGATTTTTTAAAAGATCATTTATCAGATAATACTTTTACAGTAGTTGAGCAATACGGCGAATTATTTACAAGAAAACTTTGTATGCATTGTAACGAACCGGCTTGTGCATCGGTCTGCCTAGTTGGCGCTATAACAAAGAGTCCTACCGGTTCAGTTATTTATGATGCTGATAAATGCATTGGCTGTAGATATTGTATGCAAGCTTGTCCTCATCATATTCCGAGATATGAATGGGCAACAACACAACCACGCATACGCAAATGTAATCTTTGCACTGATCGCGTTAAAGCTGGTAAGTTAACAGCTTGTGCCGAATCTTGTCCGACCGAAGCAACATTGTTTGGAGACATGGATCAACTAATCGCAATTGCTAAAAAAAGGTTGAAAGATAGTCCTGAGAAATATTATCAACATATATATGGTCTTGAAGAAGCAGGTGGTGGTCATGTTCTGGTTTTATCGCCAGTACCATTCGAGCAGCTAGGTTATATTTCCAAACTGCCAAAAGAATCTATGCCTGAATTTACTATGAGGGCAATGGAAAAGATACCGTCAGTAGTTGTCGGTGGAGGAGTTTTTCTAACAGGAATGTATTGGCTTACAAAAAGAAAAAATCAAATAGCTAAAGACGAAAAGAATAATAATAAAAGAAATTAAAGAACATGAATATCAAAGAAATTTTAAAACCCTCATTTTGGAAAGTTGTTTCAGTTATAATAGTAACAGTTGGATTATTTTCTACTTATTTTAGGTTTTCTCTTGGACTAGGTGCAACAACTAATTTACAAGATAGCGTGCCTTGGGGCTTATGGATAGGTTTTGATTTTATTGGTGTTGGACTTGCAGCAGCAGGATTTACTATTGCGGCTACTGTTCACATATTTAATATTCATAAATATGAACCATTGGTAAGACCAGCAATTCTAACTGCTTTTTTGGGATACTCGGTTGTTGTTTGTCTTTTATTGGTCGATCTGGGAAGACCAGAAAATTTCTGGCATCCACTTGTAATGTGGAATATCCATTCCGTTATGTTTGAAATTACTTGGTGCATTATTTGTTATTCTACTGTGCTTCTATTAGAATTTGCACCAGTTGTTCTAGAAAAATTTAATCTCAAAGCTCCTATTAAATTTCTTAAAATAATTTCAATTCCTATCGTTATCGCAGGAGTTTTATTTTCAACTCTTCATCAATCTTCTTTTGGTTCATTGTACTTGATTGTTCCAGGTAAATTGCATCAACTATGGTATTCATCGTTATTACCAGTACACTTTTTTATTTCTTGTGTTGCAGCCGGTTTGTCAATGATAATATTTGAATCATATCTAATTGCCAGAAGTTGTACAAAAGAACATGGTTTTTGTAATACTGGTTTAAAAATGAATATTCTATCCGGTGCCTCATTTGTAGTTTTGATTGCACTGATAGCAGGTCTTTTATTAAAAGTTTATGACTTTGTTAGTAATGACAAACTGATCTATTTGACAATTACTTCTATGGAAACATCACTTTTCTATCTAGAAATAATCATCGGAACAATTGTTCCGATATACTTACTTAGTTACAAAAAGTTCAGAGAAGACAAAAAATGGCTATACATAATTTCGATCTGCGTAATTTCAGGATTGATTCTTAACAGATTAAACGTAAGCATCACCGGTTTAGTCGCTTCTTCAGGAATAAATTATTTCCCGTCATTTGATGAAACCAGTATTACGATGATGCTCGTTGTAATTGCAATATTCATTTTTAGAATAATAGCAAAAAACTTTGCAGTTTTTATTAGTGATGAATCTGAAGTTCACGAAACTAATACGAGTGCAAATAAATCAAGACAAATAATTTTAAGTGAACAATATGATTAAAGAAAATGCTTGCATAAATAATACCTATGAAAAAATGAAGTGCATCTGGATGGCTTCACAAGTTATTGAATATAAATTATGTGATAATAAATTTGATTGCGAGAATTGCCAATTTGATAAAGTTATGAGAAATCTATTGAATGAGAAAGAATTGCAGAATGCCGATATCGTAAATATAATCTCAAACAAATTGCAAAGTATTAATTACGATAATAATATCATTTACTTAAAAAATAATCTCATTGCTAAAGAGATTTGTCACGATACATATTATCTAGGCATAAATCCTATTTTAATCAGTTTTCTTGATACAGTAAGTTTTCTATCAGTGTATAAATCCAAAAAAAACATTTTAACAGACCAGCAGGTAATTAATATTTTGGGTGAATGGGGTTCTATTAGTCTATCAGCACCAATGAATTTTATGATTTACGATCTACTGGACTTTCCAATCGACACGCTTTTAACCTTGAAGTGGGTTGCAATAATCGGCGCTGTTGATAAACAAATTTCAAATGGTAGGTTATATCAAGAAGAATGGAATACGATGCATCAAAAAGCACTCAGCACTATCGAACAGATTAAATCACATATACCTCAAGTTGGGAACACAATGATGGACGGAGGAACTAAAATTAAGTTTCTTCATCAACTGGTCGGTAAAAAAAGATATATCAATATTTTAAATTCAATCAACAATTAAAAAGATCTTTATTAAGATTTTGATGTTGAGTTCTATGCCTCCCATGATCAAGTTCTATTCCAAACTAATTGATAATAAATCAAATTCATTGTAAGTCGTTAAAGTATTATCTAATTTTGATGTACTAGGAAATTGGATTCTATGAAAATCAAGGTTTTAAATAGATTAAGCGTTAGGCTTATAATTTCTATTTCAAGTATTCTGGTCATTATCCTTTCAGTTTACACCTACTTTATTATAAAAAATCTCGATGGTTATTTAACCCAAACAAGATTTGAGAGTGCTTATAATATCAGTGATATTATTAAAAAGTCTACGCGTTATAGTATGCTATTAAACAGACGTGAAGACGTTCATCAAATTATAAATACAATTCGTTCTGAAATTGGTGTTGAAGAAATACGCATATACAATAAACAGGGAATGATTGCTTTTTCTACTGATTCTTTGGAAATACTAAAGCAGGTTAATTTAACTGGTGAAGCCTGCATCGCTTGCCATAACAGCTCCCGACCATTAATAAATCTAAAAAACAAAGACAAAATTAGAATTTACAAAAATGCTAAAAATAAGCGTGTTCTTGGTCTTATTAATCCAATCCAAAATGAATCTGATTGTTCAAATGCGGATTGTCATGCCCACTCAACTAAAGTAAATGTTCTTGGGGTGCTGGATGTTGTAGTTTCACTGGAGCATCTCGATTCAATAATCCAATCAAGTACAAGAAAGGTCATCCTAGCTTCGGGATTTCTTATTGTTATGATTTCTTTTATCTCAGGATTGTTTATAACAATTTTAGTTAACAAACCAATAAAAAAAATAAGAGAAGGTATTGAAGAAGTTGGGAATGGAAATCTAGATTATAAAATTGAGATTGATTCTAAAAACGAACTTGGACAGATGGCTCGGCGGTTTAATGAAATGTCATCAAAACTTGATGATGCCTATAAAGAAATAAAAAATTGGTCGGAAACTTTAAATGACAAAGTCAGTGAAAAGACAGAAGAGCTAAAAAATATTTATGAGCAGGTAAATCAAATTGAAAAGCTGGCTTCTCTTGGAAAACTCTCGGCTACAGTTGCTCACGAGTTAAATAATCCACTTGCAGGAATATTAACTTATAGCAAATTGATATCAAAAAAATTGCAAGCTTTGCAAAAAGATTCTGAGTTTAAAAAAATTATCGAATTTCTGGAATTAATTTCGCATGAATCTGCTCGTTGTGGACAGATCGTAAAGGACTTATTAATTTTTTCTCGTTCTGAACGGGATGAATTTGCAAAAGAGAATTTATTAACTATAGTCGATAACAGTGTTACAGTTTTAAAACATCATCTGGATATTCATGGAATTACTTTAGTTAAAGATTATGCTGATATTGCAATCGAACTTTATTGCAACGCACACAAAATCCAACAAGCGCTGATGTCACTTCTAATGAATTCAATTGAAGCGATGCCTAGTGGGGGGAAAATCATACTTAACGTAACGTTCGAAAATTATATCGTCAAACTCAGGATAATAGATGAAGGTATCGGGATTTCGGATAAAGATCTGCCTCATATCTTCGAACCGTTTTATTCAACAAAAGAAGCTTCCAATGGTACTGGTCTAGGGCTGGCCGTAGCATATGGAATTATTGCCAATCATAAGGGGAAGATAGAAGTAGAAAAAACTTCGAATCAGGGGACTACATTTAGAGTAGTATTACCGCAAACTGAACAACTTGTTTAAGAGAGAGTTTTATGGGAAAAAGAGAAAAAATATTAATTGTTGATGATGAAAAAATTGTCAGAGAATCACTTTATCACTGGTTTGAAGATGATAACTATCTGGTTGATACTGCTGAAGATGGTGAAACTGCTTTAAATAAATATGGAAAAGAAAAATTTGATCTGCTTCTAGTTGATATGAAAATGCCTGGTATGAGTGGATTAGATTTGCTATCAAAAATTAAAGCAATTGATAAAGATGCTCTCATCATACTCATCACTGCGTTTGCATCGGTTCCAAGCGCAATTACAGCCTTGAAAAATGGCGCGTATGATTATGTAACAAAACCGGTGGATCCTGACGAACTTGCACATCTTGTAAAAAGAGCTCTTGAGCAGCGGGCGCTTAAGATCGAAAACATTCAGTTGAAAGAAAATATTGATGAGATTATTAAACCAGATAATCTAATCGGTGAAAGCTTTCAGATGAAAAAAATTTATGAACTTGTTCACACGGTTGCTCGTACCGATACTACCGTTATGATTAGAGGTGAAAGCGGAACAGGAAAAGAATTAGTTGCAAAAGCAATTCACATTAATAGCAATAGAAAATATTTCCCCATTATCACTGTAAACTGCGGCGCACTGGCAGAATCACTTCTTGAAAGTGAATTGTTCGGCCATGAAAAAGGATCTTTTACTGGAGCCCAATTCAAAAGAAAAGGGAAATTTGAAATGGCGGACCGGGGAACAATTTTTCTTGATGAAATTGGATCAATATCCTTAAAAATGCAGATTGAGTTGTTAAGAGTTGTTGAAACAAAACAGTTTAATCGAGTTGGTGGAAATGAATTAATAAAAAGTGATTTTAGAGTTATCACCGCAACAAATGAACCTCTTGAAGAACTAGTTAAAGCTGGTAAGTTTAGAGAAGATTTATATTACAGATTGAATGTTTTTAGCATTGTTATTCCACCATTGCGTGAACGAAGGCACGATATTCCTCTACTTGTTAGTTTCTTCATTAATAAATTTTCAACTGTAATGAACAAACAGATAAAAAATGTATCAAAAGAGGCAATGGAGTTTCTAACAAACCATGATTGGCCGGGTAACGTACGTGAATTGGAAAATGCAATTGAAAGAGCAATGGTTGTTGGTAAAACTAATTCTATAACTGTTGACGATCTCCCCTTTCATCTTTCAAATAATAACTTTGAATTTAATAGTGACGAGAAAAGTCTTGCTTCCATTGAAAGAAATTATATTCTTAAAATCTTAAACGAGAATAGTTGGAATATATCCAAAGCCGCCCAGATGCTCGAGATTGATAGGGCAACACTTTACAATAAAATTAGTAAGTATAGTCTCCGCAAAGTTGAGTAGTGATGGATATATTTATTGCGCCGGTTAAATTTTACAGCGCTGTACTGCTACAAAACCTCGTTTCTGAATTATCAAAAAGGTTTACTTCAAAAATCCACATCGTTGATCTGAAGATAAATCTTGATGATTTTTTTTCTATAGATAGAAAACAATACTTTTCAACACAGATTATTGCCGAGGCTATGAAGCTCACTGATAAATATAACGGTAAAATAATTTTGTTAACCGATGTAGATATTTTCGTTCCGGTTTTAACTTTTATCTTTGGTGAAGCACAGCTTAATGGAAAGCATTCTATTCTTTCTGTCTGCCGTTTGCATGAAGAATTTTACTCCGGTATCACCAACGAAAAGCTACTACTTGAGCGTACTATTAAAGAAGCACTTCACGAACTAGGACATTGTTACGGTCTGCGTCATTGTGTTGATTGGGATTGTGTAATGCACTCCTCACCTGGAATTGAGGAAGTGGATATTAAAGGGAGTACATTTTGTCGTAATTGTGTTTCACAGATCGAAGGATATAAACACTAATTTTTTCTGACAAATCAGGTTTGAAGCATCAATCAGAATTAAAACTAATGTGAAATGTTATGAATTCTTCCGCACTTAGGACAAGAAATGGAATCACTTTTAAAATCCGGTGGTACTTTTAATTTGATACCACAATAACAATTGATGAAAAGAAAATCATTAAGCTTCATCATCAAATCGCCAACTTCCCTTTTTACCTGCTTATCTGTTTCAAATGAAGTTTGCGAAAGTTCAGAATCTCTTAAAGAAATTTTTGATGAATCTGTTAATCCTGATTGCGGAATTAATCCGGAGGTTTTTCCTTTTACAGTATTATATGCATTTTGATAGTTAGCATAATTAACACCTTGAGTCATTGAACGTAAAATATTAATTCTTTCTGTTATAGGAGGATGTGTACTTGTTACGTTTGATAGTTGCATCCCCTTTTTCTTTAATGGGTTGATAATGTACATCGGAGCGGTAACTTTATTCGCAGTTTTCAAATCCAAATTTGAACCGGAAATCTTTTCAAGTGCTGAAGCTAATCCATCGGGATATCTCGTTAATCTAACGGCAGATGCATCAGCCAGATATTCTCTTTTTCTTGAGATAGCAAAGTAAAGAAGCTGAGCCATTATCGGACCAAGAATCGCCAATGCGATTGCAAGCACCAGAATAATAATTTGTGCCTGTCCGCCTTTATCTGATGATTTAGATTTGTATCTGGAACCGCCGCCGAACCATAAACTTCTTGTAAAAACTTCAGCCATTAAAGTAATTGCACCGAGCATCATGCCTGCAAATGTCATTACTAAGACATCACGATTTATTATATGTGACATTTCATGAGCAACAACACCTTGAAGTTCATCACGATTTAAAGTTCCTAATAATCCTGCAGTAACTGCAATTGCTGAATTTTCAGGTTTAATTCCAGTCGCAAAAGCATTTGGGGCAGCATCGGCAATAATATAGATTTTAGGTTGATGCGGCAGATTTGCTGCAATTCTCATTTCCTCAACAACATTATACAATTGAGGATGTACATCTTTTGTAACTTCTTTTGCACCACTAACAGCAAGTAGAATTTTACTTCCGGCAAAATAACTTACCATTGATAAAATTCCCCAAAGCATCAGCGCAAAGAAAATACCAAGAAAGCCTCCGTTTTCAGGTGCATAGAAACTTCCAAAAGTAAACCCAATCAGGATGAGAAGTAATCCCATCCCGATAAAAATAAAAATTGATTTTCTTCTGTTGGCTTGTATAAGTTCCCACATCATAAAGAAAAATATCCTGTATTAAGAAAAACTAACTTTAGGAACTGCCTTTTCTGTCTGGTCTTCAATCTCAAAGAATTCTTCTTCTTTAAAGCTGAACATTCCTGCTACAATGTTTGAAGGAAACATTTGAATTTTATTATTAAAAAATAACACCTGATCATTATAAGCCTGGCGTGCAAAAGAAATTTTATTTTCTGTTGATGTTAACTCTTCCTGCAATGCTAGAAAATTTTGATTTGCTTTTAAGTCCGGATAATTTTCAACCTGCACACGCAGTTGGCCGAGAGCACCACTTAACAAACCTTCAGCAGCTGCTTTTTCACCAACAGTTCCGGCATCCATTGCCTGACTGCGGTACTTAGTAATGTTTTCCATTACTTGTCGTTCGTGAGTCATATAACCTTTTACGGTTTCGATAAGATTAGGAATAAGATCGTGTCTTCTTTTTAACTGCACATCAATCTGCGACCATGCATTTTTAACACGGTTTCTCAATCCAACTAGTGAGTTGTAAATCGATACGAAGAAAAAACCTATGACTACAACAATTACAATGAAAACTATGAAGAAAGTCATTACGCCTCCTTTAATATATAAGTATGAGAATTCGGTTTATGAAAAACATAGATTTATTTATTCCCCAAACAATTCTTTTAACATTAGGATTATTCTGCTGTTATGTTCTTCAGCAGATATTAATATTGATTTAAGTTCACCATTATCAAACCAAACACCATGATCATCAACACATTTATCTATTATTATTCCGGTATTTTCAAATTCAACTTTATCCATTTTCTTTTTGCAATTAGGACATCTTCTTTTTATTTCATCAAAATCATTTTTAACCGAAAATGATTTTGCAATTTCTTTTTGATCCGCATTAGAAAATATCAAATCCAATTCGCCATTATCCAACCAGATGCCTTTACAAGAAGTACAATAATCAATCTCAACTTGATTAAGCTCTAAAATAACCATTGGATTTTTACAAGCGGGACAATTCATAATTCTAAAATATTGTTATGGTGAAATTGCAAAGAATATCTGTAATTAAAAATAGTACCGATAAAACTATTTCAAATGTTTTCCTGATTCAATGTAAGGTTCAAATCTTTCAAAAATAAAATGCTCCCATACTTTTTCAACGATTGCAGGCATCCCTTCTTCCATTTCACCGGAACCCTGAACAGAAACTTTCATTAAAGTTGAATCTTATACTTTTCATATACCACTACTTGATTGGTTTCAATAAATATCAGAAAATCGATCCTTCGTACATAATATTAAATAAAGTTTGATTGACTGTCACTTTATTCCGTGTCATAACACTTAATGATAGAACGAATAAAAATAATAATTCAACAAACAAAGGAGTCAGTCATGTTAAAGCACATTTTATTTTCGCTGTTTCTATCAGGAACAATTTTATTAACAGCTTGTTCTGAAAGCTCAACAACATCACCAACAAGTGGCGGGCAGGATGATGTTATTTCAAAAACTACCACAATGACAAAAGGCAGTGGTTCAGTAGTATCAACTATAAAGAATGATGATACACAACATTGGGAAGTTAGAGTTGATATGCCTGGTGATGGCGGCATTGTAAAATTCGAGTATCAATTAAACTCGAATGAATTAAGAGAAGTAAAGGGACTGTCATCTTCATTTGAATATGAAATTGAACCGGGAAATGGATTGATAAATTATTCATCTGCAAAGAGTATTGCTCTTGGTGCAGTTAACGGAAATATTATCGAATGGAAACTTGAAAAAGACGTAAGTGATAATAACTGGCAATATAGATTCTACATCTCAAATTCAGAAGTTAGAATCAATGCGTCAACTGGTACAGTAATTAGAGTGAAAAACTAAACCCTCCATCTAAGAGATGTTAAGTTTAGGCTTAACATCTCTTATCTATTTTGATTCGTTTAATGACACAATTCCTCATAGCGTTACCTTTCATACCCAAAAAATCCAACCAAAATTTGTTGTTTAATTTCAAAATGGATTATTCGTAGTTTAGAATAGTCGATACAATAATTCTTGCATAACTTTTATTAAGGGTGGACGTATGAAAAATAAAAGTGCTTTTCTTTGTTT
>JBGSPH010000036.1:0-24099 GCA_041738675.1 Ignavibacteriaceae bacterium
AATAAGAACGTTAAACGATTCAGGAATATTTGGTTCCTGTAAGTTTTCACCCTTAACTATTGCTTCATATACTTTTGCTCTACCGGCAACATCATCACTCTTTATTGTTAAGATTTCTTGAAGGATGTGAGAAGCACCGTAGCCTTCAAGTGCCCAAACTTCCATTTCTCCAAATCTCTGACCACCAAATTGTGCTTTACCACCAAGAGGCTGTTGAGTAATAAGTGAGTATGGCCCGATTGACCTTGCATGAATTTTATCATCAACCAAGTGGCTTAACTTTAACATATAGATGTATCCGCAGGTAACTTTCTGATGTAATTTTTCGCCACTTCTGCCATCATACAAATCAGTTTTACTTCCGGTTTCTAATCCCGCCTTTAGCAACCACTCATCAACGTCTTCCACTTTTGCACCATCAAAAATTGGAGTTGCGAATTTTACTCCAAGTCTTTTTCCTACCCATCCCAAAGCTGTTTCATACAACTGTCCAAGGTTCATACGAGAAGGCACGCCAAGTGGATTAAGGATAATATCCACAGGAGTTCCATCAGGCAAGTAAGGCATATCTGCAGCAGGAACTATTTTAGCAACGACACCTTTGTTTCCATGTCTTCCTGCCATTTTATCACCTACAGAAAGTTTACGTTTTTTAGCGACATAAACTTTTGCAAGCTGCACAATTCCCGGTGGCAGTTCATCACCGCTCTGAATTTTAATTCTTTCTCTCTTAAAATCTTCTTCAATATCAGTTTTGATATTGAAATAATTTCTAAAGAGAGTGTTTATAAGATTATTTGTTTTCTTTGTTTCAAACCAATCAAGAGTGTAATCAAGTTTGGTTACATCTTCCATTCCTGAGAATGTTTCATCTTTAATGGTTGAGCCGCTTCTTAAAACAACACTACCGTCAAGATCTCTTATTCCGGTTGTTGTTTGATCTTTTGTAATCTTTGCAAGTTTTTCAACTAACTTTTGGTAGTGATCTTGAAGCTTTCTTTTAAATTCCTGTTCAAGTTTATCGAAAGCAACTTTTTCTTGTTTCTTTGAATCATTATCTCTTTTCTTGCGACTGAAAAGACGAGTTTTTATAACTGTTCCTTTAAGTCCCGGAGGCGCCTTCAATGATGCATCTTTAACATCACCGGCTTTATCTCCAAAGATTGCTCGTAATAATTTTTCTTCTGGTGTTGGATCAGTCTCTCCTTTTGGAGTAATTTTTCCAATAAGAATATCACCTTCTTTTACTTCAGCACCTTCTCTGATTATTCCATCTTCATCAAGGTTCTTTACGGCTTCTTCGCTTACGTTAGGAATTTCACGTGTTAATTCTTCTTCACCACGTTTTGTTTCTCTAACTTGTAATTCAAATTCTTCAATATGAATTGAAGTATATACGTCTTCACTTACAACTCTTTCACTAATAATAATAGCATCCTCAAAGTTGTAACCTCTCCAGGGCATAAATGCTACAAGCACATTTCTTCCTAATGCTAATTCACCGCCATCTGTTGCAGCACCATCAGCAAGAACATCTCCTCTTTTAAGTTTCTGTCCTTGTTTTACAATTGGAATCTGATTTATACAAGTCTCTTGATTTGTACCATGAAACTTTGTGAGTGTATAAGTTACTTCTCTAATTTCATTAAAGCTTGTTAGCGCTTCAAAACTATTTGGGTTTATATCATACTTTACAATTACCTTATTAGCATCAACATATTCTACAACACCATTATCCTCAGCCAAAAGCAATGCTTTGGAATCGTGAGCAATTTTTCCTTCCATTCCAGTTCCAACAATCGGAGCTTCCGGTCTTAATAATGGAACTGATTGACGCTGCATGTTAGAACCCATCAAAGCTCTGTTTGCATCATCGTGCTCTAGAAATGGAATTAAAGCAGCTGCGGCACTTACAATCTGTGCTGGAGCAACATCCATGTATTGTAAATCTTCAGGATGTACAATTGGAAACTCGCCTTTTAATCTTGATTTAACTCTTTCATTAACGAATTTTCCAGACTCTGTAATTGGAGCGTTTGCCTGAGCGATTGTAAATGCGTCTTCATGTTCAGCGGTTAGAAATTCAACTTCTTCTGTAACTTTTCCTTTTACAACTTTTCTATACGGAGTTTCTAAAAATCCGTATCTATTAACACGTGCATAAATAGTAAGGGAAGAAATAAGACCGATATTCGGACCTTCAGGTGTTTCAATCGGACATAAGCGACCATAATGAGTATAGTGAACGTCACGAACTTCAAATCCGGCTCGCTCACGAGTAAGACCGCCTGGTCCTAAAGCAGACATTCTTCTTTTGTGCGTCATCTCAGCTAATGGATTTGTTTGATCCATAAATTGTGAGAGCTGATTTGTTCCGAAGAAAGCATTTATTACACTGCTTATTGTTCTGGCATTTACCAGATCCTGCGGTGTAAAATTTTCAGTGTCACGCATGTTCATTCGTTCTTTTATAGTTCTTGCCATACGTGCCATACCCACATTAAACTGCTGCCCTAATTGTTCCCCTACAGTTCTAATTCTTCTATTACCAAGATGATCTATATCATCAACAGAAACCGCACCTTCTTTAAGATCGATTATATATTTGATAATTGCAATAATATCTTCAACAGTTAAAACTGTTGTTGTTTCCGGAATATTCAATTCCAGTTTATGATTCATTCTGTGTCTGCCAACATCACCTAAATCATATCTTTTATCATTAAAGAAAAGTTTTTCGATAAGAGTTTCAGCGGTAGTCAAATCCGGAGCTTCTCCAGATCTTAATTGTCTGTAAATTGCATAAAGAGCTTCTTCACGCGTGTGTGAAGTATCTTTTCTTAGGGTATTTACTACTAAATTTTGATCGTTAGTAGAATCAGATTTGATAAATTTCAATACATCAACTTCAGCATCATTTATTCTTTCAAGATCTTCCTCTGATAAGATTGAATCACGGGTTAGGAAAATTTCACCTGTTGACATATCAAAAATGTCACTGGCAATCATTCTACCCAGGTAATTTTCTAACTTTGCTTTTTTAACAGTAACATTTTCAACCAAACCAAATAATTTTAAAATTTCCTCGTCTGATTCAAAACCAAGGGCACGCAATAAAGTAGTTGCCGGAAACTTCTTTCTTCGATCTATATAAACATACATTACGTAATTTATATCTGTTGCAAACTCTACCCACGATCCTCTTAAAGGAATTATACGTGCTGAGTATATTGGAGTACCATTAGGATGTAATGTCTGCGCAAATGCAACACCGGGAGATCTGTGTAATTGGGATACAACAACTCTCTCCGCACCGTTAATAACAAAAGTTCCCTTCTCAGTCATAAACGGTAAGTTGCCAAGGTAAACTTCCTGTTCAACAGTATTAATAAATTCTTCTGTTTCAGGATCTTTTGTAGAAAGTCTTAACTTAGCTTTTAGCGGAGCCGCAAAAGTAAGACCTCTTTCCAAACATTCTTCAATGGAGAATCTTGGTTTTTCTACATAATACTCTAAAAAATCTAGTCTGTAATTTTCTTTATTATCGAAAATCGGAAAATTGGTTAAAAAAACCTGCTGTAACCCTTTAATTTCTCTTTTAAGGGGATGAGCATCAAGCTGAACAAAATCTTCAAATGTTTCAGTTTGAATTCCTAAAAGATTGGGTATATCTATGACTGATGGAATATGGCCAAAGGAAATACGATTGTTATCCAATTGAGAACCTCCTAAAAATTATCAAATGCTGTTAAATGAGCATCCTAAACAACGTTTCTACATAATACAAAAGCGATAAGACGGAAATTCCCGTCTTATCACTTAAAAAAGGATCATATAAACTTAATTTTAATAACTACTTTAAAGTTACAGTTGCGCCGGCTTCTTCAAGTTCTTTCTTGATTTTTTCGGCTTCATCTTTTGATGCTTGTTCTTTAACTGTTTTTGGAGCACCATCTACAAGATCTTTAGCTTCTTTTAAGCCTAAACCTGTATGAGCTCTAACAACTTTAATTACGTTAATTTTCTTCTCACCAGCGGCTTGTAGAACAACATCAAATTCTGTTTGTTCTTCAACTGGGGCAGCGGATGCAGCAGCAGGTCCGGCCATCATAACTGGTGCAGATGCTGTAACTCCGAATTCTTCTTCAAGTGCTTTCTTTAAATCTGAAGCTTCTAGAAGAGACATTCCTTTTATTAGTTCGAGTGCTTGTGCAACTTTTTCTGACATTTTCATTTCTCCTGAATTTAATTTCTTATTTAATTAAGCGGCTTTTTTCTTAGAGACTTCGTCAATAACACTAACCAAGTTTCTAATTACAGCAGCAATAGATCCAACTATGCCTGACGCAGGTGAATTTAGACTGCCAAGAATACCGGCAATCACCTCTTCTTTTGTAGGCAATTCTGCTAATTCTTTAAGTTTACTTCCATCATAATATTGAGTTTCGATGTAGCAAGCTTTAAGAGGAAATTTTTGAGAAGCATCATTGTACTTCTTTATAATCTTGGCTGGTGCAACCGGATTTGTTGAAGCAAATGCAAATCCCGTCATACCTTCAAGATGGTCTGCCAGCTTTTCGAATTTACCAGATTCAACAAGAGCGCGTTTAAATAAAGTATTTTTAAATACTCTGTATTTAACTCCATCTTTTCTAAACTGATTTCTAATATCACTAATGTCTGCGACATTAATCTTAGAATAATCGGTTAGGTAGACTGCAGTTGCATTCTGGATTAATTCCTTAGCTTTGGCAATTAACTCTTCTTTTTCGTTCTTATTCATTTTTCTCCCGTATCACAATTTATTATTTCGGGTCGGTTAGAAGCTATTATTAATTATAACGAGCGCGTAAATTCTTTATACGTTTAGACTTAATTCTTCTTTAGATATTTTAAGTCCAGGTCCCATAGTGCTTGATAAAAACAAACTCTTAACATATTGTCCCTTTGCTGAAGAAGGTCTCATTTTAACAATTGTGTTAAGAAAAGCTTTTGTATTATCAACAAGTTTATCAGTTTCAAAATTAAGTTTGCCTAAAGAAGTATGAACTATTCCTGTTTTTTCAACTCTAAATTCAATCTTTCCACCTTTTACTTCTTTAACAGCTTTTGATACATCCATAGTAACAGTACCACTTTTAGGATTTGGCATAAGACCTTTTGGTCCTAAAATTTTACCTAGCTTTCCAAGTTCTGCCATAGAATCCGGAGTGGCAACAATAACATCAACATCTGCCCATCCGCCTTTTATTTTTTCAAGATAATCATCAAATCCAGCATGATCTGCACCCGCATCCAAAGCTTCTTGAATTTTTGCACCTTTTGCAATAACAAGAACTTTAACAGTTTTACCAGTTCCGTGTGGTAAAGAAACTGTACCTCTAACCATCTGGTCAGCATGTCTGGGATCTACACCCAATCTTATAGCACAATCCAATGATTCTACAAATTTAACTTTTGATTGATCTTTTAGGATTGAAATAGCCTCAGGAAGAGTATATTCTTTCTCCACATTAACTGATTTCAAAATTTCTTTATTTCTTTTTGTTGTTTGCATCTTTAATCACCAATAAAATTTAAATACTATCTAATAATAATCTTATTTAATCCTCTACTGTAATGCCCATACTTCTTGCGGTACCGGAAACCATACTCATTGCGTGGTCAATATCAAAAGCATTAAGATCTGGCATTTTTACTTCTGCGATTTCTTTAACCTGCTTTTTAGAAACTTTTCCAACTTTTGTTCTGTGTGATTCTGCAGACCCTTTTTCAAGTTTTGCAGCTCTTTTCAATAGAACTGATGCTGGAGGAGTTTTTGTTATGAAGGTAAAAGACTTATCACTAAATACTGTGATCACAACGGGAATTATCAATCCTTCTTTATCCTGAGTTCTAGCATTAAACTGCTTACAAAACTCCATTATATTTACACCCTTTTGGCCAAGTGCAGGACCAACCGGTGGTGAAGGATTAGCTTTACCAGCAGGAATTTGTAATTTTATATAAGAATCAATTTTTTTAGCCATTTTACAACCTAATTAATATCAAACAATTATTTTTCTATTTCAGCTTGAGTAAAATCGATTTCAACCGGAGTTTTTCTTCCAAAAATTGAAACCATAACTTTAATTTTCATTTTTTCTTCGTTCACTTCTTCAATCATACCTGAGAAATTATTGAAGGGACCATCAATAATTTTAACAAGATCGCCGCTTCTAAAGATTGTTTCCATTCTTTCCGTGGTGCTATCCTGAGAAAGTCTGCCAACTATTCTTCTAACTTCTTCTGGTTGAAGTGGATTTGGATTATTGCCCGTTCCTAAAAATCCCATTACTGATGGAGTACTCAGAATAAAATCTTTAACCTGATTGTCTAAATCAGCATTTACTAAGATATATCCCGGGAAAAAGTTCTTTGTTTTGCTCTTTTTCTTGCCATCTTTCACTTCAAAAACTTTTTCCATTGGAACTAAAATTTCTGAGATTTTAGCCTTTAGGTGTTCGTGATCAAGGAGTCCAGCTTCTAAAAGATTTTTAACCTTACTTTCATGACCCGAAAACGTTCTTACAACGTACCATCTGGTTTCCATTAAATATGCACCTAAAATATCCCTTTAAAAGCTTGATTAATAATCATATCAATTACATAGGTAAATAAAGACAGAATAATGCAAACAACAATTACAATTTTAGTAGATTCAATTAATTCTTCCTTAGTAGGCCAGGTAACTTTTTTCATCTCTTTAACAACATCCTGAAAGAATGTAATTATTTTATCTTTCATATTAACCTTTCAAATTTCTGCACGTCAGGAGGGACTCGAACCCCCAACCTGCGGTTTTGGAGACCGCTGCTCTACCAATTGAGCCACTGACGTATTTAATTATTTGGTTTCCTTAAAAATTACGTGTTTTCTAACAACAGGATCGTATTTTTTGTACTCAACACGGGCAGGATGGGTTCTTTTATTCTTTGTAGTAGAATATCTATAACCGGTACCGGCACTGCTTTCCAAAACGATTATTTGTCTAATGTTGCTTTTTGCCATTTGATTTCCTTAAACTATTCAAACCTTTTTCAATTGCCTTAACAAACCCGATTTACTCGGGATGACCTCATAAAACTTAATGAGCTGACGACCGGGATTGAACCGGTGACCTCATCCTTACCAAGGATGTGCTCTACCAACTGAGCTACGTCAGCAGGGATGTGTTATCACCTTAAATTATAGAACAAAATCAATAATTTTGTCATAATTGTCTAGAGCGGGAGACGGGATTCGAACCCGCGACCAACAGCTTGGAAGGCTGTGACTCTAGCCAACTGAGTTACTCCCGCAAAAACTCCAAAATCCCTAAGAACAAAAAAATTTCTAGACAGAAACTATTAAAGAACCTGTGGGCGGCGAGGGATTCGAACCCCCAAAGGCGCATGCCAACGGATTTACAGTCCGCCCCGGCTCTCCAACTCCGGCGTCCGCCCAGAATAATGCTAAAATAAAAGCGAGCGACAAATATATTTTTATTCAAACAAAAATGCAAATATTTTATATTATAACTGATTCCGCTATTAATCAATTATAAAAGTTTACCGTAATTATTACCGATACTAAAATGCGCGGTTTAAAGTTTGTTTTGTCGATTTGAAATCTGAAGTAAGAAGTTTTTAGATTTGCCTCAAAATGCATCCAGTCTAGGAAACTGGGATTGCATATTCTGAATTCAAATTAGAAGAAAAATAAATCAGGAATTTGATCTTTTAATTTTTAATGTTTCCAAAGTTCTCTATCAAGACTTCGGTACTGAATTGCTTCACTAATATGTTGAGGTAAAATATTTTCTGAGTTTTCAAGATCAGCAATTGTTCTACTTACCTTTAAAATTCTATCATAAGCTCTTGCAGATAATCCCAACTTTGTCATTGCCATCTTCAGCAATTCTTCTCCCTGTTCATCTAGCTTGCAAAATGTTCTTACTTCCTTTGAACCCATATCGCCATTATTAAAAACATTTTTATATTCTTTAAATCTTTCTAATTGCACTTGTCGTGCAGATATCACTCGTCTTCTAATATCTTCAGATTTTTCTCCAAAAGATTTTGATGATAATTCCTTATACTTAACTGCTGGAACTTCAATGTGGATATCAATTCTATCCAACAATGGCCCGGAAATCTTAGCCATGTATCTTTGAATTTGTGGTGGTGCGCAAGTGCATTCTTTATTGGGATCAGTGTAAAACCCGCATGGACAGGGGTTCATCGCAGCAGCCAGCATAAAGTTTGCAGGAAATTCCAAAGACAGTTTTGAACGACTTACTGTTACTCTTGCATCCTCGAGTGGTTGACGTAATACTTCTAAAACATTTTTTTTGAACTCTGGTAATTCATCTAAAAATAAAACACCAAAATGTGCAAAAGAAACTTCTCCAGGTTTTGGAAATGATCCGCCTCCGACTAAAGCCGCATCTGAAACAGTGTGGTGCGGACTTCTAAATGGTCGTTCGGTTATAATTGCTTTATGTTTTGGTAATATACCGGCAATGGAATGAATCTTTGTTGTTTCAAGTGCTTCATCAAATGTTAGCGGAGGAAGTATTGATGGTAATCTTTTTGCGAGCATTGTTTTACCTGAGCCGGGAGGTCCAATCATTAAAATGTTATGAGCACCTGCAGCAGCAACTTCCAAAGCACGTTTAACATTCTCCTGTCCTTTAACATCAGAAAAATCATGTAAATAGGAATTGATGGAGGAGAATAAATCATTTTTGTCTGTAAAAGTTTTTTCAGGATTGGAATCTTCATTCAAAAAAGAAATAACTTCAGTTAAATTTTCAAATCCATAAACATCAATTCCATCAACAATAGCAGCTTCATTTGCTGATTCTCTGGGAAGGATAATTCTTTTAATTCCCTTTTTCTTTGATTCAACAGCTATAGGCAATGCGCCTTTAATATGTCGTAATGTTCCATCCAAAGAAAGTTCACCAAGAAAAACCGAGTCAGGTAAAAATTTATCCGATACTAATTCTTCAGCAGCAAGAATTCCAATTGCTATTGCAAGATCAAATGAACTTCCTTCTTTTTTTATATCGGCAGGGGCAAGATTTATCGTAAATTTTTTTAGTGGAAATTTGATATTTGAATTTTTTATCGCAGCAATAACTCTTTCACGACTTTCTCGTACAGCATTATCAGGCAAGCCAACAATTATAAATCCTGGTATTTGTTTTTCAACGTGTGTTTCAACCTCAACCAGATAAGCATCAATTCCGTAAGTTGCGCTTGTTAGAGTTTTGGATAACATGATTTAATCCAGACTTTTTATTTGGATTTTAATTTGATATCTGAGGCGAGATGATTCACCCCAATTTATAAATCACACTTAAGTAAAATAATAAAAGAACTTTTATTTGTAACTTCTTAAGAAATCAATTCTATCCTGCAATTGATCCACAGGCACCAAAAGTTTATCTTTTCCATAAATTGCATCCTCTCTATTTGAAAAGGCCAATTCATAATCTTTACTCATAACAATTGCTTCTTCGGGGCATACCTCTTCACAAAAGCCGCAAAAGATGCAGCGTAACATATTTATCTCAAATTTTTCAGGATATCTTTCTTTTTCTCTATCTGTTTCTGCAGCCTGAACTTCGATTGCAAGCGCAGGGCAAACTCGTGAACATAATCCACATGCAACACATCTTTCTTCACCGTTTTTTTCTTCAACCAGTACTGGTCTGCCGCGATATGAGCCTGCCGGAATAAACTTTTCTTCCGGATATTCCATCGTAAACTTTGGCTTGAACATTGTTTTCAGGGTCAATGATAACCCTTTAACAATTTCCGGAATATAAATTTTTTCACCGAGTGTTAAATCTTTTATTCTTTTCTTTGGTGGTATATTATTACCTGACATCAAAACTCCTGTTAATATTTTCTATCTTTATTCATAGCTGAACAATATAAAATTATAATTTAAAGATCATGATTAAAACTGCGACCCAGATTATATTAAACAAAGATAATGGGAACATCACTTTCCATCCTAAATTCATTAACTGATCGTATCTAAATCTTGGAATACTCCATCTTACCCAGATGAAGAAAAATAAAAGCGCACCAACTTTTACAAAAAATCCGGCAACCTGTAATGCAAGAACCAAACCTGAGGATAATCCTAAAGTTTCTATGTAAGGAATTTGCCATCCACCTAAATAAAGTGTAACGATGAGTGTGCTTGCAACCAACATATTTGCATACTCAGCCAAAAAGAAAGCTGCAAACTTCATACTGCTGTATTCTGTGTGATAGCCGCCGACTAGTTCTGGTTCTGCTTCCGGTAGATCGAACGGTAAACGATTTGTCTCTGCAAATGCTGATACCAGAAAAGTTATAAATCCAATTGGTTGAATAAATGCATTCCACATCAAACCGGATTGTGATTCAACTATCGCCATTGGTCTCAGTGATTCCGATAAAAGAATTACACCGCCGATTGAAAATCCCATTGATATTTCATAAGAAATCATTTGTGCAGAAGATCTGATTCCGCCAAGCAGAGAATATTTGCTTCCGGATGACCAGCCTGCAAATGTTATTGCATAAACACCGATGGAGGTTAAAGCAAGAACATATAGTATTCCAATATTCACATCAGCGATTACCATTGGTATATCAAAACCGGCAATTGTAATTCCGGGTCCGATTGGAATCACTGCATAAGTAGTAAATGCAACAAACAATGCAATCATTGGGGCAAGTGCATGAATTTTTTTGTTTGCATTATCAGGAACGATGTCTTCTTTAAAGAGAAGTTTGAATACATCTGCGAATGATTGAAGAGCACCGTACCATCCAACTCGGTTTGGTCCGAGTCGGTTTTGCGCCCAAGCACTGATTTTTCTTTCAAAGTAAACAAGATAAGCGGCAGTCATCAGCATCATCACAAGTACAATTACAATTCTTATCAACAAAAAATTGTAAAAGCTTATAATCGCCCACAAAATATTTCCGATTGCTTCCATTAATTTTTAATTCCTTATAACCTAATTTTTAACAGTAGATTTTGAATTTACTGATTTCAATTCCACACCAAGTTCTCCAAGTAGATCGTAATCCAATCCTTTAAATGCTTCGACTGAATTTGATAAATCATAAAAAACTTCTTCAGCCATATTGTATTTTAATTTTTGTCCCATTGCAGAAGCTAATCCAGTTAATATTTTCCAGCTTGATCTTGCATCGTAGTGTTTGCCTTGTGCCCAGCGATCATACTTTGTTCCGAACTTATCCAAACGACTCATTGACATTCCCTCAAGAGCACGATCTACATCTAGGGTTGCAAGAGCGGGGCGAATTCTCTGCGCTCTTCCCTGAAAATTAACATATGTTCCATTTTTTTCTGCATAAGTCGCGGCAGGAAAAACTATATCAGCAAGCGAAGAAGTTTTATTAAAATTACTTGCATTGATTATTAATAAATCTAACTTTGCTAAAACACTTTCAAGTTCAGTATTATAATTTAATATATCATCTTCTATTACGTAGAGTGCTTTTATTTTTCCTTCGCGGATTGCTTTCACAATACCATTAAAATCCAAACCATTTTTAGATGGAGCCACTCCTGCTAACTCAGCACCTTTTGAGTTTGGAGTTAGATCTTCGTTTCTTAAAATTTCATCGCCAAAAGCAGGATCAATATGTCGAACAAAATCTAAATGTCCTGTCCCTAATACTGATTTTGCAAATTTTGCAGCAATAAAATTATCTTCAACCGTTGCGTATGCAGAACTAAGAATAGCGATTTCGTCTTTAGCAAAAGACTTTAAACTTGATGCCGCTTTTGCAAATGCTTCATCCCAACCAACTTTTATTAAGTTGCCTTCAACCCGCATATGTGGGCCATCAACTCTATCACCAGCGTTAACAAATTTAAAAGTATTTAATCTTCCGTGATCACACATCCAATAACTATTAACTTCTTCGTTGTGTCTTGGAACTAATCTTAACACTTCATTATTTCTCGTCCAAACTTCTATGTTGCATCCACGGGCACAGCCATTGCAAATTGTATTTGTGTGTGCCATATCCCAAACACGAGCTTTAAATCTAAAATCACGATTTGTAAGCGCACCAACAGGACAGATATCAACAACATTCATTGCATATGGGTTATCAAGCTGTTCACCAGGAAAGGTTGTAATTGTAACTCTATCACCACGCTTGACAAAAGTTAACTCAGCATCCTTTGCAACTTCATCACAAAAGCGAATACATCGAGAACAAGAGATACATCTGTCGCCATCAAACATAACGTTAGGACCAAGTTCAACACGTTTATCTTTATGCGTTTTTTCTTCAACAAATCTGCTTTCACCAGTGCTGTGTTGATATGCATAATCCTGAAGTTTACACTCACCAGCTTCATCACAAATGGGGCAATCAAGCGGATGATTAATTAAGAAAAATTCCATTACTGCATTGCGTGCAGAAATTGCTTTATCTGAATCCATATGTACAACCATTCCTTCAGCGGCAACAGTTGAACAAGCAATAACAAGCTTTGGCATTTTTTCGACTTCAACCAAACACATTCTACAATTACCCGAAACAGATAATTTTGGATGCCAGCAGAAATGTGGAATTTCAATTCCATTATCACGTGCGGCTTCAATGATGGTTTGGCCTGGTTTGAACTCTATATCTTTTCCATCAATATTAAATTTCGACATAATCTACTCTGGATTTTTAACTTAAAACTTAAGCTGCTTTTTTTATTGAATTATCTTTAGAACAAATAATTATTTTACTAAGTGTTGATTCATTTAAAACTTCATTAGATAATTTTTGAATATCTTCTGAAGTAACTAAATCAATTTTAACTAATATATCATCAATCGGAACAATCTTACCATAATGTAAAAGCGAGTTTGCTAATCGTATCATTCTATTAGTTGTACTTTCAAGACTCATTAGTGTGTTACCTTTGATGTACTCTTTAACACGCTTCAATTCTTTCGGCTTTACTTCAATGTTTCTCAACTTACTAAATTCACGATGAACAATTTCATTTACCTTACCAGTTTGTTTATCATTTGTTGAGTAATAAACTCCAAACGCGGAAACATCTAAATAAGAGTTCAAAAAAGTATTTATTTGATAAGTCATTCCAAGTTTTTCTCTAACTGCCTGAAACAATCTAGAAGAACTTCCATCGCCGAGTAAAGTTGAAAGCACTTTTAATTTGTGTCTGCGTGGATCATTAAACCCGTAAGTGGTTCTTCCAACGATGGAATGTACTTGCTGGATTTCTTTTTCAATAATTTCGTTACTAACTATTTGCTTAATGAAGTTTTTTCTTTTCTGGTTTGATGTTGATCGTTTGCCTTTAAAGTATTTTTCTGCAAGTGCTACAGCTTCTTCGTGATGAATTGCACCGGAAACAGAAATTAATAAATTATCCAAACGATAATTTGCTTTATGAAACTGATGAAGAATATTTGAATTGTAAGAAAGAATATTTTTTTCAGTTCCGATAATAGGATAACTTAAAGTGTGGCCGTTAAAAATTGATTCTTCAAATTTATCAAATATTAATTCTTCCGGATTATCATCGATATCTTTTAACTCATCAATTACAACGCCTGCTTCTTTTTTGATATGCGAATCTTTGAACGAAGGGTTTTGAATCATATCTGAAAGTACAATAAAAGTTTTCTTAAAATTTTCTGATAAGCCTCTGCCGTAATAACAAGTTTGTTCTTTTGAGGTGAAAGCGTTAAGATAACCGCCGTAAGATTCAATTTCATCCGATATTTGTTTTGCGGAGCGGGTTTTGGTTCCCTTAAACAGCATATGTTCGATGAAATGAGAGATTCCATTGTTACGTAAATTCTCATCGCGTGCACCAATATTAAACCAAAATCCAAGCGAAAATGATTTTAAATAAGGGATGAATTCTGAAACTATCCTTACACCATTCGAAAGCGTCGTTACTTTACAATTATCCACAATTTCCATCTATTAATAATGAATTAAATGAGTTTCAAATATAGATAAAGAGGTTTAGTCAATCAAGAAAAGTAATTATAGAAATCTGCTACTAACTAAACGAATTTTTCACAAAATAAATTAGTGTAATAAGTAGCTTACTAGTTTTTCTTTTTCTTATCAGAAATTTTCTTTGCTTCTCTTTCAAAATCACTTTCAAAATCTTTATCCTGAGTTACTCTAAATTTTTCATATTCCTGTTCAGCCAAACGTTTGGCTACTTCGTGTTTTACTTTTCCGCCATCTTTCAAAATTTGATATTCATTAAATTGTAAGAAAGCATCAAGCTTTAGAATCCAATCTGTCATCTTCATTGGTATTTGTCTTGCGGCTTGATTCTCTGCGTAGTCCAAATACATTGTTACTACCCGTTCAAGTTCTTTTATTTCTTTTTCGATTAAATAATTTTTTGCAACAGTAACATCCGACTTTAATATTTTACCTTTTGGTGAATTTTTCCATGTCTGTAAACCCATATTTGGCTTAGACGAACTTGCACGTTCTGAAATGATTTGTGCAGCAGTTTTGCCCGTGGTTGCCCAATGCAATTTGTTTTGAACAGCTTTAAAAAATGTCCTGGTTATTTCAGCTTCTTTTTCATAATCAATGCTGCATTGTTCATAAATATCTGTAATCTTTAAATAGAAACGTCTTTCACTGGCGCGTATCTCACGGATGCGTTCAAGTAATTCATCAAAATAGTCTTTGCCAAATCGCGTGCCCTGCTTTAAGCGTTCATCATCCAAGACAAAACCTTTGATGATAAATTCTCTTAAAGTTTTGGTTGCCCAAATGCGGAATTGAGTTGCCTGAAAACTGTTTACGCGGTAACCTACTGCAATGATTGCATCGAGGTTGTAAAAGTTTGTAAGATAGTTTTTATCATCAGCGGCAGTTATCCGGAATTTCCGGATAACTGAATCTTCATCTAATTCATTAGTTTTAAAAATATTTTGTAAATGCTCATTCACAGTTCGAACATCAACGCCAAACAACTCAGCCATTCTCTTTTGACTTAGCCAAAATGTTTCTTCTTGAAAAAACACTTCTACCCTTACATCGCCATTTGGCGATGAGTAAAATATTATATCGTTGGATTGTGGTGTGAGGTTTTTACTCATTAGTGATTAATATTAATTTTATTAACGAAAAAATGAATTGTTATTCAAAATATAGATAAAGAGGTTTAGTCAATCAAGAAAGGGAAATGCATAAATAAATAATAAGTCACCCTGTTCGCCGCGGCGAATTATTTCAGGGTCTTTGAAAATTAGTCAGATGCCGAAACAAGTTCGGGATGACTCGCTAATTTAAACTTCAACCAAATCAGGATATTTTTCCTGATACTTAATAAAAAACTCACCAATAGCTTTGTAAGCTTTTTCTAGGATTTGTTCGTTTGGTAAAAAGACAACTCTAAAATGATGAGTGCCCGGAACTTGCCCGAATCCACTGCCCGGAACAATTACAACTCCGGTTTCACGAATCAACTCACCAACAAAATGTGCATCCGGTTGTTTCATTTCTAATTTTGGAAAAGCGTAAAATGCCCCTTCAGGTTTTACGCAGGAAATTCCTGGAATTGCATTTAACATTTCAACTGTTAAATCTCTGCGGCGTGAAAGTTTTTTCATTGCTTCTGTGAGATGATCGTGGTTACCTTCGAGCGATGGTTTTATTCCATATTGTTCAGGATGATTTGCAGATAATCTTGCACGAAGAATTTTGTTCACTGCTTCCATAAAATCGGAAAGAACTTCTTTTCTTCCGCTTACAATTCCCCACCCGATTCTGAAACCCGGAACCATATAATTTTTGGACAATCCACCAAACGTAATGCAGGAAACATCTTTATTTAATGATGCAATTGAGATGTGTTTCTTTCCATCAAATAAAAGTTTGTCATAAATCTCATCTGCAAAGATTACAAGATTATGCTCAAGTGCTAAATCAACAATTTGCTGTAAATTTTCTTTCGTATAAAGTGAGCCAGTTGGGTTGTTTGGATTGATAAGTACAATTGCTTTTGTTTTATTATTTATTTTTGATTTTATATCTTCAATATCAGGCAGCCATCCATTTGATTCATCAAGATAATATGGATTTTCCATCATCTGAAGTTTGCTTGCGATAGCAGTATAAAGCGGATAGCCAGGAGTTGGAGTGAGAACATTTTCACCATCATTAACAAGAGCAGTTAAACAAATATCAATTGCTTCACTTGCGCCAGTGGTTACAAAAATATCGTGGACGTTTGTAATTCCCTTTCGTTCTGCTTCTGCCTCAATTGCGCTTACAGCTTCTCCAATTCCTGATGAAGGTGCATAACCATTTAAGTTTTTTAACATTGCCTGATACGTTGCATCAACAAGATGTTTTGGTGGAGCAAAATCATAAAGATTCGGGTCACCAATATTTAAGTATAGCATTTCTTTTCCAGTTTTTGCAACCTGATTTGCAAGAACAACTATGTCTCTAACTGCGTATGTAATGTTTTCAGTTCTAACTGCTGGTTTAATTTTATTGATCATTTAAGTCTCCGTAAAAAGTAAATTCAATTTCTATATCAAACTTAACAAAAATAATTATGAGTGGTAAGATAAATAGGGAAATAAAAATTCAATTGATAGCGCAAGCACTCTCTCAGTGGTTCTCAGTACCTTCTCCGAGAATCTCCGTGAAATAAAAAGCAATTCGTTACACTGAGCACCACAGAGGAATAACCGAGGAACACAGAGATGGAATAAATAATAATTATTTTACAGCAAAAATAAAATCAATCATTTCTTTTAAGAACAAGTAAAGTAAAATCATCAGTGTAAAAATCAGATGAGCTGAAATCCTTTGTTGCAGAAACTACTTGTTTAATAATTTCATTTGGAGATTTACCAGCATTTGAATTTAAGGTTTCTATCAGCTTTTCTAACCCGAACTGTTTCTTGTCTTTGCTGAAAACTTCAACCACTCCATCGGTGTACAAAAGTATCTGATCATTTTTTTTCAATTGTAGTTCGAAAGTTTTAAACTCAGCATCCTTTAGAAGATTTAAAGATGGACCACCGCCCTCTAATAATTTTGTGCCGGTTAAACTATAATGAATCGCAGGATTATGTCCGCAATTACTATAAATAAAAGAGTGATTACTATAATCAAGTATTCCATAAAATATAGAAATGAAATCACGCTTACGCATAAACTCTGAAACGTGCTGATTCATTAGCTGCATTAATTTAGACGGACTTGAAAAAAGTTTAGCGTTGTATCTAAGCAATGCACGGAACGCAGCCATTATTAGAGCCGCAGGAACACCATCACCGGAAACATCTGCAATTACAATTGCAATCCGGTTTTCATCAAGCGGGATATAGTCAAAATAATCGCCGCCAATTTCATAAGTTGGAATACAAACACTGGCAAATGAATACCCAGGAATTTCAGGTTCGGCACTTGGAAGTAAACCGAGTTGTACATCCTTTGCCAGATTAAGCTGTTCCTCAATTTTTTTCTTCTCAAGAATTTGATAATGCAGCAAAGCTTTTTCAATTGAGATCGCAGAAGCTTCAGCAAAAAAGTTGAGCACTTCAATATCAGCCGGGTCAAAAGCATCTAGCTTATCACTTTCAACATTTAGTGCACCGATCGTTTTTCCATCACGTAAAATGGGAGAAGTTATTTCAGATTTGGTTTCTTTTCTGCCGGGAATATAACGATCATCCTTAGTCACATCATTTAGGATAATACTTTTTCCCATTTTAATTGTTTGCCCAATTATTCCTTTGCCTTCCATAAGCATCGCATCAGATTCCAAAGGAAGATTTCCAAATCCACGTTGGGCCATACTTGCAATTTTTTGTCTGGTTTGATGATAGCCGGGATGATTAATATCTTCGCTAAGAATAAAAATTCCTGCCGCATCGTATTCAATTATATTTGCCAGCATATCTAAAAGCAGGTTAAGTATTATATCAAGATCCAGCGTACCCCTGATTTTATGAGAGATATTCCGAAGCAGCTTATACTTTATTTCTGCTGTTAGTTCTATTTTATTTTTCATTTATTAGAATGGATTAATTGCTGATGTAAAATTAGCAGATAGTAGTTTACATTCAAACAAAAAATAGCCCCGAAATAACTCGAGGCTAATTAGTATTTTGATTTGCCGCGACAGATTAGCTAATAACCATCATTATTTTGATTTTATAACTCCGCTTCCTTCTCCCCAAAATCCAGTTCGCTCATATATATCATCAGAATAAATTAATCCGTCAGCAAAATTTTTCATCCCATCTATAACATCACCTTCTCCTTTGCCAACGATGGAAACGTTTTCTGTCCATTCTGATTCGCCTGTCTTAGTTCTAAAACCGGTAAAGCTACCTTCCCACAAGCCATCAGGATAATCGTCCGGTACCATTGACCATTTACCGTGCGTAGGTCCTTCCCCCGTATTGAGGTTAAATCTGAAATTTATGGTTATCAATAAGTTTCCTTTTACTAAAGAATTGTCGGCTTCGAACCTGGTTAGCGCAACCCTATCTTTTACAATAAGATTTTGTCCTACAATTTTTTCTGTACCGGGATCAACAAGGCCAAGGATTGTAATATTGGCGTTATAGTCGGTTGTTGTTACTTTTTCCAGTGAACTTACTGGCTCATTTGGCAGTTGGGATTTTTCTGAACAACCGAGAAATACAAGGCCCATAAAAGCTATTATAGCAAAGAAAATTTTTGTTGTTTTCATAACAACACTCCTTTTAGTTGGTTGATAAATATTCTCTAATATTTTTAGAGAGATTGTTCTATCTTTAAGTGGATTGAGTTAATTCTGGTTCAAAAAACTTCAGCGGAATAATCTCATCCTCTAATTTTTAATTTTGTGTCGTTTGTTGGAAGACAAGAAGTTTCTGCACAGCTTTTATATATCGCTGCGCCTTAGGGGGTATGGGATATGAAGAAAAATCTAATCACGACAACTAGTTACCCTAAAAGGTCCAGTGGTCAGATGTTGGAATATTTATTAATTAACTTGCAAATTATGTTAGGGAATGTCAAGAAAAATAATATTAAAATTCGGCAACTGTATTTAATTAACAACAAAGTTCAACTTCGCTAATAAAAGCAATCTTAAAATGCTTATAGAACACTAACTTTTTTTAGATGTCACTGCGGTAAAATCTGAGAAAACCCTTATTATATCATTACTCTTGCAGTGCGGACAGGTGAAAGATTTTTTTTGTATGTATTCGGAGAAAGAAAGTTGAAGCGTAAATCTCTTTTCACATTTTTTGCATTTGAATTCATAGTTTGGCATAACACCCTCCTATTAAATTAAAATGTATTAAACGATAACTATTTTATTTTTATAACTAAAACAGTCATGTCATCATTTAACTTTTCTGATTTTGTAAAAGACTGTACTTCTTTTATGATTAAATCTTTTATTTCTGAGGCTGATAAATTTTCTATATTCATATTCAGTATACAATTCTTTAATCTTTCATCTCCATATAATTCACGATTAGAATTTTGGGCTTCGTTAACTCCATCGGTGGTTAGAATTATTAGATCATCTTTATTCAACTTATAATTTGTTTGTTCATAATTAACATCACTTTTAATACCAAGTGGCAATCTTGGTCCGTCTGATGACAGGAATTCAATTTTACCCTTTGAAAGTAAAATTGGTTTGTTTAATCCGGCGTTGGCAATGCAAAGTTGTTTATTTTTTGTGTCTATCACGGAAATACATGTAGAAACAAACATATTTTTTTCAATTTTTGTCAGCAATGAGGCATTCACATTTTCTAAAATTTTACTTATGCTTTTATTTGATCTGGTTTCAGAGATTATCATTCCGCTCGTCATTATAGCTGTTATAGCAGCCTTCATAGCTTTGCCGGAAACATCGCCAATCATAATTCCAAATTTATTTTTATCGTTTTCCAGCCAGAAGTAATCAAAGAAATCTCCACCAACTTCATTAGCAGGAATACAAACACCTGATATTTCAAGTTTATCATTTACCGGATCTGAAAGAGGCATTATAGATAACTGAGCATCGTGTGCAGTTTGAAGTTCTATTTTCATTCTGATAATTCTTAATCTTCTTAAGTATAACAGATAAGCAATTCCTATAATTAATAATGCTACAATTACTATAAACCAAGCCTGCTGCCAGAATGGAGGAATTATTTTTATAATTAGTTTAACTCCTTTTTCATTCCATATACCATCACTATTTGAACCTTTAACATAAAAGACATAATTGCCGGAGGAAAGCGTTGTATAAGCGGCAAATCTTTGATTAGCATTTACAAAAACCCAATCCTTATCGACACCCTCTAATTTATATGCATATTTACTTTTTTCGGGAGCTGAATAATCTAGAGCGGCAAATTCAAAAGAGAAAACATTATCAGTATAGGAAAGTTCTATCTCTTTTAAGGAAGTTAATGGTTGAGCTGTGTTAACTTCTTCATTAAACTTTTTAAACGAAGTTAAAACAATTGGAGGTGTATAATTATTTTCTTTTATGTTCTCGGGATAAAAGGCATTGAATCCATTGATTCCTCCAAAGAGTAACTCCCCTGTTTTAGTTTTATAATATGATCCGCCGTTAAATTCATTGTTCTGCAACCCATCTTTAACATTATAATTTTTAATCGCTAACGTCACAGGATTAAATTTTGATAATCCGTTGTTTGTACTTATCCAAAAATTTCCACTATGATCCTGGACAACTCCATAGATTGAACCGCTTGGCAAACCATCGCTAACACTATAACTTTTTGTTTCGGCCGTTTTCGGATCAAACTTATTTAATCCCCCTCCGTAGGTTCCTAACCATAAATATCCGGATGAATCTTCCAGGATTGAAAAAATATAATCACTATTTAAAGCATTGGGATTACCCGGTTTTGCTCTAAATCTTGTAAACTTTTCTGTTTTTTTATCAAACCTATTAACTCCTCCTCCTTCTGTTCCAACCCACAAATATCCTTCTCTATCTTCTATGATTACTCTTGCATAATTCTGAGTTAGGCTATTTGTATCTGTCGGGATATTTAGATAGTGCTTAAATATTCCTGTTGAGGGGTCAAATCTGTCTATTCCCCTTCCATAAGTACCTATCCAGATAATATCATCTTTATCCTTATAAATAGATCTTATCTCATTATAGTTCAAACTATTTGGATTTTCAGGATTGTGAGACCAGTTTTTGAAAGTACCAGTTTTGGTATCAAACTCGTCAATGCCCCCACCATTCGTGCCTAATAATAATTTACCATTACCAGCGGGGATAATAACTCTTACAATATTATTGCTCAAGCTATTTTTGCCGGGAATATGAAGATAGTGTTTGAAAGAATTTGTTTTTCTATCTAATCTATCAAGACCATTTTGGGTGCCTATCCAAAGGACACTGTCTTCATCCTCATAAAATGACCATATAATAGAGTGACTTAATGAATTAGGATCATTTGGTTGATTTCGATAGTGATAAAATTGTCCGGTACCTCTGGATACTTTATTAATTCCGCTTCCATAAGTCCCAATCCACATAATGCCTGATCTATCCATAAAAAGTGATCTTATTTCATTTGTGCTTAAAGATCTTTCATCAAGCGGATCGTGTTGATAAGAAATGAATTGATCCTTTTTTTTATTATAAATATTAATTCCACCACCGTTTGTTCCTATCCAGACCAATCCGGAAGCATCCTCAGCAATAGCATAGATTTCATTATTACTTATTGATCTTTTGTTTAATGGAGAATGGAAATAGTGCTTAAAATTAAGAGATGCTTTCGTTCGATCTTTTGATGAAATTTTATTTAAGCCATAATCAGTCCCAATCCAGAGATCACCATGGCTATCTTCATATATTGATCTTACAACATTATTACATAGGGAGTTCTTGTCATCGATTTTATTTTTGTATTCAATTAGTTCATAATCCGAATTTTTATTCGGCCTAACAATTTTTACTAAGCCTTTACTTGTTCCGACCCACAATACACCCTGATAATCAAAAAAAAGAGATAAAACTTTTGCACTCTCAAGAAAGATGTTATTATCTTCCCCTTTTACTCCTCTCTTAATAGTAAAACTAGAATCGGTTAACTCAGTTTTAAGGATTTGATTCAACCCATTATCAGTCCCAACCCAAATATTTCCCTGCTTATCTTCAACAATTGCATTGATGTTATCATTACTTAAAGAGTTAGGATTGTTATGGTTAAACCGAAACCTTATAAATTTTTTCTTTTCCGGAAGGTATAAGTTTACACCTGAATTAAATGTTCCAATCCATATTCTGCCAAGTCTATCCTCACACAACGCTGTAATATCATTATAACTTAAGCTGTTGGGATTGAATGAATTTCGAAAAACTTTAAATGTGTACGCGTCATAAATATTTAACCCATCTTCAGTGCCGAAATACATAAATCCCCGATGATCTTGAAGCATACATTTAACAATACTCTGAGATAAACCTTCTTCAAGAAATATATGATCAAACGATATATCACTTATTTGAGGATAAGCAAACCTATTTAGAATAAAGAACAGTAAACTTATCTTAAGTGCTAATAGTCGTGTAACCTTTAGAGATTTAACCTTCAATAAATGCAATTGTCAAACCATATTATGAGTTTTTCGTACTACTTTATTTTGCATACTTTAATTTA
Source organism: Ignavibacteriaceae bacterium (assembly GCA_041738675.1). GTDB lineage: Bacteria > Bacteroidota > Ignavibacteria > Ignavibacteriales > Ignavibacteriaceae > IGN3. The sequence continues at coordinate 22,745 of JBGSPH010000036.1, forward strand.
TACTACTAATTGCCTGATCAATAGTTTTGTAATCCGGTAACACCTGCATAAGCTTTGTAATTGAAAGCACACCTTCGATTTTATCATTCAAGGAGGCTAACTTTAAATCACCACCGTTATTTACCAAAGTAGTGTACGCGCTGATTAGAATGCCAATACCCGTGCTATTCAAATAATGAACACCACTCATATCCATAACAATATGTTTTTTCCCTTGATCTATGAGTGAGTGGACTTTCTCGCTTATGTTTTTCGCATCAGGACCGCCCATTAATTTTCCTTTGAGATGAAAAACTACTGCATTATATCTCTCTTCTACATTTAATTGCATAACGCCTCCTGTATAGATAGATTGAATGAAAAACCTAAAGAGATGGGAACAGATTTGAGAAAATAAATATGAAGTTCCTTCTCTCCAGGAGAAGAAATATTTTTTTCTAATTATTATTTAAACATTTATTACCCTTATTGTCAAGAAACCTTAATGATCGGCAAGTAATAATGAATAACAATAATGTTTTCATGGAGTAATTAAATAAATGATAAATATGCGAATAATGCACTAACAAAGAATATAATCCCGACAATTAGACTTAATTTGAAAAATTTCTTCATTTTAGGATTATTCAATATTTTATTATTCCCAAAGAAAAAAATATTCAATAATGTAGTTATTATAGCTATGTAAAGCACTAAAAATATTGCTACTTGCTTTCCCATATCGATTCCTTATTTATGGATTAGAATGAAATTATATTTACACAACGGTTAAAAATAAAATCTTTAGCTGATCAAGCAATTATTTAAGGATAAATGGATTGTTTTTCTGAGGTATGGAAATAAACGTTTACGATTAGAAAATAAAAAACCCTACCGACATAAATCGATAGAGGTTAAATAAAAAATTTGCAATTTTTTACTTAAGTAAAATCATCTTTTTAGTTCCAACAAATTTCCCGACTTTTAGCTGATAGAAGTAAATTCCGCTGGGCAATGTAGAATTTATAATGTACAATTTAGAATGGACTCCTGCCTCTTTATATTCATTAACTAGAGTTTCAATTTCTCTTCCTAGTGCATCATAAATTTTTAAAGTTTGCCAACCTGCTACAGGGGACTGCCAACTTATTTTTGTGCTGGGATTAAATGGGTTAGGGTAGTTTTGTTCTAGTTTATATTCTCTTGGAATTGGATTTTGTTCTTCCTCAACATCCGTTAAAGTTGTATCGCCATAAACGATTCCGTCTATTACGCAGCCATTTAAAGAATAATTTGTAGATCCAAAATCATATCCATAACCAATATTAATTATACCAAGTCCTTTAGCCAATAAGTGTGAATGACCTTCAAGCCAA
>JBGSPH010000037.1:0-2865 GCA_041738675.1 Ignavibacteriaceae bacterium
GTTTATTTCTACAGAATAGATGCAAGTGGTGTTGATGGACAGAAGTTCAGTTCAGTAAAGAAGATGATATTAACAAAATAATTTTATCTCTTTAAGTTAGTTTATAAAGCCTCGCTGAAATATGCGGGGCTTTTTTTTGAATAACTATTTGCTTAAGGCTGTACAATAAATTGAATTCATTAAAATAAATTGGATTTCTGTTTTAATACTTTATTATTTGGAATTTATAACTTAACATTCCTTTATTTCATCCCAAGGGCACTTTAAAAGGATTTTGGATTTATAGTTTTAACAATATAAAGTTCTTACAGAACTTTAAGAAGATTTAATTTATTAAATAACTAACCTACAAAACTAGTTTTTTATATAAATCCATAAAGCAGTCTGCTGCGGCAGATAAGTCCGATCTTCTATTTGAATAATTATTTATTTCACTCTGCGTAAGGTGATTTAATCAGTGTGGTTACAATTTTCCCTTAAGACAAAAAATATTGATATCGAAAGATTAAACACAAAAATTTATGAGTCCTGTAGTGACGAAATAACTCCGCCTTGCGCTATAGACAGATTTGTATTTGCAGTTAAAAATATTTTGTCTAATACTTGATTCAAAATATATTTTTAATTAAAATGTTTTCAGTAATATTCTAATATTTTTATTACGTCATTATTATTTAGCCTTCATAATGAATTATTGAATCATGAATTATCATATAACAATAATTAAACTATTTCCCGCCCTAATTAAATCTATATCAATTAATCATTCAGGAGGTTCGCTTATGTTTCAAAAAATTCAATTTATTGTTTCATTAGTTCTCTTTTTATCTTTGAGTATTTTTGCTCAAAATTTGGAGACTACAAGGGATATAAATCCAAATATGGGGCCTTTTGTTAAATCAGAGGGGCTTTCTATAGAAGCAATGTGGGATGTTCAGTTAGAGTTTAATGCTCTAACACTAAGCGGTGCAGCCGGTAATGCAGGTGCAGAATATGACGGAACAAGTTTCTATTCAACCAGATGGGCATCAAACCTAATTCATGAATATTCTGGAGATGGTACTGCATTAGTCAGAGAGTTTTCGATTCCAGGTGTAACCGGATTGAGAGATTTGGCTTATGATGGGCAGTATTTTTACGGTGGTGCATCTGCCAACACAATTTATCAGATGGACTTTGCAACAAATACTCTTGTTGGTACAATTGCTTCTCCTGTTGCAGTTAGACATATTGCCTATGATTCTGATAACGATGCATTCTGGGTTGGCAATTGGGCAACAGATATATATCTTGTTGGTAGAGATGGAAGTACTCTAGCTCAAATCCCAGCAGCTACACACACAGGCACAGGAAATTATGGAAGCTGTTATGATAATGTTAGTCCTGGTGGTCCATATCTCTGGATATTTGACCAGGGGAATGTTGTTGGCGCACCACAGTTAATCAGACAGTTACAACTTCCGGGTGGAACCCCAACTGGTGTGCAGCATAATGTCTATGATGATGTTGCATTAGATAATCCCACTGGAATTGGTGGAGGATTATTTTCGACGACTGATTTTGCCAGCGGTATTTTTTCCATTGGTGGATTAATCCAATCCGGAGATGGAATTGCTCCTGAAGAAATATTCCTTTATGAGGTTGCGACAGCAGGACCTCCTTGTCCAATCGATCCCCCAACGAATCCTTCACCTGCAGCAGGTGCAACAGATGTTTTTATCTCTGGAAACACAGCAACCTGGACAAATGGTGCTGGTGCTGATTCAATCGAAGTATGGTTTGGACCCGTTGGAAATTTAGCAATGGTTTATGATGGCACTCCGGTTACATCCTTATCTTTAGCAGGAGTTGAACCATTAGATTATTTTACATCTTATGGTTGGCGTGTTATTGGGAAGAATGATACTTGCAGTATTTCTGGACCGGTCTGGACATTTACAACTATCCAGGACCCAAATTTAGTTTCATTATTTTTTGAAGACTTTGAGAGTGGTCCAGGATTATGGACAATAACCAATGATGGAGGCAGCCCTCTTGGTGTATGGACTATATTCACATCGCCATATCCAAATACTTATACTCTTCCCGCTCCAGCTGGTGGTGGTATTTTTGCTGCCGACGCAGATAATGCCGGAAGTGGCTCTACTACACTTACAACAGCTACAGTAAATGATCCAATTGATGCTTCATTATATCAAAATGTAGTATTAGAATTTGATAATGACTGGCAAGCTATTGATGCTGATGACTTTGGATATGTAGAAGTAAGTGTAGATGGCGGCACAACCTGGACAGCAGTTAGAACTTTTGATGTAACAGATGTACGAAATAGCCACGAAGTAATTGATATAAGTTCATTTGTAGCACTTCAAAGCTTCCAATTAAGATTGAGAACAATTCAACCAGGCTGGGATTGGTGGTGGGCAGTTGATAACATAGCAGTTATCGGCAGTGGTGTTGTTCCTGTAGAACTATTATCATTTGCAGCAACCACAGACAACAGAAATGTAACACTAAACTGGTCAACAGCAACAGAATTAAACAACAGCGGCTTCCAGATTGAAAGAAGCAGTGGAAGTGCATATGAAGTTGTAGGATTCGTAGCTGGACACGGAACAACCACAGACATTCAGAGATATACATATGTTGATCAGAATGTTAATGCTGGAAGTTACACATACAGACTAAAACAAGTAGATTTTGATGGAACATTTGAATACTCAAATGCAATTGAAGTTGAAGTTTTAGGAGTAAAAGAATTTACGCTTGATCAAAACTATCCAAATCCATTCAATCCAAGTACAACAATAAACTTTAGCTTGGCTGTAGACAGCAAAGTGAGCTTAAAGATATTTGATGTATTGG
>JBGSPH010000051.1:0-133415 GCA_041738675.1 Ignavibacteriaceae bacterium
AAAGGATAATGTACACCCGCAGTTTATTAAATCAGTTTTGTATAAATTAAAATTTGCCAACTATGTTGAAGAAAACAGCCAGATAAAAATTGTTAATGAAGTAAAGAAAGAAATACAAGAATCAACATTTCCATCAGATGCTATTTTAAAATCAATACTTGCAGATATGTATTGGCAATTCTATAAAAACAATCGTTATAAATTTCAGCAAAGAACGGAAACAGTAAACTTTGAAAATGAAGATTTTCAAACCTGGGACTTGAACAGAATTGTAAAAGAAATAACAAAATATTATTTAAGTTCGATAGAACAGAGTGATAATCTTCAAAAAATTTCTTTAGAAGAATTTGAAGAGATTTTAATATATGATGATTCCAAAGATGCTCATCTACGCCCAACATTATATGATGTGTTAGCACACGAAGCTTTAACGTTTTTTATTAATGAAGAATCATCTTTAACTCAACCAGTGTATCGATTTGTGCTGGATAAAGAAAATGATCTAGCAATTGATACTGTTTTTGTAAAAAATAATTATAGCACAAAAGACTCTCTCTCACTTAAGTTTTATGCTATTCAACTATATCAGAAATTAATTTCATTTCATTTAACATCGAACAATAAGGAAGCTTTGCTTGATGTTGATCTTGCAAGATTAAATTTTGTACTTGGAAATAGTATCTACAGGGATAAAAATGCTATCTATTTTAAATCTCTAAGTTATATTGGTAAAAAGTATCAAGAGATCCGGCATTCATCGCTGATCTGTTTTTATCTCGCACAGTACTATACCGAAGAAGGTAAAAAGTATGATCCGGAAGTTTCTGATGAATTTAAATGGCAAACAAAAAAGGCATTACAAATATGTGATAGCATTGTAGCAAAGTATCCGAATACTATTGGTGCAATTAACTGTACTGAATTAAAGGATGAAATACTTAGTAGATCATTAAACCTGCAGGTAGAAAACGCAAACTTACCAGAAAAACCGTTTAGAATTTTAGTATCACACAAGAATCTCAATAAGCTTTATTTAAGAGTCATTAAACTGAATGATAGCCTTGAAGCCAAAGAGGAAACTTACTACTATCAAGAAAAAAATTTGAATCTGTTCAAAGCACAACCGGTGCTAAAAGAGTGGTCAGTTGAATTACCAGATAAAGGTGATTATCAAAATCATAGGATAGAAATAATAATCTCTGCATTACCGGTTGGCAAATATTTGATAATGGCAGGAACTGATTCAAGTTTTTCTTATAAAAAAAATGGAATTGCTTATTGCAAAACCTGGGTTACAAATCTTAGTTTTATTAAAAGAAGATTAAAGAATCAATCTGCTGAGATAATGGTACTCAACAGAAAATCAGGAGAAATATTAACTGATGTTAATGTTGAGATATATTATAATACATATGATCCAGACTTGAGAAACTATCGATTTATAAAAATTGATGATGGTAAAACAAATTCTGATGGAGTCTTTAAAACTGATTTGAATAAATATCCAAATAGCTCATATAAAATATGTTTGATTGATAACTTCGACAGATTTGAATCTGAGAACAATTACGATTACTATTATAATTATGATAAAGAATTACAAGAAGTTAAGTCAAAGTTCTTTTTAGATAGAGCCATTTACAGACCCGGTCAAACTGTTTACTTCAAAGGATTGATGTACAAAACTGATTACAAAAAAGATCATGATATTATTACAGATAAAGAGACTACTGTAACATTTTATGATAAAAACAATCAGAAAATTGCTGATACGACTTTAACAACAAATGAATTTGGAACTTTTAACGGACAATTTACAATCCCTTATGGCAGAGTTGGTGGATATTACAAAATATCAAATGAGTTTGAACAAGTTGGATTTGGGGTTGAAGAATATAAACGACCAAAATTTGAAGTTAAGTTTGAAGCTGTAAAAGGAAGCTATGCATTGAATGAGAAAATTTCAGTAACAGGATTTGCAAATACTTTCTCAGGTGCAAACTTAAATGATGTTGAGGTTAAATACAGAGTTGTAAGAAACACCTCATTCCCATTTTACAATTGGAGATACAGAAATTATTATAACTGGTGCTATCGTAACAATCCATCAACCGAAATTATTAATGGCACACTTAAGACTGATAGTGAAGGAAAATTTGTTGTTGAGTTTAATACTATTCCGGATTTAGCGGTTTTAAAAGAATCAAACCCAACCTTTAACTACACTATCAATGCTGATGTGGTTGATGTAACTGGAGAAACTCGTTCAGCTCAAACGAATGTTACAGTTGGTTATGTAGCATTAAGTGTAGCATCAGAAATCCCTGAAATCATTAATTCCGAATCAAATGATGAGTATAAAATTGCAACACAAAATTTAAATGGGCAGTTTGAATCATCAGAAGTAAGTATTGAAATTTATAAATTAAAAACACCCGAAAGAGTTTTTAGAAAAAGATTATGGAGTAAACCAGACAGTTTTATTTTATCTAAGAATGAATTTTACAATACATTTAAGTTTGATGTCTTTGATGATGAAGATGAATATTTCAATTGGGAAAATGAATCAAAAGTGTACGAAACAAATCTTGTAACAAAAGAAAACTCAACTATTAAGTTTGAAGATAAAGATAACTGGCTGCCAGGAAAATATCTTGTTAATATTAAAACTAAAGACAAGAATGGAATTCCTGTAGAGGTTACAAAATATTTTACATTGTTTGATCCTGCTTCAACAAAAACTCCATTGAACGATGCGAATTGGATATACCTTGAAAATAAAGTGTATGAACCTGGTGATGTTGCAACATTGTACTTCGGATCAGCTTTGAAAAATGTTAAAGTATTTTATGAGCTTGAACAGGATGGGAATATTTTAGACGAGAAGTGGTTAGAGATTAACGATGAACAAAAACTAATAAATATAGAAATTGAGGAAGAACATAGAGGAAGTATTGCAGCAAGAATTTCATTTATAATTAATAATGAAGCACACTTGACAACAGAGTACATTTATGTTCCATGGACAAATAAAATATTAAATGTTAAAGTAGAAACTTTTAGAGATAAAATAATTCCGGGCGTTACTGAAAAATGGTCGCTCAAAATTTCCGGACCTGATGGTGATGCTGCAACGGCTGAATTTCTAGCTTCAATGTATGATGAATCTTTAGACCAGTTTAGTTTTAATTATTGGGATTTTAATATTCATCAAAATCTTGCAATTAGATTAACATGGAACAGTTCCAATTGTTTTGGAATGCATCCTTCATTGTTTTATGGAATTGAGTTTAATGAATTATTCGCATACAATTTTTCAATTCAGTATCCGGAATTAAATAACTTTGGTTTTTCTTTTGATGGATTTGGTTACAAGAATAGATACATTTATCAGGAAAAACCAAAGGTGAAAAAGAAAAAAGGCAAGGTTACATTAAATAAAAAAGAAGGAACTGATTATTTGGAAAGTACTGAAAGTTTGGATGAGGTTACTGTAATTGGCCAGAGATTTTTCGAATCAAAGTCTACAAACTCTGTAAGGGTTGTATCAAGTGATGAAATTCAGGTTCTACCTGGTGGTTATAGTGCTTCATTACAAGCTGGTGTTGTTTTACAAAACGGTATAACTTCTATTCGTGGAAGCAGGCAGGATGAAACTGGTTACACAGTAGAAGGTATTGATGTAAAAAATATAGAAAAACCAAACTTTGAAGGAATAACTGCAAGAAAAAACCTTAACGAAACTGCTTTCTTCTCTCCAGAATTAAGAACAAATGAAGATGGCGAAATAATAATTTCGTTTACTGCGCCGGAAGCTCTAACACGCTGGAAGTTTATGGGTTTTGCTCATACTGAAGATTTAGAACTTGGTTTTATAACAAAGCAAACAGTTACACAAAAAGAATTGATGATTCAGCCAAATCCACCAAGATTTTTAAGAGAAGGTGATGAAATATACTTTACAGCAAAAGTAAGTAATCTGTCTGATGATTCGCTTTCGGGTTCAGCAACTTTGCAATTATTTGATGCATTTACAATGCAGCCAGTTGATGTGTTGTTTGAAAACGGTGACAATATCAAATCCTTTAAAATGGATAAAGGTATGAGTGAAGGATTAAGCTGGAGATTGAAGATCCCAACAGGAAAAGTTGAAGCAATAGTTTATCGCGTACTTGCAAAGTCTGATGGATTTTCTGATGGAGAGGAAAGTGCTCTTCCAATTCTTACGAACAGAATGTTGCTTACAGAAACTTTACCGCTTCCTGTTAATGGAAATCAAACAAAAAGTTTTGTACTTGATAAATTAAAAAATAACAACTCCCCTACTTTACAGAACTACAATTTAACATTGGAGTTTACAGCAAATCCTGCATGGTATGCAATACAAGCTTTGCCTTATCTTATGGAATTTCCTCACGAATGCAGTGAACAAGTATTCAGTCGGTATTATGCAAATAGTATTGCAACTTATATTGCAAACTCAAATCCAAAAATCAAAAAAGTATTTGATGCCTGGAAAACTGTGGATAAAGAGGCTTTGTTATCGAACTTGGAAAAGAATCAGGAACTTAAATATGCTTTGTTAGAAGAAACTCCATGGGTACTTAATGCACAAAGTGAATCTGCGAGAAAACGAAATATTGGTTTATTGTTTGATCTTGTAAAAATGTCTGATGAATTAAAAACAGCTGAGGAAAAATTGCAGAAAAGTCAGTACTCAAACGGTGGCTGGCCATGGTTTCCTGGTTTACCAGAAAGCAAATACATAACTCAATATATTGTTACTGGAATGGGGCATCTTGAAAAACTTGGAATAAAAAATATTAGAGAAAATCAAGTTGTGTTCACTATGCTTCGCAAAGCTATCAATTATATTGATACACGGATGTATGAAGATTATGAACGATTAAAGTTTCTTAAAATTCCACTTGAGATAAAGAACATTAGCTACGATCAGATTTATTATCTATATGGCAGAAGTTATTTTCTTGATATACCTGTAGATAAAAAATATCAAGAAGCGTTTGATTACTGGAAAAGTCAAGCTGAACAGTATTGGTTATCCAATAATAAATATATGCAGGGAATGATTGCACTGGCATTGTATAGAAATTCAGAACTAGAAATCGCCGGCGATATTATAAAATCAATAATTGAAAATGCGGTTATCAATGAAGAAATGGGAATGTACTTTAAAGAAGAACGAAGCTGGTATTGGTATCAAGCTCCAATCGAAACACAGGCTCTTTTGATTGAAGCAGTTGATGAAATAACAAAAGATCAAACTTCTGTCGATTTAATGAAAACCTGGCTGCTTAAACAAAAACAAACCAATGATTGGAAAACAACAACTGCAACAGCACAAGCTTGTTATGCACTTTTATTAAGAGGAACTGATTGGCTCGCTGAAACGAAATCGCCAAATATAAAAATCGGAGAAGAAGTGCTTCAACTTGAAAACAATCCAAAGATTCATGTTGAAGAAGGTACAGGTTACTTTAAAACATCATGGAAAGGTGAAGAGATAAAATCTGAAATGGCAAACATCACCGTAACAAATAATAACAATATTGTATCGTGGGGTGCTTTATACTGGCAATATTTTGAGCAGCTTGATAAGATTACATTTTCAGAAACTCCTTTAAAGATAAATAAAAAACTGTTTTTAGAAATTGATAGCGAATCTGGAAAAAAGATAACTCCAATTGAAGAAAACACAGAATTAAATCCTGGCGATAAAATTAAAGTTAGAATTGAAATCAGAGTTGATAGACAGATGGAGTATATTCATTTAAAAGATATGAGAGCTGCGGGATTGGAACCATTAAATGTTTTATCTACACATAAACATCAGGACGGGTTGTGGTATTATGAAAATACAAAGGATGCAGCAACAAACTTTTTCATTTATCAATTACCTGTTGGTACTTACGTTTTTGAGTATCCAATGAGAGTAACATATAAAGGTGATTTTTCAAATGGAATCACGACCATTCAATGCATGTATGCTCCGGAATTCACAAGTCACTCTGAAGGAAGCAGAATAAAAATCAAATAAACATTTGCAAATTGAAGAGCAGCCACGAATTAACACTGATTTTCACGAATCAAAACAATTAACGCTAATTCGTGAAACCTGCCAGTCCAGCAGACTGGTTCGTGGAGGTTTTTTCTATCTTTACACCATCGATTTCCATTCCCAAATCAAACCTATTTACTTATCTTTTCGGCAATAATTTTTTGATACTTTAAAGAGGATTAGTTATGGTAAAGAAAATATTTTTTACAGTCTTATTAACTGCTTTAATCTTGCCTACTCAAGTTGGTAATTCCTGCACAAATTTTATTGTAACCAAAGGCGCAAGTGTTGATGGATCTGTTATGATTACGTACACAGCCGATTCATTTGGGTTTTATGGCGAACTTTATCATTATCCTGCATCAGTTTATCAAAGTGGAGCCTGGTTAGAAATTTATGAATGGGATACGGGAAAATTTCTTGGAAAAATTCCACAAGCTTCTGTTACTTATAATGTAATCGGAAATATGAATGAACATCAAGTTGTTATAGGTGAAACAACTTTTGGAGGTAGAGAAGAACTTGTTAATTCCAAAGGAATGATTGATTACGGCAGTTTAATGTACATCGCTTTGCAAAGAAGTAAAACTGCTCGCGAAGCAATTAAAATAATGACTGAGCTTGTTAATGAATTTGGATATTATTCCAGCGGCGAATCATTTTCTATTGCAGATGCAAATGAAGCATGGATTATGGAAATGATTGGCAAAGGTGAAGGTAATAAGGGTGCAGTGTGGGTAGCAGTTAGAATCCCCGACGGCTATATTTCAGGTCATGCAAATCAATCGCGTATTACAAGCTTTCCTTTAAACGATTCTGAAAATTGTCTTTACGCTCCTGATGTAATTTCTTTTGCAAAAGAAAAAGGATATTTCTCAGGCAAAGATTCTGAGTTTGATTTTTCAGCTGCTTATGCTCCGTTGGATTTTGGAGCAATCAGATTTTGTGATGCGCGTGTTTGGTCTTTATTTAGAAGATGTAACCCAGGTATGAATAAATATATCTCATATGTAAAAGGTGAATCGCTAGAAAGAATGCCTTTATACATCAAGCCAGAAAACAAACTTTCTGTTCACGATGTTATGGGTTTAATGCGCGATCATTATCAGGGAACTGAACTTGATATGACCGAAGGAGTTGCAGCAGGTCCTTATCACATGCCTTATCGATGGAGACCACTGGTTTGGGAATATAATGGCGAAACATATTTTAATGAGCGGCCTATCTCAACTCCACAAACAGGGTTTTCTTTTGTATCACAAGCTCGTGCCCATTTACCTAGAGAAGTTGGCGGAGTTTTATGGTTTGGTGTTGATGATACTTACTTTACAGTCTACACTCCAATGTATGCATCAATGTCCAAAACTCCTTATAATTTTTCGCATGGTGTGGGATCGATGTCCCAGTTTACATGGGATGCCGCATTTTGGGTTTTTAACTTCGTTGCAAATTATTCATATCCAAGATTTTCAATTGTTATTGACGATGTAAAAAAAGTACAGAATGAACTCGAAGGAAAATATCTTGCTCAGCAGGAAAATATTGAAGAATCGGCTTTAGCACTATTAAAAAACTCCCGAGGAGAAGCAATAGAATATTTAACTAATCATTCGATAAAATCAGCCGAACAAACTTATACCACCTGGAAAAAGCTTGGTGAAAATTTGATTTTAAAGTATATGGATGGTGTTGCTAAAGATGAATTCTTTAAGCCTAAAAACATCGGATACTCAGATGAAGTAAAAAAGATGATTGTTGGGGAATCGGGTGATAAACTCAAAATGAAAGAGATTTTTACTGATCATACCGCAGCATATAATGAAACAGTCAAAAAAGCAGATCAACTTCTTAACGAAAAAAAATATTCCGAGGCAAAATCACTTTATGAAAAGGCCTTAGAAATAAAACCGAACGAAGAATATCCAAAAACTAAGATTGAAAAGATAAAATCAATATTAGGTTCAATTGAAGAATTACATAAAAACACATTTTAACAAATAAATATAGAATCATTATGAAAGAGCAAACAAACCCTGAAATAACTTTTGAAAGTGAAATAAAATTTCTTGATCTTATTTATACAGATATGTTAGAGTCAATTCATCAAAAACCTGATGAAAATGATATCGAAGCAATGCGTCTTTATATGGATAATATCTGGGGAGTTTTTAACCGCACTGTTTTTAGAGTTACCGAAATAAAAAACAGTTTACAAAAAAATCAAAAGCTCATTCACGAAACCTGGAATCCGCCAGCTTAAATAAGTGACAAATTCCAAAAGCCAAATCCTAATTGTTTTGTGATTTGGCTTTTGTTTTTTTGATTTCTATTCTCACTTTCGCTCCAAATTTTGTAGTTTTGATACGCACATTTTATTGAATTTAGGAGTTACAATGTCCCATGAAGTAAAACTCGGTGATAAACCTGATCTTATAAAAGATTTTCCAATTTTTAGTTTTGATGATTGGAAAAAACAAGTTGAAAAAGATCTTAAAGGTGAATCATTCGATAAAAAACTAATCACAAAAACTTATGAAGAAATAAATCTTCAACCACTTTACACTTCAAACGATATAAAAGATCTCCCGCAAATAATTAATTTTCCAGGCTTTCAAAATTATCTACGTGGCAGCAATGTTTCCGGATATACTTCCAGAAGTTGGGAAATTGCACAAGAGTATAATCAAGCCCTTCCGGAAGATTTGAATGAAGCATTACGATCTGATCTAAATCGTGGATTGAATTCTATTAATATCGTTTTAGATAATCCTACTCAACTTGGAATTGATGCTGACCAATCTAAAGCGGGAGAAGTTGGTAAAGATGGATTATCGATTTCCGGTGTTAGAAAAATGCAGGTTTTGTTTAAAGATATTGATTTGACAAATCAGCCAATAAATATTTCAGGTGGTTTTTCATCACTTCCAATTTCACTTCTTTTTACTGCTTATGCAAATGAAACTAGAACTAGTTTAATGAACATTAAAGGATCAATCACTTCTGATCCTTATGAATATTTAATAGCTAAAGGTGATTTACCAATTTCATTAAATCAAATTTTTGATGAAATGAAACTTGCAACTGAATTAATGATCAAATCAAACTCACCAATAAAAACAATCGGAGTAAGTGGATTACCATTTAATAATGCTGGTGCAAACGCTGTTCAGGAATTAGCTTTTACACTTGTAAACGCTGTTAAATACTTAAATGAAATGATTGAACGTGGATTAAAAGCTGATGATGTTGCTAAAAGAATTAAATTCACTTTTGGAGTCGGTTCATTTTACTTTATGGAAGTTGCAAAACTTCGTGCGGCAAGATTATTATGGAGCAAAATTCTAGAAGCTTACGACATAAAAGAAGAAAACCCAAAAATATTTATTCATGGTAAAACTTCTAAGTTTAATCAAACATATTTCGATCCGTTTGTAAACTCACTTCGCACAACAACAGAAGCATTCTCCGCAATCGTTGGCGGTGTTGATTCGATTCAAACAAATCCTTACGATGAATCATTTAATGATTCAGATGATTTTTCAAGACGACTTGCACGCAATACACAGATTATTCTTAAAGAGGAATCGCATCTTGAGCAAGTAATTGATCCTGCTGGCGGTTCTTACTTTGTAGAAAAGCTAACTGATGATATAGCCAATGCTGCTTGGAAATTATTTCAGACTATTGAAGAAAAAGGCGGAATGTTAAAAGCAATTCAATCAGGATTTGTTCAAGATGAAATTGCAAAAGTTGCTGAAGCAAAGAAAAAGGATTTTGCAAAACGTAAATCTGTTCTTGTTGGAACAAATATGTATGCAAATCCAAAAGAAGAAATGCTTGAGATAAAGAATAAAGATCTAAATGCAATTTGTAAAAAACGCGTTGAGTATATTCAGAAATACAGGATTACCGGCGATAACAAAAAACATTCAAGTATAATGGATAAACTTCAGAAAATTGCTGATACAAAATCTTATGATTTGATTGATAATGCTGTGGAAGCTTTTCTTGAAGGTGCTTCGCTTGGAGAAGTTTCAAAATCAATTCGTGCTTCATCAGAAAAAGGGATTTCTGTTAATCCATTAATTCAATTTCGACTTTCAGAAATGTTTGAAGAATTGAGAATAGCATCAGAAAATTTTAAAAAGAAAACTGGATGTAAACCAAAAATATTTCTTGCAACAATGGGTCCGCTAAAACAATTTAAAGGAAGAGCAGATTTCTCCCGTGCGTTTTTTGAAGTTGGCGGATTTGAAATCGTTTACCCAAATGGATTTGCAACCACAGATGAAGCAGTTAAGTCAGCACTAGATTCAAAAGCTCAGGCTGTAGTTATTTGCTCAACTGATGATACATATCCGGAACTTGTTCCTTCAATTGTAAAAGGAATAAAAGAAAAATCAAAAGATGTTGCAGTTATACTTGCTGGATATCCAAAAGATCAGATTGAAGAACACAAAAAAACAGGTGTTGATGATTTTATATACCTTGGAGCAGATGCTCATTCAATAATATCAAACTTGTTGAAAAGAATCGGAGCATAAATGAAACCAAATTTTAAAGACATTGAATTAAATCTAAAATCAAAAAGTATTTCCAAAAAAAATTGGGAAGAAAAGTTTAAACTGGAAACAGGAAAATCTGTTGAAGATTTTATCTGGGAAACAATGGAAAAAATTCCTGTTAAGCCGCTTTACACAAAAGATGATTTAAAAGATCTTGAACACAAAGATTATTTATCTGGACTTCCTCCCTTTTTGCGCGGACCATACTCAACAATGTATGTTCAGCGTCCGTGGACGGTTAGACAATATGCAGGATTTTCTACCGCTGAAGAGAGCAATGCATTCTATCGAAGAAATCTTGCTGCTGGGCAAATGGGACTTTCTGTTGCATTCGATCTTGCAACTCATCGTGGTTACGATTCAGATCATCCAAGAGTTGTAGGTGATGTTGGAAAAGCAGGAGTAGCTATCGATTCAATTGCTGATATGAAAATTCTTTTCGATCAGATTCCACTTGATAAAATGTCTGTCTCGATGACGATGAATGGAGCTGTACTTCCTGTGCTTGCATTTTACATTGTAGCTGCCGAAGAACAAGGCGTTAAGCGCGAACAGCTAACAGGAACAATTCAGAACGATATTCTGAAAGAATATATGGTGCGTAACACTTACATTTATCCACCAGAAGTTTCTATGCGAATCATTGCTGATATATTTATGTTCACAGCTAAGAACATGCCCAAGTTTAACAGCATTTCAATTTCGGGTTATCATATGCAGGAAGCTGGAGCAACGGCAGATCTTGAAATGGCTTATACACTTGCTGATGGATTAGAATATGTTCGCACCGGAATTAAAGCTGGAATGGACATTGATGAATTTGCACCTCGTCTTTCTTTCTTCTGGGCGCAGGGAATGAATTACTTTATGGAAGTTGCAAAGATGCGTGCCGCTAGATTGATTTGGGCAAAGATGATTAAACAGTTTAATCCTAAAAATCCTAAATCAATGTCGTTAAGAGCTCACTCCCAAACTTCCGGGTGGAGTTTATCGGAACAAGATCCGTTTAACAATGTTGTAAGAACTTGTATTGAAGGAATGGCTGCTGCGCTTGGACATACACAATCACTTCATACAAATTCTTTGGATGAAGCAATTGCGCTTCCAACAGATTTTTCTGCACGTATTGCTCGTAACACTCAGCTTTATTTGCAAGATGAAACTTACATCACAAAAGTTATTGATCCATGGGGTGGATCTTATTATGTTGAATCACTAACTGATGCACTTCTTAAAAAAGGATGGGAGCATATTCTTGAAGTTGAATCTTATGGTGGAATGACAAAAGCAATTGAAGCTGGAATTCCTAAAATGCGAATTGAAGAAGCTTCAGCAAGGAGACAGGCAAGAATTGATTCGGGCAGAGAAACTATAGTTGGGGTTAATAAACATCGATTAGATAAAGAAGATCCGATTGAAATTTTAGAAGTTGATAACACTGCAGTTAGATTATCTCAAGTAAAAAGATTGCAATCGGTTAAACAAAACAGAAACGATGAAGATGTTAAGAAAGCACTTGAAGCACTTACAAAATGTGCAGAAACAGGTGAAGGAAATTTACTTGAACTTTCAATCATTGCAGCAAGAGCACGAGCAACACTTGGAGAAATTTCATTAGCAATTGAAAAAGTAAGCGGAAGGTACAAAGCCGTGACAAGAACTATATCCGGAGTTTACAGCAGCGAATACGCAAAGGATGATGAACTGTTTGAACAGGTTCGTAAAATGACAGATGAATTTGCAAAAGAAGAAGGACGAAGACCTCGCATAATGATTGCGAAAATGGGACAGGATGGACACGATCGCGGAGCAAAAGTTGTTGCAACTGCGTATGCAGATATGGGGTTTGATGTTGATGTTGGTCCATTATTCCAGACTCCTGAAGAAACTGCACAGCAAGCTGTTGAAAACGATGTTCATGTTGTTGGAATGAGTTCGCTTGCAGCAGGACATAAAACTTTATTGCCACAGTTAATTGAAGAACTAAAAAAACTCGGAAGAGAAGATATTATTGTTATCTGCGGTGGAGTTATTCCCGCACAGGATTATGATTTTCTTTATGAGCACGGAGCTTCGGCAATCTTTGGTCCTGGTACAAAAATTCCTGCAGCAGGAATTAAGATTATGGAGTTGGTGAAAGAACGGTTTTAAATCAATAGTACACTGATGACGCGGATTGGACAGTTTAGCGCTGATCTAATCCGCTCAGTCTATCCTTTCGTTTATATTCAATATTGAACTTTACTTTGTGAATCGAACTAAAGGTAAATTCAATATATTAGCTTTGCAAAAGATTGTTCACACCTTTAAACAATTTCCTTGATCTGGTTCGATTTCAGGGCAGGCATTTTCATAACCAAACTTCTGATTTATAATAATTTTGAGAGAAATTTTTATTTATTTGCTCTAAATAGTTTAAAATTTTTTACGATAATTAATTAAAAACTATCAACTACTTTTAGAAAGGGATATAAATGGCTCTTTTCACGTGGTCAGCACAATACGAAACAGGAATATTTATGGTGGATACTCAGCATAAAAAACTTGTTGATGCAATAAATATACTACACGACGCAATGAAAGATGGTAAAGGGAAAGATAAAGCGGAAGCAACTCTGAATTTTCTGGTGGATTATACTGTACAGCATTTTACGGCTGAAGAAGATCTAATGAAGAAGAAAGCTTATCCTGACTTTGTTAATCATAAAGCTGTTCATGATAAACTTGTCGCAGAAGTAAAAGAAATGAAAGCAAAGTACCTTGCGGGTAAAGTTTTACCAATGCAGGTTTCTTCTTTTTTATCTGATTGGTTAAAAAATCACATTCTTGGTACAGATAAAAAGTATGTTCCATTTTTAAAGAACTAACTGGGGCGTATCCGTCTTCAGCTTAAAATAACTAACCAGAGCTGAAATTATCGGACAACAGACAAAAGGGCTTATAAAGCCCTTTTTTTATTACTATAAATTGAAATTGTACCCACGGCAGGATTTGAACCTGCGACCTGCGGTTTAGGAAACCGTCGCTCTATCCCCTGAGCTACGTGGGCAAAATTAATTGCTGTGTAAAGTTAATAATGATGTGGGTAACATCCACAAGGGTGTTCAAGATAAATAAAAAGTGATTATTTTTTTATAAGATCAAAAACCGAATTTAAATAGTAGGTTGGTTTGATTTCTGAATTTCCATTTGTGTAATGCTTCACTCCTGTAGAAACCAACGCTGTATCAATTCCGAACTTGTTTCCCATTGCAATATCAGTCTCAAGTCTATCACCAATTAAAAGCGTTTTAGATTTATCAGAACTTAATCGCTTCATTACTTCGTCCATCATAAACTTTGATGGTTTTCCAAAATTTAATTCAAGTTTTCTGTGAGTTCTTTTTTCCAATGCAGATATTGTTGATCCAGCATCTAGAACTTCACCACCTGTTACTGGACACGTGTCATCAATATTGGCAGCAAAAAATCGGGCTCCTCTTTCTAAAGCATTCGCGGCAATCTCTAACTTTTTATAGTTTAGTGTACGATCAAGAGTAACTAAAAGTAATTCAATCTTAGCTGGATCTTCAGAATAGTTCAAACCGGCTTCAGATATTTCCTTAATAAATATCTCCTCGCCAATAGCATAGAAAGTTGAATGTAAATAGTTTTCCTTTAAATAATTTTTTAATACATAAGTAGAGTTTAGGATTTCTGATTCTTCAATATTTAATCCAAATGATTTTAGAAACGTATAATATTCTCGTATCGTTCCAGTTGTTTTGTTTGATATAAAAAATAATTTTTTACTCCCCTCTTTTAAGCGATTAATTGTTTTATCCGCTCCAGGAATAATACTATCTCCACGATAAACAGTACCATCAAGATCAAAAATAAATGAATCATATTTATTTATCATGAATCTATTTTTTCCCCTTATAAACTTTAAACGATTTAGCAGCTATAGATTTGATTGAAGTTTCCTGATTCCCGGGATACAATTCTATCACTTCAAAATCAAGCGGAATAGAAGATTCATTTTCTCCTAAATTAAATGCGCAGATAATTTTATTATCAGCTAAAACACTTTCAAAAGCAAAGGATTTATTTTCGTTATCAGAATAAATAAACTTAATGGTGCCTGTTTTTAGTGCTTCACTTCTATTTCTAATTTCAATGATCTCTTTGTAAAACTTTAAGAGGTCTTTATTTTGTTCAACTGTATAAGAACCAAAACCAGTTTTAAATCCTGATTGTTCATTTATAATTTCATTTTCATAAACTAAATCATCCCATACCATTGGTTTTCTATCGTGCGGATCATCAGCGCCCCACATTCCAACTTCATCACCGTAATAAATCATTGGCGCACCTCGATATAATAATTGAAACGCAGCAATTAATTTTTGTTTTTCAATATCATTACTAGTTGGCTTTCCCGGATTATAACTAGCATTATTTTCATTTGCATCATGCTCATATTTGCGATCCGGATTTTTTATCATTGATGAAAGCCGCTCTGTATCGTGACTTGATAATAAATTTTGAAGTACATATAAATTCTGCATAGGATATGTTTCATCTATTTGATGCAGTCTATCTATAAACTCATCCACGGATATTTTATTTTTTTCAGCAATAAAAAAATCATTAACGGCAAAGGCAAAATTGTAATTCATTAAAGCATCAAATGCACCATCATCAGAAATAAAATCCGGTGAAAGCTCCCACAACTCACCAACAATTAAAGATTGATTGTTTATTCCTTTTACAACACTGCGCCATTGCTTCCAGAAGCCAATTGGAACCTCTCTCGCAACATCTAAACGCCAGCCGTCAATACCATCAGAAGGATCGCCATCGCCATTTGGGTCCATCCATTTTTTTGTAGAATTAAAAATATATTTCTTTGGTCCTTCAGCCAGATCATTATTTGTTCTATTAAATTCTGGTAACGATTTAATATTCCACCAACCTTTATATTCAAATTCATTTTCTCCAGTTACCGGATCATCATACGATTCTATTAAATACCAATCTTTATACTTGGATTGCTCTTGGTAGTTAACAACATCTTGAAAAGCCCAGAACTGCACGCCTGTATGATTAAAAACTCCATCAATGATAATTTTCATTCCGCGTTTATGAACTTCATCAATCAATTTTAAAAATAATTTATCTGCCTCTGTCCATTTCCAGGTATCAGGATTATCAGGAATTTCAGAACTCATTATTATTTTATCACCTTCAGGATCAGGACCAAAGTTTACATCGATATGATGAAAGCTTGAACCATCATACTTGTGAAGTGATACAGCTTCAAAAACAGGGTTAAGGTAAATTGCTCCTACGCCAAGATCTTTTATATAATCAAGTCTGTCTATCATTCCTTGAATGTCGCCGCCATATCTTCTTTCATAAAGATGATTACGAACATCACCACCAAGTTTTTTCTCCCATTCAGATTGTGCAAACCAGTTGCTTGTCCATTTTGAAATTGCCCAACCTTCTGGAATTTTTTTATTATTAATAAACACTTTTTCTGCTTCAGGATCATTTGTTATATCTCCATTTGCAAATCGTTCTGGAAATATTTGATACCACACCACGCCCTTTGCCCACAGTGGGACTTTATCTTTTTGCGGAAAGATTGAAATGGTAAATACGATCAGCAATAAATATAATTTTGATTTCATAATCCAAGTTCCTGTTTCATCAATTCCAAAGTTTGAATAATTGTATGTGGTTTATATCCAAGTTCACTTTGTGCTTTAATTGTTATTAAACCTGATTTGAGAGGTCTTCGTGCTGGTTGGTTTAGTTCTTCAGTTTTTATTTTACTTATTAGTGATTTATCCAAATTAAAGAAATCGGCAATCAAAATTGTAAAATCATACCGCGAAAGAAATTCATTCCCGCCAATGTTGTATATCCCCTCTTTCTGAAGTTCTAAAGTTCTGTTGATTGCCTGAACAAGATCATCAATAAAAGTTGGATTGTTTATTTGATCATCAACTATTCGTATTGGCTTTTTAGCCCGCAAAGAATCTACTACCCATTTAACAAAATCAGGGCGACTGAATTTTGCAGTACCGTATAAAACATTAGTTCTTAAAATCGTGTACTTTATTCCACTTATCTTTAAAACATTTTCACTTGCTAATTTTGTTCTTGCATAATATCCTAAAGGATTTGGAATATCATTTTCAAGATAAGGTCCATTCCTGCCATCAAAAATATAATCTGTTGAGATGTGAATGAGATGAGAATCTATAACCCTAGCGGATTCAGAAAGATACTCAACGCCTTTAACATTAATTTTCCAGGCGAGTTCTCTTTCCGTTTCACTCAAATCAACATTTGTAAAGGCGGCAGCATTTATTATAAAATCAGGGCAAAAATCTTTTACTACTTTTTTAATTTCGTTACGGTTTGAAATATCACTTTGAACATACTCAAGTCCTTCAAATACAAATTTATTTTCAACGGAGGTAGCAAGTAGTTCAACATCATTTAGCGGCGAGTAAAACTCAATTACGCGCTGACCGAGCATTCCGTTTGCACCAACGACAAGGATTCTTCTTTTTATAAGATTTGCAGGAGACATAATAAGTACAGTAATTTATTTTCCACAAATTGTTCTGCTTTTACAACAGCTTTTGTTAATGAATTCACAGCATTTTTATTTCTAATATAACCATAAAAGAAGGATGCCCCAAAGACATCTCCGCAGCCTATAATATTTGGATTTTTAATTCTTCTGGCAGCAATAAAATAAGAGGCAATTTCATTTTGATTTTTATAGTAAACTCTAGCTCCAAGTTCTCCTTTTGTTACGCAAAGGATTTTAA
Organism: Ignavibacteriaceae bacterium; assembly: GCA_041738675.1. GTDB lineage: Bacteria > Bacteroidota > Ignavibacteria > Ignavibacteriales > Ignavibacteriaceae > IGN3. The sequence goes on from JBGSPH010000051.1 coordinate 17,478, forward strand.
CTCCAACGCCAAATATCTCTTCAACAATTTCCAATTCATTTTTCTTTTGAGATAAAGTAAATAATTCATTCTGGTTGACTTGAATTATATCCAAACACTTTGCCCAACTTTCAAAGTCAGGGATTAATCTAAATTCTCTCTTAAAATCTATATCTAAACCACGAGATAAAGTATGAATGTCAATAAAGATTAATCCTGAATAGTTCTTTCGGATTTGTATCAACTGATCAAGAGTAATATCAAATCCTGTAATCATATTAATCAGAATCCCATCAAAATTATTTAAATCAGAAAAACTTATAGATAGATTGTTTGTAATATTTTCATAAGCCTCGTGCCGTTCTTTATCTTTTTGCAGATTGAGATGAACTCGTGGAATTTTTTCAACTTTTTGAAGAAACTTACTATTCACTTTTTCAAATTCAGATTTGAAGTAGTTGTAAGTTTCATTGTCGAATTGAGAACATAGAAATATCTCATCATCATTTTTATTTAAACGATTTATTGCTGCGATTGTATAGTATATTCCGCCCGCACCTTTTCTTTGCTCATTATCTGATTTTATAGTATCAAAAACTGAATGTCCGATTACAAGTAATTTCATTTTGATCAAATTTGTTCAACCAAAATTACTACTCATTTTTGTACTATCTAAATCACAACAGATAAATATGTGTTAAACGAAATTCATATTTCAATCAAAATGCTATATATTTGGTTTTAAATCTGACAAAATTTTTATTATGAAAATTGGAATAACTTGTTATCCTACCTATGGCGGAAGCGGTGTAATTGCAACTGAATTGGGCAAAGAGTTGGCTTTACGCGGGCACGAAGTTCACTTTATAACATATGCACTACCCTTTAGACTTACAAAATATGTGGAGAATATTTTTTTTCACGAAGTTGAAACCAGCACTTATCCTTTGTTTGAGTTTTCACTTTACAGTTTATCTCTTGCAAGCAAGATGATAGAAGTAGCCGAATTTGAAAATCTAGATTTACTGCATGTTCATTATGCAATTCCTCATGCAACGTCGGCCTATCTGGCAAAACAGATTGTTAAAAATAAAAAATTAAAGATCACAACCACGCTGCATGGTACTGATATAACTTTGGTAGGATTAGAACCATCCTTTCTTCCCCTGGTTAAATTTAGCATTGAACAAAGTGATGGTGTAACTGCAGTTTCTAGATTTTTAAGAGAAAAAACTTTAACAAATTATTCAATAGAAAAAGAAATTAGTGTTATCCCTAATTTTGTGGATACTGATTTATTTAAGAAAGTTTCAATAAATGACTGCGCATTTAGAAAACACATTGCGCCTAAAGGCGAAAAAATATTAGTTCATACTTCTAACTTTCGTCCAATTAAAAGGGTTACGGATGCAATACGTATTTTTGATATCGTTCAAAAAGAGATCCCATCAAAACTTTTACTAGTGGGTGATGGACCAGACAGATCTGAATGCGAGAGATTAACAAGAGAATTAAATCTTAGTGACAGCGTAAAATTTCTTGGCAAGCAGGATGGCTTAGTTGAAATATTAAGTTCTTCTGATATATTTTTGATACCATCTCAATCAGAGAGTTTTGGATTGGCTGCCCTGGAAGCAATGTCTTGCGGATTGCCGGTTATTAGTTCAAGTGTTGGCGGATTGCCTGAATTAGTAAAACACAATGACTGCGGATTTATTGCAGAGATAGGCGATGTTGAAAGAATGGCAAAATATACTCTTGATCTTTTAACAAATGATAAAAAGTACGAGATATTCTCTCAGAATGCACGCAGCAGAACATTAAATAATTTTGATAAATCAATTGTTGTTCCGATGTATGAACAACATTATAAAAAAATATTAGAACAATAAGATGATAATTTATTGCGCAGGACCAATGCGGGGGAATTCGACCTATCACCAGAACTATTCTGAAATTGTAAGGGTTGTTGAATCTATGGGACATACTGCCCTGTCCGAAAAGAGCAGTAAATTTAGTTCCACAATTCTATTGAGTGATAAACAAATTTATACCCGCGATATTAAATGGATAGACGGAAGTAAAATAATGATCGCTGAGGTTTCTGGTCCAAGCTTAGGAGTTGGATTTGAAATTTCTTATGCAATGTTTGTAAAAAAAATACCAGTACTGGCAGTTTATCAAGATAATGCAGGACAAATCTCTTCAATGATTTCCGGGTGTCCTAATCCTCTTTTGCAATTAAAAAAATTTTCCAATGTTGATGATCTTACTATAACTATCAAAACATTTATAGCTAGTAACGAAAGCCATTGAACGAAAAATTATTTATCGATAGCTGGCTAAGTAGAATTCAATCCTCCGGAATAAAGCGATTTCCTCTTGATTTTATTGATGAATCTACTCTCGATATCATTTCCATTCCCACTAAAACTTTAGTAATCGGTAAAGAATTTTTTGGAGAATATGAGGTTATCACAACAGACGGTGAATCTATTTATCACGCACCCAATTATAACGAAGCTAAGTTTATCGTTTATAGTTCTAAAGAAAGAGACAGCAAAGCATATCTTCCCAAAGATAGATCTAAAATCAAATTTCTTGTTGATTCGTACAATAATTATTTGGATGATTTGCTCAATCAAATAAAAAAAGACTACAAAAAGAATTATCCGGATGGAAAGAATATCCATGCAGTTTCAAATGAAATTTTTAAGAAGTTAAATCTAATCAGGTATTAAATTTGGCAACTGAAGTATCACAAAAGATATACGATTATTTTTCATCTCTTTATGGTAAAGAATCTGCTGATAAGTATTTGCAATTTATAGAGCAAGACAGCACACAATATATCAGGGTTAATCCTGCCAAAATATCAATAGAAGAATTATCACAATTACTTTATGAAAAATACCAGATAAAATCATCCCCAATTAATCATTTTAATAAAGTACTAAAAATTTCTGAAGGCAACGATAAAATTGGAAAAACACTTGAGCACGTTTTAGGATTTTACTACATTCAATCTCTTTCATCAATGATGCCGCCGTTAATTCTTAATCCAACAAACGAGGATATTGTGCTTGATCTTTGCGGTGCACCGGGTTCTAAATCTACGCAGATGGCTGAAATGATGAATAACCGTGGTACGTTATTAATTAATGAAGTTGATAATGAAAGAATAAAATCGTTAGTGTTTAATCTTGAACGGATGAGTGTTATAAACTCATCAGTTATTCATTCAAAAGGAGAAGTGCTCAGCAAAGTTTATGATGATCATTTTACAAAAGTTCTTGTGGATGCGCCTTGCAGCGGACTTGGTATTATTCAGAAAAAAGGCGAAGTAAGTAATTGGTGGTCGTTAGATCATGTTGATCGATTGCAGTATCTTCAAACACGTTTACTTATTGCTGCTATTAAAATGACAAAAGTTGGCGCCGAAATTGTATACTCAACGTGTACACTTTCCGTTGAAGAAAACGAGCTCGTACTTGATAAAATTTTAGAAAAATATCCTGTTGAACTGATGGAAATAAATTTACCAATCCCATCACGACAGGCTTTTACTGAATACGATGGAAAACAATTAAATCCCGAGTTGAAAAAAGCAATACGAATTCTTCCCTGGGAAATTGATTCTGATGGTTTCTTTTTGGTAAAGATGAGGAAGATTGACCTTACGGAATCACCTGAAAAGGAAAATGTTAGAGAAACTGACAACCGGATTGTAAAAAGTAATCATAAAGAAATTCAGCAGTATATTAATTATATTTCAGAACATTTTGGTGTTGAAAGAAAAGTTTTGGATGATTACAAATATATTTTTAGAGGTAAAGATATTTTCTTTGTGGTTAAAGATTGGGATGAAGACAATATCGGCTTGTTCAATAGAATTGGATTGAAACTGGGTACACTTGATAAGAAGGACAGAATAACATTTAACTCACAAGCTGCTCAGGTGCTTGAAAAGCACATTACAAAATTTGTTTATCATCTAAAGAATGAAGATGAACTAAAAAATTATTTAACCGGATGGAAAATTAAAAATACTGATATTCCACTTGGGCAATATGTAGTAAAGTACAATAATTGGATTTTAGGAACAGCCATTATGACTGTTGAAGGATTAAAAAGCAGATTCCCCCGTACAAAACGCACACAAAAATTTGAATTCTAGATTTACTTCAACAGGATCATTTTTTTCGATTCGATAAAATTCCCAATCCTCAATTGATAAAAATATATTCCAGAACTTGCTTGACCATTGTGCATTGTGAATTGTACATTGTACATTCCTGCTGGTTTGTATTCATCAACAAGAGTTGCTACTTCATTTCCAAGAACATCATAAACTTTAAGCTGCACTCGAGACCCTTCGACTTCGCTCAGGGTGACATTCGGGATTGTGAATTTAATTATTGTGCTTGGATTAAATGGATTTGGATAATTCTGATATAACTCAAACTTACTAATACTTAAATTTTCATCTTCAACTGGAGTGGGAGTAACTGGCGTTAACCTTATTAATCCTTTATCAGGTGTAATCTTTGCAAGTACAACCCAGTCAGTATCTTTCTCAATAACTTCAAGAGTATCAATAAAATTACCTTGATGCAATCTTACATAATTCCAATCGCCGGGTACTTTTATGTATGCGCTCAAAGGATAATCGAAAACCTCATCGTTTAAATTATCTGTTAATGTAATCTCTATTAGTTGGTTTGATGATGAAATAATTTGATATTCTGCTGCATCTCTCTCTTTTATATATCGTGTAATATTTCCAACAGTCTCAACCCATACTTCTTTGTCGGATGATCTTGCCCACAGAAAATCGCATAGAGAAGTAAACCATTCATTTGAAATTGGTTCATAAATTCCCTGTCCAACTAATTCCGGCAACTGTGTAAATGGTACAACATCGTGAATAATTATCATTCCCCATTTATGATTGTTAATTGAGTTTTGAGTCCATTCCAAAAATGTGTAAAGTTCGTCAAGATCATCTTCAACAGAATTTCTTGGTTGATTGAATGAAACCACTTTAGCTTTTAAGCCGAACCAATCTTCTTCAGTTAGAGAAGAATCATTTGGAACCTGACCAAGTGTTCTTCCATTCTCATAAAATAAACTTGCTGCAGAATCAACATAATTATTATGAAGTGTGTATGGATAGTTTAATGATATACATTTTTCTGCTGGGATCTTTTGTTCTATAAATATTTTGGATTGATACAATTCATATAATAAAGTGCTGTCATTATATATTGATCCCCAGGGAAGCGAAGTTAGATCGTAATGGTTCATAGTATGTGAGCCAATCTCATGTCCATCCCCAGCAATCGCTTGAAAATCTAGCCATGTTCCATATCGCCATATTGTATCCTGATTTTCATCTGCGAGATAAGGAGGCAAAACATAAAACGTTCCTTTAAATCCATACTGATTTAAGATCGGTCTAACGTTCTCTGAGTGAGTTAACAAGCCATCATCAAAAGTTAAGCTAAATGCACTTTGCCTGTCATCAGCATAGTTAGTAAAACGCATCGAGCCATAGTTTTGTGCTAAAGAAATATCTATAAAAATTACTAATGTTATTAGTATCTGTTTAATCATCATCTCTTATAATTTTTTGTTACCTAAAGATATTCTTTTTTGAGTAAAGTTTTTAATCAAAAATAATGTCTTTAACCAAAGATTATAGATCATATTTTTGAATTTAAATGGTCTGCCTACTAATAACACGATTGATTTTGATAATTATTATCTTGCAAAGTCTTTTTTTGATAAATAAAATATGAAGAAATGTTAAAGCCAAAACTTTTTACTACTCTTAAAAATTATAACAAACAACAATTTATTTCTGATGCCACTGCCGGAGTTATTGTTGGTATCGTGGCGCTTCCTCTTGCTATCGCATTTGGTATTGCGAGTGGTGTTACTCCGGAAAAAGGAATTATCACAGCTATTATTGCCGGATTTATAATCTCATTTTTTGGCGGCAGCAGAGTTCAGATTGGCGGACCCACCGGTGCTTTTATTATTATCGTTTATGAAATTGTTCAGCAATATGGAACCACGGGGCTCGCGATCGCAACAATTATGGCTGGAATTATTTTAGTGATAATGGGTTTGGTAAAGTTCGGTTCCCTCATAAAATTTATTCCCTACCCTGTAGTTGTTGGTTTTACAAGCGGTATTGCTCTGCTAATCTTTTCTACACAGATAAAAGATTTTTTTGGACTACAAATAGAAAAAATTCCTGTTGAGTTTCATGAAAAATGGTTCGTCTACGTTGAAACTTTTTCAACTATAAATTATAATGTATTCTTTATAGCGATGCTTGCTTTGTTAATTATGGTTTTCTGGCCGAAGGTCACTCATAGAATTCCGGGTTCTTTAATTGCAATCATTGTTACAACTGTTATTGTTATAGTTTTTAAACTACCTGTTGATACTATCGGAAGTAAGTTTGGTGAGATTCCATCAAATCTTCCTTCCCCAAGTTTTTATGAAATCGATTTAAGCATCATTCGTAATCTTATTGGTCCCGCAACAGTTATTGCAATACTTGCTGCTATAGAATCCTTGCTTTCAGCAGTCGTTGCAGATGGTATGATTGGCGGCAAACATAGAAGTAATATGGAGTTGGTAGCCCAGGGTTTAGCCAACATAATCACTCCAATTTTTGGTGGAATCCCTGCAACAGGTGCGATTGCCAGAACTGCAACTAATATAAAAAACGGCGGAAGAACTCCTGTAGCTGGAATTATTCATTCTATTACTCTATTAATGATTATGCTTTTCTTTGGAAGCTATGCTAAACTAATTCCAATGGCTACATTAGCAGCAATACTTGTTATTGTTGCTTATAACATGAGTGAGTGGCGTGCGTTTAAGTCATTGTTAAAAAGCCCAAAGAGTGATGTAGTCGTTTTATTAACTACTTTTTTTCTAACAATAATTTTTGATCTGACTATTGCAATAGAAATTGGTATGGTTCTATCCGTTCTGTTATTTATGAAGAGAATGTCCGAAGTTTCTAATGTTAGTGTTATTACCCGTGAGCTTGAGGATGAAGAAGATAAACCTGATCCAAATGCAATCGATAAGAAAAAAATTCCGAAAGGTGTAGAAGTGTTTGAAATCAACGGTCCATTTTTCTTTGGCGCAGCAAAGAAATTTAAAGATGAAATGTCAATCGTAGAATCACCGCCGAAAGTAAGAATCATTCGAATGCGAAATGTTCCTGCTATTGATGCAACAGGTTTACAAACATTAAAAGACTTTTATAGTGATGCTAAAAAGAATAAAACACACATGATTTTATCCGGGGTCCACACGCAACCGCTGTATGCAATGACTCAAGCGGGTATTTTCGATCTATACGGTGAGGAGAATATTCATGGAAATATTGATGATGCACTTGATCGTGCGCGAGAAATACTAGGTTTACCCATAATCGGTAGACCGAAAGATTTTGTCCCTACAGTAAAACGAGACGAGAAATAGATCTTAGTTTAGGAGATGCTTTAAATATTTTCCAGTCCATGAATTTTCATTTTCAGCAATTTCTTCTGGAGTTCCGGTTGCAACAATTTCTCCACCCTTGTCACCAGCTTCCGGTCCGAGATCAATAACGTAATCAGCACATTTAATTACATCTAAATTATGTTCGATAATCACAACAGAATTATTTCTTTGAAGTAAAAGCTGAAAACACTTTAACAACTTTGAAATGTCATGAAAATGTAATCCAGTTGTCGGCTCATCAAAAATAAAAAGAATATGTCTTCTGTCTCGCTGTGCCGTTAGATACGAAGCGAGTTTAATTCGCTGTGCTTCTCCGCCAGATAAAGTATTGGATGGCTGACCAAGTTTAATATAACCCAATCCAACTTCAGCTAACATTTCCAATAGCCTGTTGATACGATCATTACCTTCAAAAAAGATTATCGCTTCATCAACTGTCATATCAAGAACATTAACAAGATTTTTACCCTTGTATGTTATTTCGCGAATTTCTTTTTTATATCGTGTGCCATTGCAATCATCACACTCAAGATAAAGATCGGCAAGAAACTGCATCTCAACTTTTATGTAACCATCGCCCTGGCAGGTTTCACATCTCCCGCCAGGAACGTTGAATGAGAAAAATCCGGGTTTATATCCTCGAGATCTTGCCTGATGAGTATTTGCAAATAATTCGCGAATCAATTCAAATGCTTTAATATAACTAATGGGATTTGATCTGGGTGATTTACCGATTGGAGACTGATCTACAATTACAACATCATCAATATACTCGCCGCCTTTTATTTCATCATACTTGCCGATAAAAGAAGGTGCGTTGCCAAGATACTTTGCAAGTCCTGCATAAAACACATCGTGAATAAGTGTACTTTTACCTGAGCCGCTAACTCCTGTTACAACAACAAATTTATTTAGAGGAATTTCGAGCGTAAGATTTTTGAGATTGTTTTCTTTTGCACCAATAATTTTAACGGATTTATTTTTTCTTTCATTTCGTTTTTCCGGAATGGGAATACTCAATTCGCCAGAAAGATATTTTCCTGTTAATGAAAGTTTATTTTTCACTATCTCAGCATAATTACCAATTGCAACAATTTCTCCGCCTTCAATTCCGGCCTTTGGCCCCATATCAAAAATAAGATCTGCTTCTTTCATCATATCCGCATCATGCTCAACAACTAAAACCGAGTTGCCAATATCTCTAAGATTTTTTAATATTTTTATAAGCTTTGCATTATCCCGCGGATGCAAACCAATACTTGGTTCATCCAAAACATACAATGTTCCAACCAAAGCGGAGCCAAGAGAAGTTGCAAGATTTATTCTCTGCGTTTCGCCGCCAGAAAGTGTGTTGCTGTAACGATCTAATGTCAGATAGCCAATTCCAACATTGTTTAGAAAAGTTAACCGTTTAATGATTTCTTTAAGAACTCTTTCTGCAACACTATAATCGTACTCTGATAACTTAAGTTCTTCAAAAAACTTTAATGAATATTCAATGGGAAGTTTTACAATTTCGTGAATAGATTTGTTATCAATCTTTACCTGCAGTGCTTCCCTTCTTAAGCGAGAGCCTTTACAAGCCGGACAAATTGTATAACCCTGATAACGGCTAAGCATGACCCTAACATGTATCTTGTATGTTTTTCTTTCAAGTTCTGAAAAAAAATGATCAAGTCCTTTATACTTTCCAAATCCTTTTTTAACAAGTGAGATTTGTTCTTCTGTTAATTGCTTATAAGGCACATGGATCGGGAATTTATAATCTCTTGCACTTTGGATAAGGTCACGAAGATATGTGCTGTATTTTGCACCGTGAAATGGAGCAATTGCGCCATCAGCAATTGTAAGATTTGGATTGGGAATAACAAGATTCATATCCACACCTACTACTTTACTGAATCCCTGACAAACCGGACAAGCACCGAAAGGATTGTTGAATGAAAAAAATCTTGGCTCAGGTTCTTCGTAACGAACACCACAGCATTCATAAAATTTGTTAAACTCAAATTGTTCATTTGTGTCTGCATTGATCAGAACAATTCTATTCTCCCCTTCTTTAAAAGTTACTTCAATCGAATCAGAAAGTTTTTCTCTAACTTCACCAATAGTAACTTTAAATCTATCGACAACTACTCGAATATCCTTTTTGTTTTTTGGCAGCTTAACTTCTTTCTCGTTCAGATCGTAAAACTTTTTATTAAAATAGATTCTAAAGAAACCGCGTTTCTTTAATAACTCAATTTCTTCTTTTACGGAATGTCCTTCGTGATCGTGAAGAGGGAAAGAGAGATAGAATCTTGCCCCATCTTTTTGCGTTTCAAGCCAATCCGCAACTGTACCTGTTGTGGCTTTTGTAACAACTTTACCGCATTGAAAGCAAATTGTTTTACCAATTCGAGCAAAAAGCAAACGAAGGTAATCATAAACTTCTGTAGTGGTTCCTACTGTTGAGCGTGAATTACGCGAACCTGTTTTTTGTTCGATTGCAACCGCCGGAGAAATTCCCTGAATTAAATCCACATCAGGTTTATTCATTCTCTCAAGAAATTGCCGTGCATAAGAAGAAAGACTTTCAACATATCTCCGTTGTCCTTCAGCATAAATCGTATCAAAAACCAAAGATGATTTTCCACTGCCGCTTACACCTGTAAACACAACAAGTTTGTTTCGCGGAATCTCAAAACTTAAATTTTTAAGATTATGCTCTCGCGCACCTTTAACGATAATCTTTTTTTCTTTTATGTTTTTTTCCTTGGCCATTCTATGAGTTGAAATACAGATGTGACATTTAACGCTTTATTATGGAGCAGCGGATGCAATTCACCAGTGTGAAGCATCCACTGCAAAATGTTATTTTAATTATTCTTATTTTCTAGTGCTTTAATCTCTAAAATCTTTGCATCCAGTAACTTGATCTTATCATTTAATTCTATGATTTTACTATCAAGTTCTTTATCAAACTCTTCTTTATCCCAATAACCGCGTTCTTCAAAATAACTTTTAAATAACCAGTTATGTTTTAGTGCTTCCATATTTTCTGAAAGACGTGATGCCGAAGTTTTTGCATCTTCAGTAACTACAACCAAATTATCCAAAATCTGATTTATTGATTCGCTTTCTTTCCCATTATCAGAAACTAAAGAACCAAGTAACCCTTTTCCTTCAGAAACACCTTCCAGAACAGTATCAATACGTGTAACAACATTATTAATATTAGTAATAACATTCTCAACACCTTTTCCAAGATTATCAAATAAAGCAATTACTTCTCTCATATCATCAGTCAATGAAACCATACTTTTATCTGCAGACTTAGTCAGATTTGTTGCAGCATTGTATAATTGATCATCATTAAGAATTTTTCCGATTGTACCTTCCCCCTTATTTACTTTATTAACAATCTCTGCAAGATCTTTAGTCATATCTTTTGTGTACGCCATTATTCCCTGAGTTTCGGCAATGATATCTGCAAAGCTTAATGGTTCAGTCGAAAGTATTATCCCTCCATCTACAATAGCATCAGCGTTATCCGAACCCATTGTAATAACAACAACTTTATTACCTACTAATCCTTCGGTTTCAACGCTGGCTTTGGAATCCTTTTTAAGGAAAGGACGGATTTCATCTTTGATCCGCATAGATACTTCAATTCTTCCGGTGCCATCATTAACTATCTTTACATCTTTAACTGCGCCAACATCAATACCTCCAAATCTTACTGAAGCTCCATTACGCAACCCTCCCGTATTTTGGAAATATGTTTTAACAGTAAATGTGGATGCAAAAAGCTGGTCTTTATTTCCCAAAAGGAAAATAAGAATTACAAGTAATGCGCTTCCGAGAAAAATGAATAATCCAAGTTTGGCATTTGCTAAATTTTTAAACATTAATTTCTCCTGTTCTGATCTTCAAGTATTTCATGACTAAAGAAATTTCGTAAAAAAAGATCTTTTGATGTTGTAAGTTCTGTAATGGTACCTTCATGCTGTACAATACCTTCGTTTAAAACAATCGCACGATCTGCAATAATTTCTGCACATAATAAATCATGAGTTACAATTACAGATGTCATATTTAATGATTTCTGTAATTCTAATATTAATGAGCTGATTTCTTTTGAAGTTATTGGATCGAGCCCTGTTGTAGGCTCATCATAAAGCATTAGCTTTGGTTCAGAAATAATAGATCGAGCTAAACCTATTCTTTTTTTCATTCCACCAGAAAGCTCCGATGGCATTTTATCAATAGCTTCTTCCAGCGAAACTTTTTCAAGAACTGATTTAATTTTATCTTCTCTTTCCTTAGCAGTAAAATTAGAATGCCTGATTAAAGGGAACTCGAGGTTTTCTCTAACACTCATAGAATCATACAATGCAGCACCCTGAAACAAAAATCCTAAGTGTTTTCTTACATCATTTAATTCTTTTGGATTTAGCTTAAGTACATTTTTACCCTCAATATAAATTTCACCTGCATCCGGTTCTAATAATCTTACCATGCATTTTAATAACACGCTCTTGCCTGTACCACTCTGCCCGAATACAACAAGGTTTTCATTTTCCTCAACAGTAAGCGAAACATTATCCAGTACAACATGTGAACCAAAAGCTTTAGAAATATTTTTTATATCAACAATAATATTCATATGATTGCAATCAGATTGTTGGCCATAACCATAAAGTTACTTTTACAAGTACCATATCAAAAATTAAAATCATTAAAGATGACACCACAACAGCGGTAGTTGCGGCTTTACCAACTCCTTCAGTACCGTTACTTGCAGTATATCCTTTATAAGATCCAACTATTCCAACAATAAATCCGAACACAAATGTTTTTAAAATTCCGGGAATTGCATCACCAAATTCAACACCTCCAATTACCGAATCTATATAGTAGATGTAGGACATATTTTGTACAAGCACAACAGCGATGTAAGATCCAACAAATGCGATAAAGATAACATAAATGGTAAGTATAGGAAGGATAAAAGTACAGGCAAATATTCTGGTTACAACAAGATATTTGAAGGGGTTAACGCCTGAGACTTCCATCGCATCAATTTGTTCTGTAACGCGCATGGAACCAAGTTCCGCACCAATTCCCGAACTTACTCTTCCGGCAAATATTAATGCAGTAATAACAGGGCCCAATTCTCTAACGATTGAAATACCGACCGAGCCGGGTAAAAACGCTTCCGCACCAAATCTTACCATTACAGGATGCATTTGCATTGTTATAACTAATCCGATAATAAATCCGGTTACACTTACAATTGGAAGAGTTTTTATGCCAAGTTCATCCATGTGCTTACGAATTTGTTCTACTTCATAAGGAGGAATAAATATCTGTTTAATGAATTGATATTGAAACTGCCAAAGACCTGCGATCATTTCAAAAAATTCCGTTAGCCGCTTGCTCATTGGGCTAATTTTAATATTTGAACTAGTAGAATTTTTCATTATTGAAGATACATATTTAGATAAGTTTTTTATTTGCTTGATAAAGCTAAGAAAATTTTAGGAATAATTTTCCGGAATTTTTTCTGTCTGTGAATCATGTCATACAGTTTTTAATAAAAGGCATTTTCATAATGAGTTATTATTGGATTTGAACTATCACCTAGTATTATTGCCACTACGTCAAAGCGACAGTCAGCTTCCTCAATTTCTTTATCAAATAAATATAACTCTGCCATTTTTTTTATTTGTTTAATTTTTTTTAGATTGATTGCATATTCGGGTTCGCCATACTCCAGATTTAATCTGGATTTGACCTCAATAAATACTAATTGCTGATTATGATTTGCGATAATATCAATCTCACCATGACTGTAATGATAATTTCTTGCAATAATTTCAAAACCTTTTTCTGTAAGATATTTAGCAGCAATATCTTCCCCTTCTTTGCCTATATCTCTTTTGTTTTTTTCAGCCATATAAATTCTCACTCAATAAAAGATAATTCAGTTTGATTAGCACGTTCATATATTTTTTTGAGAAATGTTACTCTATGCACTCTGCACGCACCATATTTTAATACTGCTTCTATATGTTCTTTAGTTGGGTAGCCTTTATTATTTTCCCAGCCGTACTGTGGAAATTCTTTTGCAAGCTTAATCATAATTCTATCCCGTACAACTTTAGCGATAATTGATGCCGAAGCTATTGATAATGATTTGGAATCACCCTTTATAATGGGAATTACTTCAGCATCATAAGGAAATGATTTGTTGCCGTCAACAAGAATCAAATCAGGTTGTATCTTTAAATTTTCAACCGATCTTTTCATTGCAAGTAATGAAGCGTTAAGAATATTTATCTCATCAATTTTATTCTGTGATATAATTGTATAAGCATAACACACAGCATTCTTTTTAATCACACCAAAAAGTTCTTTTCGTAAATTTGCGGAAAGTTTTTTGGAATCATCAATTCTTTCATCAAAAAAATCTTTTGGTAAAATAACTGCGGCTGCCACAACTGGACCAGCAAGCGGTCCTCTGCCGGCTTCATCTGTTCCTGCAATATATTTTATCTTTTTAGATAAATATTTTTTATCAAAATTTTTCATTTACCAAGATAAATCGCTACTAGTCCTAGTACCATATTTAACTTTAGCATATTACTAACAACGGACAGATTGTTTTCTTTTTTAGAATCAAATAGGATTTTTAAGGAAAGAATTAGCAAAGGATTTACAAAAATCATCACAACTATAAAATATTCAATTTTGTAAAGTTCAGTTATAAATGGGTATAAGGTATAAAGTAAAAGAGCGATGGTAATAAATGCAATTAATGACTTTGATTTCTGAAAACCGAACCTAATTGGGAAAGTGATAACTCCTGCTTTTGTATCGCCTTCAATATCCTGCATATCTTTTACAATTTCTCTAATCAGATTTATTAAAAATGCAAATAGAGCCGGTACAATTGCAGCCATTGGATTACCCGCCGCAAATCCTCCATAAACAAATGTCAATCCAGTTAATGATGCTATGACGATATTTCCAACTAAGGGAAGTTTTTTTAAATAAAATGAATATAAAAAAAGTATAACAGATGATAATATTACAAGGAAAAATAAAATTTCAGATACCCTGGATGCGATAATAATTGCAATGATATTTAAAAAATTAATTAAATAAACCGCTTCTTTTGGGGACAACATTCCCAAAACTAAAACTCTATTAGGATGAGAAATTTTATCAGATTCAATATCATAAATATCATTTACAATATTTCCCGAAGCCGCAACCAATGAGGCAGCAATTGATGCAAATAAAATTGAATATAAATCCGTTTGTTCTTTTTGTGAAATGAGAATTGCAACTACAACAACAAAAAATGTAATTATAACATTAACTGGTCTTGTAATCTTTATGTATGATGATATTTTGGTAGTGAGGTTCATCTATAAACTAAAAATGCTGCCCCAAAATAATTGAAGCAGCACTTAAATCGAAACTATTTTAATAACTATTTATCAAACTCTAGTGTTTTATGAGTACCATCGCAGTAAGGTTTATTTTTTGATCCGCCGCAACGGCAAAGAAATATCTTACCTTCTTTTACAGTTTCGTTTCCGTCTTTATCAACAATTGCGCATGGACCCTCAACCATTAATGGTCCCCCACTAAAAATCTGAACTTTTGTTTTCGCTTTTGCAGCTTCTACTTTTTCTAACATATCATTATTCCTTTTATAAGTTAATGCTCCTGATGGGCAGTTATTCACTGTTTCAATAATTTCATTTGTTGAGGCAGAATACATTTTTATCCATGGACGATCTTTTGGGTTAAATACTTTATTTAATCCTCTAACGCAATTACCCGAGTGAATACAAAGATCTGATTTCCATACTACTGTAATTTCGCCATTAGTGTATTCTTTTTGACTTTCCATATAGCTTCAACATCAAATAAATAATTTTAGTTCAATTAATTAAGTCAAGCTTACGAGCTTTAGCCACGAATTGACTACAATTTCACGAATCTTCAACTGAATTATTTGAAGGGAATTTGTGTAATTTTTGTGAATTAGTGGCTAGTATTTTTTCAAATTCTTTTAGGATAATTTGAATAGTTAAAATTCATTTAGAACGCCAAAATGTATTTTACCATCACTAAATGTATCACCTTCGCCGAGAGCATAACTTACTCGCAAAACTCCAAGTGCTGTTTCCAGATTTAAACCCAAACCAAAACCGTAAAGAAATTCTTCGGACTTTGGAATATTTCTATCAGGATCTGCTGGACGCAAATAGTAACCAGTATCAAAAAATAAAAATCCGTAAGAGCGTCTAGTTAACAATGCACGATATTCCAGATTAGACCAAAATATTCGTGATCCTAAAAATTGATCTTCTCTATAGCCGCGCAATGAATTTGTTCCCCCAAGCCTGTACAGATCACTGTTTTCAAAAGTTGATCCTCGCAGTTCTCTCGCATTAACTCCTGCTGCAAGTATCTGCCGGGAAAACAACTCATAGAAAAAATAAAAACTTGATGCAAACCTTTGAAGATCGACCGATGTGTTTAGACTTGGTGTAAAATATTCTACAGGACCATTAATAGTTTTTCTGCTAAACGAATATGAATTAATAAAAAGTATTCCTTCAGTCGGTGCATATGGATCATCACGTGTATCTATCTTTAAATTGGCCCCGGTTGTAATGTAAGATGAATTATAGACCGTAAAAACCGGTATGGCTCTTACAGTTGGAACAACAGTTTCAGAGGCAAAGATAACTCCCGCGGAAATATCTTCAGTAGCAAGGTAGTCTAATGAACCTTCAATTTTACGCTGGACATAAGTTGTATCCTGTATTCTTTGATAAAGTCCAAGATTTACATTTAATGGAAAACTAAATAACCATGGTTCAAGATATCTTAAATCTAATTCCTGAGAATTTCTATTATATTTATTCCATTTTATTGAAGCAGCTCTGCCTGTACCAAATAAATTTCGTAAAGAAATATTTACAAGTCCCGTTACATAACCGGAACTTTCATCTTTACCCGGCGGAATGTATCCGATTATTCCATCAAAGTTGTTTGTGTTTTTTTCCTTAACCTCAACAAGCAGTACGCCTTCCTTTTTAGAGTTGATGTAAAATTGAGGTATGGAAACAGGTTCAAAAAAACGAAGAAGATTTAATCTTTTAGGAAATTCTTCTATTTTATTTTGCATATAAGGTTCGCCCGATTCAATGCGAAGTTCTCTTATAATAACATAATCCTTAGTTGATGTATTACCCTGAATTTCAACTCTGTCAATCTTATTCACTTCTCCGCTAATAATATTAAGATAAAGATCCGCAAAATTTTCTCTGCTAACTGAATCCTTATGAACATTTACTGAAGTGATCTGGATTTTTGCAAAAGGATAACCGGAGTTTTCAAATCCTGTTAGCAATTGTTCAATATTTAATTCAATTTCCTGCTTGTTAAAAACCTGACCTTTTAAAAAATCAAATTGCTTAATGATGTTTATGTCAGACGTAGTATCTATCCCATTCAAATAAATATTATTAATCACAACCGGATAACCTTCATCAATTTCTAAAATGATATCAAACTTAGATGAATCTTCTGAAACGATTAACTCAGCGTTTGTAAAATTAAAAAAGTAATATCCCTGCAGTAAAATATTCCGCGCTATTTGGGATTTAACCGAATCAATTATTCCATTGTAAATGGGTTGGCTTAAACGAAGTTCAGACCAGTTCAAATATTCTGAATCATCAAAGTTAAAATTACCGTTTACTTCAAATGAACTAAGCTTTTGTGCAGATAAAAAGGAAGAGATGAAAAGTATTAATACTAGACTAAATTTCGTGCGGCGAATCATCGATTGTCTTTGTTTTTTTTCCAACCGGTAAAATTTCTACCCTATCTTTAAATTTTATAACATCTTCAAGACTAACATTAGACACATCGAAAGTGGCAGCATTTAATCCTGCGATTGCAGTTGCAAATTTTAATGAGTCTTCAAACAAATCAGAATTGATCCAACAATTAACTAATCCCGCAACAAAACTATCGCCGCTTCCGGTTGCATCAATTTCCTCAATATCTAATGGCTTAATTTTATAAATGTAATCAAAATTAGAAGCGTAAAAATTATTACTCCCATTTGTTAAATAAGTCCGCTTAATACCTATGTGATAAAGATAATTTAAATAATCAACGATTGATTTTTCATCATTTATATTTTTACCAAGTGAGTTTTTAATTTCGGTAAGATTATTATGAATCATTGTGGGCACTGCATCAAAACAACTTTGCAAATGCTTCCCGTATGTATCACATATCGAAACTTTATCGTGCTTATTTGCTAACTCAATACCATAAGGAATTATTGAATCTGTTTCAGTTGATGGCGAGCTGCCGGAAAATATTACAATCTCACAATTCTGGATCATCTTATCCAGTTTCGATTTAAATTCGTCAACTTCACTTTGGGAGATTTTAGGATTCTCAGAAAAGTAGGATGAAACTGTTTTATCTTTTTGTGATGTAATTACTGCCGCGTGTCTTGTTTCCGATTTTGTGGATATAAAAGAAAAATCAAGTTCTCCAGTTTTTAATGCTTCACGATAAATTTTTCCATTCGTGCCGCCTGAAAAAAAATAGTTAAAAGATTTTACACCAAGCCTTTTTAATTGGCGGCTTACATTAATTCCTTTACCGCCGGCGGATATTTTCGTAACAGCATTTCTGTTAACTCCTCCTGGCAAAACCTGTTCGTATTCAAATCTTCTTTCTAACAGAGGGTTGAGAGTGATAATTAGAATCATAATGGAAGAATTTTATAAGAATAATATTAATAACGGTAACGATACAAATCACCTGTTAACGGCGTGATTAATCTATAATCTCCAAAACCGGTCTGATCAAGAAAAACAAAACTTCTGTTCAGATCATAATACTCCCAAACTTCATAGGGTTTAGAATCATATTCAAACGGATGTCTATCAATATTGTTCGGAGTACCAAGAATCGTATAAACCATTCCGCGATCCGATCTCCAGCCTTCTATATAGTTTGAAAAAGTATCATTCGAGTATGCTATTCTTCTAAAGTACTCATCAAATATTTCATTCTCATCATTGTTGGGTGAAGGATCTTTCTTTTTCCAATAATCTAAAAATCTTTTCGTCTTTTCCTGAATAGTTTCACCATCCTCCATATAATCCAGTTCATCCGGAGTTGCAATGTAAACAGTTTGTGCTATTGCCTTATCGATATCAGTGATTACACCGGGCAATCCTTTCCAATGTGAATAAAATGACTTACTAACGGTTTCAATCACTTTAGAATTTTCATCGAGCAGAGAAACAGTTAAAGAGTAAACACCAAGTTCAAATGGAAATTCTGCCAGAGAATATAATATTTTGTTTGTACCTGATTTTATATTTCTATCTTCAACTTCTTTATGGATTACATTCTTATCAGAATTATAGACTACATATTCAAATGTTCTATTTACATCAGTACTATCTCTTGAATAAACTTCAAGATAAAATTTAACCCTATCTTTAGAAGTTGGGATATTACGACTGATATTTGGAATGATCGCATTTTTACCCTGCGAACTATCAAATTTGGCAATCATTAAAATATCACTTAAAGAAATATTTTTATCGAACGATCTAACTTTAAATACATTTTCACCTATTGCTTCCTGCTTCGAATCTTTATCCTGCAGCATTGTTCTAATTGTATAAGTTCCGGGTAAAATGTCAAACGACTTTCTGCTTAGCTTATAATTATCTTTCGAAGTAGTCATTGTAAAATCTATAACATCAACTGTTTCATTCCACGTTTTTTCAACAATCAACTGCTTCTTAACGCTGTCAAATACAGAAGCCGTAATAGAATACTTAGCTGTAAATCCCTGGTTTGATTTTAAGAATTGAATATTCTTGTAAGGCACCTGTATAAAAACATCCACGCGGGTAAGACCCGGTTTTTCTGATTGTGCGTTCAAAAATTCCTGATAATACACAGCCGCATTTATATTTTTCTGATTTTTTTCACCAATGTTATCCTGCGCATTATAATTTACAGTTAAGGATAAACAAATAAGAATTAAAAATATTTTTTTCATTTACCTTTTCTTTCATCTAACAAAATATCACCGAATAAATCATACTCATCGTAATCATTAATTTCAATATCGTAAAACTTGCCAATTTTAATTTTGTTATTTTTTTTATTGATCAAAATTTCTCCATCTACTTCAGGTGCATCTCTGTAAGATCGCCCGACAAAAAAATCACCCTCAACAGATTCAACCAATACTCTAAGTTTTTTTCCGACAAATGATTCATTTTTTTCAAGCGAAATATCTTTCTGTATTTCCATCAAAACATTTTTTCTTCTTTCTTTTTCTTTTTCAGATACAGGATCGCCAAGAATATAGCTTGAAGTATTTTCTTCAACACTAAATGTAAATGTTCCAATACGATCAAATTTTATTTCACGAATGAAATTACAAAGTTCTTCAAAATCCTTTTCAGTCTCGTTTGGATATCCAACAATAAAAGTAGTTCTGATTGTAATATCCGGAATTTCTTTGCGAAGTTTATGCAGTAACTTTCTTGTACGCTCCGCAGTTACTCCCCTTCTCATCGATTTTAAAACATCATTAGAAATATGCTGTAATGGAATATCTACATACTTGCAAACTTTGGGATTTGTTTTAATCTCCTCAATCAACTCATCCGGAAATTTTGATGGATAAGCATACATTAATCTTATCCACTCTATTCCCTTTATTTCACTTAACTTTTTTAAAAGATGTGAAATATTTATATCACCTATTAAATCTTTTCCATAATCAGTTGTGTCTTGAGCAATCAGGACTAATTCTTTTGTATTATTTGCTGCAAGAAATTCTGCTTCACGAATCAACTCATCCACTGGTTTTGATTTGTGCAAACCGCGCATTAACGGAATTGCACAAAAGGAACAAGGATGATCACAACCTTCAGAAATTTTTAAATATGCTGTATGAGATGGCGTTGTTAATAATCGTTCGCCAAGTAATTCCTTTTTTAGATTGCCGCCAAGTTCTTTTATGATCCCTTCGTAATTCTCTGTCCCAAAGTAAACATCAACTTCGGGAATCTCTTTTAATAGATCTTCTTTATATCGCTCCGATAAACATCCTGCAACAATAATTTTTTTAATCTTGCCGCTGTTTTTCATTGTAACTGCTTCAAGAATTGTATTTACGGATTCTTCTTTTGCAGCTTCAATAAATCCGCAAGTATTAATTATAACCGTATCAGCTTTATTTGGATCATCCACCAATCCAATCTTATTTAACTGAATCTGCTTCATCAGTCTTTCAGAATCAACTGTATTTTTTGAACAGCCAAGAGTTATTACAGAAACTTTTCCACTCATAAAATCTTATTCCAAATCATCGTGCAAATTGTGTTAAGTATAAATAAATTATTGGTGATGAAAACAATAACGAATCAAAGCGATCAAAGATTCCGCCATGACCCGGAATTAAGTTTGATGAATCTTTAACACCTGCATCCCGTTTTAGTAATGATTCTGCAAGATCACCAATTTGTCCGAGTGTTCCGATAATAAATCCGATAACAATTGCATCTTTAAGTGATAAAAAATCCAGCACAATATTCTTTGCTAATATCATTGCAAGGATTGCAAATACAAATCCAAAAATTGCTCCCTCCCAACTTTTCTTGGGACTAACACGCGGAAATAATTTATGCTTGCCCAAAGCTGTGCCTCCAAAGAAAGCTGCAGAATCACAAATCCAGATTGCTGCAAAAATTGAAATGATTAAATATCCACCCTGGTTATACAATTCATTTATGTTTGGATAAAATTCTCTTATGCCAACTAAAGTGCTTCCAAAAATTCCCATATAAAAAACACTGAGCAACGTTGCACCGATGTTTTGAATTGCGGATCCATTGTTCCTGAATAACTCAAAAAGTAAAAGCACAATAAAAAATCCAATTAGAAAATTATATTGACTGAAGAAAAATCTATACTGATTTAGAATCAAAAAAATTACAGCAATTAAACCAAGGTTAACATTTACATTTGCACCCTTTGATTTTGCCATAACAGAAAATTCATAAAAAGATATTCCGGCTATGATCAGAACAAAGCTTAAAAAATATACGCCGCCAAAGTACGCGAGTAAAACCAATGCCGGAATAGCAAAAACAGAAACTAAAATACGAACAGCAGTATTTCCTAAAGCCATTACTCCTCTTCTTCCGGTTTAGTATTCTCTAATTCTTTAATAAAATTTAATGCAGACGAAGCGTCCTCATTTTTAACGAGAAGTTTTATGACTGCAAGATTTCCTGTAACGGGAAAGCTGCTGTCTTTCTGCGATAATATTGTAGCTTCAATTTCTGCACTCTCAAGTGCGTCCTTCATCATCTGCACATCGTAAAGTTGATCTGATGTGTAAACCACAACCCAATCGTGATCTATTAGTTCTTCAACTAATGCTGTACCGCAATCTGGGCATACGCTAATGCCCTCTTTATATTCGTATGTACAATTTGGACAGAAAGGCATAATCATTTCTCCTTTAATAATTTATTTGAAGAATAATATTTATTTATAAAAACAATCAACCCAACAAACAGAGCAGTTAATCCCAAAAACATTAATATATAGGAAGAAAGTTCACCGGGATTTACTGATGCATCAGATTTTAATAACTCATCATCGCCAATTATGTGATAAAGAGAAACCGCCGAAAAATTGTTTAAGAAATGTAAGAACATTGGTATTAGTAATGTTTTACTCTGGTAAGCAGCATATCCAAAGAAAGCACCAAGAATAAAAAGAGGAACAAATCCGTAAGGATTAAAATGATAGAGACTAAAAAACAAAGCTGTAATTATTGCGCCAATATATTTTTTATAACGCAGCTCAAAACTTCGCTGAATAAAACCACGAAACATGGTTTCTTCTGAAAGTGCCGGTACAACTGCAACTACCATTACAACTAAAGAAAGTTCAAAAATGTTGGATGCTGAAAGAAGATTACTGTAAGTTTTTTCAACCATTTCATTTAATGAATCAAAAATACTTTTTACGGAATTTATAAATGACGAATTTTTCGCAAATATTTCTAAATAATAATTCTGGATATACAAATATGCTTGTAACAATGGAGTAAGAATAACAATCCCAAGAGTAAATAATCCTAACTCTTTCAAATCAGGTTTGCGTATGCGGATAATCTTACCAACATCGGAGTAAATCCATTTTGCAAATAACAGTGCGGGAAGTAAAATAAAAAGTATCTGTCCCGCCATCGTCATTAAACGGAGGCTATCTACAGGAACTGTTTCCAGATCCATTCCTAAAATTAGAACTGTAATCAAAGAACCAACTATCTGGTAAAGAAAAAATGCACCGGCTAAGCCGATAAATGCAGCAGCAACAGGTGAGACCTGAAACTCCAAATCATTATCCGGATCGTAATTCGGATTACTTTCTTTGGAAATAGTTACATCTTCGATTGGCTGTTCTTCGTTTTGATTGTCGTTATTAAATTCTTGCATCAGTAATAAATATGAGTTGAATAATAATGCTTAAAATTACTGATATAAGAAGTGACACTCAAATTTAAAAGGAGTGCATAAAAATTGAGTTATTTGTATAAATCATTTATATCTGAATTAGCAATATCAATGAAAAGCTGTGCTACTTTATCCACTACATCATTAAAATATTTTTCACCTTTTTCTTTTGTGGCTTTTAACGGATTTCCGATGCCGGTATCATCAGTAACTCTAGACCATTTTCTTTCTGTCCAGGCCCAACCTTCTTGTATTCCCTTTATATTAATCTGCTTTGAAAGTCCTGAACCAGCCTGGCTTAGAGGAAGAACAAATTTTGGGGCAAGATATAATAGCAAACTTGTTTCCATCTCATCAGCATGATCACCACCAAGCTCAAAATATTTTTCTTTGGGCAGTGCAGTAAACCAATTACAATAACTTAAAAACATTTTTGGATATTTTAATCCAAGTTCTCTAAGGATAGGTTTAAAATCATTACCGCCATGTCCATTGACAATCAACAGTTTAAATATCTGCTGACGATTAAGAACTTCAATAAGATCATTCAGTATTGCAGCCTGGGTGCTTGGATTGATATTCATATCAAGCTTAATATCAGTCTGCCCTGTATTAACTCCATATGGAATTGCAGGCAGAACGATAATTTTTGCACCCTGATTAAACGCCTTTTCCGCTGCAGCCGTTGCGATACTGGTAGATTCTATTACATCGGCAGAATATGGCAAATGATAGTTATGAGCTTCAGTTGCACCCCAGGGTAAGATAACAAGATCAATAGAACGATTCTTAATATCTTTCCAGTTATTTTCAGCTAGTATGAATGGTCGCATTTTGAACTTCTCTTAAATTTTTAATTAAAAATTATAATGTATTCAATTAGGATTCTTAATATCTGTCTCTAATAAACTATAGATTACGGTATCTAAAAACTTTCCGTTATAAAAATAATCTTCTTTAAAGTAAGCTTCTCTCTTAAATCCAAATTTTTCTAATAACTTTATAGAGCCCAGGTTATTAGGATTTACATTTCCTTCAATACTATGCAGACAAAATTCCTTAAATCCGAATTCAATTACTTTGTTAAGTGCTTCCTGCATATAACCATTGCCCCAATATTCGGGCTTCATAGCATATCCAACTTCCGCCCTTAAATTTTCTCTAATCAACCGCCAGTATCCAATATAGCCAATTACACTTAGTGAATCTTTTTTACTAATAATCCAGTTTATCCCTGATTTATTATTATAAATCTCAATCATTTTTTCAATCATTAACTCTGATTCGGCAACGGACTTATGAGGATCTCTATCTAAATATTTCATAACCCTTTCATCAGAACGAATCTTAAAAAGCTCTTCAGCATCACCTTTTACAAACTCCGTTAACTGTAGTCTCTCAGTTTCTAAGTTTGGGAAAGTATCAAAAATATTGTCGTTAATTTTTGTATTCATTTCAAGAAAACATCACAGTTACAAAATTTAAATATTAATTATCGCTTGCTACTTAAGTTATTATAAAGACTAAATCAATTAAAATTAAAAAAAGGCTCAGATACCTGAGCCCAATTTTTGCTGGCAAATGTTAATTTCTTAATTACATTTCATCAATAATTTTATTAAGTGTTGCACTTGGACGCATAACAGCATTCGCTTTCTTTTCATCAGGCAAATAATAACCGCCAACATCAGCTGGTTTACCCTGGACTGAAAGTAATTCGCTAACAATTTTTTCTTCGTTTGATTTCAGGTCCTGAAACATTTTTGTAAAACGAGATTTTAATTCTGCATCTTTACTTTGTTCTGATAAGGCTTGAGCCCAATAAAATGCAAGATAGAATGAGCTTCCGCGGTTGTCTATTTCGCCAGCTTTACGCGATGGATACCGGGAATTTTCCAAATACTTTCCAATGGCTGCATCAAGTGTTTCAGCTAAGAGTGCTGCTTTGGGGTTACCCGTTTTATCTGCAATCATTTCTAAAGATGGAACAAGTGCACAATACTCACCGAGCGAATCCCATCTTAAATGATTTTCTTTTAATAATTGTTGAACGTGTTTTGGAGCTGATCCACCTGCCCCGGTTTCAAATAATCCGCCGCCATTTAATAGTGGAACAATTGAAAGCATTCTTGCACTTGTACCGAGTTCAAGTATTGGAAATAAATCTGTTAAATAATCACGAAGGACATTTCCTGTTACAGAAATTGTATCAAGACCTTTTCTGGTTCTTTCAAGAGTGTATTTCATTGCATCAACGGGTTTAAGAATTTTTATTTCCAATCCTGTCGTATCATGTTCGGGTAAATATTTTTTTACCTTTGCAATAATTTCTCTATCGTGTGCCCTGTTTTCATCAAGCCAAAAAATTGCCGGAGTATTAGAAGCTTTTGCTCTGTTGACAGCGAGCTTTACCCAATCTTTAATCGGTTCATCTTTAGCCTGGCACATTCTAAATATATCACCGGTTTCAACTTGCTGCTCTAGCAGAGTTTTTCCTTCAGAATTAACAACACGAATAACTCCGTTTCCTTTTGCTTCAAATGTTTTATCGTGTGAACCGTATTCTTCAGCTTTCTGTGCCATCAATCCAACATTAGAAACTGCGCCCATTGTTGCAGGATCAAACTGTCCATTTACTTTTGCATCTTGAATAATTTCCTGATAAATACCTGCATAACAACGATCCGGAATCATTGCAATAC
The DNA here is from genome assembly GCA_041738675.1 of Ignavibacteriaceae bacterium. GTDB lineage: Bacteria > Bacteroidota > Ignavibacteria > Ignavibacteriales > Ignavibacteriaceae > IGN3. The sequence continues at coordinate 43,294 of JBGSPH010000051.1, forward strand.
AATCCTGCAATTCATCTTTTTTATTCCACATCTTACCGCCATCGCGCACAATGTTTGGCATCGATGCATCTACAATTACATCATTCGGTACATGCAGATTTGTTTTACCAATTCTGGAATCAATCATTGCAAGTTCAGGCTGGTATTCATACACTTTATTAATATCTGCTTCTATCTCCGCTCTTTTTGATTCAGGAAGTTTTTTAAGTTTTTCAAGTACATCCAAAAGACCATTATTTACATTTGCACCGATTTCTTTTAGCACATTAGAATGTTTATCAAGTGCATCTTTGTAATAAACAGAAACAGCGTGACCAAACATTATCGGGTCAGAAATTTTCATCATCGTTGCTTTTAGATGAAGAGAAAGTAAAACGTTATCTTTTTTTGCTTCTTCAATTTGCTGAGCATAAAATTTTCTTAACTCTTTAACATTCATCACTGTTGTATCAATAACTTCTCCGTTAAGAAGTTTAAGATTTTCTTTAAGAACGGTTGTGTTCCCGCTTTCATCAACATATTCAATTTTAACAATATCATTTTTTGCAAGAGTAAGTGCAGTTTCATTTCCGTAAAAATCTTTTTGAGTCATATGTGCAACTCTGGCTTTTGATCCCGATGCCGGCCATGGCTTCATCATTTTATGCGGATGTTTTTGAGCAAACTTTTTAACAGATATAGATGCACGTCTATCAGAATTCCCTTCTCTTAAAACGGGATTAACTGCGGAGCCAAGAACTTTTGCAAATCTTTCTTTTAATTTTTTCTCTTCATCACTTTTTGGTTCTTCAGGATATTCAGGAATTTTAAATCCTTTATCCTGTAATTCTTTAATCGCTTCTTTTAACTGTGGAATTGAAGCACTGATGTTAGGAAGTTTAATAATATTTGCTTCAGGAGTTTTTGCAATCTCACCAAGTTCAGTTAGATAGTCAGGAATTCTTTGTTCTTCTGTTAGATTATCAGGAAAGTTTGCAATGATTCTTCCAGCTAAGGAAATATCTTTTTGTTCGATTTCAATTCCCGTTCCTTTAGAAAATGATTTTACTACAGGAAGTAAACAATAAGTCGCTAAAGCGGGAGCTTCATCAATTTTTGTCCAAATAATTTTTGCTGCCATGTATAACACTCTTTCTAGTTAAGAAATATTTTTTATAAGATTTTAACAGTAGTTCAAAAATAGTCATTCTTTAATAATTATTGAACATAAGTTTATTAGTCTGAAACGTTGGATGAGGATATAACAAAAAAGGCTTAGTTACCTGAGACTTAATTTTTCTATACACTCGCAGGAAAGGATTCCTGCGCTACAAAACTATTTTACCAAAGTCATTTTTCTTGTTTGGATAAACTCACCTGCTTTTAACTGATAGAAGTATACTCCACTTGGCAATGTTGAATTTACAATGTACAATTTAGAATGAACTCCAGGATTAAAATTACCTTCAGCTATAGTTTCGATTTCCTTGCCCAAAACATCATACAGTTTAATTGATTGCCAACTGCTGACTGGCGACTGCCAACTGATTTTCGTACTCGGATTAAACGGATTTGGATAATTCTGAAACAATTGAAACTTGTTTACTATTGTTTCAACATTTTCAACATGAGTTAACATAGAATCAAATGCAGAAATAGAAGATAGTAACTCACCTGAAAAATCAAACAAAGCTAAGTTTTCCCAGGGTGATCCAAACGTTTGTGTGCTAATCCAATCCGGCTCCCAATAAAAAACTCCAATACCTTTGTTATTAGTTGTAGTGTTAACGATGTTTATCAAATCTACAAGAAAATCTTTTTGGCCCAGCACAGTTGCAGGATATCCAGCCAATAACTGATTTGAGTTTCCAACTATATTATTTGTGTTATCATTCCAGTTTAAAGTCCATGGGTAAGCAGTTTCCACAACAATAATTTCTTTACCGTAACGTACAGCAAGATCATTTAGATTATTTTGCAAATCACTTAATGTTCCATGCCACCAGGGATAATATGACAATCCAATAATATCAAACTGAACATTTTGTGAAAGTAAACCATCATAAAACCAGCGCGCTCCAGCATTATCTCCGCCGCGATCTATGTGAATCATAATTTTAACTGAATCATTTATATCAATCGCATCATTTACACCACGAATTCCTTCTTTTACTAACGCACCTAAATTTGCCCATTGCTGTGGGGTGTTATACTGTTCACAAATTCGTCCATCATTCCATAGCATACCACAAATAATTTCATTACCAATCTGAACCATATCCGGAAGAACATTATTATTTTTTAAAGTTGTGATAACATTTTTTGTGTATTGATAAACACTATCTTTTAAAGATTGAAATGACAATCCATTCCACGCTGCAGGCTTTGTTTGATTAGCAGGATCAGCCCACCAATCTGAATAATGAATATTTAATAAAAACTTTAATCCATTTGATTTTATTCGTTGTGCAGCAATTAATACTTTTTGCAGGTTATCATAATCAGCAGATGGTGTATGCCAGATTTTTAATCTTACATAATCAATTCCGTGATCTTTAAATATCATTACTGGATCTTTTACATTTCCATTTTCCTTAAATATTCCGCCATTATCCTCGATCTGTAAAAGCGTAGATAGATCAACACCTTTAATAAATTCCGACTGGGGTTTTATACAAATATTAAATACAAAAAGCAGAGTAATAATTATTTCAAATTTTATTTTCATACAATAAGAATAATATTTTTTGTTTAAATAAAAATAGTAATTAAATGGAACAAAAAAGGCTCAATCTCTTGAGCCTTTAGTATTTAGAATATAGTACTTGGAAATTATATTATTTAAACAAAGTCATTTTTCTTATACGCCGATAGTTACCCTTTCCGCTGCACTACTTATTTAATATCATTTTGATAGTTTTATTAAAACTTGTATTACCATCAATGGAATTGATTTGCATATTAGCCAAATATACTCCTGATGCATTGTTACCTCCGTCCCATTGCACTTCATGAATACCCGGGCTCTGCTGTTGGTTTAATATTGTTGATATTTCTTCTCCTAATAAATTTGTAATTGTAAGTTTTACTTTACTTTCTGCAGGAATCTTAAATTTAATTGATGTAACAGGATTAAATGGATTGGGATAATTTTGGTAAACTGCAAAATCTTTTACAGTAAGTGCTTCGACTTCAACTATGTCTGAGTAGGTAAAAGATCCATCATTATCGATCTGCTTCAACCTGTAAGAAAGAAATCCATTTAAAAATTTATCCGTGAATGTGTAATCTTTTGGTGAATTACTATTTCCATTACCTATCACGAATCCTATTTTCTTAAAATCATCTTGATCTACACTTCTTTCAACCTCAAATCCATAGTTATTAATTTCAGTTTCAGTTGTCCACTTTAGAAGAATATTATCCTCTTTAGCTGAGGCGATAAAACTCGATAACTCTACAGGTAAAGGCGAATCAATATTTAACTCATAAACACCTCTGCCGTGTGTAGCTGCTCTTAGATAACGTGAGCCTCCATTACTAAAGAAACTGAAATCAAGCACTGGGACAAACGGCATTCCATTGCTTAATTTTATCCAGTTTGTTCCTCCATTAGTGGACCAGTATACACCAAAATCGTTACCCGCATAGAGATGATTTGTATTTGCAGGATCGATGAATAAATCATTTACAGGTACCAAAGGTAAATTACCACTTACGTTTGTCCAGTTTGTACCAAAATTGGTTGTTTTAATAACTTGTCCACCACTGTATGATGCTCTTGTGATATAAAATGTATTGCCATTAACAGGATCAGCAATAACCCTTTGGATATCAGTTCCCGTAAATCCAGCATTCGTTACATTAGATGTTATGTCAGTCCAGGTTGCTCCTTCATCTGATGATCTATCAATATCTGGTGTTGAGGTATAATAACTAGAAACTGCGATCATATTCGTTACTGTTACAGACGACTGCGCAACAGATGTGATTCTATTTGTAGTAAACGTTGCTGAAAATGAGGGCCAAGTTCCGGGAGCTCCTCTACTTGTTGATCTAAAAATTCTTTGGCCAATTGCAGCATAAACTTTATTAAAATCTGTTGGATGCTGCCAGTATGGAGATAACCACGCGCTATTACCAACACTTCCAATATCGTACCAAGTAGACCCTGCATCACTACTTCGCATTAAATAACCATTTTGTGTACTCATAAAAACGTAGTTAGGATCATTATAATCTACGAAACATTCCATACCATCACCGCTTGTTTCAAAAACCCAATTTGTTGCTCCTTTATCTGAAGTACTGAAATTGCCGTTATCTTGGGCTCCTCCAAAAAGTATAGATGAATTTGTAGGATGTGAAGCTACTCTGTAGAATTGTATAGTGTTAATATTATTATTGACGTTAAACCAGGTTGCACCTGCATCTGTTGATTTATATACACCACCATCGCATCCCATGTAAACTATATTACCATTGGATTGAGCAAAATGAATTTTGTGTATATCAACATGGGACCAACAAGCCCAAGCGCCAATAGAGTAACCAGGAATAATATATCCTGAAGGATTTCGGACGAATGAAATACTTGAACCGTTGGTAGTTCTACTTAGTTCTACATTACCGAAACAAACTATGTCTGGATTTGTTGGATGAACGGATAGACACAGATCATAGCTGCCCTGGTCGCTGATTGTTGTTCCTCCATCATAAGTTCCAGAAATAAGTACTCCGGAAGATATCTGAGACCAATTTACTCCCCCATCAGTTGATCGGAATGCGGCAGTTGCCCGGCCACCGGGTAAAGCAACATTACTATAAATAAGGGCATAGATAATTAGAGGTGAAGAAGGAGATAATTCAAATTGCATTCTACAAATCGAAGTTGCCGCAGGGAGTCCTATATTACTTTGAATCCAGGTAGCACCTCCATCAGTTGAACGGTAAAACCCACCTGCGGAAACTTTATTACCAATAGCTGCATAAGCTAAAAGACTATTTGAAGGATGAAATGCCACGTCAAAAGCACTTTGAACATTCAAGGTTAGTGTCCAGGTTAGCCCTGCATCAGAACTTCGCCATATTCCCTGATTGGTTGGCGCGCCAAGATTCCAATTACCTGAACCAAGCGAAGCCAAAAGAACATTTGAATTACCGGGATTTACTTCAAAATCTGAGAACTGGGTTTGTATTCCGAATCCATTAGTAATTTGTGTCCATGTATCCCCACCATTAGTTGATTTGTACAGCCCATTCCCTTCGTAAGTAACATTATTATAAAACCAAATAGTTTCCCCAGTTCCGGCATAAATAGTATTTGTATTATTTGGATCGATAGCAATACTACCAAATGTAAGTCGGGTTAAGCCGCCGCTTTTATCTACCCAGGTAGTGCCTCCATCAGTAGTCTTCCAAATTCCTCCAGCTGCTGCACCGATATAAACAATATTAGGATTTGTTGGATGAACATCCAGACCTCGTACTCTTCCGCTTACTTTGCCCCAGTAAGGAATAAAGCTTGAATTCATATCAATTGCGCTCGGACCTATATTTATCCATAAGTCTGATGTACCACTGCCTTTTTCAAGTCTCAGATCATTTTCTGCAACTTTTTGTTCTTCGATTGCTATTTGCTGATTGACATGTTCTTTTGGAAATATACCGGTTTCATCGGTTCTTGGACGGTAGAACCATTCATATCGCTTGAATGAATTTTTCTCTCTTATTTCCTCCGGAACTTGATCCCAAACAGATATGAATTGTCCGTAAGTAGGAATAATAAACAAAAGTATTAGAAACAGTATTTTTATTTTCATCATTCTGCTCCTTGTAAAATCAAGAATTATTTAGTTAAAACAGAAAGAACTAGTTAGTGCTATTAAATATATTGTAAATAATCTTTTCATTAATATTTTGAATCTGCTTACCACTAAGTATCTTGCTTTCCAAATCGGATGGAATCGTAATCAAATCCCTCTGTTAAAGAAGAATATGAGTTTTTTTGCATAAATGTATTTTGTTTACCTTTAATCTGCTGAGAATAGACTATCAAGGATATTGCAATGCATAATATTAGTAACAATGATGTTTTCATCCAATCTTCCAATTAAATTATGAATAAATTATTATTGTGTACTTAGTTTTAACTTAAAAAAATAAATGATACAATAAAAGTGTTTTTTGAAATTAACCTTGTCTTCTAAAAATAAATAGAAAGGGAAGTGCAGCTATATAAAAAAAGGCTCAGTTGCCTGAGCCTTTAAAAACGATAACCTTCGAGGTTTATGTTTTGTAACCTCGAAGGTTTAAAGAATGTTATTTAACCAACGTCATCTTGCGGGTTTGAACGAATGTACCTGCTTCAATTTTGTAGATATACATTCCGCTGTTAAGATCACTTGCATCAAAATTTATTGTGTGTACACCGGATTCTTTGAACTCATTTACAAGTGTTTTTATTTCCTGACCAAGTATGTTAAACAATGTTAGTTTTACATTTCCTGCTTCCGGTAAATTAAAACGGATTGTTGTAATTGGATTAAACGGATTAGGATAATTCTGACTTAACTCAAATTTCTTTGGTGCGCCAAGATCAACTTCAATAGCTTTAGAATATTCAAACTGTCCGTCGTTATCAATTTGTTTTAGTCTGTAACTGTATTTTCCTGCAGTAACGTTTTTATCTTCATAAGAATAACTCTTTGGCGAGTTGCTGTTACCATTGCCATTTACAAATCCTAATTTTTCCCACGCCTGACGCTCAGCGCTTAGCGCACAGCGTTCTACTTCGAATCCATAATTATTGACCTCTGTTGCTGTTTTCCAATTTAACTTAACAGCATTCCCAATTATAGAAGCAGAGAAGGATGAGAGTTCTACGGGGAGAATATTTGCTGATATAGTATTTGTATAAATAATATCATCTATAAAAATATTCGCAACATTTCCTGTACTACTTTCACCATAAAACATATATGAATCAATATTTGCATCTCCAGCAAGAAGTGCTTTGCCAATATCATCAGCTACTAAAGTGCCATTTACCCAAATATCCATAGTATTAGCAGCTACGCTTTGTGATGTTCCATAAGTATAATTAGCTGTATTTGTAGTGTTATTTCCATAAATATCTACGGTGTAGGTATTCCCCTGAGAAAAAGGTGTGCCACTAATACCAGATGATGTCCAAGCCCCGGCAACTCGAACATTAGTGGTGATTGCACCGCTTGCACCGAATACCCATTGAATACCAGTAAATACTTGAGCACCATTAAAACTACTAGCATCACTATAAGTTGATCCATCTCCAACAAATAAATACCATGTTCCAGAAGATGCGCCTGTAGATGAACCATCTGAGGCTCCAAATCTCACTTTAAATTGTATGGTGTAAGATTTCCCAGCTGCATAATCATATATTGAAAATTTGTTAACTGAAGCGCTTGTAGGTGCTACAACTCTTAGATATGACTGACTACCAAATAATATATTTTGATTTTCTAAATTAAAACTCCCACCTGTAGTACCAATTCTTACTCGTGAATCAGCACCTCCTCCGGTTGGCGGATCTGGTAAAAAAGTAAGGCTCACTCCAGATGCAGTTGAATAAGTCCCTGTTCCTGTTCCAAAATCATAATTCCAAGGTTGAGCGAAAGAAAGAGTTGAGAATAGTATTAACAGTAACCCAAATTTTTTCATAAATCCCTCCACAGTTTAGGAGTAATAAAATAAAGTTTAATAAACATAATTTAATTGCAGTTTATTGTATGTTGTTGTACAAATTACGCCTAAAAAATAGGCTAATTAAATATTGCCTTCAAGCAACAATTAAAAAATTAATGTTAAATGTGTGGGGCGGTTTGTCGTGGTAAATGCATCCCTGAGTTTGAATTAACTTCGTAGCACAGGACTCCAGTCCTGTGATTGATGCCATAAATTAATTGTTACATAAATAAAACAGTTAATTCTTGTACTATAAAATCTCAGTTCGGAGAACTGAGTTACGAAAATGGAATATCAAATCTCAGTTCTGGAGAACTGGGCTACGAAAGATGTTACAAAACTGAATATTCTTTTTTGCAGTATGTGTACTGCCAATCTTTATAATCTTTTACTAATCCTGCATTAACGGGATTTAACAAAACATATTTTATAATGTTGTATAATTCTTTTTCATCTCTTACTAACCTATCAAAACTTTCTGCCTGCCAGAATGTGCCGACTCTATTTAATGCTTTATTGGCTTCTCTTGCAGAAAATTTCTTTATAGATGCCATTATATCTCCGACCATCTTGTTCTTATTTATTATTTCAATAACCAAGTGTATATGATTTGGCATTATGCAAAAACAAATTACTTCAATGTCTTTGCCATCAAAATGCAATATTGAGTTTTTACAAATTTCAGCTACTTCTTTTTTTGTAAGATATTTTATGTTGTTATGAGGTTTATCAAGAAGCTCATCGTACTTCTTGAATAACTTTTTCTGTTCGGCATCAGTTAACTGTTTATTTGATAACTGAAGTTTAGCCAACTCGTTTGGGTGAATACTATCATAAAGTCTGTATGTTACAAAGTAAATGCCTTCGTTGTAATAAAGATGCGGTAGGTTTCTTCTATGAAAGTGTCTTTGTTGAGGCATAAAATATTATCAACAATAATTTTATTTCGTCGTACCTCAGGACTCCGTCCTGAGTTTGGTTACTAATTTTTTTTGTAAATTTTTATTTTTTTATGATCTTCAATTATACAACGCAATCTCAGCTCTGGAGAGCTGAGCTACGAAATTAATTATTTTTTCCTGCGTAGCTCAGGACTCCGTCCTGAGATTAAGTATACTGAACGCAAAATCTAAATAATACAACTATGACAACTTGTATTGTATCAATCTCAGCTCTGGAGAGCTGAGCTACGAAATCGCAATTGCGTTTATTTTCTTTTGGAGGTTAATTTACCGTAAACACCTTTATAGCTTGTTAAATCTGCATCTATTGCACCAACAACAACTTTTGTTTTTACACGTACCGGCATTTTAGCCGCGTCGTTTGTCATCCACAGTAATATACTGCCTTCGCTTTTAAATAATCCGCCTTCCTGTACAAGCGGTTCAACAATTATACAATCAAACTTTCCTGCAGCAACTTCGATTGTTTCTTTACCCAGGTAAACTACATCAAGATCGTAAACTTTATCTTTATAAAAATTCTTTAACGGAATTTTATCACCAACATTTAAATTTGAATAATCAAGAGTTCGTGCATAGTAAAAAGCAGAAACAATATCGTTTACATATTTGGGAATATCATACTGTCCTTCACTCGTTTTAGCTTTACCTTTTCTCTGATCAAAGAATGCTGAAAAATCTCTTGAGTATTTTCCTTCGCGTATGTGCTGTTCAAATCTCCATGGAAACATTCCTTCTACATCAAGATAGGTTTCGTATCTATCGCGCACTTTAAAGAAATTATCAAAAGTTGGAACAGTGTTCACTTCAAATGTTATGTGATAAGTATTTCTACCTGACATTTTTTTAATCGCGGGTATTTCAAAAGATGCAATGCCTGCAGTAACAAATCCGTATTTAACATCAAATGTAAGTTTCTCGCCTTCACGGAAAGCATTGTTATCAACCGTTCTAAATTCATCACTCTTTTGCGCGAATGACTGCAAAGAGATAATTGAAAAAATAAGCCAAAAGACATATATCGATTTTATTTTAATAAAGGATTTCATTTACTACTCCTGGAATTTATTTAGAACATTTTTAATATCGGTGTACACTTTAGTTATATCAATCGTATCCATACAATTTAATTTTTCACACTGTTCGCGTGTACAATTTTTACAATCTATCTGGGGCTCATACACAAGTTTTTTATTTGTGTAAGGTCCCCACCGCTCCTGCGAGCAGGAAACAATTTTTGGATAAAACCCAACAGTATATTTACCAAGTGCTGCAGCTATGTGTATGGGTCCTGTTGAGTTAGAAATAAACATTGCTGATTTGCTAATCAAGGCAGTTAGTTCATCAAGATTAAATCTGCCTGCAAGATTTTTTACTTTGTTTGATGATTTAATTTTCTCACAAAGTTCAATTTCGTTTTTGCTTCCTGTTAAGATGATTTGATAATTATCTTCATCAAGTTTGCTTACAAGCTCGGTAAATTTCTTTACCGGCAGATCGATTGAACTACCGCCGCTGCCCGGATGAACAATTACAATTGGTTTATGCAGATCAAATTTTTCATCTATAAGAATTTTGATAACATTCTGTAAAGAACTTTCATCAACTCTTAAATCGTAACTAATATTTTTTTCCGCAATAGTATTTTTTATTCCCAGTTTCTCAAGCAAATTAACATTGTATTCAAGTTCGTGTCTTTCAGCATTTTTTCTGTGCTCATAAACTTTTTGATTGAACAAAAATGAATACCAGCGATAACCGGTGCCGATTCTATTTTTAATTCCGCTTAAAAAAACAATCAGACTAATTTTGAATCTTGGATAAACAACAATACAGTAATCAAATTTTTTCTGTTTGATGATATTTACATTTTCAAACAGAGGCACATTTCCATTAGATTCTTTAAGAACAATTACTTCATCAATAAAAGGATGATTAATAACAATATTTTTTGTGTATTCACGAACAAGAAAAGAAACTTTAGAATTTGGATATTTCTTTTTAATCAAACCGGCTAAAGGAAGAGTTAAAATCAGATCACCGATTCTATCCGTACGAACAATTAAAATATTTTTAGGTTCTTTATTCATCTTGATAAATATGGATTTCCAATTTCAAAAAATCTCCACGGCAAACTAACAGATTTTGTAATACCAATTCTTTTAGAGACACCAATCTTATTTCTTTTAAGCTTAGGTTGATCAACAATAAAAACAGCACTTTTTGTTAAATCTAAACCTGAATGATCTTTATTAAAACCAAAAGCTTTGCAAACTTTTCCTGGTCCGCTAGTTAGATTATAAATTTCTTTTTCCGATTTCAATTCCCTGTTAAATCTATTTTTAATCATTTCATCAATTCCACTTAAAGGCTCAACTGCACGAATTAAAACTGCGGCACCATGATCCTTTTTACCAGTAACAACATTACAGCAAAAATGAGCACCGTAAGTAAAGTAAACATAAAAATATCCGCCTTCATAAAACATAACTTCGTTGCGTTTTGTTTTGCCGTTAAATGAATGTGATGCTTTGTCAATATTGCCATCGTATGCTTCAACTTCTACAATCCTTGCCGCCAAAACCTGATTCCCATCTTTCTTTATGAGCACCTTACCAAGCAACTCCTTTGCCACTGTGATTACAGGGCGAATATAGAATTTACGTTGTAATACCTTGTTTGGGGTTGTATCAATCATAGTACAAAGGTAATAAAAAAGTATGCAGTAAAAGTAATTATTTGATTTGAATTTTAAACCATCAATATTACTGCGTTTTTGTATCATGAAAAATAATTTCATTATTGATATCTTGTGTCTATCATAATAATGATATAATTTTGACATCAAATAAGGAGTTAACATAATGCCAATAATTAAGCCAATTTCTGATTTACGAAACAAATCTAATGAGATTTCCGAATTAGCACATAATTCAAATGAACCAATCTTTATCACAAAAAATGGAGAAGGTGATTTGGTTGTTATGTCTATGATGCATTATTCAAAAATGCAGTTAAAACTTGATCTGCTTTCAAAACTTTCTATCGCTCAGAATCAAAAGGCTGCGGGTGATAAAGGCAGAACATTAAAGCAAGTTATGGACGGCATCAGGAATACAATCAATGCCAGCAAATAAATATCAAATCAGATTATTAAAGATAGCAGAAGAGGATTTTACTGAAATAATTAGCTTTATTGCGAATGATAATTTAGATGCAGCAAAAAATTTAGCTGATAAAATTGAAAAAGATTTAAAACTACTTTCTGAAAATCCATATTTAGGCAGAGTTCCAAGAGATGAAGAAATTAAAAATTTAGGTTACAGGTTTTTAATCGTTCAAACCTATATAGTCTTTTACACGATAGAGGATACTTCAATTTTAGTTCATAGGATTTTACATCAGGCGAGAAATTATAAATCACTTCTGTAAAGATAGAATTGTTAAATATTATGCACTTAGCTTTGCTTTTAATTCGGCAATTTTAGAATCAAAATAAAATTCTTTTTCAGGATTTTTAATTTTCAATTTCTTATAAACAGAAATTGCTTCCTTAAATTCACCCTGAGTAATATAAATTTTTGCGAGAGTTTCAGAAACAATAAAATCATTGTTTGAATAATTTTTTGGTTTTGTTTCTTCTATTTTCTTTTTTGCTTCTCTAACTGTTTGAGTAGCTCCTGCAATTTCTGCAGTCAGTTTATTTAGAGTTTCCTCAATGCTAATAGCAGGTTTTTCACTCTCAGTTATATTTGTCTGGGTGGAATTAAAGTTTGAAAACTGTTCATTTGCAGAATCTGCCCAACGGGAAACATTAAAAAGCTGCCTCTGTTTTTTTATAGCATCAATCTCACGAAGGTAATAATCAAAAGTTTTAGGAGAATGAACAAGCTCACTTCCCTTTTTTAGAAACTTTAAAGCTTGTCCGTAATTGCCCTTTATTGTGTGGGCTTTACTAAGCAAAAAATATGCAACAGAAAAATCGGGATGAGTGAGCAATCCATTGGTCAAAATTTTAATAGCTTCATCAATATTATTTTTTTCGATTTCATTTTCTGCAACACGAGCAAACAAAGGAGACTTATTATTGTACTCGTATATTAAACTTACTTTCTGATTGAATGCATCGAATGAATTACTGCTCATTAAATTTTCTTTGTTGCGTAAGCGTGTTTAATAGATGTATAAGCTATGAATGAAAATCCTAAAGTAAACAACACCTGGAATGGAATTGAAGCCAACTCCATAAAATAGATTGAGGATAAAACTCCAAGAAAACAGTAAACCGCAAGTACAGCTTCAACAAAAACAGAAAGACCAAGTTTTTTATTTAAATATTTATTCCCAACAAATGTGTCTTTATCACTTTCCTGTTTGAATTTTGGTGTACGAACAAACTCACTTTTTCTATTCATCAATCCTTCAAACACTGCTCGGGAATTATTAACAGCTAATCCCATACTGCCAGCCATAAACAAAGGGAAAAGCACAATACGTTTTCTCCAATCAGTATGAATATCTTTTTGTGAGTATAAATAAAACAAAAAAGAGCTTACGAATGCTAGAACAAACAATGACATCATTGCAAAGTAAAGTTCGTGCGCACCACTGTTCTTAATAAAAATCAGCGGAACATTTAAAATGGCTGCAAGCAGAATAAATGGGAAAACTAAATTATTAGTTAAATGAAAAGTTGATTGAAGTTTTACTCTTAACGGAACTTTTGATTTCCAGACTAACGGTAGAATTTTTTTTGCTGTTTCCACAGCACCTTTAGTCCAGCGAAACTGCTGTGCTTTAAGTGCATTAATTTCAGATGGCAATTCTGCAGGTGATGTAAAATCTTTTAAGAAAACAAATCTCCAGCCATTTAATTGTGCACGATAACTTAAATCAAGATCTTCGGTTAATGTATCTGCATGCCAGTTGCCTGCATCTTCAATACATTTTTTTCTCCAGACACCGCCTGTTCCGTTAAAGTTTATAAAAAAACCAGATTTGTTACGAACAGTTTGCTCAATTACAAAATGTCCATCAAGAGCAAGTGCCTGTGCTTTAGTTATGATTGAATAATCACCGTTAAGATGTTCCCATCGTGATTGTACCATCCCAACTTTATCGTCAGTAAAATATGAAAGTGTTTTCTTCAGAAATTCTTTTTGCGGAATAAAATCAGCATCAAAGATTGCAATGAATTCACCTTTTGCAATTTTCATCCCTTCTTTAAGCGCACCTGCTTTATATCCTTCCCGGGTTCCCCTTCTAACATGTGAAATATCAAATCCTAATTTCTTTTTTTCTTCAACTACTCTGGCAACTATTGCAGTTGTTTCATCGGTTGAGTCATCAAGAACCTGTATTTCCATTTTATCTTTAGGATAATCTATCTCGCAAACGGAATTAATTAATCTTTCAATAACATACATTTCATTGTAAAGTGGAAGTTGAATTGTAACCAATTTATCGGGTTTAAATTCATTATCGGGTACAGGATTTTTATGACCATACTTTCTGTGATAGTACATCATTACAAATCCGTGTAGACCAAATAAAAATAGAATTGAAAGTGAAACAAAATATCCTATTAAAACTGCTTGTTCCATTTAAATTAAAAATCCTCTCTTATTACCAACCTGATACTGTATCTAACAAAATGTCTTCACTAATAAGTTCTATCGCAGCATCTATCGCCGATTGTCTTCCGTTTATAGGATCATTTGCAGGATAATCACTATAGTTAGAAAATGTTTTTTCAAAAACTGTTAATCGTTTTACTAAATCTCGATAAATAACTCTCACTCCAATTGTAATTCTTCTTGATGTAATATCTTCACCTGCAGAAACAATTGCAGGCGCATCATTAAGTGATACGATAGAACATTCTAATAGTGCATTTGCGGATGTTCTTTCTGAAACCTGCAGAGTGTTGTCATTAATAAATTTTTCTATTAATGTTTGAGTTAAATCCTCTCTTAAACCAGGCTCACCGGAACCGCTTCTATCATCTGCAATTGGAATTGCAATTGTTTTTAGATGCTCCGGAACAGATGCACCTGTAAAAGAATACGCACAGCACGAAGTAAAATTAATTGCAATTAATCCTACAAACAATAGATTTAAAACTGAGAATAGTATGATCTTATATTTATTACGATTCAACGATATCATATTCTTTTAATTTTCTGTATAAAGTTCTCTCGCTTATGTTCAGCAATTTAGCGGCTTTTCGCTTACTTCCTTTTGTCTTATCCAAGGCTTTTACAATTGCATCCTTTTCAAGATCTCTTATTGATAAAACATCATCTTCTTTTTCTCTTCGATTAAAATCATCAACATTAAACCAATGAACAATTATATCCTTTAATTCCATAATATCTTTTTTGATTTCAAACAGAGCGCGATAGATCAGTTCCCTATCTGCATCTTCTGGTGATTTTCTTAGGAACACAGGCAGATTTCTTTGATCGTCGTAATCAACATAATCAGTTCTTAACTCAGCAAACATTTCTTCAGTTAAGGATTTCCCTCGATTAAGTGCAATCGCCGTTTCAACGGTATTTTTCAATTCACGTATGTTACCGGGCCAAGTATAATTTTTTAAAATCTCCAAAGCTCCAGATGTTATCTCAGGAACTGCGAGTTTATTGTTCTCAGCATATCCTTTGATAAAATGTTTTGCAAGTTCTTCAATATCAGGTTTTCTTTTTCTTAATGGGGGTATGTTTAGAGAAACTGCTTTTAGTCTGAAAAATAAATCTTCTCTAAATCTTCTTGCATCAACTTCTTTTTGCAGATCTTTATTTGTTGCCGCAATAATTCTAACATCCACTCTTACTACAGTTTCTGCACCAAGTTTCATAAATTCTTTGTTCTCTAGTACACGTAATAACTTTACTTGAGTCGTAAGCGGCAGCTCGCCGATCTCATCTAAAAATAATGTGCTGTTATCTGCAATTTCAAAATAGCCTTTGCGAGATTCTACTGCCCCCGTGAATGAACCTTTTTTATGACCAAATAATTCGCTTTCAATTATACCTTCGGGAATTGCACCACAGTTTACAGATACCATTGGTTTGTTTGAACGATTGCTGTGAGCATGAATTGCCTTCGCAAAAATCTCTTTACCAACTCCGCTTTCACCAAATATTAAGATAGAAATATCGGATTGGGCAACTTGCATAATGATATCAACCAAATCGTTAATCTCTTTGGTCTTACCGATTATGCCATTCTTTATTTTAAATTCTTCTCTTGTCATTCAATAGTTTAAGATTTGTCTGCCAATTTGTAAAAATTGTATGCCAAATATAGCACAAAGTAGGATTTTATTAAAGAGGTTTTTGAGTAGAATGATTAAACTCAAGCCCATCAAAAGCTATAATAATGCGAGATTTTAGATATTCAGGTAAAGATTGATGAAACTCATTTATTGGTTTTTCAAAATCATCCCCGATGTGAGTTAAGATTAATTTTGTGGATTGATTTTTATCCAGGAGCTTTATTATGTTGTTTATTTTAAGGTGAGTTGTTTCAGTAATAAACCAATCAACTTTTTCATTGAAAAGATATAAATCATTTTCACTTCCAATATCACCGGAAAATATGATTGAGTTTTCATCATCCTTAAACAAAAAACTCAAAGAGGTAAAACATAATATATTTTTCTGATCATATTTTTTATACTTATCTAAGTGTGAATTTAACTTTGAAGTAAATTTAAAATCATTAGAAAGTAAAACTTCCTTTTCTTCATCAAACGAAACAATGTTTAGATTAAAATTCATTCGCTCATTAAATAGGTATGAATGCAAAATGAGATCTTTCAAAAAATCTTTTTCAGATGAATGAACAAAAATTGTTAGATCATTTTTTCTTGATAATAATTTCATTTGAGTTATAAGAGATGGTAAACCGGAATAATGATCGGCATGAAAGTGAGAAATTAAAATTGAATCGATTGAATTGAAATCTATATTTTGTTTTAGAATCGCTTTTGATATTCCATCACCGCAATCAACTAACAAATTATGATCTGATGATGAAATAAGAAAAGATGAGTGAAAACGATTAAGAGAAGTTTTTGCGGAGCCTGTTCCTAAAAATTTAATCTTCACTGATTTATCTCTACAACTCTGCCTGCAATTTTAAATCTTGTATTTGCAATCGGAAGAAAATCATCTGCTTCTTTTCGCGTTTCAAACTTTCCTATGTAAACTACATTAAATACCGTGCCCGCAACATTTTTATCTTGAATAAACGATATCATACCTGCATTTTCAATATCTTTTTTTAGTGAATTTGCATTATCGACATTTGTAAAAGCTCCTGCCTGAACGCTATAAGAAAACTGCTTTTCTACGTCAACATTTTCCACAGGAGTTTCTTCGGTTTGCTGGGGTGTCTCTTGGACTTCAGTATTAACGACATTAGGAGTAGCCATTTTGATGTAGGGTGATTCAGGATATTCTTTTTTTAACTTTTCAAAAT
This sequence comes from Ignavibacteriaceae bacterium, assembly GCA_041738675.1. Classification (GTDB taxonomy): domain Bacteria; phylum Bacteroidota; class Ignavibacteria; order Ignavibacteriales; family Ignavibacteriaceae; genus IGN3. The sequence continues at coordinate 60,450 of JBGSPH010000051.1, forward strand.
TTTTATCGGCAGTGTTATATAATCCCAAAGCAAAGTAATATGAATAGATTCGATAAATCGAGGCATCAGCGTATGCACTTTTAGGATACTTTTCAACTAATGTTTGATACAGTACAACCGCATCCTGACCGTTTTCTGTGAGAACACCTTCCAAGAAAACTAGATTGGAGCTTTTGGGATAATCAGTTTTTAAATCTAGTAGTTTGCCTTTTACTTCTTCAATTTTTCCTTGCTCAATCATTTTGAGGTAAGGTACGATATCAACTTCCTGCGCTAAAATTTGCGAAGACGATAAAATTGAAATGACAAAAAGAAATATCGAAAAGTGTTTTTTCATAATTCTGTAACAGACTAAAAATTGTTTAACACAAATTAGTTTGTTTATGCTGTAAGAGCAATACCTGCTTTTTCAGGTTGGATGTGTGAGAGGTAATCACCAAATAAAGTACCCGATGTTGCTCTATTAATTTTAACTTTTATGTAATCGCTTGTTTTTATTTTATCATTTAGTGGAACAATTACTGTTTTGTTGGTGTCTGTTCTGCCGGCAATAAATTCGTTGGATTTTTTGCTAAAGCCTTCAACAAGAATAATTTCTTCTGTACCGATCAAATCCTGATTTTTTTCCAGAGAAATCTGATGCTGTAAATCAATAATCTCCTGCAGTCTTTTGGATTTCACTTCTTCAGGAACATCATCTTCCATTCTGAAAGCTTTTGTTCCTTCGCGAGGTGAATATTTAAACATATATGCGCCATCGTAGCGAACTTGTTTCATCACTTCTAAAGTAGCAAAATGGTCTTCCCAGGTTTCTGTTGGAAATCCTGAAATTATATCAGTCGAAAAACTAACTCCCGGAATAATTTTTTTTGCCTTTTCAATCAAGTTAAGATAATGTTCAACAGTGTATGTTCTGTTCATCAATTCAAGAATTCTATTTGAACCGGACTGAACCGGAAGATGAACGTAGTTACAAAGATTTGGATGCTCTGCAATTGTGTATAAAAGTTTATCAGAAATATCCTGCGGGTGTGAGGTACTAAATCTAATTCTCATAGTTCTATCAACTTTAGCAGCAGCAGAAAGTAAATCAGCAAAATCTCCGCCGGTGGCAGATGTTTCATCTAAATATGAGTTAACATTCTGTCCAAGTAATGTTACATCTTTAAATCCGCGAACAGATAGATTTTCTAATTCATTAATAATTGATTGAAGTGAACGGCTTCGTTCTCTGCCACGAGTGAAAGGAACAACACAAAATGTACAAAACTTATCACACCCTCTCATAACAGAAATCCATGCAGAAAGTCCATCTTCACGATGCGGTTCGATATCATCATAAGTTTCTGTGCGAGAAAGTTTAACTCCAATACCTTTATCACCATTTAATGCAACATCAATGTATTCCGGCAGTCTTCTGTATTCATCAGGACCAACAACCAGATCAACAGCTTTTTTATCTTCAACTAGATCTTTGCGCAATCTCTCAGCCATACAACCAAGGATGCCAAGTACAAGCTCAGGTTTGTTATGTTTTAATGTTTTAAGATTTCCAATTCTACCATAAATTCTTTGTTCCGCATTGTCTCTAATGCTGCAAGTATTAATAAGCACCACATCTGCATCTTCAGGTTTATCGGTTACATCATAACCCTGCTTTTTTAAAATACCAAGAACAATCTCAGTATCAGCAAGATTCATTTGGCAGCCATATGTTTCTATATAAACATTATTTTTTTGCATTGAAAAATTGAATAAAAGTGAAAAGGTTACAAAGAATTTGTCATTAAATAAAGAGCAAGGTTTAAAACCAAAAATGCTATAATGGAAAAAGTAATCGTAAAAAGTTTTTCTTTTCTTTTTCTCTCAACAAGGAGATCGTTGTTGTCATCAAGTCTATTTTTTTCTTCTGTTTTTACAAATCCGAACATCTGATCCTGAATTTATTTTATAAAATTATTGAATTAAAATAAGGATAAGTTAATAGAAAATATACATCGTATTTTCTCAATCAAGTAGTAAAATTTTTATTGTGTACTCCAGCTAAAATTTAAAGACTATCTTAGATTTTGTTTCCATAGTCTTGAAGTTGGAAATAATAATTTAGGCGAAAATAAGAGTCCAAATAGTATAAAATTTTTTTACACAAGCAGTTTTTACGTTAACTTCAATTCTCACAATTGTTTATAGGAGGAATTATTTCTCAACCTTTTAATTAGATAATTCACTTAACGGTATGTTTTTTAATAAGTTAATAGGAGTTAAAGTTTGGATATTATTCAATTGTTAATTATTTATGCTGTGTGATTTGGGCATTTTATTTGAAATAGTTCACAACCTAATTTTATCAATAATTGGAAACTTGAATGACGAAAATCTACATCTTCTATTTAAGCTTTGTTATGGCAATATTTTTATCAACTATTGCTATTGGACAGGTAACAACATTTGAGGATAACTTTGATAGCTACCTTGTTGGACAGCAATTAGCCTGTCAAAATCCGACTGTATGGAAAACCTGGACAAATAATCCCTGCAATCCAACAGAAGATGCTTACGTGTCAAATGTTTATTCATTTAGTGGGGTAAATTCGGTAGTAATCATACAAAACAATGATATTGTTAAAGAAATTGGAACTCCAATCAACAGCGGACTTGCCGAAATTAACTTTCAAGTTTTTATACCTTCCGGAAAAGCAGGCTACTTTAACACTCTGGCTAACTTCGCTCCACCAACTTATGAATGGGCAATGCAGGTTTTTTTTAACTCAAATGGATCCGGAACATTAGATGCAGGTGTTGCTAGTGCAGCCACATTTAGTTATCCTCAAGATCAATGGTTTTCAATAAAAGTTGTTTCTGATTTAACTGCAAATCTTGGTGAATTCTGGCTAGATGGTGTCAAGATATATTCCTGGCAGTGGACTTTAGGAACATTTGGAACAACAATATCTAAACAATTAGATGGAACAGATTTTTACGGATACACTACAGAAGATGAAATGTATATTGATGATTATACTATAGTTCATACTATTTATACAAATAAAATAGTAAGTGCTCCAGCTGGTGGAAATTGGAATTCAAGCAGTACCTGGGTTGGTAATGCAGTCCCGGGGCAAAATAGAGCAGTAGAAATTGTAAACGGGGCAACTGTAACTTTAACTGGGAATATTATTAGAAATAGAGCAACAATAATTAAAGGCAATTTAATTTGCGGTTCAAACATTATTACCGGCTCCGGAAGTTTTACACTTTCAAGTGGTGCAGCAATACAAATTGGTTCTACATCAGGAATTTCAATAACAGGGACAAGTGGAAATATCCAGGTAACTGGGTATCGATCATTCAGCAAAAATGCAAACTACATTTATAATGGAAATACCCCTCAGGTTACAGGAAATGGATTGCCTGCATCAATTAAATACCTAACCATTAATAATTCTTTTGGGGTTTCATTAAGTTCAAGCACTAATGTTAGTAAAAACCTTGAGCTCACAGATGGGAACTTGCTTACGAGTTCCAATACACTTTCACTTGGTACAAGTCACTCCAACACAGGAACACTAAATAATTCTTCCGGAAAGATAATTGGCAATTTTAACAGACAGATTTCAAATTCTGTAAACTCAATTTTATTCCCGGTTGGAATATCATCAACTAAATACACACCAGTTGAGTTAAATAATGTTTCTGGCAGCGGTACTTTTACAGTAAATGCTTTTGCTGGTGCACACCCAAATGCATTAGGCACGAACGTACTTCAAATGTATTGGAAACTTACAAATGGAGGATTAAACTCTGCAGATATAACTTTTAATTATCTTGATGCGGATATAGTTGGTAATGAAAACAATTATGTGATTGGAAAGTATGATGGCAATTGGTCTTTTCCTGGGGGATCTGTAAATACAACAACAAATCAAGCAACAATAAATGGCGTTACTACTTTTTCCGATTGGACATTAGGTGATCAATCTGCTCTTCCTGTTGAACTTAGCTCTTTCTCTGCTTCTATTTTAGGATCATCCGTTAAGCTAAGCTGGCAAACTGCAACTGAAGTTAATAATTATGGGTTTGAAGTAGAGAGGGCTTCGCTTTCAGCTTCGCCCCTCCGAGTTTGGGAAAAGATTGGATTTGTTAATGGTAATGGCAACAGCAACTCTCCAAAGAATTATTATTATGAAGATAAAAATGTAACTGCGGGCAAGTATTCATACAGACTAAAACAAATTGATAACGACGGGCAGTTTGAATATTCAAAAGCTATTGAAGTTGATCTTGGTGCACCAAAGAAATTTGAGTTAAGTCAGAATTATCCTAATCCATTTAATCCAACAACAACAATTAAATTTAGCCTTCCTGAGGCGGGTAATGTAAAGCTTACATTGTTTAATATACTTGGACAGGAAGTTAAAACTCTTGTTAATGAATCTAAAGAATCCGGTGTACACATAATTAATTTTGATGCAAGCGATCTTAATAGTGGAATATACATTTACAAAATAGAAACTGGTTCATTCACACAAACAAGAAAAATGACGCTTGTAAAATAATTTTAGGAAATCCAATCTTCTATTTAAAGTCCCGAAAAATCGGGATTTTTTTTGCGATATCAATAAATTGCTTACAAATGTTGATTTTGATACATCCAATATATTACCCCTAAGGTTAAGAAATCATAAAATAATCTTCTTTGCTTCACTTTTAGAGTAAGTTTAACTAATTTTTGAATAAGAAAACTAAAGATCACTTAATCAATCTTAGAGGTATGCTATGAAAAGACTTTACATATTTTCGGTTACTATTCTTACCTTTGTTTTTTTTACAAACATCTACTCGCAAACATTTTATGATGACTTTACCGGTTTGACTCCTGGAGTGCTTGCTGGACAATCTAACTGGGTTAAAGCTGGTACTGGTACTGCTGAACTTACCGTGGCAAATTCTTCTCCCTTAACTTATACTGGATATAATGGCGGCGATGGTGAGTATGCAGAAATGCCAGCAGGAATTTCTGGTTCCAGTAGAGTGTTTAAGTTATATAATAACATAACCAACTATACTGGTACTACCTTTTATTTTTCTTTTTTACTTAATCTAACTTCAGCTTCTGCAAACTCTGTTGGCTATTTTTTAACTTTAGGTGATTCTGCGGGATCAACATCGAGCTTAGCACCCAAAATATATGCAACAGCTAATGGTACTGGCTATAACCTTGGATTATCAAAAACTACTACAAGTGTTGCAAATGGGTTAGTATATGGAACAACAGTTCTTAACTTTAACCAGACATATCTTGTCGTTGTTCGTTATACATTTAACGCAGCTGGAACAGTTGCTCCTGAAAGATTTGATGATGAAGCATATCTTTGGGTAAACCCAGAACTTATATCTGAACCATTAACAAGTAATGCTGAATGTACTACTACGGTTGGCGGCACTGTTGGTACAGGTGATACTGATTTTGACGGTTTTGGTGCGATTGCTGGTGGTGTTGGCAGTTTTATTTGGCACAATAGAGGTGTTACAAATCCTGCCGGAAATTTCGATGGTATAAGAATAGGTCATGGTTCTACAAGTGCTGATGCCTGGACAGATTTAAATGCTGGGATGAGTTCAGCTTATTTACTTGATGAGAATTTTGAATCCATAAACAATAGTGGAGACCCAATAGCTGGTTGGACATTCGACAATGCTCAAACATGGAATGTAGCTGGTTACGGACATAATTCAGATAAATATGCTGGTTGGGCTGAGGTTTTAGAAATAGATCATTCAATTACTTCCCCAATGGTTACGGATCCCGGAACCCTAAATTTTTGGATAGCAACTTATAATGACGCTTCCAATTTACAAGTAAAAGTGCAGGTTTCATCTAATGGTGTGGATTGGGTGGACAAGGCAACATTTACCAGTATGGGCGCCGGTGGTGATATTGGGTTGAACTTTGTAGAGAAGTCAGTTGCACTAAGACTTACTGGAAATTATTATGTACGTTGGACCACAACAAATTTTGTATCCGGTGGTTTTTATATTGATGATGTTCTCTTAGATAATGTTGTTCCTGTTGAACTGACTTCATTTTCAGCAAATGTTAACGGAACATCTGTTAGTCTCAATTGGATAACTGCAACAGAAATAAATAACAACGGATTTGAAGTACAAAGAACTTCAGGCGAAGGTTTTATAACGATTGGTTTTGTCAAAGGCAATGGAACAACAACCGAGGTCAAGAATTATTCATTCACAGATAAGAACCTAAGTACCGGGAATTACAGCTACAGATTAAAACAAGTTGATTTTGATGGTACGTTTGAATATTCAAACGCGGTTGAGGCTGTGATTGTAACTCCAGATAATTTTGAATTATCACAAAATTATCCTAATCCTTTTAATCCCACAACTTCAATTAAGTTTAATATGCCAGAAGCTGGCAATGTAAAACTTGCAGTTTACAATTTACTTGGACAGGAAGTTAAAACATTGGTTAATGGATTTAGAACTGCTGGTTCTTACACTATCAACTTTGATGCAAGTAGCCTTTCAAGTGGAATTTATCTATATAAAATTGAGATGAACAACTTTACACAAACAAGAAAAATGACACTTGTAAAATAGTTTTGACTATAGGAATAAATTTAATTTAACAAGAACCCCGAATTTTTTCGGGGTTTTTTTATTTAAAACATGGCTATTTAAAGTAATTTTTAATAATTTCTTAACAAGAAATTAAAGCTTTATACATATCTTTTAACTGTCATATTATTAACCAAAATTGTGAGGTTCAAATGAAAAAACTATTCTACTTATTAACCCTGGTTTTATTTACTACCGGCATCGGATACTCGCAGGTATCTACTCTTTGGGAAAAATCTGCTGCTGCTGTTAGTTTACCAACCTGGTTTGGTTCAAATACAGAAAGAGGTTTTGCTTACGGATCTGTAGCAGGTAATGATAGAGTTTATGTTGTTAGCAGAAGTTCTGGAAATCGAATTTTTATTTATAATGCTTTAACTGGTGATTCTGTTGGTACTCTTAGAACCGATGGGATGACGGGTGGAACATTCGTAATAAATGATGCTGGAGTTTCTGATGATGGAGTAATTTTTGTTTGTAATCTTGCTGGAAATGCATCCACAGGTCCATTTAAGGTATATAAATATACAACTGAGGCTGATTCACCTGTTGTAGCAATAAATTATACTTCAACTGGGGCAGTAAGACTCGGAGATAAGTTTTCAGTTTCAGGTTCAGCATCGGACAATTCATTAACAATTTGGGCTGCCTCGAGTAACTCAAATGAAGTTTATAAATTTACAACGGCTGACAATGGAACTTCATTTACTGCTGAAATCATTAATGTTGGAATCACTGGATCAACTCCCGCTGTTGGACCACTTTCAACAGGCGAATTTTATTACAATGCTAATGGTCAGAATCCTAAAAGATTCACAGCTGCAGGCACACTTGTTGGTACCGTTCCCGGTTCTATTGTATCAACTGGTTCAAACGCAATAAGTTTTATTACAGATCAAAATGGTAATGAATATGCTGCAACCTTTGCTTATGGTGCTGGAAATGAGAATGCAAGAATATTTGCTGCTATTGGCGGTGTACCTGACTCAACAACAACATTATTCGGATTAACGCCTTCATTAGGCGCAAATGCTAATGCAAATGGTACCGGCGACGTTGAAGTTCAAAAGATTAGTGAATTTATCTATAGAGTTTATGTTCTTGGAACAAATAATGGATTTGGTGCTTATCAGATAGACTTAACTCCTCCTCTGGATTTTTGGGTTGAAGAATTTGATTACCCGGTTGGAGATACATTGACAAACTATAATGGCTGGGTAAATCATAGCGGAACTGGTTCTCAAATTGTTATGGAGCCTGGTAGTTTAACTTACCCAGGATATGCTCCTACAGGAGTTGGAAATTCAATATTTCTTAATTCAGGTGGTGGTTCAAGAGAAGATGTTCATAAATTATTCCCTACTCAATACTCAGGTTCTGTATATGCATCCTTTCTTGTAAATGTTGACACTGCAACTGCAGGCGAATACTTCTTTCATTTCTCAACAAATCCACATACTACAGCATATCGTGGAAGAGTATCTGCTAGAACTGATGGCGCAGGTGGATTTCAATTTGGATTAAGTAAAGGTCAAAGTTCAACAAGTGCTGTTTATACAACCAATTCTTATAATTATGGTGAAACTTATCTTCTAGTAGTTAAATATACAATTGCAGATACTTCTGTTGCTGGTGATGATTCTGTATCGCTATTTATAAATCCTGTAATTACTGACGTTGAACCCGCAGCTGATTTAACAAACAATGATGGGTTATCAGATCTGTTCCCGGGTGGAGTAAGTTTAAGACAAGGATCAGCCATAACTAATGTTCAAATAGATGGAATTAAAGTTTCAAACAGCTGGGCTGATATCATTCCTGTTGAACTAACTTCATTTGCAGCATCGGTCAATGGAGCTTCTGTTAATCTTAACTGGTCAACAGCAACAGAATTAAACAACTCTGGATTTGAAATTGAAAGAAAATCAACTTCATCAAGCTGGACAAAAATTGGATTTGTTCCCGGTTATGGAACAACAACTGAAGCTAAGAATTATTCATATTCAGATAATAATCTTGGTACCGGAAATTATTCTTACAGATTAAAACAAATTGATTTTGATGGTACTTATGAATTTTCAAAAGTTGTTGAAGTTGAAATCGTAACTCCAAATAATTTTGAATTATCTCAGAATTATCCCAATCCATTCAACCCAACTACCACTATCAAGTTTAATCTTCCAGAAGCTGGTAATGTAAAGCTTGCTGTTTACAATTTACTCGGACAGGAAGTTAAAACATTGGTTAATGGATTTAGAACTGCTGGTGCTTACACAATTAATTTTGACGCAAGTAATCTTTCAAGCGGAATTTATCTCTACAAAATTGAGATGAATAATTTTACTCAAGTTAGAAAGATGACTCTGCTTAAATAATGTACAGTTTATAATGTACAATGTACAATTAGCCCCGAATTTATTCGGGGCTTTTTTATTTTTGAACGAATGATCCATTTATTTGTTTAGCAGTAAAAAGAATTAATATGGCAAAAAAAATTATAATAACGGGAGCTACCGGGCTAATTGGAAAAAAGCTTACCATCGCTTTAATCGATAGAGGCGATGAAGTTATCGTTTTTAGCAGAGATGCAGAAAAAGCAAAGTCTATTTTTCCACAAGCTATGGAATGTGTTGAATGGGATTACCGCAAACCTGAATTATGGAAATCAAAATTAGATAATGCAGATGCTATAATTCATCTCGCCGGAATAAATCTTTTTTCTAAAAGATGGAATGATGATTTTAAGAAAGCAGTTTTAGATTCAAGAGAAGTAAGTACAAAAAATTTAGTTGAAGCAATTAAATCCTGTACAAATAAACCTGAAGTTTTTATATCTGCATCCGGAATTGGATATTATGGAGATTGCGGGGAAACAGTGCTTAATGAAAACTCTCCAAAGGGAAATGATTTTTTAGCCGATGTTTGCGAAGTATGGGAAAGTGAATCACGAAAGATTGGTGACTATGGAATTAGAAATGTTCAGATCAGAACCGGATTAGTATTAAGTCCTGAAGATGGTGCACTCAAGCAAATGCTTCCAACATTCAAATTTTTCATCGGTGGTCCATTAGGCAACGGAAAACAATGGTCTTCATGGTTACATATCGATGATATTGTTGGAATTTATTTACAAGCCTTAGATAATCAACAATTACAAGGCGCAATAAATGCAGCATCACCAAACCCGGTAAGAATGAAAGAGTTTGCAAAAACTTTAGGCAAAGTTTTAAAACGCCCATCCCTCTTCCCTGTCCCACAATTTGCGCTAAAGATAGTTGTGGGTGAAGCGGCTGAAGTTGTAACCGCAAGTCAAAGAATAAATTCTAAAAAAGTTCTAGATAGTGGTTACAAATTTAAGTTTGAAAAACTTGAATTTGCTTTAATAGATTTGTTGAGATAGAAAAAAGACTCGCAAATTGCGAGTCTTTTATTTTTATAATAAAATATTTTAATATCTATAATAATCAGGCTTAAATGGCCCTTCAACAGTTACACCAATATATTTAGCTTGTTCTGGAGTAAGAGAGTCAAGTTCAACGCCAATTTTCTTTAAGTGTAATCTTGCAACTTTTTCATCCAAATGTTTTGGTAAAGTGTAAACTTTGTTTTCATATCTTTCAGGATGATTCCAAAGTTCTAATTGTGCTAGTGTTTGATTTGTAAATGAGTTTGACATCACAAAAGATGGATGACCGGTTGCGCAGCCAAGATTAACCAATCTACCCTCCGCAAGAACAATTATATCTTTTCCGTCAATTGTATATTTATCAACCTGAGGTTTAATTGTGTTTTTTGTGCTGCCATAATTTTTATTCAACCATGCCATATCTATTTCAGTATCAAAATGTCCAATGTTACAAACTACTGTTTTGTCTTTCATTAATTTAAAATGTTTTTCGTTTACAACATTCATATTCCCGGTTGCTGTTACAACTATATCAGCTTCTTTAACTGCGTCAGCCATTTTCTTTACTTCATATCCTTCCATCGCTGCTTGCAATGCACAGATCGGATCGATCTCGGTAACGATAACTCTAACGTGATTGTTCTTTAATGATTCCGCTGATCCTTTACCAACATCACCAAAACCTGCAACAACTGCAACCTTACCGGCAAGCATAAGATCGGTTGCTCTGCGAACAGCATCAACCAAAGATTCACGGCATCCATACTTATTATCAAACTTAGATTTTGTAACTGAATCATTTACATTGATTGCTGGAATAGGAAGTGTTCCCTTTTCCATTCTTTCATATAAACGGTGAACACCGGTTGTTGTTTCTTCAGAAAGTCCTTTAATTCCTGCAGCCAATTCCGGGTAAACATCCAAAACCATATTTGTTAAATCACCGCCATCATCAAGAATCATATTTAATGGTTTTGATTCATCACCAAAAAATAATGTCTGTTCAATGCACCAATTGAATTCTTCTTCGTTCATACCTTTCCAGGCAAAAACAGGAACTCCCGCAGCAGCGATTGCAGCAGCAGCGTGATCTTGAGTTGAAAATATATTGCACGATGACCATCTAACTTCTGCCCCTAAATCTTTTAATGTTTCAACCAATACAGCAGTTTGAATTGTCATATGAAGACATCCAGCAATACGTGCACCTTTAAGCGGACTCTTTCCTTTATACTCTTCTCTCAGAGCCATTAAGCCGGGCATTTCAACTTCAGCTAATTCTATTTCTTTTCGTCCCCACTCAGCCAACGAAATATCTTTAACCTTATACTTTAAGGAGAAATCAATTTTCTTATCTAACACTTCACTCATTTTTTAACCTTTACTTTTTTTAATAATAGTTTCTTGTGATTATTCATTATTGGCAGAACAACAAACAATCTATAAAAAGTTCATAAACTTAAAATTATTTTTTTGCGTACTTTTTAAACACCGGAACAAGATCAAGCTGCTCCCATGTAAAATCTTTATCATTTCTGCCAAAGTGACCATAAGCAGATGTATTCTGGTAGATTGGTCTTCTTAGCTTTAATCTTGAAATAATTCCTTTGGGAGTTAAATCAACTTCTTTCTGGATCATCTTTGAAATTGCAGAATCAGAAATTACTCCTGTTCCCTTTGTATCTACAAAAACAGATATTGGCTGTGCAACACCAATAGCGTAGGAAACCTGCACCAGACATTCTTTAGCTAATTTAGCTGCAACAACATTTTTTGCTATATGTCTGGCAGCGTAAGTTGCGCTTCTATCAACTTTACTTGGATCTTTACCAGAGAATGCACCACCTCCGTGCGGAGCCCATCCGCCGTAAGTATCAACAATAATTTTTCTTCCGGTTAAACCGCTGTCTCCGTGTGGTCCGCCAATCTCAAATCTACCTGTTGGATTTACATAGTACTTGGTATTTTCATCAAGATATTTTGCAGGAATAACTTTTTTAATAACGTACTTAATAACATCAGCTTTTATTCTGCTTTGTTTAGCATCAGCATCGTGCTGAGTTGAGATAACTACAGCATCAACTCTAAGAGGTTTTCCATTATCAGAGTATTCAATTGTTACTTGCGATTTTGAATCAGGACGTAAGTAAGGCATCAACTTTGGATTTTTCTTTCTGATATCAGCAAGCTTCTTTACAAGTTTGTGTGCATAAACGATAGGCATAGGCATTAGTTCCGGAGTTTGATCGCAAGCATATCCAAACATAATTCCCTGATCTCCTGCGCCGCCAGTATCAACACCCATTGCAATATCCGGTGATTGAGAATGAATTGCATTTAACACCGAGCATGATTCAGAATCAAACTTATATTCCGCACTTGTGTAACCAATATTTTTTACTGTCTTGCGCACAACATCCTGAATATCAACATAAGCAGTAGTAGTTATTTCGCCACCAACTAAAACTAAACCTGTTGTAACAAATGTTTCGCAAGCAACTCTTGCATTAGGATCCTGTGCATAGATCGCATCGAGTACTCCATCCGATATCGCATCACTTACTTTATCCGGATGACCTTCAGAAACTGATTCTGATGTAAAGAAAAAAGACATGTTTTAATATTCCTTAAATGATTTTTAATATGCTATTCTGGTTTTTGAGTGCCAAATTTAACTAATCCCCTCATGATATACAAAATAACTTTAGTGAGATTTAGCTATCTTTTGAATACTGTTTAATGAAATCTTGAGATATAAATGAAGACCAAAATTACAGAACTATTGCAGATCAAATATCCCATCATACAAGCCGGAATGGTTTGGGTCTCCGGATGGAAATTAGCCTCGGCTGTTTCTAATTGCGGTGGCTTAGGATTGATTGGATCTGGTTCTATGAAGCCAGAATTACTTAAAGAGCATTTACGAGAGTGTAAAGCCGCAACTGAAAAACCTTTTGGAGTTAACATTCCCCTGCTAAGAAAAGATGCTGATGATCTTGTAAAAGTTTGTTTGGATGAAGGAGTAAAAATATTTTTTACATCTGCAGGAAGCCCGAAAACATTTACTTCTTTGTTAAAAGAAAATGGATGCACAGTTATTCACGTTGTTGCAAATCTTAAGTATGGATTGAAAGCACAGGAAGCTGGTTGTGATGCTGTTGTTGGTGAAGGTGTTGAAGCTGGCGGTCATAATGGTGCGGATCAGTTAACCACATTTTGTTTGATTCCACAATTAGTTGATAAGTTAAAGATTCCTGTAATTGCTGCTGGCGGCATTGTTGATGGAAGAGGAATCTTAGCGGCATTTTCTCTAGGTGCAGAAGGGGTACAAATTGGAACTCGTTTTGCCGCAACTGTTGAATCATCAGCACACGAAAATTATAAACAAGAAATTGTAAGATCCGGTGATCAGGATACAACATTAGCGTTTAAGAAAATTGGTTTAGTTAGAATGATGAAAAATGATTTTGCATTCCGTGCGATGAAAGCTGAAAATGAGGGCTGGAATGAAGCTCAATTACGCGAATTACTCGGTGCAAAACGTGAACGCGCAGGAATTTTTGATGGTGATCTGATTGAAGGTGAACTTGAAGCCGGGCAAGGCGTTGGACTTATAAATGATATTCCGACTGTTAAAGATTTATTTGAAAGATTATTGGAGGAATATGAACAAGCAAAAAGTAAACTTGGGTAGAGACGTATCCCGATACGTCTCTACCGAATCATTTGAAAGATTTATTTTAAAAGCAGCATCTTCCGCGAAGCATAATATCCGTTTACCTGCATAGTATAAATGTAAACGCCACTAGGTAGTGCACTTGCATTGAACTTAACAGAATAATATCCAATATTTTTTGTTTCGTTAACCAAATTTACAATTTCACTTCCAAGAATATCAAAGACTTTTATTTTCACCAAACCAGCATTTTTAATTGAGTAGTTTATTACCGTGCTTGGGTTAAATGGGTTAGGATAATTTTGTATAAGCTCGTAAGTTATGATTGATTCTGAATTATCATCTATAGACGTAATAATATCAAATTGATAGACACCTGTCCCTAAAGTTCCGCAAAACATTTTACCACTAAAATCTTTTTTGATATCAGTGAAGTAATTTCGATCTCCAAAGGGATGAGGAATAGTTACCCAGGTATCACCAAAATTTGAAGATAAATATACACTATCCCAACCACTGATTACCGTACCTATATCATCAGCGTAAACTGCCACAGGGTATTTATTGAAGAGGATTTGGCTCCAATTCTGACCAAGATCGGTTGATCTAAATAAACCGTTTTGGTCATTTGGATCAGTAAAAAAAACATAACCATTTTCTACTTGAACAATTGAATTAATCCTCATTAAATCACCGATACCAGTTTTCATAATTTCAAAAGTTTCGCCAAAATTTGTTGACCGATATAGATTATTGTCCAAATCAAATCCTCTCACCCAAAGATTATTTTTATAAAGGAATAAATCACGTGTCCAAAAACCAGTTCCAAGATTAGTTGCAGTCCAGGTGACACCAGCATCTATACTTCTGAATAAATCAGGGTAAGTCGCACAAAATAATGTATCATCATTAATAGCAAGCACATTATAAACCGGCATAAGAGTATCAGCAGAAAAATAAATTGATGACCAGGTTGCACCAAAATCGGTTGATTTACATAATCCTTCGTCAAATGTAGCTGCAAATAAGTAGTTGCTTGGTGATATTGAAATAGCTTCAACTTGATGCAGACCCAAGTTTGTCCATTTCTTCGTTAACCTATTATATTTCTGCACACCAGAAGGTGTTGAAGAAAAAATTAAACTATCACCACTGAAAACAAAATTATTAACTTTTGAAGTTGGTAATCCAATCTGTTCAAATGATTCTCCATTATTAACTGAACGAAAAATTCCTTCGTCTTCAGAGCCTATAAATATATCATCATTATCATTCATTTTTAACCTAAATACCTGTTTACGATATAAGCCATTCTGATGCTGCGTCCAAGTCTTTCCCATATCTGTTGTCTTAAATAATCCATCTTTTAAAGTACCTGCCAATAGATTTCCGTATGAATCAAATGCCAATGATAATACTGCTTTTCCAGCCAGACCTAACTGAGTCCAATTCTGCCCTCCATCTGATGAGTAAAACACACCATTACCATCATCATAGTAACCTGTGCCACAATAAATATTATTGCTTGAATCTATGAGAATTGATGATACAGCTATGTTAGCAAGAAAATTATTCTGTGCCCAGTTAATACCATTATCTGTAGTTCCAAATAATCCATCGTGTGTGCCTGCATATACAATGTTAGATGAATCAGTTGCAAAAACTAACGGACGAAGGTACGCCGAAAATTCCCAATTCTCGCCGTAGTCAGTTGAACGATATGTGTATTGATATTGTCCATCTCCAGCAAACATGACTCCATCTTTGCTCTGCCCAAAAGCCCAGCATTCTCCGGTGTTGTAACCATTTCTTTTTATTTCCCAGGTTAGTCCGTCATCTGTGGAACGATAAATTCTATCCTGAAAGTTTGTACCAACCCAAATATGATCTTCTTTTGTTATGTAAATTGCATATACTTCAAAATCATTAAATGATGTTATAACTTTTCCCCAGCTATCACCATTATCTGTTGATTTAAATAAACCGGAGTATATATTCCAAAATGGATATACTCCGGAATAAATATCACCTTTTGTTGTTATTCCCAGATCACCTACAATACTACCCATAGGTCCATTTAAATGATTCCAACTTATTTGTTGTGATAAAATTGAACTAATGGGTATAAATATTAAAAAAAGATTTACTAATAAACTTTTCATTTAATCAACCTTATTCTTAAGTGATCTGATTACCAATTCTATTTAACAAAAGAATTTCGATAATTTCATCAACATCTTTAGCTGATGGAAAGAATGAATGAACTTTCCTCAAAACTGCTTCCACAACTGCATCCGGACAGCTTGCACCGCTGGTAAGAATAATATCAACAACTTCTTTTTTAGGCAGATAATTTTCTGTTTCAAATTCTTTCTTGTGGTGAAGATTAAAATTTTTAATTTTCTCTTCACTTAAAATTTTCTCTTCGGATGAAATAAAATATGTTGGCAGCTTTTCTTCACACAACTCAACTATGTGTGATGTGTTAGAACTGTTGTATCCACCAACAACAATAGCAAAGTCAGCCTTCTCTTTTAAAAGTCCATATGTTGCTTCCTGGTTATCATTGGTTGCATAACAAAGTGTATCGCGGGTATCCGCAAAATGATTTTTAATATTCTCAGCACCATATTTGTTTATCATTGTGTCTTTAAGTAAATCTGCAATAGCCTGTGTTTCTGTTGCAAGCATAGTTGTTTGATTTACAACACCAATTTTTTGCAAATCATTTTTAAAATCAAATCCCTCAGAAAATCTTTCAGAAAAAGTTTTATAAAATTCATCTTCTAATTTATCATCCTGAATAAATGAAACCAGCAATTTTGTTTCTTCAATATCACGGACAATTACAGAAGCCGCTTTTGTTTTGCTGTGTGAAAAGGTTGCTCTTGTTTCTTCGTGAGTATGCTTACCGTGAATTACAATTGTGTAATTTTCGCTGCCAAGTTGTTCACTCCTGTTCCAAACTTTTTCTACAAATGGACAGGTTGTATTATAGCGATATGGATTGATTCCAATTTTATTTAATCTTTCTTCGATCTCAAGGGTTGTTCCAAAAGCAGGAATAATAACAATGTCATCTTTGCTTAATTGATTCCAATCGATTAATTGTTTACCAGAAGTATCCATTAAAAACTTTACACCAAGTTTTTGAAGATCAATATTCACTCCAGGATTATGAATCATCTCACTCAATAAATAAATTCTTTTATCAGGATTTTCTTCTATTGTCTTATAAGCTATTTCAATTGCGTTTTCAACTCCATAACAAAATCCAAAATGCCTTGCCAGATAAAATCTAACAGGACCAAAATCTAAAAGTGTTGGCGTAAAATCTTTTTTTCTTGGATCAAGATCTTTGCGAGCATTCTTAATTCTAGTTATAAAGGAACTTCGATAAATATTTGGGATATCAAATTTTTTCATTTATTTTAATTATTTTGTTGTAACTGCATAACAATTTCATAATCAGTTTGGTTCTTTTATGCTAATAGTTTTAATGCATCATCAGCGGAAACTTCATAGTCCATAATAAATTTTTCTTTAGTCGGTCGATTGAAGAAGAACAAAACTATAATGATTATAAAAAGAGCGGCAAAAAAATAGTTAGCGGTTATTATCATTATAGATATATTAAAAATATTAGCTCCTTCTAATAAAGCTAACTTAATTATATTTGCTGTACGATAAGACACCAACTTATTTTCTAATGTCAAACTCTTATCAAATTCAGTTACCTGTTTTGCATAAATAAATTTTGATGCAAGAATACTTGAAAGAACAACTATGGGAGTTATAAACATAAAGATTGTATTCAATCCGCCAAAGCCATCAATATTGCCCGATTGAATCATAAATAGCCCTACAAAAAAATAGATTGTCTGACCAGAAAACAAAGCAATAAATATAATGTTTAATGTTTGAAAGTAGTTTTTAAATATTATAGAATTATCGTTATTCATACTTAAATACCATTTGTTTGTGAATTATGCATTCTTAGAAATCAGCAGCTACTTCAGTATATTTGCTTTCCAAATTTAGAGAAATGAAATGAATTTATTAGAGCGATTAGAAAAAATTAAAACACGATTTGACCAGATAAACTCGCAGCTTTCTGATGCCGCAAATGAAAATAATTATGAGAAAATAAGAACTCTGAATAAGGAAAGAATAAACTTAGAAGAGATCATTACGGCTTACGAAAAATACTCAACCTTAGTAAAAAATATTGAAGGAAATCTTGAGATAATTAATTCATCCAGAGAGGCTGAGCTAAATGAAATGGCTGAGCTGGAACTTGATGAACTAAGAAATCAAAAAGAAGTTATGGAAGAAGAAATAAAAGCATTACTTCTTCCAAAAGATCCAAACGATGATAAAGATATTATTATGGAGATTCGTGCTGGTACTGGTGGTGAAGAAGCTGCTTTATTTGCTAACGATCTTTTCAGAATGTACACACGTTATGCGGAAATTTGTGGCTGGAAGTATGAACTAATAGAATTAAACGAAACTGGCTTGGGTGGTCTTAAAGAAGTTGTTTTCTCAATAAGCGGTCAAACTGTTTATGGAAATTTAAAGTTTGAATCAGGTGTCCATCGTGTTCAAAGAGTACCGGAAACTGAAGGCAGCGGCAGAGTTCACACATCAGCAGCGTCTGTGGCTGTTATGCTTGAAGTTGAAGATGTTGAAGTTGATGTGAATATGAACGATGTTAAAATTGATATTTTTCGATCAGGTGGTGCAGGCGGTCAGAACGTAAATAAAGTTGAGACTGCGGTTAGAATGACACATCTGCCAACGGGGCTTGTTGTTCAGTGCCAGGATGAGAGATCTCAATTAAAAAATAGAATTAAAGCCATGAAAGTTTTGAAAGCAAGGCTTTATGATATGGAATTGAAGAAGCAGAATGCAGAACAATCTGCTATAAGAAAGTCTATGGTTGGAAGCGGTGACAGAAGTGATAAAATCAGAACATATAATTATCCGCAAAATAGAATTACAGACCACAGAATTGGACTGACATTGTATAACTTATCAAATATAATGGAAGGACATTGCGAAGAATTGATTGAGCAGTTAAAAATTGCTGATAAAACAGAAAAACTTCAATCGGCTGAGGCAGAGCAGTTTTAATATCTGTTTGTTTTCGACTATCTATTTACGCTTATTAAAATTAGACTTATATCATCATCGTATTCAGATTCAGTAAACTCGTCAAATTTCTTCTGAATAATTTCAAGAGAATTCTCACCAAGTTTGATATCCCTTATAATTTCAAACAGCCTGTGTTCTCCAAAAGATTCCAAAGTTTTAGCTCTTGAATCAGTAATTCCATCAGTTGTTAAGTAAACCTGCTCGCCTGCTTTTAATTGTATAATGTTATCTTCATAATCACCCATTTTGGAAAAACCAAGCAGCAAGCCTTTAGACTTTATACTTAGTAATTCACCTTCTGAATTTTTGTATATGATTGGAATATCACCTGCACCTGAATATTTAAGTTCGTTAGTCTTATTATTAATAATTATAATAGATAAGGTAGCAAATACTTCAGAGATTTTTGTATCTCCATAAACAGTTAGGTTAACCTGCTGTAATATTTCAGATGGGGAATAATCTTTAGCATTTTGCAGAACACTTCGTAGTGCACTTCGAATATAGCCTGCATATGCATAAGCAAAATACCAGGCACCCCATTTTTTACCCATTACATCACCAAGAATTACGCCTAAATTATCTTCATCCAATTGATAGTAATCAAGAAAATCTCCACCAGGAATTCCTTTATAAGGAATATGAATGTGCGAAATTGAAAAACCGTCAAACACCGGAAACGTATCGGGAACTACTTTTGTTCTTAATGAACTTGTTGCTTCCTGTAGCTCAGAGATAACTTTTTTTCTTTCATTACCCAGACTATTGATTATCGCAGAAACTTTAGCAACAACTAATTTTGGTCCCGCGGTTTTAACAACATAATCTGTAATACCTAAATCGTATCCCTCTAAAATATCTTCTTCACTTCCCTTAGCAGTAAGAAAAATAAATGGAATGTCTTTTAATGATGGCTGCTCCAACAACATTCTTCTAAATTCAAACCCATCAATTTTGGGCATCATAATATCTGATACTATTACATCCGGAATATTATTCTTCAACATTTCCATTGCATCATTAACACTGTCTGCAACACTGCATTCGAAACCGGCTTTTTCTAAATTAAATTTGAAAAGCCTGGACATTGAAGGATCATCATCAACAAATAAAATTCTAGGTGTAACTTCATCGAATGATTTCTGAAGACCTTTTCTTATTCCATAAGTTCTATAGATATCTGATCTTCTTATTAACGCTTGGGTTTTTAGGATTAACTCTTTTATTTCAAAAGGCTTGGTAATGATATCATCCCCGCCGGATTCTACGGCTTTGGATTTATCTTCAAGTGTGTTTTTAGCAGTTACAAATATGAAAGGCAGAAATCGGTGATTTTCATTTTCACGAACTTTTTTGCAAAACTCAAAACCATCCATCCCTTCCATCGTTACATCAGAAAGAACTAAATCAATTTTTTCTTTTTTTAAAATATCAAAAGCCTGCAAGGAATTTTCGGCTTCAAAAGGAGTGAAGTTATTTAGTTTAAGATGATGATTAATAAGTTTTCTAATTGTTTTATCATCATCAATTATTAGAACAGATCTTTTTTCTGATTCGGACATTTATAAGCAACTTAATCAATAATTTAGGTTACAAATCCTTTATCAATTCTGGAAACGATGCTTCAAGAATAATAATGTTAATTAAAACTTTGGACAGCTTCATCTGTCGATTTAAAGGATTCAAACACACGATACATTCTTGTTAGTTCAAACATTGAATGAACTGCAGGTTGAAATCCAACTAAACGAAGATCGCCTCCCAATCCTGTTAATTTTTTTAATGAAACTACCAGACTCCCAAGAAATGTTGAATCAATAAATTCACAACTTGAAAGATCAACAACTATTTTTTTAAAGTCCCGTTGTATATCATTAACTAAAACTTGCTTAAATTCTTCAGCCTCAACCATTGTAGCACGTTTTAAATTCACAGTGATTACTACAACGTCACCTTTTTCTTCTCTAAAAAATTCCATAGTATTTTACCTCTATTCTGCTGTCCTGTTTTCAATTTTATATTTTTCCATTAGCCTGTAGATTGTTGCTCTTCCAAGCTGTAATCTTTTTGCTGCCTCTACAATATTTCCGTTTGTTATACTAAGTGCATGTCTAATAGCTTCTTCCTTTAATTTTTCAAATGGAATAACTGTCTCATCACTAAATAATGGACCTGTATACTCAACTCCACTTGAACTTTCTCCGGTTCTTAAATGTGCCGGAAGATCTTCAACATCAATAATATCCTTATCAGTAATGATCAAACATCTTTCGATCGTATTTTCAATTTCACGAACATTACCGGGCCAGTTATATTCATAAATAAGTTTTAAAGCCCGTTTAGAAAAACCTTTTGTGCTTTTTTGAAGTTTAGCGCTAAATTTTTGAATAAAATGTTCTGAAAGAACTAAGATATCACTTTTGCGATGTCTTAACGGTGGAATTGAAATCGGGAAAGAGTTTAATCTGTAATAAAGATCTTCTCTAAACTCTTTATTCTCCACAGCCTTTTTCAAATCCCTGTTTGTTGCTGATATAATTCTAACATCAGTTTTAATTAAGTCGGTCCCGCCAACTCTTTCAAATTCCTTTTGCTGGATTACACGCAGAAGTTTTGCCTGAAGCAGCATTTCAAGTTCGCCAACCTCATCCAAAAATATTGTTCCGCCTTTTGCAATTTCAAATTTACCGAGCTTACGTGCATGTGCACCTGTAAATGACCCTTTTTCATGACCAAACAATTCGCTTTCAAGAAGCTCACGAGGTATGGATGCACAATTAACCACAACAAATGGTTTATCTTTTCTTTGACCGTTGTAATGAATTGCACGTGCAATCAATTCTTTACCTGTACCGCTTTCACCATAAATTAAAACAGTAATATCATTATGTAAAACTTTTGTTACCAGTTTAAATACATCCTGCATTTTACCATCTGAAGAGATGATGCTATCAAAGCTATATTCTTTTTTTACATTCTCTTTTAGATTTTGTAATTCACGTGTAAGATCATAACTCTTAATAGAATTTTTTATTGCTAATTCTAATTTCTGCTGATCGATAGGTTTTGTAAAATAATCAAATGCACCGTATCTCAAAGCCTCAACAGCTACCTCGATACTGCCCTGTGCGGAAAGCATAATTACCGGAATGTGCTCATCAAACTGCTTAATTCTTTTTAAAGTTTCAATTCCATCCATACCCGGAAGCATAATATCCAATAAAATTACATCCGGTTTTTTACCAAGATTCCTTAACGCATCCTCTGCATTAGCAAATGTTTCTACCTGATATTTCCATTTATCTTTAGCCCAGTAGCTAAGTAGTTTGGAAATAGCTTGTTCATCATCTACTATAAAGATCAGTTTTTCCACTTTTTTATCCTATTGTTTCTAGTCTCTATTACTCTTTAATAATTTTACCAAAACAGAGGTGCCTTTATTAGGTTCGCTCTGAATATTGATTAAACCCTTGTGCAAATCTACAATTTGTTTTACAAAAACCAATCCCATGCCTGCCCCTGGAATATCAGAATCCGGTCTATTTACTTTATAAAACTTCTGGAACAGAAATGGTATATCTTTTTGAGGAATGCCAATTCCGGTATCTGTGATTATAATTTCAACTTCACGATAGAGATTATTTAATATTACTTTTATTCGTCCACCTTCATTAGTAAACTTAATAGAATTGTCCATCAATGAGTCTAAAGCTTGAAGCAATCTTTCTTCATCCACCTCAATTATTATTTCATCCGAGGGTAATTCCATCGTAAGAATTAAATTCTTGGCGTCAATTAATCCCTTATTATTATTAATCATTCTCTGAATTAATTTAATAATATTAACTTTTGATTTATTTATGACAATTCTTCCGGTTTCCATTCTAGAGAGATCAAGAACATCATTTATGAGTTTTGCTAATCTTTTGCCCTCATTAAGAATAATAAGATTAAATTCATTTCGCATTTCAACTGGCATATTTGGATCTGATGCTATTGTTTCAGAAAAACCAACAATAGATGCAAGCGGTGTTCGCAATTCATGAGAGATGTTTGAAACGAATTCACTTTTCATTTTATTTAATTCATCCAGCATCATTTTTTGATGTGATGATCTTGCTCTTTCTAAAGCGATTAATCTTTCTGCTTCAGCTAATTTTGGTTTTAGATCAGCTAACTCATTTTCGATTTTTCTTTGAAGTGATACATCTTTCCCAACGCCAATCAGACCTATAACTCTTTCATCTTTTCTAACTGTTCGAATGCTGATTTGATAACGGTTTGCATTTTCGTATTTATTAATAAGTGATGCTTCAAAAAATGAGCTTTCGTTTTTAAGAGCAAGATTTATTGAGGCACTTACAAGCTGGGCGTGAACTGGATCTATAAGATCCATAAAATGTTTGCCAATTAATTCTTGTGAAGAGAAATCTAAAGCAGAAGCACCAAATTGATTTATAGAAATTATTGAACCATCTTCATCAAGAATAAAAAGTAATTCTCTTGCAACATCAAAAAGTCCTAAAAAAAGTTCTTTCCAATCTCCAAGCTTTTGTAATTTTTCAAGATCAAAATTGTTATTTGATCCCAAATTTGATGTTTCTTCTATTATCTCTTCCAACATCTAATGATATGAATTATGTTTAAAGTTATGATGAATAACGGCATTGAAAATAGCAGGATTTTGAGTGGAAATCAATCGTTGCAGATACTATAAAACAAAGTGATAACAACTAATTATTTATTCTTTCCTGTTGTAATGCTTCATAATACTTTCTAATTAACTCTTCGTAATCCTTATTATAACCTTCCTGAACAGCACGATTCAATTCGTCTTTAAGTTTTTCTTTGCTTTGCTGATTTTTAAGATTCAATTCCGCAGGGCTGTTGCGCGTAAAATTATTTCCGCTTTCAGATTTTCTTTCTTTCTCAAAATCTCTTTCGTTGATTGATTTCTGAGCATCCAAAAGTTTTGATAAAATCTTTTCCTGTTTTTGGATTAATTCATCACTCAGCTTTTCTGTATTCATGTCACTAACAACTTCTCGCATTTGGTTAACAATATTTTCAAGATCAGCAGGAATTTTTTTAGACTCGCCGCTTTGCTTTGCCTCCTTATTTAATTGTTCAAGAGATTTTTGAATCATTTGCTGTTGCTGCGATAACCTTTGCATTTGTCCTTGCTGTTCTTGTGATAATTGTCCTTGCTGCATTTGTTGTAACATCTGCGTCATATTATTCAAATCCATTTGCTGCCCGGACATTTTTTGCAACTGCTGCATAAGCGACATCATTCCGCCACTGCCGCTGCCACCTTGCATCATAGATTCCAGCGAACTCTTCATCATATTTGCTGCTTCATTCAAATGCATCATTGCATCTCCCTGCGAAAGAGTTGCCATACTTCCATTTCTGTTCTGCATCGATTGCATTGATTGATTCATTTTTTGATTTGCATTACCAAGTGCTTTACCCATCTCAGGTGAGATTGCAAAAGTTTTTTGTGATAACTCTGACATTTGCTCTAACAGCTTATTAAGATTTTTCTTTATCTCATTTTGCTTTTGCAGATTCTGTTCAAACTGTGAAGAATTTGGATCAACATTCTGCAATTTATTTTTTAATTCTTCCTGCTGTTTTGATAATGATAGAATATTATCAAGAATACGCATCATATCAGTAAAAGTCTGCATTTGATTTTCCTGCTGCATCTGCTGCTGCATTTGCTCCATGCTCTCTTTCATCTTCTGCATATTTTTTGATAACTGCTGTTGATTTTTCTGAGCTTTTTGTTTTTGATTTTGTTTTAAATCTTTTGAAGCTTCATCAGATAATTCCTCATTCTTTTGTTTATCATATTCTTCCTGAAGTTTTTCCATTTCTTCTTTGGGCATATCTTTAAGCTCATTCATCTTTTCTGAAAGTTCATCCATCTTTTCTTGCAAACGATCCAATTCTTTTGAAATCTCTTCCTGTTTCTTACTTAACTCATCAGATTGTTTTTGATTTGATGGATCACTTTTCTTTGTTTGCTCATTAAGTTCATTTTGCTTTTGTTCGAGATTTTCAGTTCGCTTAATCATCTCATCCATTTTCTGCTCCACCTGAATACGCTTCAATAAATTCATAGTTCGTTCAATACTCTTCTTAAACTTTTCCTCATCCATTTTCATTTGATTCATTGCCTCTTGAGTTTGATTACGATTCATTTTTTCAAGAGCATCCTGCATTTTCTGCATAGCTTTTTTCATCTCATCACTTGTCATTTCATCCATCAACTTTTGCAATTCCATGTACTTTTCAAGTGTTTCTTCAGAAAGTAAATTATTCTGCTGAAGTTCATTCTGCATCTGTTTTAACTGCTCACTTGCACTTTCCATTTTTTCCTGGAGCTTTTCAAACTTGTCCAAAGCTTGTTCAATCTTTTCTTTTTCTTCCCATGTTAATTGCTGTTTATCTTGCTTTAAATCTTTATCAATTTTTTCTAACTCTTTCTTAAGTTCTTCAGCTTCCTTTAAAGTTTCCTGCATTTCATCCTGAACGTTTTCCTGAGTCTCATCAGCATTCGCTAATATTTCATCAAGTGATGGAACTCTAACATTTACTATCTGTGTTTTAGCAGATTTTGGTCCGCTAATATTATCATTATCAAAAACTTCCAGGTAAAAAGAATAAACATCATTAACAGCTGGATTTAATTGAGTAAGATTCCAGATGTGATCAACGATTTGTTCTTTTATTTTTTTATCCATTAATATTTCTGTAGATGAAAAATTTTCCTGTGCTGGCTCATATCTTGATGAAGTGAGCTTATAATTAAGAATCAGTTTTGAAAATCCATAATCATCATAAACCTTCACTTCAATTGGAACACGGCTATCATTGGCGAGACTTACATCCTGTTTTGGATAAACCAATTCAATCGCGGGATTTGAATCATACAATGCTTTGATATAATAACGAACTGGTTGAAGATTGTTATTCTCAGAAAGATCATTAAGCACAATAATGTATGAATTATCTTTTCTTATCCTGAAAGAACCTTTAACTAAATTACCTTGTACTTTTAATTCCGCTTTTATTGTGTCTTCAAATTCTATACGTGCTGATTTTAATTCTTTATTTGAAAGTAAACTTATCTCAACATTACTTCCAATTAATGCAGAAACATTTCCATTATCCTTCTGCTCAAGTACAGGAATGCTTGAATATGCGGGCGAAATAACTTTCACATCTAACGAACGGATTACCGGTCGATCAATAACTTTTATTTGATATTCTTCGCTTTGAATATTCTCGGCAGTAGCATAATAAAATAAGGAAGATCTTAACTGTTGAATTGAAAATTTGTATTCACCCAATGAATCTTTTTGAAGTTCGTGTTCTTCAAAATTTGTTTGGGATTCTTCGCGGGTCAGCAAATATACTTTTTTAGGAACTTCACCTTTTGCAACAACCACAAAATCAACATTTTCTCCTTTAGTTATTTCATTGTTACCGGGATAAACCTCAAAATAAAATCTTGCTGGTGGAATAAATTCCTCATTAAAATTAACTAATCTATTTGATGCTGCCTGCAATCCTGGAACAAACACAACTAGCAATGCACAAAAAGCAAATAACAGAATAAAATACTTTGCAAGTTTTTTTACTTTACTCAGATCAACAATTGATTCAAACTTAATTGGTTTTGCTCGTTCGTAAACATTTTTAAACGCCGCATCAAGTAAGGCCGGAGAGTATATTGTTTTTGTTTTATCAGATGAAACAAGCTGCATTGCATTGAGAAGATCATCTTTAATTTCAGGAAAATACTTCCCTACTTTATTGGCAGAG
Organism: Ignavibacteriaceae bacterium; assembly: GCA_041738675.1. GTDB lineage: Bacteria > Bacteroidota > Ignavibacteria > Ignavibacteriales > Ignavibacteriaceae > IGN3. The sequence goes on from JBGSPH010000051.1 coordinate 87,164, forward strand.
TAAAAGTAGTTTCTGCCTCCGATTACATTGAAATATTTTAACAAAGGAAGGATGATTAGATAACTAATTGCTCCAATTGAAATCAGTAAGAAAATAAAAAATAGAACTGTTCGGATTGCTGAATTAAAATAAGAGATCATCTCAACAAGACTGAATACTGTAAAGGTACCAATAGTGATTATTAAAGCTGCAAATAACCCGAACAGCAAAAACGCAAAGTATTCCTTCTTAACCAGTAATTCTAATTTGCTTATTATTTCTTTGTAAAAACTTGTGTTCATTTTTCTTATTTGCTTAATGCATAAATAATTATATTAGTTCCAAACTTAAGCGCTTCTTCTCTTTTATCTTTGGGATCATTGTGGACTTCGGGATCAGCCCATCCATCACTTGGATTTGATTCGAATGTGTAAAGCACTGATAATCGATCACCTAAAAATATTCCAAATGTTTGTGGGGCATTTTTATCATGCTCGTGAGTTTTGGGTATTCCGTTTTCAAACTTATAAAAGATGTTAAATATCTTGTGCGAAAATGGTATTTCAATAAAATCATTTCCCGGAAATACTTTTTTCATTTCTCTTCTAATTGCCTTATCCATTCCGTAATCATCATCAATGTACAGAAAGCCGCCCTTTTCTAAATATGTTTTTAGTCTTTTAGCTTCATCTACAGAGAGAACAATGTTTCCGTGCCCTGTCAAAAATAAAAATGGAAAGGAAAAAATTTCATCGGATGCAATATCAACAAATTTATACTCAGCATTTACTTTAATGTTAGTATTTGCCTGAACAAACTTAAGCAAATTAACTTCTGCAGATGGATCATTATACCAATCGCCGCCCCCGCTGTATTTTAGACGTGCGATTTGAAATCCCATTTCATTTTGTGGATAAAGATTTACAAAATAAAATAAGAGAATAAACAGAAATATTGTTTTCTCAATAATCATTACGATTTAATATATTTACACTTAAAGTGAACCGTAATTTAGAAAATTAGCTGGAATAATCAGTACCAAAATTTGGAGTTTTAAAATGAAAAAATATTGGCTTGTAAAATCCGAACCTGAAACTTTTTCCCTGAATGACCTTAAGAAAAGTAAAAACCAAACAACATATTGGGATGGAGTTAGAAATTATCAGGCAAGAAACTACTTACGTGATGAAATAAAAAAAGGTGATCAGGTTTTGTTTTATCATAGTAACTCAGATTTGCTTGCTGTTATGGGAATTTGTGAAGTTGTAAAAGAAGGTTATCCTGATCATACACAATTTGATCCTGACAATGATCATTACGATCCAAAAGCTGATCCTAAAAATCCAACATGGATAATGGTTGATATAAAATTTGTTAAACAGTTTAAAGCTCCTGTAGCACTTGATTCGATTAAGTCTAATCCAAAACTAAAAAATATGAAATTGATTGCCCGCGGAAACCGGTTATCAGTAATGCCAATATCAAAAGATGAGTTTGATGAGATAGAAAAAATGGGAGATAATAAATGACTATTATAATTTGAATTGCAATTTAATATCCTAGTTGATTAAGTATTATTTGGCAAATAAACCATCATTGATTAATTCCTAATGGGTCAGAGTCATCAACCGATTGAATTAAATTTTGTAATTCGATGAATTCATCTTTTAATATGATACCATCATTTAATAATTGATTACATTTATTTAATGCCATTTTTTTACCTTCAAAATAGACTAATAACTGCGAATACATCATTTTATCAAAATCGTTTTTTAGTTCAGCAGACATCTCAAGTGCAGACTTTAAATTATAATCAGATAATGAATCCTCACGCTCTTTTTTGTAAGCTATGCCACGTATAAATAATATTAATGAATTCTCTCCTACAAATTTTGATAAACGATTTACAGTTTCTATGACTTCTAAATTCTTATTTAATCGAAAAAGTAAACTAATTTTATTTGAATAAGTAAGAAAATAGGACGAATCGATTGAAATTGCTTTGTCTAGCATTTTTATTGATATAAGAATTTTACTGGTATCGGTAGTTCCAAAAGATAATTCCATAGCGGAATTGTTAATTTTTTTTGCTTCGTCCCTATTTCCTAAATTTTGAGCACAGGAATTAAATTGCATTATTGATAAAAACATTATGAGAATTTTAATAGTCATAAGTTTACCTAAATATATATTTGTATTTTTTCAATTATTATGATTAAATAGTAGTTTAGATATTCGATTACGCAACATTAAAAATCCTTAATAAATTAAACTTCCTTCTCCATTAAAAAATGAGGGATGCTTCCAAATAAAGTGTGAGATTGTTTTACAACTTTATATCCGTTTCTTTCATAAAACTTAACTGCATTATCCCGAGCCTGAAGAATTATTTTATTTGCACCTTTTTCAATTGCAATTTTTTCTAATTCTTTAATTACAATGGCACCAATTCCTTTTCCTCTCCATTCTTCTTCCACAGCCATAGAACGGATTTGTGCTTCTGTTTCAGAATTGAAATGCACTCTGCCAACTCCAATGGGAATTCCATCAACTTCACAAACCATAATTGGATAAGCTTTTGATTCAAGCTCATCAACTTCACTTCCTCTTGGCTGATTCCAGGGAGCGCGCAGAATTCTCCAACGTAAATCTCTGTATCGTTCAAATTCTTCCGGAGTTTCTGGTGGTCTTACAATCATCAGTTATCCAATAAATTATTTTCATCATCAATATCAGCGCGATTTAGCACATTTGGCGGTAAAGATTTACTTGCCTTTGCACCAAGCTTTTTAATTTTTTCAACTCTTCCAACTAGATTCCCTGAACCATCGACTAATTTACTCATTGCACTCACATAACTTGTTTTAGCTTGATCCATTCTATCACCAACTAATTTTAGGTCTTCAATGAATCCAACAAATTTGTCATATAAAGCACCGGATTGTTTTGCAATATCAAGTGCATTCTGATTTTGCTTTTCTTGTTGCCAAATACTTGAAAATATTTTTAGTGCAGCTAAAAGAATTGATGGGCTAAGAATTAAAATCCTTTGTTCAAATGCTTCAGTTGATAAATTTGGGTCATTTTGTACAGCCAATGCTAAAGCAGATTCAATTGGTATAAACATAATTACAAAGTCTAATGTATGAAGCTGATATAGATCTTGATATCCTTTAGAGTTAAGATTTTTAACGTGCGCTCTTATAGAGGTTATATGTTCTTTTAAAGCTCTCTCCTTTTCTTCTTTTTCTTCAGTGGAGAAAAATCTTTCATATGCAACTAAAGATACTTTTGAGTCAATCACTATGCTCTTATTTTCAGGAAGATTAATTATCACATCAGGTTGAAATCGTTTGCCAGATTCGGCAGTTAAACTTTCCTGAACAACATATTCTCTTCCCTTTACAAGACCGGATTTTTCAAGAATGCTTTCAAGAATAAACTCGCCCCAATTACCTTGAGTTTTGCTTTGCCCTTTTAATGCTGTTGTTAAATTCTTCGCTTCCTGCGTAACCTGTTGGTTCATTTCTTTCAGCATCTGAAGCTGTTCTTTCAGCGAGGCATGCCCTTTAATATTTTCTTTATTTGTTTCTTCAACTTTCTTTTCAAAATCAGAAATTTTTTCTTTTAAAGGATTTAAAATCTCACTGAGTTTTTCTTTGTTCTGTTCAGAAAATTTTTTACTGTTATCATCAAGAATCTTATTTGCGAGATTTTGAAATTCTTTTGTAAATTTTTCCTGAAGTTTTTCTATTTCAGATTTTTGTTCAGAAAGTTTTATTTGAAGATTAGCATAATCAGATTTAAGAGATGAATTCTCAACATTTAGCTTTTCAGATTTCTCTCTTTCACTTTTCAATTCTGTTTGAAGTGAAAGTTTATCTTCCTCGAATAACTTAATTCGTTCAGCAAGTTTCCCTGCATCAACTTTTAATGCGTTGATTTGCTCGTTCAGGTTATTTGCTTCTTCAATTGAAATTGTTTTCCTGCTTTTCAAAAAGAAGTAAGCAATCACAAATCCAACTACTAAACCGATGATGAGATATACTATTTCCATTTTAATCCTTTAAGAGAATTTCACGCAAAGACGCTAAGTTTTATAAATTATTTACAATTCTTTTTATACCATCTTTAATTAATGCTTCATTAAAATTTACAAGTAAACCTAACTTTAATCCTGTAAGTTTTAAATATGTAAGCAGTTGTTTTGAATGGACTGGAGCAACAGCCTCAATCGATTTCAATTCTATGATTACTTTATTTTCTACTATTATATCAGCTCTAAATCCTAATTCCATTTTTATTTGATCATATACAACCGGAACACCTTTTTGTCTTTCAAGATTTAATCCTCGCTTAATTATTTCGTAAGACAAAACTTCTTCATAAACAGATTCCAATAAACCTGGCCCTAATTCTGTATGAACTTTAAAGCAACAATCAACTATTATTTTAGAAATTTCATTTTCATTCATATTCTTACTTTGCGCCTCTGCGTCTTTGCGTGAAACTTTTATTCTAAACTTCCGATTTCTTTTTCAACGTCCTCAAGTATCTCACAGGATTTTACAAGTGCTTTCATCTTGTTATGATCAGCATAGAGCGGACGATCAATATCCAAAAATTCAACTTGCTTACGAATAACTTCTTTAGCCTTTGCAACTCCTTTTCCAGGAATATGCTCACGGAAATCAAGAGCTTGAGCAGCAGCCATAAATTCTATTCCCAATATACCGTAGGCATTATCCAAAATCTGTTGATTCTTAAGAGCAGTATTCATTCCCATCGAAACAAAATCTTCCTGATCAGCAGCAGCAGGAATTGATTGAACTGAAGCCGGTGCAGATAAAATTCTTTGCTCAACAATTAATGTATCCGCAGTATATTGACTTAACATCATACCAGAAAACATTCCAGCACCCTTAGTTAAGAATGCCGGCAATCCAACACTTAACGCAGGATTATTCAATCTGTTCATTCTTCTTTCAGAAAGTACACTAACCATAGTAACAGCGGCACTAATCATATCCATTGGAAGTGAAACTGGTGTTCCTTGAAAGTTAGCTCCGGTTAAAGTTATTTTATCTTCAGGAATAAATATTGGATTATCGCCAACTCCATTTAACTCAATTTCTATTTGTGATTTTGCATAAGCAACCGCATCGTGTGCTGCACCAATTACTTGTGGAGTTGAACGCATAGAATATGCATCCTGAACTTTTTGTTTGATTTTTCCAGTTAACAGATCACTTCCTTCAACGCAATTTTTAATTGCCTTCGCACTACGAACAGCGCCGGTAAAACCACGCAGCTTATGAAGACGAACATCGTAAGGTTTCATATTTGCCTGAAGTGCTTCGAGTGACATTGCTGCGGCAATCTCTGCCTGCTTTAACCAGCGATTAATATCAAATAATTGCAATGCACTAATTGCGGTAATAAAATTAGAACCATTAATTGTTGCAAGCCCATCGCGTGCTTGTAAACCAGGAATTTTTATTCCGGCTTTTTCAAAAGCAATATTTCCATGTAGCCTTTCCCCTTTATAAAATGCTTCACCTTCACCCATCAACAACAATGCGATTTGAGCCATTGGTGCTAAATCACCACACGCACCAACAGAACCTTTTTCGCAAACAACCGGAATGCAATCTTTGTTTAACATTTCAACAAGTGTTAATGTAATTTCGGGTCTGCAGCCGGAGTTTCCGTGAGCGTGAACATTTATTCTGCCTGCAATTGCACCTCGAACATGTTCAATCGGCATTGGGTCACCGATTCCTGCAGAATGATTATAGATAAGATATTTCTGAAAATCTTTTACCTGATCATCATTTAAAACAACTTCAGAAAATTCGCCAATACCGGTATTAACTCCGTACATAATTTCATGTGCTTGTATTTTTTCTTCAAGCATTGCACGGCAGGTTTTTATTCGTTGAAGTGCTTCATTACTGATTTGTACTTTTTCTTTGTGGCGGGCTATTTTAATTAATTTTTCTACTGTAAGATTTGATCCATCGAGAATGATTGACATTATTCCTCCGAGTGATGAAAATTTTAATGTTCAAATTTAAGAAAGATTAGTTGAAGTTCAGGATTTACATTGAAGATATTTTTTTGTCACACTTAGTGTGTCACCCCGAGCGAAGTCGAGGGACGAAGTGTGACTATTTGGTCAGTCTTCGACAGGCTCAGACTGACATTGGATCAAACAAATTTAATATCTAATAAAAGTGCAGTTTATTCTTCAACGTGTTCAGGATTTAAATGAAGTTCCCATTCATCAACGTGGGTAAGGGTTAAAACACCATTTTTAACGAAAGGATCATCCTTAAATAAATTGCGCATTGAGCTTTCGCTTTTACCTAAGGCCACAACTAAGATTTTTGAAGCATCCGTAAGTGGTCCGCACATTGTTATCTTGCCTTGTAAAAAAAGTTTATCTGAAAAACGTGAATGATTTTCCCAATAGGGTTGATCATGAAAACTTTTTTCAGCTTGATAATTTGGACCCTGGACAAATGTCAATAAAAATATTTTGTTCATATTTTTCACCTCTGATTATTGAAGTACTATTTTTTTAGTTACTTCATTTAATATGATATCTTCAATTAATAATGCTTTAACAGCTTCAATATCCTTATAAATAATTCTATCTGTTAAAAGTGGGGCAACAGATTTTCTTACAACTTTATAAACGGCTTCTGTGCCTATTCCATATTTCATCGGCTTATGAAATTCCAATCCCTGGCAGGCTGTTAGAATTTCAATCGCTAAAACTGATTGAACATTTTTTAAGATCTGAAAACATTTTCGTGCTGCGATTGATCCCATAGAATTATGATCTTCCTGGTTTGCAGAAGTTGGAATCGAATCCACACTTGCAGGATGAGCAAGAACTTTATTTTCGGAAACAAGTGATGCCGCTGTATATTGTGCAATCATCAGACCGGAATTAAGTCCACCGTTCTTTGCAAGAAATCTTGGTAAACTGCTTAACGAACCATTTAACATTCTTTCGGTTCTTCTTTCAGAAACATTTGCATACTCAGAAAGTGCAATAGCCATAAAATCCATTGCAAGTGCAATTGGCTGACCATGAAAATTTCCACCTTCAAGATGTGCTTCATCATCCGGAAAAATTAATGGATTATCATTTACAGAATTAAGTTCAATCTCGACTCGCGAACAAACATAATCAATAGAATCTCTGGAAGCTCCGTGAATTTGCGGAATGCAGCGTATCGAATATGAATCCTGAACACGCGGATCATTTTCTCTATGTGATTCTCGAATCTCACTTCCTTTGATCATTGCAAGAATATTTTTTGCAACAGCAACTTGCCCGGGAAATGGTCTTAACTTATGTATTCTTAAATCAAAAGCATTATCTGTTCCTCGTAAAGTTTCGTGTGAAAGTGCCCCGGCAATATCAGCAATCTTTTCCAATCGTTTCGCTTCAATGCAAATGTATGATGCTAAAGCAGTCATCATTTGAGTGCCGTTAATTAAGGCTAAACCTTCTTTAGCTGCGAGTTTAACTGGAACCAATCCAAATTTCTTTAACGCAACAGATGATTTTAAAACTTGAACTTTATGCTGATTATCTTTCATCACATCTTTATAAATCTGTGCTTCACCTTTGCCAATCATTGCGAGAACAAGATGCGAAAGAGGTGCAAGATCTCCGCTTGATCCAACTGAACCTTGAGACGGAATAACAGGAATGATGTTGTTGTTAATCATCGCAATTAAAAGCTCAAGAGTTTCAAGCCGTATTCCGGAATGCCCGCTTGCAAGCGCATTAACACGAAGCAGCATCATTATCTTAACGATAAATGGAGGGAGTGGATCACCAACTCCTGTCGAATGACTGACAATTAAATTTTCCTGAAGCTTTTCAATATCCTTTTTAGAAATTGAAACATTTGCAAACTCACCGAAACCAGTTGTAACTCCGTATATTACTTTCCCCTCATCTACCCATTTATCAATAAGCTTGCGTGCTATGATTACTTTTCTTTTGGATTCATTTGATAATGAAACTATAGGATTTTCTTTTAAGAAATAATCAACTTTTTCTAATGTAAGTGAATTGCCATCAACAATTAATTTTTTACGCGCCATGAATTATCTTCTTTATTTTATCAGAATTTTGCTTACTTGTTTTGTAATGGATTTTAATTCCGTTTTCATCATAATCTATTTTAAGAACTTCAGCTAGCGAATGAATCTGCGAAACTTTTTTTGAATCAGTTAATTGCAATTTAATTTTTGCTTCAACAAACTGATCTTCAATTATGTTATTTAACAAAGACTTTAAGGCAGAAATATTCATTCCACGCATCGCTGAAATCAAAATACTTTCTTTATGTGAATTTCGGATAAAATCAATTTTAGATTTATCTTTAATTAAATCGATTTTGTTAAAAATCCGAACGACTTTTTTATCAGCACTTCCAAATTCCTTTAATGTATCCTCAACCACTTTAATATGATCCTCATAAAATGTATGCGAAACATCCACAACATGAAATATTATATCCGCTTCTCGCACTTCACTAAGTGTGCTTTTAAATGATGCAACAAGCTGCGGTGGAAGTTTTCGAATGAATCCGACTGTGTCACTTATTAATATTTTTTCTGTATCGTGAACCTCAAGTGAACGGGTTGTGGAATCCAATGTCGCAAATAATTTATCTTCAGCAAAAACATCTGCACTTGTTAATAAATTAAAAAGAGTTGATTTGCCGGCATTTGTGTATCCTGCAATCGCAATCCGTGTTGAGTTTTTTCTTCCTGCACTTTGTGTAATTCTGTGGTTCTCAATCTCCTCAAGTTTTTCTTTCAGATTTGAAATTCTTGTTCGAATAATTCGTCTATCAGTTTCAATCTGTGTTTCACCGGGACCTTTAGTTCCAATTCCGCCGTATTGTTTTGATAAGTGAGTCCAGGCGCGGGTTAATCTTGGTAGAAGATATTGAAGCTGTGCAAGTTCAACCTGAGTTTTTGCTTCTTTACTTTTTGCACGTGAAGCAAAAATATCCAGGATCAAACCGCTTCTGTCAATTACTTTTCTTTTAAATAGATCGGAAAGATTTCTTACCTGCACAGGAGTTAAATCATCATCAAAAATAATTATGTTGATGTCATTCAGCTCAACAAGTTGAGCAAGTTCTTCTGCTTTACCTTTACCAATGTAGTAAGCAGAATCCATTCTTGCTTTACTTTGAATGATTTTAAAAATCGTTTCTGCTCCAGCAGTATTCGCCAGCTCTTCAAGTTCCGCAAGATGTTCTTCAACAACTTCTTTGCTGTAAGTTTTGGTATCAAGCGCTACGAGCATTGCTCGTTCAACTATTTTTTTTGTTATTTCAATCATATTTGTTCCTGGATGTCGTTGCGAACCCCGATTCATTGGGGTGAAGCAATCTATTGAATGTTAAAGATTGCCGTCTCGAAGACTCCTCGTAATGACTTACACGTTTTGAATTCCTTCCAAATCTTTTTTTGCATTTCTGGCAATTGTCATCTCAACCAAAGCTAAAAATATTGCAATCAATAAAAAATATCTCCAAAGTTCTGAGCCAAATCTAGCCTGCATAATTTTTTGAGAAATGTTTTCATCTTTATCGATTGAAACATATTTGCCGGCAAAATTAATCTGTTCTAAATAATTCTCAAATTCATATTCATCAGCATATTCCATTTTAGATTCTGTCGGGTCAGTATTGATTGAAATATTTTCAATTGATTTATCAGCAGAATAAAATTTATATGATCCCGAAATATTTGTATTTGAATAAGCCAAGTAATCCCGGCCCGAATTATCCTTTAGATTTATAAACTCATCAGATTTATTTGGTTTTACAATTTTAATTTGTGAGACGTTAGTGTTCTTCAAATTGATATTTACTTCTTCACCAGCAAGAAAAACATTCTCGTCTCTTTCTTTTGATGCAAGATAAGCGACTGATTTATTCATCAATGGAGCAAAAATACTTTTGATTGGAAAATCACTCCAGCTCAAAACAGGAGCAGAATTAAAAACATAAACTTTACCCTTACCAATATTTATCTCACTTAAAAAAGATGATCCATCAACCAAAGAAATTAATTGATTACCTGATGATGTTAACTTGTAATAGGCATTAAGTTCCGGAGATTCATACTTTTTCTTATCATCATTCTGAAAAATATTTTGAAAGACAGGATGATTGAAATCGGTTTTATCAAACTTAATTTTCAAATCACTTGTATTTACGTTTCCTACAAATGTAGAGTTAATTCTTAATCCTAACTGAGAATAAAGTTCATTCAATTTAATAGCATCTTGATTTGATGACGGAAATAAAATCACTCCGCCGCCACTTTGCACAAAGTTTTTTAACTGCTCAATCCCGGAAGTGATTGTGTTAGCCGAGATAATAATTGTTTGATATTTATTTAACTGCTGAGCTGTTAATTGGTTTAAGCTCTTTCTTTCAATCTGATATTTGCCCTCACCTGCTATCTGTAAAGCGAGATCTACATAAGTCAAATCATTTTGGTTTTCAGTAAATAATCCAACAGATATTTTTTCTGGTATAAATAAACTTGCAAACCGCTTATTATCCTGATCAATTTCATCAGTTTCAATTTCTGCAACAACATCAATAAAACCATTTGTTTTTGGGATTGCTTCAATCTCAACAATAGTAGATTGGCCTGCTCTCACATCAAAACTTTTTTGAGATGCTCTTTCATCATTTATGAACATAGAAACAACGGCACTGTTCACATCCTGTTTAGAGTTATTTGTAATTGTAACTGAAAAACTAACTGGTTTATCTTTCTCAAAAATCTGGTTATTAATTTTTAACTCATCAACTGAAAGATTAAAAATATCTTTGTCTGATAAATCAAAAGAGTATAGTCTGATGCTTTCATTCAACAATTCACTTAGATCATTATTAAGATTTTCTTTGGTGATTTTATTTTTTTGGAAATCTGATAAAACATAAATCTCTTTATTAAAGTTTTTACTTTCAGAAATTAACTGAGATGCTCGGGTAGTTGCAGAGTTCAAATCGCCTGATGCAAATGATAAATCAAGTTGATCAACATTCTTTATAAACTCAGATAAGTTTGAAGTGAGTTTATTTTCGTTCATTTTATCAGAAACTAAAATCAATCCAACTTCGTCTCCTTCCTGCAATTGTAAAAGAACTTGCTTGATAATTTCTTTTGCCTGATTAAAATATGATCCTTTCTGATCAACAACAGACATGCTAAAAGTATCATCGAGAATAAATACTGCCGTTGTTTTTGCCGCGGATGTTGTTCCGCCAATTTGAATAGACTGCAACGCCGGACGCGCAAATGCCATCACAACAAAAAGGATTATTAAAACTCGCAATGCAAGTAGAATCCATTGTTTTAGTTTAATTTTCCGAATTTTATTTTTCTGCAATTCCTTTAAAAATGTGAGTGTGCTAAATTCAATCTTTTTAAGTTTTCTGAGATTGAACAAGTGAATAATTACGGGAATTGATGCAGCTAGCAATCCGAATAAAATTGCAGGATTAAGAAAAATCATACTATAGAATAATGTCCATTTTTATTGATCAAAAAATAGCAATAATGATTTGAGAATACTATGCAATTATTAACTGGAATTGTGGAATACTGGAGTCGTGGAATAATTAGAAACCAAATAATAATTTTTTATTCCAACATTCCATAACTCCAATTCTCCCTTTTTCTATTTGATTAAAATCTCCTAAGAGAAGTTTTAACTTTGAATTAGACTGATATAAGGCTAATTTTAGTGTCATAACACGTTAAATTATTAAAAGAGCTTATGGGCGATATATTAAAAAAATGGCTTAAACAAACAAAGTTTGAAAGCCTTGATCAGGAAGTTGCATTAAATGTTTTTGTAACCTCTTATTTTCTGCGTACTAAACACGATGAAGTTATGAGCAAGTATGGATTAACTTTACCGCAGTATAATGTGCTGCGCATTCTTAAAGGAGTTTATCCAAACGGTCATCCACGATGCGATATTATTTCAAGAATGATTGAACCAGCACCGGATGTTACGAGAATTATTGATAGATTGATGAAGGATAAGTTAGTTGAAAGATTTAATTCGACTGAAGATAAAAGACTTTCTATGACTCGCATTACTGAAAAAGGAATTAAACTTTTAGATAAAGCACATCCGGAAGTTCATGCTTTGGAAAATTACATATCCTCCACTCTCTCAAATACAGAAAAGAAAACTCTTTCTGATTTGTTGGAAAAAATTTATGGATCTGAAGTCAAATAGTTTTATTCCTTTGTGCTCTTTGAGAAAATTTTTGAGTCCTTTGTGGTAAAAAATACCCTTAACCACAAAGCACACAAAGCTAAAATCAACACTAAGAACACAAAGTTTATTGATCGTAAACAAAAAAGGCGACTCAATTGAATCGCCTTATTAAATTTAAAAAGTTACAATCGCAGGAAGGGATTCCTGCAATACACTTATTTTTGTTTACTCGCAATAAGATTCAATGCACTGCCCGCTTTAAACCATTCTATTTGTGCAGCATTAAAAGTTTGATTCAACATTACTTCATCTTTGCTTCCATCTTTATGCTTAACAATCATCTTAACTTGCTTTTCCGGAGCTAATGATGAGATCAACAAATCAACTTTATCATCTTCTTGTATCTTATCATAATCTTTTGGATCAGAAAAAGTAAGCGGCAGCATACCTTGTTTTTTTAAGTTTGTTTCGTGTATGCGGGCAAAACTTTTTACAATTATTGCTCTACCTCCAAGAAATCTCGGTTCCATTGCTGCGTGCTCACGTGATGAACCTTCACCATAATTTTCATCGCCAACAACAACCCAATTGTGGTTATGTTTTTTGTACTCTCTTGCAACTTCCGGAACAGATTTAGTTTCACCTGTAAAAATGTTTTTTACTTTCCCTGCTTCTTTTGAGAATGCATTGATCGCCCCGATAAACATATTATTGGAAATGTTATCAAGATGTCCGCGATACTTTAACCAGGGACCAGCCATTGAAATATGATCTGTTGTACATTTACCAAAAGCTTTTAGTAGCACGGGAAGATCAACTAAGTCTTTTCCATCCCAGGGCGTGAATGAAGTAAGCAATTGTAATCTATCACTCTTCGGATCAACTTTAACTTCAACTTTACTTCCATCTTCTGCAGGAGCAACAAAACCAGCACTGCCTTCATCAAATCCGCGCGGCGGTAATTCTTCGCCGCTTGGAGCATCAAGTTTTACTTTTTCACCTTTTTCATTTACAAGTTCATCTGTGATAGGATTGAAAGATAAACTACCTGCAATTGCGAGTGCGGTTGTAATTTCAGGTGATGCAACAAATGCGAGTGTTTCGGGATTTCCATCATTTCGTTTTGCAAAATTTCTATTAAAGGAAGTAACAATCGTATTTCTATCTCCGGTTTTTATATCCATTCTTTTCCACATCCCAATACAAGGACCGCAAGCGTTTGCGAGAATTACTCCTCCAATATCTGTTAATGCTTTTAACTGCCCGTCTCTATCAATCGTAGCGCGAACCTGTTCAGAGCCTGGTGTAATAGTGTATTGCGCTTTTGCTTTCAATCCCTTTGCAACAGCTTGTTTTGCAATACTCGCAGAGCGGTCAATATCTTCATAACTGGAATTTGTACAGCTTCCAATTAAACCAACAGAAACTTTATCTGGAAAGTTTTCACTTTTAACTGCTTCTTTCATTTGAGAGATCGGCCATGCTTTATCAGGTGTGAATGGACCGTTAAGATGTGGTTCAAGTTCACTCAAATTAATCTCAATTACCTGATCATAGTATTTTTCCGGATTAGCGAAAACTTCTTTATCAGCACATAGTTCATCAGCTAAACCTTCAGCTATAGCCGCAACATCAACACGTTTTGTAATTCGTAAGTATGAAGCCATTTTTTCATCAAATGGAAATACTGAAGTTGTGGCACCAATCTCTGCACCCATGTTACAAATTGTTCCTTTACCTGTACACGAGATTGAATTTGTTCCATCACCAAAATATTCTACAATTGCGCCGGTACCGCCTTTAACTGTTAATATTCCTGCGAGTTTTAGAATAACATCCTTTGCAGAAGTCCAACCATTCATTTTTCCGGTTAGTTTTACACCGATAAGTTTTGGCCATTTTAGTTCCCACGGCATTCCAGCCATAACATCCACTGCATCTGCTCCGCCAACTCCGATTGCAATCATTCCTAGTCCACCGGCATTTGGAGTATGAGAATCAGTACCGATCATCATTCCACCTGGGAAAGCATAATTTTCTAAAACAACCTGATGAATAATTCCAGCACCGGGTTTCCAGAAACCAACACCAAATTTTTGCGAGATGCTTTCGAGAAAATCATAAACTTCTTTATTCTCATTATTTGCTCTGTTCAGATCTTCAACAGCGCCAACTTGTGCTTGAATTAAATGATCACAATGAACTGTGGATGGAACTGCAGTTGTTTTTCTACCTGCGGACATAAACTGAAGTAAAGCCATTTGTGCTGTTGCATCCTGCATCGCAACGCGATCTGGAGCTAAATCAACATAGTCTTTTCCGCCAGAAAATTCCCTGGTTGCTTTGTCATAAAGATGTGTATATAAAACTTTCTCAGCATAAGTTAATGGACGATTAACAACTTTTCGTACTTCATTTAATTTGCTTTTATAGTTGGTATAAACTTTTTTGATCATATCATAATTTGCCGTCATAATTTCTCCTTAGGTAAAATTGGATTTGTTTTTTCATAAACAAAGATAAGAAATTAAGATTTCAATATTAATAACGATCCGAATGTTACAAATTGGCGATTAATTTGTCGCCAAATATTTCAAGCAATTCAAAGTAGATAGGTAAAAATTTCCACATCCAAGTAAAGATTATCCAAAACAAATCTCTTAAAATTAAAATTGCTTAAAATTAAAAGTTTTGCTGTTTCATAAAGAGAAAATTAATTGTACGATAGTTGATTATGGGACACCAAAATTAAACAGAAATTTTATGAATACAGGTCAATCACTTTTTAGTATTGGGGCATTATTGATACTCTCATTAACTGTACTTAAAATGAATAATTTTATTCTTGCCAACGATACAGTTATGATGGATTCTAAACTTGGAATTCTTGCTGTATCATTGGGAACGTCATTAATCGAAGAAGCAAGTAAAAAAGCATTTGATGCTTACACAGTTGAAAATGAGGTTGCCGCATGCAGTTTATTAACAAACTATCCCTTAGGTCGGGGTACAGGAGAAATTCAAGATTCAAGTCAAACCTTTAATGATTTTGATGACTATCATGGATATCATTACCACTATGATTATCTGCCCGCTGCCGAATACGATCTGAATTGTGAAGTCTATTACATTAATCCTTCAAATCCAGAAGTAAAAGTTGGATATAGAACCTGGCATAAAAAGATGGATGTAATAGTAACAAGCGAATCAATGCAAGATACAATTAGAATGTCTACCATTTATAGCTATTGGCATTTTAGATAAGGAAACAAAATGGGATTTACTACTTTACTTGATATACTTGGCTCTGTTATAATTGGTGGTGTTATGATGACAATAGCTTATCGATTAAGTGACACCATCACTGAAAAAACTTATAACCACAGCGGTGAACTAACTATCCAACAAAATCTTGCGACTTCTGCACAAATAATTGAATATGATTTTAGAAAAATTGGTTATTGTAAAAACTGGAATTTAATTCCCGACCCTACTAAGGCTTTACTATATGCGGATACATCTGCAATAAAATTCTATACAGATATTGATAATGATGGCGATGTAGATTCTATTCATTACTATTTAGGTCCAACTTCTGAGTTATCCAGCACGGCAAATCCAAGAGACAGATTGCTGTATCGGGTACTGAACGGCGAACAGCACAAAAGTGCAAATCTTGGTATCACTCAATTTAAACTGGTTTATTTTGACGCTCTTGGGGATACACTTACACCACCTATTGGCGTAAACGGCGGCGTTACTTCAATAGAAATAAATCTCACGGTTGAAAATACAGATGCTTATGATCAGAAATTTTCAAAAGCATTTTGGCGACAAATTAGAATGGTTTCCAGAAATTTAAAAAACAGATAGGTTAAAAATGGCAGGCAAAGCAACATTTCTTGTAATAATCGGTTTTACACTTCTATTTATGGTTGCCATAAAAAATTTCGGACGTATATCAACAGATGCAGTAGGAAATATGGTTAGCTACTACACAGAAATGATAGCACATAACATTGCTGTTAGCGGAGCTAATCTTGCATCAAATCAAATTTTTGTTGATCCAACATGGGATGATGGATACTCCGATGAAAATTTTTCCGGAGGTAAATTAAATGTTGCTGTCCAGGTTGTTGATGCGTATAAAAATATTAGACAAATTGTTTCTACCGGAACTTATCACGGATTAACTAGCACGGTTACTGTAACACTTTCACCAAGTAAATTTTCAAAATTTGCTTATTACTCAGTGAGCGAGGGTGGTACAATATGGTGGACTGGTAATGACACTGTTTGGGGTCCATTCCATACACAAGATTATCTAAGGGCTGCAAAGCATCCGGTATTTTTTGGGAAAGCATCAAGTTTAAAAAAACTTGTCTATTATGATAATAAAACAAAAGACAAACCGTACTTTTTAGGTGGTTATGAAACTGGAGTTAGTCTTCCACTGCCAACTAGTGCTGTAGATGATATGGAAACCGCGGCGGATGCTGGAGGATTAGAATTCAGCGGAAAAGATACGGTGCATATGTTTTTTGTAAATGATTCACTCAAATACAAATTTTCTTATGGCGCTTCATACACAACGGTCTATTTACCGGATGCTTCACCAAATGGGATGATCTTTGCAAAGAATGCTGTTGTTAGATTAAAGGGTACTGTAAAAGGACAATATACTGTCGGATGCAACAGTACAACAACATCAACTGGCAAAGGAACTGTTTGGTTAGATGATAATATTGTATACAACAAAGATCCGCGTGTGTATCCAAACTCTACGGATATGTTAGGTATATGTGCAGAAAATAATGTATGGCTTACAAAAAATACTGCAAACAATTCAAGCATAGATATTCATGCTTCTGTATACTGTGAAAAAGGTGGGTTTGGAGCGCAGGATTATGATACAAGACCGATAAGCGGTAATATTAATTTGCTTGGTGGAATAATTCAAAATACTCGTGCTGCGGTAGGTACGTTTAGTGGATCTTCAATAAATCATGGATTTGCTAAAAGATATAAATATGATGACAGATTTATGACTGCATCCCCACCATTTTTTCCAGGTACAGGCGGATTTGAAATTGTTTCCTGGTTAGAATAAAAGAATTAATAAAAAATTGGGGGAACAATTTTTATTACATTTCTGGTATATTCATATCAATATTTTTACATTTAGGATAACAAGCAGGTTTTTAGTTTGAAAGAGACAATTTTATTAGTAGATGATGAATTAACCTATCTGGAATTGCTTAAAAGTATTCTTCAACAGGAAGGATATACCAATGTAATTACAGAATCTAATCCACTAAATGTACCTCTTCTTTTAAAAACGCAAAATATAGATCTCATCCTGCTTGATATTTATATGCCTCAGTTGAATGGTCTGCAATTACTTGAGCAGATTACTCCGGAATATCCAAACATTCCGGTTATCATCGTGACAGCAGTAGATGATAAAGATATTGCACTTGAGGCAATTAAATTTGGTGCATATGAGTTTATTATCAAACCACCTGATACTGATCGTCTTCTGCTTACAATTCGAAGAGCAATTGGCTATAAACTTCTTGAAAAGGAACGTGATGTTCTTAGAGGTGAATCATTAGCATCAAAAGTCGATGATAATAAATTTTCTAATATTATCACTGACTCCGATACAATGCGAAAAGTTTTTAATCTTGTTGAAATTTTTGCACCTACCAATGAAACAATACTTATAGTTGGTGAAACGGGAACCGGAAAAGATCTTGTAGCAAAAAAAATCCACGATCTATCTTCAAGAAAATACAATCCTTATGTTGCTGTAAATCTTGCTTCAATATCCGCTTCCCTTTTTGAAAGTGAGCTATTTGGAAATACCAAGGGTTCGTTTACAGGCTCTACTGGTGATAAGCAGGGATATTTTGAAGCCGCAAACGGGGGAACAATTTTTCTTGATGAGATTGGTGAATTACCGAAAGAACTTCAGGGAAAACTATTACGGGCTATTCAATACAATGAAATTTTTAAGATAGGAAGTTCGAGCCCAATAAAATTAGATATCAGAATTATCGCCGCAACTAACAGAGATCTTGTCGAAGATGTAAATAAAGGAAATTTCCGTGCGGATCTTTACTATCGATTAAATCGTGGACACATAAGCTTACCTCCGTTAAGAAGAAGAGGAAGTGATGTATTACTTATTTCCAATCATCTTATAAAGGTTGCAAACGCTACATACAACAAAAATATTCTAGGCTTAACCCGTGAAGCAAGTGCACAGTTAAGAAATTATCCTTTTCCTGGCAACGTTAGGGAGTTAGAAAATATTATTTTTAATTCTGTTGTACAGGCTGAAGACAATCAGAGGTTAGCGTTTGTGGAGATTCCAAAAGTAACTGAGCGTAGAGAAATTGAAATGCAAAAATCTGAACTATTGATTTCGTTTGAGGAGGTTGAGAAAAAGCACATCATAAATGTAATGGGCGCCTTAAATAATAACGTTAGAAAAGCTGCATCTATTCTTGGTGTAAGCGAACGAACATTGCAAAGGAGACTTAAAAAAATCCGCGAAGACTAAGACAACTCTTACCCTATACGTAAATTTTAGCGTCTAATTTGTCGCCTAATATTTAAATAATTCCTGCACTCCTATAAATCTTCATTTTGCTTCAAAAATCACAACAAATTCTCCCTAATTTTTTTTGCACGCAAATTGCATAATAATGGTAAGCTTTTGTGCTAAATAAATAAGTGAAATAGTATAAAAGTATTTAATGATAATAGATAAATGAGAGATGGGCTTATGAAAACAATATCAACTAATGCCAATATTATAACAGATTTTAACTACGGAAAAGTTTTTGCAACCGAAAGGAAAAATGATTTTTCTATTATAATGAAGCTTGTTATTGCTTCATCATTTTTGTTTGCAGTGGCAGTATTGATTTTTTAAAAATTAGCTCGCAAAATCATCGTTCCTGATCAATAGCAATATTGCAGAGTTAGGTACGATTAAAAATTTTTCTTTTTCAAACTCTATTTCAAAAGCCTCTTTTCTTAAAAATATAGCCAGATCGCCGTTTTTAGCCTGAAGCGGTATATATTTTACCTGATCATCCTTTCCCTTCCACAATTCGTCTTCATTTTGTGCAGATGTTGCATAACCGGGTCCAACTTTTATCACATAACCACTTTGAATTTTTTCTTTCTCAGATACACCAACAGGTAAATATAATCCGCTGTTAGTTTTGCTGGTATCCTCTTGTGGTCTGATTAATACTCTATCGCCTACAACGATAAATTTTTGAAGGTTTTTAATATTTACATTCATAATTTTTTCAAATTAAATAATTTATTCGGCACAAATATAAAAAAATATTTTAAGCTGTTTTAGAACTCCGTGTAAACTTAATCAAGTACGGCAGCAGAGAGGGATAATTTTTTGCTAAACCGAAACCTAATCTGCGCGATTTTCTATTCAATATTATTCCTTGAATTATCTTTGCTGTTGAAAGTCTTTTATTAAATGTTTTTTCATACTGCTTTTTGTAGAGTGAATATATTTTTTCACGATTAGTTTCATCGAGGTCAAACTCACTAATAATTTCAAAAAGCAGCCTAGCAGATTCCATCGCCATTCCTATTCCATCACCTGCTACAGGAGAGATTACACGAGCAGCATCGCCAACCATAATAATTCCATTTTCAACGACTTCCCTGCTTCCAAAATAAATATTACCTGTTCCGTAAATATTTGCTGATTTGATATACTCGATCGCTTCTTCAGAAAAAACTTTTTGAAAATATTTATTTGATTTAATTACATCAATCAGTCTTTCGCGTGATGGAATTTTTGATTGCTTTCGGTTTTCCAAAAAGCAAACTGTCATTTCAGTATCACTAACCTGATTCATTCCACAATAAAGTTCTTCATCAGTATAAATTCTAATCTCATCACTAAATGAATTTTTCAGCAGAGTAAGTGGAAGATGAAATTTCACTCCATTTAAGTTTGATTTTTTATCAACAAATTCTCTTTCAAGTTTTTTATCTAAAATGTTTTGTTTACCGTAAGCAGCAATTACTAATTTAGATTTAATTTGTATTTTATTTCCGGTATCCTCTTCAATTACAGAAATAAATTCAGAGTTTATTTTGATAGTTGAGATAACTTCAGCAGGCTGAATAACTTTAACATTTCTACTCTTTGCTTTTTCAATCAATAACAAATCAAAAACAGAACGCTTCATCGCATAAGCTTCAAAATTAAGATGAGATTTTAATTCAATTCCGGAATCATCAACAGCGCGGAATGAATTGAGTTTATTCGGATTTAGCGAAATGAAATTATCAAAAAGATTTAGTTCTTTCAGGATATCTGTAACTTCTTTTGAAAGAAATTCTCCACACAATGTTTCTCGCGGGAATGCTTTTTTTTCAACTAATGTTATATCAAACCCTAATTGAGACAAATAAAGAGCTGTGGTTGATCCCGCAGGTCCGCCGCCAATAATTAATATGTCTGTAGTTTGTTCAATCATTTCTTTATCACGACCATCCATCTAAATGCCCACCTTTTTTTGATAATAAAATTTGTTACTCCAACACCTGATAGAAGTTTTAGCATTTCTTGTTTTGTAAATCCTCGTTTAACTGAAAGAGGTGCATCGTTTTTAACCATCTCACTTTTTGAAAACAGAACTGTTAAAATTTTAATTCCCAGTAAAGCAAAGTAAGATCTTTGAAGATCGTTGATGATAATTCCCTTACGAGTTGTTCTTAAAAATTCCATTAATAGTAAGTGCAATTCTTCTTCAGTAAAATGATGAAGAAACAATGCTGCGTGAACAATATCGCAGCTATTATTCTTAAATGGAAGCTTAAAAGCATTGGAGTTTATTTTCTCTAATAGATTCTCTGAGCTGCTTAGTGCTCGCAGATTTTTATCGAGTGAAAGAATTTTGAGATTGGAATACTTGCTTTTTGCTGCTATAAGATTATCCGATGAACCTGATCCAATATCAAGTATTTTCAATTCGGCATTCTCAGATTCAGCAAAATAACTTAATGCTGATTTGGTTGTTGAAATTCCACCAAGATATTTATTGATGATTTTTAATTCGTTTAAAGCTTTATCAATTCGTTCGTCCTGAATTGAAAAATCATCCATTATTTCTGCTTCGTGTGATCGCTTCATTCTAAACGACTTTAAAAAGTACTAACTCCATTGTTAAACCAGGTCCGAATGCGATTGCACATAAATATTCATTTTTACTCAGCTCAACATTTTCTAATAAGTTTTTAAGGACAAAAAGAATTGAAACTGAAGAAAGATTACCATAATTTCTCAATACTTCTCGTGATGGTTTTAACTGCTCATCAGAAAGTTCAAGTCCGTTTTGTAATGAATCTAAAATTGCTCTCCCGCCGGGATGTAACGCCCAATGTTTTATCGCTGAAATATCTATTCCCTTTTGAGCTAAAATTTCCTTTGCTTTGGGTGCAGCGGAGTTAAGAATTATTTTAGGCAGTTCAGATGAGAGCATCATTTCAAAACCATTGTTTCCAATTTTCCAACCCATAAACTTAGCTGAGTCCTGAAACAAAAATGATTCTGCAAATTGTATTTCAAGTTTTTTTTCATTCGAAATATTTGTCTTCGAAAAGTATGCGGCAGCTGCACCATCAGCAAAAATCATATTTGCTAAAATATTATCGCGCGTTGGTTCAGTTTGAAGATGGAGACTGCAAAGTTCGACAGAAACCATTAAAATATTTTCATTGCCTTGCTGTTTCATAGCTTCCCAAACTGAATTGACTCCAACTAATGAAGCTGCACATCCCATAAAACCAATGTTGGTTCTTTTAACACTTGGAGAAATATTAAACTCTTTTATGAGTTCATAATCCAAACCAGGAGCAAAAAATCCAGTACAGGAAATTGTAATAATTCTGTCTATCGAACCAAAATCTATACTATTTTTTTCAGCCAATTCCTTAACTGCCTGTTTAGTTAGCAAGATAGACCATTTTTCATATTCGGTCATTCGTGCTTTTGTATCAGGTGAAAAATGAGATCCGTCTTTTGTAAAAAACTTTTCTGTAGAATTTTCCTCACCATCCCGAATAACGAAATACCGGTGATCAATACCTGATTGATTAGCAGCCATATCAATCATTCTGCTTATAGCTGAAGTTCCGCCCATTCGCTTTTTTAACTCACTTGCTGCAAAACCTTGTTCAACTTTAAATGGTGGAGAAGCTAAAGCAATATCTATTAACATAATTCCTCTTATTAGTTTACTTCTTAACATAAAGAATAGAAGATTCGTTTCAAATTCCAATTTACTTGTATAAATTTGAATCAATATTTTAATAGAAAGTAAAATGAGTAAAGATTTCTGGAATAGCAGATATTCTGAGCAGGAGTTTGCATATGGAACTGAACCAAATGCATTCCTTAAAGAACAATTAGAAAAAATTAAATCAGGAACAGCACTCTTTCTTGGTGAAGGTGAAGGAAGAAATGCAGTGTATGCTGCTACCATTGGGTGGCAGGCTGATGCTGTTGATTTTAGTTCTTCTGCAAAAGTTAAAGCATTAAAGTTAGCAGAAAAGAATAACGTTAATATTAATTATGAAGTTTGTGATCTAAATGAGTATCAGTTTAAAGAAAATTTTTATGATTTAGTTGTTATGATCTTTCTGCATCTTCCAATTGAATTAAGAGAAAAAGTTTTTAAGGATTCTATAAATTCATTGAAACGTAATGGAATACTTTTAGTCGAGGCGTTCAACAAGAATCAAATTAATAATTCGTCTGGCGGACCACAGTCGTTAGATCTGCTCTATTCAGAAAATGACGTGTTAGGTTTAGTTAAAGATCTTAGAACTGAAACGATTGAATCTAAATCAATAGAATTAAATGAAGGTGCGTATCACAAAGGCAAAGCCGATGTTATAAGATATGTGGGAGTAAAAGTTTAATTGATGAAAAAAGTTTTATTCATCACATACTTCTGGCCGCCATCCGGTAAAGCTTCACTTCACTGGCCATTGGATATTATCCGTTATTTGCCAACAGATGAAATCGAACCGATTATACTTACAGTTGAAGAAGAATCATTTACGCAAAAAGATGAAAGTCTTTTTAACAAAGTTGATCCGGATTGGAAGGTGATAAAATCAAAAGCTCTGGAGCCGTTTGATCTTTATAGAATATTTATAGGCAAAAAGAAAAAAGAAAAACTTGTATCATCAGAAACGATATCCACGGAAAATAAAAGTCTGACTCATCGTATTGCCCTCTGGATAAGATTAAATTTGTTTATTCCTGATGCCAGGGTGGGCTGGAATTTTACTGCGATTAAAGCAGCAAGTAGATTTATCCAAAAAGGAAAAATTGATGCAATTGTATCTATTGGTCCGCCGCACAGCTCTCATCTTATTGGATTAAAATTAAGTAAGAGATTTAACATTCCCCACATACCTGTTTTAATTGATCCCTGGGTTGATATTGTTTATTACAAAAATCTCAAACGAAGTACCATCACAAAAATGGTTGATAATCACTTTGAAAAATCTGTACTGCAAAATGCAAAGCAGGTTGTGTTTGTAAATAAATCGACTGAAGAAGATTATGAAAAGAAGTACAGTTTTTTAAAAGGCAAATCCAATGTGTTGTATTGGGGTTATGATGAAGGAGCGTTTAAAGATTTAAAGACTGATAAAATTAGAAAAGATGAAAAGACAATTGTACACGCAGGAAATATGTTTGCATACCAAAATCCTAAAAATTTTTGGAAGCAGATAAAAATTGAAAACGACAAAGGAAATAAAATAGTAATCCGTTTTATTGGTTCTGTGGATATGGAAATTTTAGAATATCTGGATTCAATTGGATTAAATGAAAAAGTAATTTTAGTTGGATTTCTTCCTTACCAGGAAATGATAAAAGAAATTCTGCATGCTGATATGCTGTTAGTCTGCTCTACGGAGCCACGACACGTTCCGGGTAAGTTGTTTGAAGCACTGCGAACCGGAAACCCAATTATAGCTTTTGGCGATAACAATGAAGAAGTTAAAGAGTTAATTGAGGATGCAAATGCAGGAATGATGTTTCGATATGATGAAAGTGGGAAAGAGTTTTTAGAAGGTTTAGATAAAATAAAACCCGAACAAAATTTTGTTAAAAAATATGATAGGGCTGAAATAAGTAAGGAATTTTATTTAACATTAAAGAGATTATTTTAAAAGAATCATTTTTTTTGTGGTAAAATAATTTTCTGTTTGCAAAGTGTACAAGTAAATTCCGCTAGATAAACTTGATGCATCAAAACTAATTTGATAATATCCTGCATCCTTTTCTTCCTTAACCAATGTTTCAACTTCTTTACCGAGAATATCAAAAATCTTAAGAGTAACAGAAGATTTAATGGGCAATTGGTATTTTATTAGTGTAACTGGATTAAAAGGATTCGGATAATTTTCGTGCAAATAAAATTTTTCTGGCAACTGTTCAAGATTTGAGTTAATTACATCTGTTGTTAAACCAATAATAAATCTGCTATCACTCATATCAAAAACGGAAGTGTCACTAAAATCGGAAATTTTAACCAACGCTTGTATAGAGAGAACTTCCGGTACTGTCCAGATATAAATACCTGTACTAGGCGTTGAAGAAACTATTTCGTTCCAAGTAACCCCATTATCTAAACTTAGTTCAATCCTAACATTAGCAATTGCATCACTTAACCAAGTGATGTTCTGATTCGAACCCACTGCCCAAATTTCTCCACCATTTGGTGTACCGATTGTTATCTGATTGTTTGGGATAATTATTGAAAATGTGTTATCGCAAATATCACAAATATTCAATGTATTAATAGTGCAAATCCGAACTAAACAATTAAACGAGTTAATGCTTGAGGGAGTGGTCCAATTATAATTACTTGAATCCGCTTGGTAATTACTAATAATATTGTGCCAAGAATAACCACCATCTGTAGAATAATCTAAATCTATTACAGTCAAACTATCTAAATTTTCACTATTCCAGCTGAGATTTAATTGAGAACCTGATTCATAAATTTCACCTCCGTTAGGAGAAATAATTGTTAAATTAGGAAGAGGATTTATGAGATTATTATTGATTATTTGTAAACCACCGCCATCCCAATCTGCTATAAAAGCCAAAGGACCAATTACATCAACATCCCTGGATTTGCCCAAAGTCTCATAAAACCCAACCTCCTGCATATTTGTTGGATCAGAAATATCAACTATTCTTAAACCACCATTATCCCAAGCTGCTACGTATGCATAGGCTCCGGAAATTTTGATTCCTAAGCACCAATAAGGCAGATATAAAGAACCGACTAGTTCTAAATTATTAGGATCAGAAATATTTAAAACTTTTATACCAGAATAACCATCTGTGTAATAAGCTAGACTATCTTTAATTTCGATATCAACAACAACATCTTCTGCGGAATATTCACTAATAAGGATTGGGTTTGAAGGATTGCTTATATCAACGCATAAAAATCCTCCATCGGTGTCCGCTAAATATGCGATAGTATCTCTCACCTCAACATCAAAAGACCGTCCAGGTGAATCAAAATATCCGATCTCAATTGGATTTTGAACATTTGATACATCAAGAATTCTCAACCCAGCATATTCATCCGCAACATAAGCTAGATTTCCAATAACTTTAACATCCTTTGCGCTGCTGGGTAAAATCCGTTGTCCCACCAATATTGGAGAAGAAGGATTAGAAATGTTATATATAGTTAATCCGGCATTACTTTCTGCTATATATGCAAAGCTACCATTAACGTCTATTCCATAGGCATCATTTATATAAATCGAACTAATGAGATTAGGAGAAGAAGGAAATTGAATATCAATTATTGAAAAGGAACCATAGTAGTCACCCCAGTAATCCTGTTCCCATCCCACAACATATGCAAATCTTCCTTCTACTTTTACATCAAATGCTTTTGTAGGAGTGTAGATAGCTCCCACCCAAGTGGTATTATAGGACTGTGGAAATAATTGTGAAATGAAAGAACTAACAAGTAGTAGAAATATTGACTTTTTCATATAAACTCCCCGGTCAATTGAAATATCTGTTAACTAGACGACTAATTAAATTTAATTACTACCTGAAACTAAACTAAAGATTTATAAACTTCAAAATATTTTTCAGCAATTATCTTTTGATCGAAATTCTTAATTACCTTTTCTCTTGCTGCTAAACTAAATTTTTTGCGTAATTCTTCATCTGATAAAATTAGTTCGATACTTTTTGCTAATTTTTCTGATGATTTCAATTGGGCTAGTAATCCATTTATTCCATCATCAATCATATCGGGAATTCCACCTACGTTAAATGCAACAACTGGAATCCCACACGACATTGCTTCCATAATAGTATTAGGTAAATTATCTTCAAGTGAAGGAGCTAAATAGATATCGGCTGTATTATATGCCTTCACAATATCATCCTCATTATTTAATCTTCCCAACTGATGAACCTTAAATGGGATTTTATTAAAGACAGTTTCATCAAGTTTTCCAAATACTACAAGCTCAAGCTCGGAACAAAGTTTATTATTTGAATTATAAATATTTTGCAAAGCTTCTATTAAGAAGTGAAATCCTTTTCTTTCATCTTCAAGATTCATAGCACCAGCAAGTATCAATTTTTTACCCAATGGAAGTCGCAAATCCGTTCTTGCTTTTTCTTTATTTATATTTGTGTAAATGTTAAAATCAATCGGTGTCGGAATAACATGTGAATTCTTTGTTCTTAAAAGTTCACTTCGCATAGATTCTTCAGCTAACCAGTTACTAGATGAAACTAATGTCAAATTCATTTGATCAAATATTACTTTTTTTCTTTTAAATATTTTTGCAGAAAAATCATTCTCAGATTTAAATATTAATTTTGGACAGATAGAACAACTCGTAATAAATTTTTCACAACCTGCAGTATAGTGACAACCACCTGTAAATGCCCACATATCGTGTTGCGTCCAGACAATTGGTTTATTTAATTGTTTTAGCTGTTCTAAAGAATTTAAAGATAAAAAAGCTCCACTTATCCAGTGAAGATTAATAACATCACATTCCTTTATTAATTTATTTTTAGCAAGGTTTTCTCCAAAGAATGGGAATGTAAATCTACCTTTTGACTTTTCCGAAAACATTCTGATTGTGAGTTCATCCGCCCATATATTGGGAGTAGAAATAAATCTTTTAAATGAGGAAGGCGCAAAAGCAGTTACTGAATCATCATTACTTTTTTTTTGCTGTACAAGAAAATGAGGATCTAAATTAGAATTTTTGAGTTGTGCTTTATAAACTCTATAAGCGGCAATAGCTGCACCGCCATTTAAATCCGAGGTTGATAGATGAATTATTTTCAATTTATTTTATACCCATATATATTTAATTGTAAATCCATATTAGGATTAAATTTATTTTTCCTATTGATTAACGGTCTTTGTCTGTCATTAACTGGTTTGATAAAATATCTAAATTGATTATTTTCAAGGATCGTAATCATCTCAGACAATTTTTGGTTTGTGTTAATGTATGAATGATATTCAATAAAAATGTTTTCAACTTTTCTTAAAGAATCCGAACAATCCTTTAACACCTCGTACTCGGCTCCTTCAATATCAATCTTAAGCATATCAATTTTTTTTTCGTTTTCAATTAAGTCTTTTAATCTAATTGAAGGAACTTCAGTAACAATATTTTTCGCATAGATTGATGCCCCATCTGCACCTTCAAGACTTATTTCGATACCATTATTATTTATCCAAACAGCTTTGCTGATTACTTGAACATTATTAATATCGTTGGTTTTAAGATTCTGTCGTGAGATATTAGAAATATTGGGATCCGCTTCAAAAGCTTTGATTATCGAGTTTGGGTAATTAAGACTGAAGTACAAACAACTTACTCCAATATTTGACCCACAATCATAAATAACTGGAGTATCGGAATTAGTTTGAAATTTATAGCTCTCATCAGCAAATATTTCTTTGTATTGCCAGATAAATGATAGACTATCAGGAGTAAAAATTTGTAATCTATCAAACTTAAAAGTTCTTGCAATAAATCTTTTCTTACTCCCATAAACAATCGAATACCAAATAAATCGGCGATAATTTTTATTTGTTAAAAATCTGTACAGCCAGTAATGAGTATGTTCAAAGAAGACTCGCATAAAATAATGTTACCTCGATATAAGTCCTTTTATTCTATTAATTACTGAAGGAAAAAATTTTAATTTATAAAGTTGTAATTGTACTTTTTTTAATGATTTCCTTTTTATCTCATTAAATATTGGATCATCAAATTTTTCAAGTCCTTTTATCGATATTTCATAAGCAAAACCGTATTGTTTTTCTATTATCGCAAATAAACAACCAAGAAGGTATTCTCTTTTAGAGAAAATATTTTTATCATCAAAAGAATTTATAATCGTTATTTCAACCCATCCTGGAGAAGGTTTCAATGAGAGAGCAAGTAACTTTTTAAGTCTCTTATTTGAATAAATAGAATTAAACAAACCAGCTGATATTCTTGGGTTTCCTTTTACAATGAAATCGGAAATCCAATAGCTTTTATTCTGCAGATACTCCAATAAAGAATATAGTTTATCTTCATTTTCATATGCATCAATTAATCCTGGTTCAAACTCGGCAATAATTATTTTTCTCCTGATATCATCATTTAAATTTTTAAACAAGCGCAAATCCAGTCCCTGCGAATCAGTTTTAAACCAATCAACCTGATTAATATTAAGTTCTTTCAGCGCTGTCGAAATAGAAACGGTCTTTAATTTAGTAGCATTAATTATCTGAAAAATATCAGCAAAAGAATAGTTAGCCAAATTTTTAAAATCGGGTTTTAAAATACTAGAACAATAAGGAGACTGCGTAAGATAAAATATTTGATCCGAATTATCCTGGTCAGATACGATGCAATTGTAAACAAATAATTTTTTGAAATTAGACTGCTCTTTTTCAATAAATCCAAATTCACGTTCATCTGCATCGAAAGCAATACAAATAGAATGTTTGGCTATTAACTTCCATTTTGAATGAAGTTGACCAGAAGCACCAATATCAATTAAGACCGGAGGCTGGTTAATAAGCTCTGCTGAGAATAATATTTTTCGAATTAATTCTTGCATGAATTATGAAATAAAATCCCTGATTCTTTTTAATGGATTTTTTTTACTAAAAAATCTTTGAAAATTTTTAAGAACTTCCTCGTCTACTTCTGGATATTCCAAAAGAAATTCCTGATACTCTTCATCGTAAACATCAACACTAAATTTATTTGTTTTTCTGGTATGAACACCACTTCTATCTGCTCCAATATTTTTAACAAATGAGTTAACCGGAAACAAACAAAAGCTATTACTTTTATGGTGGGCAAAAGCCCAACGAATAGCCCAGGAATTAATTTTCCCTGTTATTTGCTTCTTTAACATTCGTGTTAGATCATCACCACCCATATTAAATTTTAAAGTTTGTTTTTTATCCTTGATAAAATTTTCATAATCAGAATTTTCCCAATCGACTTTTCCCCATCTATCCTTCCATGTTGCCCAACCCCAGGATGATGGTCTTGGAGAAATATAAACTTGATGAGTATAAGATTTCGGAATTTTTATTGGAAAGTTATAACCAGATATTGAATAAATTCTTTTGTCTTTTTCATAGAAGTCTAAAGCTTCATTCATAAATTTCAAAAAGTAAGTTGAAGTTACGATATCATCTTCAAGAACAATAGCTTTTCCATATTTTTCTATTACTTCGGTAACTCCAGATATCACAGAATCTGCTAAACCTAAATTCTTATCTCTTAAAGTTATATTGATTTCCTTAAAACCAGTAGTAGTTGATATATAACTCCTTACTTCGTCTACAGAGTTTCTGTCCTTTACATTTTTATTGCCGTCTGAAAATATGAATAATGAACTATCTGAAGCCAACTTATTTAGTTTTAAAGCTTCCAAGGTCTTTTTTGTGTGCTCGAGCCTGTTGTAAACAAATAAAATTATTGGAGCTAATGTCATATTATTTATTTTTTTTAAAATCAATGATTAGAGAAGTATATATAGGAAGTTTATTGATATTACGTTTATCATTAACCATTGAGCGCTTTACATAACCATTCATATCATCACTATAACCTTCATGAAATTCTCTATGTTCATCCCAGTACTCAACGGGATTTGCAATAAATCCATACTTTTCGAATAACACTGAAAGCGAATTTACATTAAATAGATTTTTATGATCATCTGCGCCTTCACCTGTTCCTCCAGGTTTTACCGAATCCAAATATTTCTTGTTATCATGAAATCCGTCCGGAACAGCTATTCTAATATTTATTTCGTCATCAGAATACTTATAAAAATTTTTAATCATTTTTTCAAGCTCTGGATCAGTTAAATGTTCCAGAACATGCTCAGCTAAAAAATTTTTAATCTTTTTTTTACTAAAATATTTTTCAAAATCAGACTCCTTTGTAACATCAAGTGTAACAATATCAGTTGAAAACCATCCTTTATATTTAGTTGGACCTGCGCCAACAATTATCTTTACCTCTTTACAGGTCAAAAGATAAAATCTCCAGCTTAAATATTTGTAAAACCGTATAAAGGGAATTAACAATTTATATATGAGTTGTTTGAACTCTCTGTACACAACTAAACCTTCAGACAATTGTTACTTTTATAAAAAACTGTCGTACATTTCTTGAATAAAACCGTTGGAGCAATTCCCCAGAATTCAATCCGTTTAAATCCTCTCCCTGTAACAGATTCAATACCTTTTTTATATTCAGGTCTTTCAGAATCATCGAGTATTATTACCCCATTTGAAGACAAATTATCGCAGCCTTTAATCAAACATTCGTTTCTATGTAGTCCATCTACAGTCACAATATCCGGCTTATCGATTAGGTTTAGAAAATGTTGCAGATAATCTTTAATTGATTCTGTTTCTGTCAGCACTAATTCAACGTTCGAGGGTTTAGTCTTACTTATTATCTGATACCAATCTTTATTATGTTCTATGGAAATAACTTTTTTAACTTTTTCTGCAAAAAATAAAGTGGAATTTCCGCTCCCGAATTCAAAAACGACTAAATCTTTTGTTAGGCGAGAAGTTAAAAAATCTATAAATGGATATGAAAACCAAGGGATAGGGTTTCCTTTTCTATCGATTGATTTTAGAGCTTTGAATGACTCAAACCAACCAATTTCATTTAAATAACCAAAATCTCTTTGAGATAAAAGCGCTGATACAACTTTTGGTTCTCTAAATAATTTGATTATTGTCTTTATTTTCTGACCGAACGTGAATGCCATAAACTTTTTATCGATGGAATAAGATTAATTAAAAAGATTGATTTAAGCATCATAAAAAATTGAGATGATGCATTTTTAAAAAATATGATTGAAAATGTTGCAAGTGTATAAGAAATCAATGTAGCAACTGCAGATCCAATAATTCCATATAAAGGAATAAGAATTATATTTAGGATAACATTTGTAATCATACCAAGACTTGTGCGCATAAAAGAAATTTTAGTCAGATTTTCAGTAACAAGATATTGACTGCTGGCAACTCCAAGAAATACTGCCGCGCCTGCCCAAATGTAAATTGTTAGAATTGGTGCAGATGATAAATATTTACTACCATACAATAGGTAAATTATGTCTGCGGAAAAAAAACTAACTGGAATTGAAATACCAATTGCAATCCAGGCTAATACATCATATAATTTCTGTAAACGAGTTAAATATAGTTCTCTGCTAATATTTTTTGCATTCACAATTGCCGGGAAAAGTGCATTGCTAATTGCAACGGGAATAAAATACCAGGATTCACTTAATCTTACCGCGGCAGCGTAATATCCAACTTCTTTTACATCCAGCATATTTTTTATTAATACTTGATCAACCTTCATATAAATTGAAACTACTACACCGGATAATATTAAGGGCCAACTGTCTTTTAATAAACTAAGTGAAATGTTTTTATCAAACTTCCAATTAGCAATTTTATGTTTTTTTAAGTGATACATTACAATATAGCCTGAAGCATTAAATACAAATTCAAAGGCATATGCAATTATAAAATAGATTAGAGGTGCCTTAACAATTATGAGTGTAAATTTAATTATTGAGACCAATAAAACTGATGTGAATAAAACATAAACAGAGAATTTCCCTTTAACCGTTGAACGAAAATAATAATCGATAACGTTAAAAGTCTGAAAGAAAGATGATACCGAAATAATTAATATAAGACTTGAAGTAAATAATTCTTCCGATGTGATTATTAGTGTTAAAGCAATTAAAGAAATTGCAATTACAGCGCCGCTAAATTGTGTGTAAAAAACTGACCCTAGAATTACATCCCGCTTTTCAGGATGCTTTACTAATTCCCTTATCGAAATGCTTTCAAGTCCGAGAGATACAAATGCAACGAATAATCCGTAAAAACTTATTGCATAACTGTAAAGTCCAAATTCATTTGGACCTAAATATCTAATAACATAAACAGTAACAAAGAAATTAAGAACAAGACGAGCAACTTTTTCAAATAGGAGCCAGGATGTATTTGAAAAATATTTCTTAAATGAGTCTGATCGAAAATTAATTTTCGTATCTATTTTTTTTTCTTCTTGCAAAGAAATTCTTTACCCGGTAATTTCTTTTCGTTTTTTAAAGTTTAATCCGATTGAAATAAATAATCCCAAAACCACTAATGAACTAAATATCAATGATACATTTCTTGAAATAACAAACGATTCCGGCAAATACTCAAAGTGTACTTTGTGCTCACCCTTTGGAACAACGATTCCTCTAAAATTGTGGTTTGCTCTATAAATAGGTGTTTCATTTCCATCTATGTAAGCCTTCCAGCCTTTTCCTAAATATGTATCACCCAGAAATAAAAAGTTATTTCCGCTTGCATTTACATTTAAATAAATATTTTCATCCTGGTATTTTTCAATTTGCACTGATGCGGTACTATCAGGTTTATCGACTTTAAGATCAGTATCTTCAACATATGCAATTTCTTTTGGATCAAATTGATTGTTTTTTACTTTATTTAAAATCTCCATAGTAGTTGCCTTTTTTACTGTATTAACAAAGTAAGCGCGCGGTAATGCATTTTGGTTTTCATAAACAAAAGTTTTATTGCCCGAATAAACCGGAACCAGTCCAGCCATAGATACAGGATTATCAAGAATAATATATTTTGTATTTGTCATTCTCCACAAAGTCTGATTTGCCGGACTTCCGAGAACATCCATATAATCCTGATACGCTCTTGGTTTTATACCGGAATAGCCATACAAATCCTGCAGCAAAAAGTATGCATTGTAATTAGAGTTTTGTTGAATAGATCCAAGGGAACCATCTTGTTTAAGATTTAAAATTCTAAAAGTAAATTTATCATTTAACGATTCAATTGCGGAAACGTATTCCGGTTTCTGGAATAGCTGCTCAATGTTTTGTGTTTCCTGATAAGTTTCTCCGCGATGATTTATTCTAAAAATATCTATCAATGAAAGAACTATTATTACTGCTATCATTAAATCTCTACTGACAAAAGATTTTAAATAGGCAAACATCAATCCAAAAACTGCAGCGGAAAAGAAGAATGCTAATCTTGCATCATTCAAAAACATCTCTGCCATATAATCATGTATTTGCTGCAGCTTTGTCCCCTTCTCTCCGGATTCTACAATCCTACCAATAAACCAACTTTTTATAGGTGAAGCAAGAATGAGTGTAAGGATAAAAATTGCACTAAATCCAAAGAAAATATTTCTAATAAGTTTATCGTACTTTTTGTTGTTATCATTTTTTAATGAGATTAATTTTGCAATCCCAAGTCCTGCCAGTATTGGTAAACTTAATTGCACAAGCACCAAAATCATTGATGGAACTCTGAACTTATCAAAGAATGGAAAGTAGTGGAACATCAAGTCATAAAATAATGAAAATGTTCTTCCAAAGGATATAAGAGTAGCAATGACGGCAAGAATAGTTAAGTATCTTACAAATGGATCCTTCCAATTTATAATCAAAGAAAATATTGCGAGGAAGAAAACGATAACACCCATGTACATCGCAACATCAACAAAAGGCATCTGCCCAAAGTATGTGTTTACTTCTACATCACGATTTTGGGAAAGCGGACCATTATAAACTGATTTTCCAAATCCATAGTAAGATGGAATTATCCACGTTAAAACTTCACCGGGTGAAAATGACCAGCTTGTTGCGTAATCATAAAATGCTGTCTCAGTTTTTTGAACAGATCCCGACTCCTTGTCCAAAATACTTTCTGTGCCTCGTGTTGAATATGGCGAATACTCCCACACCTGAGTAAGATTATCAGATTGAATTCCCAGCCCGACAAAAACTGCAAATAAAAATATAGCGGCAGATTTAAGCAATTGCTTGAGTAGGAAATTATCTTTTGTTTTAAACGCTCTTGCTAAATAATAGATGAAATAAATCATCACCGCAAAAAAGATGTAAAAGATAATTTGAACGTGCCAGCCTAAAAACATTACAGGCATAAAGAATAACAGAAGCATTACGTCAAGCAGCTTTATTTTCTTTTGAAAATTCAGAAGAAGTAAAAGTAAAACAGGAAAGACAAAAATTGCAGTGAGTTTTGTAACGTGACCGATATAAAGGAATACAACTATACCCGTGCTAAAAGAGGTTACAAGTGAGGTAAACAAGCTAACCATTCTATTTTGAGTTCTGTTCATTATAAAGAAGAACATAGTGTAAGAAAGTGCAAGAAGATAAAATGTCCATTTAGCATAATCATTTGAGAGTGGGGCACTGAAAATATTCCTTGTTGTATTTAGTGTAACATAAATCATATTAAACCACTTATAGCCTGTGGCCATAGCGTAGGCTGGCATGCCGCAAAATACATTTGGATTCCAAAGTGTGTATCCACCTTCATGGTTTTCCAGATAAGTTTTTACACTCTGACTTGTAATTATATCACCGGATTGAAAAGTCTTTCCGCCGAAATAAAGCGGCGAGTAAAACAGAAGGAAAATTAAAGCTATGATTAAAAGTAAAGATAAAGTTTGAAATTTAACTGGAATAAATTTGTCTAATGAAAAACTTGATAGAAGAGTTTCCTTGGATTTTTTAATTGTCCTAGCTGTTTTTTTTTCTTTTACTGCCATTGAATCTCCGGCTGAGAAATTAAAATTTATTTCTTTGCAATGAAGTTTATTCCAGATCCAACTTTGTTGTTTGAATTAAAATCAATCAACATCATTAAGAATGCAAATGGAAATGTTATCAGGTAATATAAGGGAAGTATCAATAAAAGTAACCTGGAAATGTTTACCATCATAATAGGATACTTTATTCCTAGCCGCCAAGCTTTATCACCCCAAAAGCCATAAGTATATTTTAACTGATAAGTTGAAAAGCCAACAGGTTGAAGTTTTGATTCTAAATCTTCTTTCGAATAACCATCGCGAGCATGCTCGCCAATAAAACTTTCGTCATCATCTTCGTGAACATCGCTACCACCATAAATCGATGGTGTATTTACTAAAAGATATCCGCCTTTCTTAAGTGCATTATGATAGTTCTGGAATACCTTTAAATCATCAACTATGTGCTCCATTACATCCACACATACAATTAAATCAAATTTATCTTTATGATTAATTGCGGTCAAATCTTCAACAGCAAAGCTAACATTGTTTATATTTTGTGATTTGAAAAACTCTTTACAATCTTTTATCCAATCTTCTTTAACATCGATTGAATATATCTCGCAAGGCTGTAAATACTTAGACATAAAATATGAATACTGACCGTAACCTGAGCCAGCATCGTAAATACTTATGCTTTTAGCACCGAATGATTTTCTTAATTTCTTTAATTCACTTCTAACATACCACGATCGAAGAAACATCAAATCGAGAATTTTATAAAATAAAATTCTTAAAAATGGATATTTTTTTATTATCCCTGCAAAAATATTTTTAACTGGATCATAGTGCATAAAATTAGTTCAGGTTTAGGTTTAAGATTAAAAAGCTTACGTATTAATAAGATCAAATAGACCACTTACAAAATACTTCCAGGAATATTTATCCTTTAGATGTAAAATGTTTTTGTTGAAAAGTTCTTTTTTATTTGTAGAATAAAATATTTTAATTGCATCCGCTAAAGCCTTTGGATTTTCTTTCTCAACAATATAACCCGTTTCATCATTAACTACTACTTCAGAAATTCCGCCAACATTTGCCGCAATTACGGGTTTATTAAAGTTTATAGTTATTTGTACAATTCCACTCTGAGTAGCCTCTCTATATGGTAAAACTACTGCGTCACATACTGAAAAATAATATTTAACATCTAAAGTTGGTATAAAATCTTTAATCAAAACAATCTTGTTTGATAAATTATATTTTGCGATAAGATCTAAATATTTTTTTTCATCTTCATAAAACTCACCAGCAACAATAAGCTTGATTTGATCTTGGTCTTTAATCAAGTTCATTGCTTCAATTAAAACATCAAGTCCTTTATAATCACGAATAAATCCAAAAAAAAGTAAATAATTGTATTCTTTTAATTTTAGATAATCTAAAGCCGACTGTCTATCAACGGTGCTACCAAATCTTGAGTAGATAGGATGCGGCAGTATTTTTGATTTGGGATTGGAAATAATTTTTTTCAGATCATTTTCCACCTGGTTTGATAATAAAACAAAATACTCCATCTTGGATAAAAAGTATTTTGTCAAAAAGTCATCACCAGGCTTTTTTTCGTGTGGAACTATATTATGACAAACAGCAATAATTTTTGCTTTAGTTCTTTTTTTAATTTTATTTGCAATTATCCCATAACATAATGCAAAAAACGGCATCCAGTATTTGAATATTACAAGATCAGGTTTTTCCTTAATAATATTATTTGCTGTCTTAATCCAACTAATCGGATTGATGGAATCAATTTCTATTCTGCTTGGAATCTTATCAACATTTTCCCCAACTTCTAATTGTGTTTTGCCAGGGAAAAATATTTTTGGATATTGTCGCTTAAAATTAAATACTATAACTTTATGTTCTAAGGAAAGTTCTTGATACAGTTGTGCTGTAAAGTTTGCTATTCCACCTCTTAACGGATAAGCCGGCGAGACAATTACTATTTTCATTTCGCTAATTTAAAGGCGGGATAAGTTTTGAGTAAAATTCTAATTACGGTCTTTAACAACATACTCTCTTTCGCTCTGGTTTTGATGCACAAGCATTTCACCGAGTAATCCAACGGAGAAGAACTGCACACCAACGATTATCAACAGCATACCTAAAAATAACATTGGTCGGTTACTCAATGGTTTTCCGCTAATCCATTCAATTGTTAAATAGCCATTAACAATAATACCAACAAGGAACGACATAGCACCCAAGAATCCGAAAAAGTGCATTGGGCGTTTTACATATCTGCCGACAAAAGTAACAGTGATTAAATCAATAAAACCCTTAAAGAATCTGGAAACGCCAAATTTTGTTTTGCCATATCTTCGCTTGTGATGCTTTACAGGTATTTCTGTAATTGTAAATCCCTGCCACTTTGCTAAAACTGGAACGTAACGATGAAGTTCACCGTAAACATTTAAATTTTGAACAACTTCTCTTCTATAAGCTTTTAATCCGCAGTTAAAATCGTGGATCTTAATTCCGCTTATAATTCTTGTTACAAAATTGAAAAACCGTGATGAAAACTTTTTAACAAATGGATCAAATCTTTCTTTCTTCCAGCCTGAACAAAGATCAAATCCTTCATCAAGTTTTTTCAGAAGATTTGGAATTTCGTGCGGATCATCCTGCAGATCTGCATCCATAGTTATAATTGCATCGCCAGTTGCGACTTTAAATCCAACCTGCAATGCTGCGGATTTACCATAATTTTTTCTAAAACTTATAAACTTTAAACGGTTATCTACTTTTGCTGCATCTTTAATAATCTTTAAAGAACCATCCGTACTTCCGTCATCAACAAAAATTACTTCATAAGGTTTGTTAAGCGGCTTAATTGCTTTTCTGATTTCATTGATAAGTGGAAGAATTGATTCTTCTTCATTAAGAAGTGGTACTACTAAAGAAATTTTTTGAAAACTAACTCTGGTTGGCGGTGCTTGTTGTTCACCTGGGGCACCTTGTGGTTTATAATATCTTTTTTTAGGATAATAACGCCTTCCACCTTTGTGAAATTTATTTTGTGTTTGTCCCGATTCGCTTTTTTCGGTTTGAATTGGTTTATTTTGATCTGTATCTGCCACAAGTACCTTTGTTAATTTCACTTCAAAATTAACCGAATAATGGCTTAAAAACAATTAGAAGCTCAAAGGAACATTGCTGCATTATTTTAAAATAAAAATTGAACTGATTCCTTCATCACATTGTTAAACTATCAATCTTGACTTTTTTGTATAGATTGAATAGGTTTACAACGCAGCAATTAAATGTTTTGCACTAACGGAGATTAAATGAGTACCACAGAAACCCAGAAAATTGAACAATTAGCAAATAAAGAATACAAATACGGCTTTGTCACCGATATTGAAGCTGACAGCCTTCTACCCGGATTAAATGAAGATATTATCCATCAGCTTTCCGCAAAAAAAGAAGAACCGGAATGGATGACCGAGTGGAGATTGAAAGCTTATCGTCACTGGCTAACAATGGCTGAACCGAAATGGCCCAACGTAAAATATCCACCTGTTGATTACCAGGAAATATCATTTTACTCAGCACCCAAAAGAAAACCCGCTTTAAAAAGTTTAGATGAGGTAGATCCAGAGTTGCTTGATACATATAATAAACTTGGTATTTCTTTAGATGAGCAAAAGATGCTGGCAGGAGTTGCGGTAGATGCTGTTTTCGATTCTGTTTCCGTTGCAACAACTTTTAAAAGTAAGCTTAACGAAATGGGAATAATCTTCTGTTCATTCTCAGAGGCAGTTCGCGAACATCCTGAATTAGTAAAAAAATATCTGGGTAGCGTTGTTCCATATACCGATAATTATTACGCTGCATTAAATTCAGCTGTATTCAGTGATGGTTCGTTTGTTTACATTCCCAAAGGTGTTAGATGCCCGATGGAGCTTTCAACTTATTTCAGGATTAATGCTTCTAATACGGGCCAGTTTGAAAGAACTCTGATTGTCGCAGATGATAATGCTTATGTAAGTTATCTTGAAGGCTGCACCGCACCGATGAGAGATGAAAATCAATTGCACGCTGCAGTTGTTGAATTGGTTGCTCTTGAAAACTCACAAATAAAATATTCTACAGTTCAGAATTGGTATCCCGGTGATAAAGACGGCAGAGGCGGAATTTATAACTTCGTTACAAAACGTGGTGCTTGTCGTGGTACTAATTCCAAGATCAGCTGGACGCAAGTTGAAACCGGATCATCGATAACTTGGAAATATCCAAGCTGTATTCTTCAGGGAGATAACTCAATAGGAGAATTTTATTCTGTTGCTGTTACAAATAATATGCAGCAGGCAGATACGGGAACAAAGATGATTCATCTCGGGAAAAACACAAGAAGCACAATTGTATCAAAAGGTATTTCTGCAGGAAAAAGTAATAATAGCTATCGCGGATTGGTTAAGATTGGAAAGAAAGCTGAGAATGCTCGTAACTTTTCACAATGTGATTCTTTGTTGCTTGGAGATAGATGCGGCGCACATACTTTTCCGTATTTAGAAATTAATAATCCAACTGCTCAAGTTGAGCACGAAGCAACTACATCAAAGATTGGTGAGGATCAGATATTCTACTTAAATCAAAGAGGAATCTCAACCGAAGATGCGGTTAGTTTAATTGTTAATGGATATTGTAAAGAAGTGTTCAAAGAACTGCCAATGGAGTTTGCTGTTGAAGCACAAAAGCTTCTAAATATTTCTCTTGAAGGAAGTGTAGGGTAATTATAATTGTGTTATTCCCGCGAAGGCGGGAATCCAAAATATTATTACA
The DNA here is from genome assembly GCA_041738675.1 of Ignavibacteriaceae bacterium. Classification (GTDB taxonomy): domain Bacteria; phylum Bacteroidota; class Ignavibacteria; order Ignavibacteriales; family Ignavibacteriaceae; genus IGN3. The sequence continues at coordinate 127,536 of JBGSPH010000051.1, forward strand.
TAGATTCCCACTTTCGTGGGAATGACAAGACAATTTTGAAAATAAATAAGGAAATAAAATGTTATTAGAAATAAAAAATCTTCTCGCAAATGTTGAAGGAACATAAATTCTAAAAGGTATAAACCTAAATGTAAACGCTGGCGAAGTTCATGCAATTATGGGACCAAATGGTTCAGGTAAATCAACGCTTGCTTCAGTTCTTGCCGGCAAAGAAGAATATGAAGTTACTGAAGGTGAAGTTTTATACAACGGGAAAAATCTGCTTGAACTTTCTACAGAAGATCGAGCCAGAGAAGGAGTTTTTCTTGCTTTTCAATATCCTGTTGAAATTCCCGGTGTGAGTAATACAAATCTTTTAAAAACTGCTGTTAACGAAATAAGAAAATATCGTGGCGAAGAAGAACTTGATTCTATGGATTTTCTATCATTGCTAAAAGAAAAAAGTAAACTTGTTGAACTAGATGCAAAATTTTTAAGTCGTGCAGTTAACGAAGGATTTTCCGGCGGTGAGAAAAAACGTAATGAAATTTTTCAAATGGCTGTTTTAAATCCAATATTGGCAATACTTGATGAAACAGATTCTGGACTTGATATTGATGCTTTACGAATCGTTGCAAACGGTGTTAACAAATTGAAGACGAAAGAAAATGCTACTATCGTGGTGACTCATTACCAAAGATTATTGGATTACATTATTCCCGATTTTGTGCACGTACTTTACAAAGGTAAGATTGTAAAATCGGGCGGTAAAGAGTTGGCTCTTGAACTTGAAGAAAAAGGTTACGATTGGGTTAAAAGCGATAAAGCAGAGGCTGTTATATAATAAAGAGTGTCATTCCCGCGAAGGCGGGAATCCAAAAAATGAAAACTTAAAAGTAGATTCCCACTTTCGTGGGAATGACAAATAGAAAATAGAACAAATGGAAAACAAAATAGATATTAAAAATTATTACTTAACTCAGTTTGATGAATTTGAAAAATCATTAAACGGTGAGAAGTCATCAGATTTGCACAAAGTTAGAAAAGATGCAATCAGTAAATTTGCTGAGCTTACTTTTCCGACTCAAAAGGATGAAGAATGGAAATACACAAATATTTCTTCACTACAAAAGCACAACTTCTCCCCTGCTGTTGTTAAAGCAAATGTTTCATCAGAAACGATTAACAAGTTTTTGTTTGATAAAATGGAACATAGTCTTTTAGTTTTTGTAAATGGAAATTTTTCTCCTGAGTTATCAAAGCTAATTGACATCCCAAAAGGTGTTGTGATTGGAAGTCTTGCAGAAGCATTAAAGAATAATAATCCAATTGTTAATAAACATCTTGGCAAGTATGCAGAAAATGAAAATTATTTTTTCACAACCTTAAGTTCTGCTTTTACTAAAGATGGGGCTTTTATTTATGTGCCTGATGGAAAAGTTGTTGAGGATCCGATTCACATAATATTTATTACAAAGAGTGGAAGCGAAAAGATATTAACTCAACCAAGAAATCTTTTTGTAGCAGGTAAAAATTCTCAGGTAACAATTATTGAGCATTATGTTTCAGAAGAAGATAGTATTTACTTTACAAACTCAGTAACTGAAATTGTTGCAGATGAAAATGCAATCGTTGATCACATAAAATTGCAGGAAGAAAGTAACAAAGCGTTTCACATAGCACGAATGGAAGTTGATCAGGAGCGAAGCAGTAATTTTTCATCTCACTTAATTTCGCATGGAGCCGAAATATCACGTAATGATTTTAATGCAAAATTTAATGATGAAGGCAGCGAGTGCATGCTTAACGGATTATTTATGATTGGTGATGAACAGCTTTTTGATGCACACACAATGATTGATCACGCTAAGCCACACTGTAACAGCCACGAACATTATAAAGGAATACTGCAGGATAAATCCAAAGGTGTTTTTAACGGAAAAGTAATGGTTCGCCAGGATGCACAAAAAACAAATGCATTCCAGCAAAACAACACAATATTACTTTCTGATGATGCGGTGATGAATACAAAACCGCAATTAGAAATTTTTGCCGATGATGTGAAGTGCTCACACGGGGCAACCATTGGTAAGTTAAATGATGAAGCTAAATTTTATTTAAAGTCCCGTGGTATTGGTGAAGATGCTGCAACTGCAATTTTAATTCATGCTTTTGCAAGTGATGTTATAACTTCGATAAAAATTCCTGCTTTAAGAGATTATCTTGAAGAAATAATTACAAAGCGCTATAATCAATAGAAAGTCCGATAATGGATTCCAAAGCTGATTCTGCTTTAATTGTAGATAGAAAAATATATGATGTTCAGAAAATCAGAAATGATTTTCCAATTCTTAAATTACAAGTTCATGGTAAGCCGCTTGTATATCTTGATAATGCAGCCACTACTCAGAAGTCGCAATATGTAATCGATAAGACAAATAATTATTATGAAAAGATGAATGCAAACATTCATCGTGGTGTACACGCACTAAGCCAGGAAGCTACTGAGGCATTTGAAAGTTCACGCATCACTATTAAAAACTTTATAAATGCACTTGGTAAGAATGAAATTATTTTTACTCGCGGGACAACAGAATCAATAAATCTTGTAGCATCATCTTACGGAAGAACAAATATTAAAGAAGGTGATGAAATAATCATCTCAACAATGGAACATCATTCTAACATTGTTCCGTGGCAAATGCTTTGTGCTGAAAAAAATGCAAAACTTAGCGTAATTCCTGTCGATGATCAAGGTGAAATCATCTTTGAAGAATTTGAGAAGTTGATAAATGAAAAAACAAAATTTGTTTCAGTTGTTTATGCATCAAACTCTCTTGGAACAGTTAATCCAGTTAAAAAGATTATTGACTTAGCACATAGTTATAACATTCCGGTTATGCTGGATGCGGCACAAGCTGTAAATCATCTTAAGATAGATGTGCAGCAGCTTGATTGTGATTTCCTTGCATTTTCAGGACATAAACTATACGGACCAACGGGAATTGGAATTCTTTACGGCAAAGTAAACCATTTAGAAGCGATGCCCCCTTATCAAGGCGGCGGCGATATGATTTCTAAAGTTACATTTGAAGAAACGACTTACAATGAACTTCCACATAAGTTTGAAGCTGGAACTCCAGATATTGCCGGTGCAATTGGATTAGGTGCAGCGATTGAATATATCGAAAAAATTGGGCTTGAAAATATTTCGCATCATGAAAACATTTTGCTTGAGTATGCCACCAAAGCTGTATCTGATTTACAAGGATTAAGAATCATCGGAACAGCAAAAGAAAAAATTGGTGTTTTATCATTTCATTTTGAAAATGTTCATCCACACGATGTTGGAACATTTTTAGATTTTGAAGGTGTTGCAATTCGCACAGGCCATCACTGCACTCAGCCATTGATGCGAAGATTTAATGTTCCTGCAACTTCAAGAGCATCATTTGGTATGTACAACACAATTGAAGAAGTTGATGTTTTAGTTAACGGTCTAAAGAAAATTTTAGAGGTATTCGGATAATGGATCAGGAATTAAGAGAACTTTATCAGCAGGTAATTTTAGATCATAATAAATCGCCAAGAAATTTCAGATTGATTGATCACCCAACAAATCATGCTGAAGGATATAATCCGCTTTGCGGTGATAACATTAATGTTTTTCTTTCTATAAACGATTTTGGAATAATTGAAGATATTTCTTTTCAAGGCTCAGGATGTGCAATTTCTAAAGCCTCGGCTTCATTAATGACATCATTGTTAAAAGGAAAATCAGTTGATGAGGCTGAAAAGATTTTTAATAAGTTTCATGAATTAGTAACTGATAAGCTTGGTGATAATCCTGATATCGACGAACTTGGTAAGCTTGCTGTGTTTGGTGGTGTAAGAGAATTCCCAGCACGAGTAAAATGTGCATCGCTTGCATGGCATACAATGATAAATGCATTACATAATAAAAATGAAAAAGTGGTAACGGAATAAATACTTGTAATGTCATTGCGAGGGACGATAGTCCCGAAGCAATCTAAATAAAATTATAGATTGCTTCACTCGAAGACTCGATCGCAATGACATTTGGAAAAAGATTATGGCACAAATAACAAAACAAGAACTAGAAGAAAAAATAATTCAAACACTTAAAGGATGTTACGATCCTGAAATTCCTGTGGACATTTTTGAGTTGGGTTTGATTTATGAAATTGCAATCGATGATGATTACAATGTAAAAATAAAAATGACATTAACTTCACCAATGTGCCCCGTTGCAGGTTCACTTCCACCGGAAGTTGAAGGAAAAGTTAAGTCAATTCCAGAAGTAAAAGATGCAAAGATTGAGTTGGTTTGGAGTCCGCCATGGGATAAAGATATGATGTCTGAGGTAGCAAAATTGGAATTAGGGTTTTTGTGATATTCGAACAGTCATTCCGTGCGAACAAAGTGAGACACGGAATCCAGATTTAACTTAATAGATTCCCGCTTTCGCGGGAATGACAAATGATTTTTATAAATAAAAGGAGCAAAAAATGTTTAACATAAGTTCACGTCCCCCAATGTACGATCAAGATGCGGTTCAGCCAATGCGCGATGAATTAGTCGCGGTTGGCTTTGAAGAATTATTATCTGCTGAAGCCGTTGATAACGCAATTAAAAACAATGAAGATAAAACTGTACTTGTATTTATAAATTCTGTTTGCGGTTGTGCTGCCGGAAGTGCAAGGCCGGGAGTTTCTCTTTCGTTACAGAATGACATTATTCCAGATAAACTTTACACAGGGTTTGCCGGACAAGAACGAGATGCAGTTGAGCGTATTAGACAGCACGTAAAAGGATTTCCACCATCTTCACCAAGTATCGCGCTATTTAAGAATGGTGAGTTAGTTCATTTTGTGCCAAGATTAAATATTGAAGGTTATTCAGCAGAACAGATTGCAGCAAATCTTAAAAATGTATTTAACGAAAATTGTTCTGCTAAAGGTCCATCAATAACTCCAGAACAATTTGAGCAAGTGCAATATGCAAAATCATGCGGATCTAAAATTCCTTTATTTAAAGGATAAGTCATTCCGAGTCCCGATTTATGGGGCAAAGGAATCTATAATACAGATTGCTTTGTCGTCCTAAGGGACTCCTCGCAATGACAATAAGAGTAGAAAATGAAATTTAGCACACAAGAAGAATACGGTTTAAGATTGTTACTTAGAATCGGGAAAAGTGATTCTGATAAAGGAATGACTATTCCCGAACTAAGTGAGCAGGAAAAACTTTCTGAAGCAAATGTTGGAAAAATTTTACGTGCATTACGTCTTGCCGGATTTATTGAAAGCTCACGTGGACAATCCGGGGGTTACAAACTTGCGCGTTCTGCTAACGAAATACTTGTCGGTGATGTTCTAACTGCTCTTGGCGGAAAACTTTATGAGTCTTCTTTTTGTGATTTACACGCAGGAGTTGAAAATATCTGCACTCACTCAATTGATTGTTCAATTCGCTCACTATGGAAAACAGTACAAACAATGCTTGATGGTTTGTTGAGTAAAATTACTTTGCAGGATTTACTTGGAAATGAACAGCAAGTGGAATTGTTTGTTACGAATATTACTGAGGAGTTAGAAAGTAACAGCACAAAGATATAGTTCATAGTGTTTCTAATTCATTTTCGATTTATAATCTCCCAACTACATAATTATTTTATTTCACTTTATTATATATTTGAATGCAACAAATAGAATAACTAATAATTCAATAATTCCTGACAAGAAAAGTATCTTGAAGTATTTCCATCCAACATCTTCAAAATATTCTTTCTCTGGCAAAGCAAAATTGAACAACAACTTATATTTTTTGGATTTGAATTCAGGTTTTATGAAAGCTGACACTCTGATATACAAAACAAAA
>JBGSPH010000066.1:0-37357 GCA_041738675.1 Ignavibacteriaceae bacterium
TTTCATTGTATTCAATAGCTGAGTCGTTGAGATGATTAATAAACCAGTTTATTAATTTTCCTTCCCAGACTGAATAATTATTTAATAGAATTTCCACTATATCATCATCACTCAATTCAAGAACTTTTTGAACTTCTTCCAATCCATAAGCTGATAAAACTCTGACTGCTTCATCAATGCTGAAATCATGTTTAATGTTTTTCATTTTTAATCCTCCTTTCCGGAATGCGTTCCCCGCTTTCGCGGGGATAAACATTAAGCCGCAACATCTTTTTGTTGTTTGTTTTCCGCTGTTAGTTCTTCCGTTTGTGAAATATCAAAAACAGCTTTCCACAAAAAGAATGTCGGATCTTCTGAATCTGAATTCTCGTCATTCTTTTTGTTGTTAGCCGGAACAGCTATTAAGTAGCCTCTTTCACCTTTACGAACCACACGACCATATTTTTTCCACTGCTGAAACCCGCCAACAACTGACAGCGGATTACCACCAGCCTGAAAATATAATAAAGCCTGATTACGACCTGTCAGCATATGCCCTTCAGGATTAAGGATGCCAAGCCGATCAACTAAAGCTTGCCTTTGTTCATCTGAAAACTGAGAAAGTTTGTTCATCAGTTCTTTAATGCGTGTTTTCTTTTCTTCTTTCATTTTATAACTCCGATTTTTAATTAATGTTTTTGTTTATTTTAGTTTGTGGATGGAAATAAGCCGGATTTGAATAAACCTGAATATCTTTTGAGCTGCAGAGCTGCTTAAAAGAATTAAAACCTATTTTTTCTGATGGGATAAACTTGTAAAGTTTTACAAACACCAGATAAACAAAAGTGTTTTTATGTATTGCGTATTTGTAATAATAATCAGTTTGAAAAATCAGATTTTGCGAGCGCAAAAAATGTAAAAACTTACTGCGCTTTTCTTGCGTTTTGAATACAGCAACAAACAAAGAAGGATACTTTGAGAAGCTGCCCATATTTTTAACACCGAAAGAAGATGCACCGCACCTAAGTGCGGCACTACCTAAAGTTTTATGCTTTAACAGGATTGTATTTACCATTTATGCACCTTTTATTTTATAGCATTTCTGGATAAACAAATGTATGATGCACCTCGTTTGGGATTTGGAACTCTGGAAGATTAGCCAGGCGAAGAGCTAAATTGACAACCCAGATTTCCCATTCTTGAATATTAAAGCCGTGCAGATAACGCAAAACACAATTTGCCCAATTGTAATTTTGAGTTTTAACTAGATGAGAATGCAGAGCCATTAACGCCACTTTACGTTTTACTACCATAAAGACACCTGATTTTGATTAGTTATTGATTTTGTTTTTTTAATTGAATTAAACTGAATTAAATACTTATAAGCACTGCAAAGAGTAGAGAAGGAAACAGACCCAACGAAGCCAACAGTATTAAAATGGTTTACGAAGTAAACCGTTTTAACTTTGCGCTTTACCAGAACTAACCTGTAAACACTACCTTTATTATTTACCGAACCTATTAACACCTACCACCTCTGTAAAAAAAACAATTTTTTGACCCGTAACGACAGGTCAAACGATTTACTGATGAAGCGCAAGGGCGAAGTGCCGTAAAGAAAAGTGTGAAAAAAAAATGCCGATGTGATTAGAGTGGTAGTTTTTTTTATCACTTTTTAGGCACTGCGTTTATATACCCTTGCGGATGCTGTGTAATGCTGTTGATGTTGTGTTTACTACCAAGGGAGAGTTAAGATGATTACATAAATTGAACAGAGGGGCAAAAAACTGGAGCTAAAGGTTCTTAGGGTTTATTTAGTAGGGAGATGCGACTTAAGCAAAGATTGGAGCGAAGCTGACGAAAGGAAGATGAGTGACATTGTTTGCTCTTTGCATTATGAAAAAAAGGCTGTGTAGAGAAATCTATTTGGCGATTAGCCAAATGTATGAACGGAACAGCTTTTTTGAATTGTGATTAAGCTAGTTTGCGAATGAGTGAAGGACTGTTAGTTTGCCGATAGGCAAGTGCAGTGCAAACGAATGAGCATATTAGCGCACTCTGTGTTAGGGAAAAATATTTGTGAAGTTTACGAAACAATTATTTTTAGCCACAAAACCTTTCTGCAGACTGAGCGAAGTGAGACAAAACCTAAAATGAAACCTTTAATGAAAGTTGCCCTGAAGTGATTATGGCTTTGCATCCCTTCGGGAAGGTTTTTTGAGACTGAATGAATGAGTGACGTGCGAGGGGACGAGCCGAACGATTAAAAGAAGGAGCAAATAACCGCAGTCCTTGTAAAAAATTAGCCTGTGAGTGATAATCAAAAGGGAAGCCTTTTGGCTAAACGAACAGGTTTATTTTTATCCTGCCTTTATTTATTTTTGAACTGCTGTTAACAGAAGGTTACCCCTGCCTTTTGTTAACACAAGACCCTGCAGCTTCGGTTGCAGGGTTTCTTTATTTTAAGATAACTCTACCGATACCTTTTTATACTTATTAATTTTTAATCCAAGTTTGATTGCTTTATTAAACATATTTACTGCAAACTAGGAAATAGTGTTGAAAAAGTGTTTGCAATAAATAGATAACTAAGTCGATTACTTAAATTGAAAAGGAGATTAAAATTCATTCAGTTTTATTTTTATCAAGTTTTACTATTTCGACAGTATTCAGTATCGTTGCTTAACAATGGCGTATAGGATGATACAGAGGTTAGATTTTCTTTGAATTTGCTTGATCTGTATACCTAGTTTATAATGATAACATTTAATTAACATTAGGAGAGCATTTATGAGCGTGTGTTTTAACGAAAATAATATAATTTACGATCGTTAAATGATCAAAATTTTATGCAAATGAAAAAAATTCTTTTAGTTGATGATGAACCAGATATTGTTGAGTTTTTAAAGTATAACCTTGAACAGCAAAATTTCAATGTAATTGTAGGAAACAATGGTGAGGAGGCGCTACAAAGACTTATTGAGAAACCTGATTTAATTATTCTTGATATAATGATGCCCAAACTTGATGGTTTTGAAACTTGCAAAAGAATCAGAGCAAAAAAGGAATATGAAAATGTACCTATTGTTTTTCTTACAGCTAGGGTTGGAGAGATTGATGAAATTAAAGCATTGGAATTGGGAGCCAGTGATTTTATTCAGAAACCCATTTCACCAAATAAATTAATTGCCCGAGTAAAATCAAATCTGAGAAAAGCTGAGAAAATTACTCCTAAAATGCAGGAGCCGATTAAACTGCAGTATGGACCTGTTGTTATAGATAAGGGAACATATGAAGTATTCATTGATAATGAAAAAAAAGTTTTTCCGAAGAAAGAGTTTGAAGTCCTTTATTTTTTGGTAAATAATCCGGGTAAGGTTTTTGGAAGAGATGTTTTGTTAAAAGAAATTTGGGGCTTTGATGTTTTAGTAGTTGATAGAACTGTTGACGTGCATATTAGAAAAGTTAGAGAAAAATTAGGAAAACACGCCAATTTAATTGAAACGGTTAAAGGAGTAGGGTACAGATTAAAACAAGTTGAATAAAATATTTATACTTTTTGCAGCAAATTTATTATTTAATAAAAAATTTATTTGGCGCAAAATTATTCTTATCGCTCATTCAATATTTTTATTACTTCTTTGTGCAAGTTTGAACCTGCAACTACAATGCTATTGCCTGCGATGGGATCATTACCTTGATAATCACTTATAACTCCACCCGCACCTTTGATTATAGGTATTAGTGCTAAAGAATCCCAGCTGCTCATAATGGGGTCAATCATAATATCCGCAAACCCAGTTGCAAGAAGATAGTATCCATAGCAATCACCCCAATTGCGATAAATCTGAACTTTATTAATTAATTTATTAAAACCAGTTGGGTTTTGATATTTTGCAACGTTGAGATGGTCAGTTGTAAGTAAAACAGCATTATTTATATTTAAGCAATGTCTAGCTTTAGTTTTTTTTCCATTCAGTTCGCAAGATTCATTGTCGCCCACCAAATATTCATTTAAAATGGGATGATTAATAACTCCAAATATTGGGGTACCATTTTTTAAGAGCGCAATAAGTGTCCCAAAACTTAACGCACCAGAGATAAAACTTTTTGTTCCATCAATAGGATCGAGCACCCAAACATATTCCGCATCAGGATTATGATTGCCAAACTCTTCTCCAATAATGCCATGAGAAGGAAATTCTTTAGAAATTAATTCGCGCATCATCTCTTCGGCTTTTTTATCTGCTATTGTAACTGGTGAATAATCCAATTTTAGATCAACAACTAATTCCTTTCTAAAATAGGTTCGAATAATGTTTGCACTTTCTAAAGCAAGTCTATTAGCAAACATTTTCAATTCAAAAATTTCATCCATACTGGAATTCAATTACTTTTTAATGCTTGTTGACCAATAAAAAGATTGGCATCATTACCAGGAAATGAAAAAACTTTTGCCTCTTTCTTTTTATCAATTGGAATTTTCTTTATTTCAGAAGATATAACATCTTTATTAATTGTTAACAAATTAATTTTAAGTTTGCCGTGATCCAGACTTTTTACAGAACCACCTGCATTTAAGAATTTTAATCCACGCTTTTCATATTGTTGAGTTACATGTAAATGCCCATGCAGAACCAAATCGATTCCATATTCCTGAAATAGTGTAAATAGTCTTTTTTTCTTTTTCAATCGCATAGTTTGTCTTTCAATATTCTGCCAAAGGCCGGCTGAAGAAAATCCCGAATCATTTTTTAATTTATTGAAGTAATGATGTATAAGTATAATTTTATACTTCACATAATTTCCAAACTCATTCAATATTTTTGCAACCTCCGTATACTGTTCTAATGATACTTCACCATTTGATGCAAATGGATTAGAAATGGATGAATATTCGGCATTAGAATTTATGCCAATTACAAGTGCATCGCCGACTATTTTAGCATAAGGATACAAATTACTTTTTCCTTCATAAATACAATCATCAAAAGAGTTTGCAAGAATTTGATTAAATGACTTTATTTTCAAGTTGTAGTCGGTTTTTCTACATTTATCAGGGAAAGAAAAAATCTCTTCGGCTTTTTGTATACCACCAAATATATCGTGGTTGCCTATTACAACAGAAAGTTTGTTACTTTTTTCATACCCAAAATAGGTAAGCGATTTTTTCAAGATATTTAGATTAACCTCACTTGCGTTATCTGTTAAATCTCCAGTAATAAAGAGATGATCAACGTTATTGTCATTGCAGTATTTTAGAATACTACGAATCTCTTTAAGATGAGAATCACTATAGTAAGTATTTAAGTGTAAATCTGATATGTGTGCTATTTTCATTTTATATTCCCGTGTATTTAATTATGATCAGCTAAGGCCCACTAAATAATTTTCAATTTTAATATCTGTTGTGTACCCCGCATTGATTGGTTTTTATATCTGAAGTGTCCTTTTTGATATCCCAACTAATTAGTTTACTAAAAATAGGCAGTGAGTTTTACCAAAATGTTAAGAAATGAATAAGAAATTGTTAGGAATTTTACTTTAGATTATCGCGTCTATAAACCACATAGTATTTTTTTATTCTCTCTATAAACTGATCTTCAGTTTCCGCATAAATCTTTTTACCTAAAGTAATACATTGATTTAATAGTGATTCACTTTGTGATTCAATAAATAAAATTACAGAAGAGAAATCAAATGGATTATCTATAAGCGATTGAATGTAAAGTTTTAATTCAAACTGGTCGTGCAACTCACCTAACATATCTGATAATAGTTTTATCTCTTTTATATAACCGGAGAGTACAGGTTCCCATAGTGGTATTAAGCTTCTTAAAGTATAAAATAAATCCTTTGCGCTTTTTCTCAAGTCGTGAAGTATTTCGGCATTAGGATTCTCTATACTTAATGATAGGTATTTATGCCCCTCAGAGTATATTTTATGTAAACCGTATTTTACTTTGCTAAAGCGATTTGATTTAATTTCCTGATGTGATAGTCGACTCTTGTACTTTTCAAGCTGTGTTTTATAATAGCTAAACAGCGAACTATAATCAGTTTTAATTTTAATGTTATTAAAATCTGATTGTATTCTATCTTGTAAAAGTTCTAGTGCTTGAGAACATTCTGAATCGATTTGCTCAGATTTTAATATTTCACAAACTTTAATTAGTGCTGAATAATTTCTTATTGCTGCTGATCTTCGATTAAGATCTCTCAGTGCAAAATTATTCTTCTTAAGAAATTCTTCACCAAAATCTTTTCTTAGTAACTTTAATAGTGCTCTAAGATTCTTTACTCGTTTTCGTGAATTATAAACTATTGAATCTACATTGAGTTTCCCTTCGTTTATCTCATTTACCGCTTCATCAATTATCAGATAGGAGATGTTTAAAATCTCTTTTGAAGTAGCCGGGCTGGTTATAAATAATTTTTTTCTCAAATTAAAAATGCTTTCAAAAATTTGATTAAAAATTACTCAGATAATAAATAATTATTCTTCGTTTAATTATTAAGAAATTATTATGAAATAGATATTTGTAGAAACCGTACATAAGCATTGTTAACTTACATTAGATAATTTTGCAATTTTCTGTAAACACAGATATGGTGAATACACCCAAAACTGTAAAATCATATTAAACAAGAAGTTAAATTGTTTTTTAATTAATATGCATTAGGGTACCACCTTCTTATTCTAGAGCGATCATTAAATTTCTCATACCAATTAGACTTAACATTAAGTTAATATTGATTTAAACAATCAATAATACTTCGTTAATACCACCATAATATTGCTAACCTATGTTTGCCTCACATTTCAATTTTTACTAGAGGACTTTAGCTGTGCAAAAATTTCTACTTTTATTTAGTGTATTGCTTTGCTTATTTGTTTTAGATATCAGTTTTGCTCAATCATTAGGCAGCATATCAGGAAAAGTTATTGATGCAAATACCGGTGAGGAAATTATCGGTGCAAATGTTCTGATTGAAGGGACAAACACTGGAGCCGCATCCGACCTTGACGGTTACTACTCAATAAAAAATCTGAATCCCGGAAAATATAATTTACTCGTTTCTTACATATCCTATACAAAATCTAAAATCCAGGATATTGAAGTTTTTGAAGATAAAAATACAACTGCTAACATAACTTTAAAGTCTGAAACAATTGAATTGAAGGACGAGGTTGTAGTAGTAGGGGAGCTTTCAAATCAATATGAAGCTGCACTACTTAACCAGCGGAAAAAATCTATTCAAATCAGTGACGGTATCAGTGCTGAACAAATAAAACGTTCAACTGATAACACTACTGCAGAGACTTTAAGAAGAGTACCAGGTTTAACATTACTCGATAACAAGTATATATATGTAAGAGGTGTTAGTGAGAGATATAGTGGTGCACTTCTCAATAATTCACCACTTGCAAGTTCCGAACCTGATAAAAAAGATTTCGCATTCGATTTAATTCCATCTAATCTGATTGAAAACACAATTGTTGTTAAATCATTTACGCCTGATGAACCCGGTGATTTTGCTGGAGGGTTAGTTAAAGTAAACACCGTCGAGTTTCCCACAAATACAATTTTTACTTTTAATTATTCAACCTCTTATGTTAATGATGTTTCAACAAAATCGTTTAAAACATATGAGGGCAGCGGGACAGACTATATAGGAATTGATGATGGATTTAGAGATTTACCTGAAGGTTTTCCTGATCCACTTACCTACAAATCTTATGATAACTCAATTGGCGGTAATGATACTAATAGAACTTACTGGTCGACAAAGCTAAACGATAAATGGGGTCTATTCGATCAGAAAGCTTTTTTAGATCAGTCTTTTGGCGTCACTTACGGTGATAGGTTTAATGTATTTGAAAATGATTTTGGAATTATTGGTTCTGTTACATACAAAACCGGTTTTACAAGCAAAGAAATTAGAACGCGTGATATAGAAAACCAGGAGAATGGGGCTTACTTCTTTGACTACGAGGGTAATCGAACTGCAAGAAATGTTTATTGGGGTGGGATTGTAAACTTGTCTTATAGAATCGGTGACCTTCACAAAATTGGGTTTAAAAATACTTTTACTGTTAACTCTGATGATGAAGTCACTGAACTACAGGGATTTAAATACGACTATCAGGATGAGAGAATTATTACAGCATTAAAGTATGTCTCCCGAAATTTATATTCAGGGCAACTTTCGGGTTCAAGTTATTTTCCCGTTATAAATGGTATTCAAGCAGATTGGAGAGCATCTTACTCATCTTCTTTTAGAAATGAACCTGACTACAGAAGAAGTGCCTATACAAGAGATATTGCCGATTCTAATTCTACAGTCCCTTTCTTAGCATACTTACCTAGAGACCCTGAGTTTTACGCCGGTGGTAGATTCTACTCAAAACTTAACGAGTATAAAAGAGGTATTGGTCTAGACCTTGGGCAATCAATAGGAGCTTTAAAGATCAAATACGGGATAAATCATTTGAATAGTTCACGATCTTTTAATGCCAGGCTTCTTAGTGTGACAGATCCAAACAACGGGTCTTCCCGTCAGGCGATTGGTAACTATGCACTTGACTCACTCTACTCAGTTGAAAATTTTGCTGATAGATACATTGTTATGAGAGAATATTATGATCCTTCAAACGATTATACATCCTCCGATAATTTATTCGGTTATTTTCTTATGATCGAATTACCATTTAATGTTTTTAATCAGGACCTTGTTTTAGTAACAGGTTTAAGGATAGAAAATTATGAATTACGATTAAGAACAACTTCATCAATTGCCAGCGGGATGAATCCAATTAATGTTGACAAATTTAACAGCGATTTACTTCCTGCATTCAACCTTATCTATCGTATGAATGAAGATGTTAATATTAGGTTCTCATTTAGTCGTACAATCAATAGACCGCAATTCAGAGAAATTGCACCTTTTCTTTATTATAATTTTGAAGATCAAACACAGGTAAGAGGCAATACTGAATTGATTCAGGCTAACATAGCTAACTACGATTTGAGATTTGAAATGTTTCCTGGTATTGGTGAATTGATTTCATTTAGTGTATTTCTAAAAGAACTTAGAAATCCGATCGAAAAAGTATTCGTTGTTTCAACTGGTCAAAATGATAGATCTTTTGCAAATTCTCCATTTGCAAGAAATGCGGGATTTGAAGTTGAATATAGAACTTCACTCGGTCAAGTTTGGAATGAACTGGATAATTTTAGTTTAACAGCAAATTACTCCAGGATATGGTCTGAAATTGAAGAGACAAATTTAGGTGTTGATAGATCAGTTCGACCAATGCAGGGGCAAAGTCCTTATGTTATTAATCTTTCCCTTATGTATCAGAATATTGAGTTTGGTTTTACAGCAAACATTGCATACAACAAGTTTGGAAAACGAATTGTTGAAACTGCAAACTTTGCAGGAGATGATATATATGAGTTACCAAGAGATATTATTGATTTTGTTTTGACAAAGGGACTTGGAGAACATATCGAGTTTAAACTCTCCGTAAAAGATATGTTAGGGCAACCTACAGAATATTTTGAGGATGAAGTGTTAGTAAGAAAATATACTACTAACACCAAGCTGTCACTTGGTGTTAGTTATCGACTTTAATTCACTAATTGTTATATAAAACAGCAGATGAAAGGAGGATACTTAATGAATTAAAAAAAGTTTTCATAAAGTTTATAAAAACTTAACAATTTTTTAATAAAAAACAAAGGAATTCATTCTATGAAAAATTTTTGGAGCTTGATAGTAATGACGTTGGTATTAGCTGTTCCTTCAGTTGCTCAGCTAACACCTACAGATAGTACAATATCTGGTAATATTACAGTTAACAGAGTATTGGATAAAAATAAAGTTTATTTACTACAGGGATTTGTATATGTAAAAGATGGTGCAACACTTACAATTCCTGCTGGTTCGCTAATTCTTGGTCAATCATTTACACAAGGTTCACTTATAGTTGAAAGAGGCGGGAAGCTTATTGCTAATGGAACCGCTCAAGAACCAATTGTTTTCACAAGCCAGCAGCCTGCAGGTTTAAGAGCACGCGGTGATTGGGGAGGAATAGTACTTTGCGGTAGAGCAGCTAATAACAGACCAGGCGGAAACTTTGTTGTTGAAGGTAACATTGGTAGTATTGCTGGTTATGGTGACGCTGGTTATGTTCAGGACGACAATGACAACAGCGGTATTTTAAGATATGTTAGAATTGAATTTAGCGGTATTCCATTCACTCCAAACAATGAAATCAATGGTTTAACCCTTGGTGCAGTTGGAAGAGGAACAACTCTTGAACACATTATGGTTAGTTATAATGGCGACGATGGTTTTGAGTTTTTCGGTGGAACTGTAAATGCAAAATATTTAATCTCTTACAAAAATTATGATGACGATTTTGATACTGATTTTGGTTATTCAGGAAAAATTCAATTTGGTGTAGTTGTTAGAGATCCTCAATTAGCGGATGTTAGTAGAAGTGAAGGATTTGAATCAGATAATGACGGTACTGGAACAACAGCTTCACCGAGAACATCTCCAATATTTTCAAACATGACAGTCGTTGGTCCTAAAAGACTTGCATCAGATGTAAGTGGAACTAACTTTCATTCAGATTTCTACTACGGAATTCATCATAGAAGATCCACTAGATTAAATTTATTTAATAGTGTTTTTATGGGATTTGATGAAGGTGGTATTTTCTTAGACGGAGCTACGGTACAGGGAGATACTGCAAACTTTACATATAAAAACAACGTATTTACTGGTGTTACAAAATTAATTGAACCAGTTACATTTAATACATGGTTCTCAAGTTATAACAATAGTTTATTACCAAATCCAAATGATGTTTTATTAAAAGCTCCTTTCAATCAAACCAGTCCTGTTCTAATTCCACAAGCTGGATCAGTTCTATTAAGTGGTGCATCTTTTACAGATCCTAAAGTTTCAGATCCATTTTTTACAGCTACATCTTATCGCGGCGCTTTTAGCGGTGATGGTGCACAGAGATGGGATATTGGCTGGGCAAATTATGATCCACAAGGTAATACCTATTCAAATTCTGATTTAGTTTGGTCATCAATAATCAACCTTACAAGTGCAACAGGATTCACAAAATCAGTTATTATTGGTCGCGGTAACGGAGCTACAGATGGT
The DNA here is from genome assembly GCA_041738675.1 of Ignavibacteriaceae bacterium. GTDB lineage: Bacteria > Bacteroidota > Ignavibacteria > Ignavibacteriales > Ignavibacteriaceae > IGN3. The sequence continues at coordinate 11,170 of JBGSPH010000066.1, forward strand.
GTTGATGTTTCATTTGGTGAAGCAAACTTACCACCACTTCCTCCTTCTGGTGTTGATTTAAGATCTGATATTCCAACCAGTTCTGAATTTGTTGCAATTGATATTAGAAGTAGTGCTACCACATCAAGTGTTATTACTTACACTCTTGCAATGCAGGATGCTTCAGTACTTAATTGGGATCCAAACTTCTTAGGTGCAGGCAAATTTACTTTGAAAGATGGACTTGGTGGTGTTGTATTTGCAAACCTTGATATGAAAGCAAATTCCTCGCAAGTAGTAACTGGTTTATCATCAGTAATAATTGAAGTTGATACTCGTATTGCCAGTCAACTTATTGTGGTTGGTGATGACTGGAACTTAGTTGCATTCCCTGGCTTCCATCCAAACAGCATGTCTGTTGATACTCTTTACAGAGGTAGAGATTTAGTCACACCTGTATATCAGTATGCAACAAGTACAGGTTATCAGACTTCTTCTACAATGGTTCCTGGAAGAGGTTACTGGATGTTTCATAACAACGTTAGAACATACACCTGGAATGGTACGGTTCAAACTGGTATTCTATATCCAAGACTTAACTATGCTGCTAGAAGCGGATATGCTGCTGAAGCAGGCTGGAGTATTATCGGAGGTTATGAATACAGCGCAGATGTGAACTTCATCAGAACTATGCCGGAAAACAGAAAGACGGGATTGGTGTTTAAATATGTACCAGGTGCTGGCTATTCCTCAGTTAGTTCACTCGAACCAGGATTAGGACATTGGGTTGAGTTAACAGGTGCAGCAACACTTTATGTTCCAGGTTCATTTGCAGGAACATTAGGCAAAAATCCATTAGATGAACTAATTAAATCTGATTGGGGCAGAATTGTAATTACAGATGCTCAAGGTCAGCACTATACATTATATGCAGCTAGTGGTTCCACAAATCTAAAAATGTTCAATATGCCTCCATTACCACCAGCTAACCTGTTTGATATTAGATTTGGTTCACAAAGATTCGTTGAAGATTTATCAAATGAACAGACAATCAATTTAACCGGTGTTGTCTATCCGGTTACAATTTCGGTTGAAGGTGTTAGTTTAAGATTACAGGATGCGGTTGATGGTTCTATCATCAACACAGTAGTTAAAGATGGCAGCTCATATCAATTAACAAACAGTAATGTAAATCTTCTTAAAGTTGGATCAGAAAGTGTTATTCCTAATGAATTTTCATTGGAACAAAACTTCCCAAATCCATTTAACCCAACAACTACAATCAAATTTGCTATACCTGAAGTAAGCAATGTAAAGTTAACCATTTACAATGCATTGGGTCAGAAAGTAGCAGAACTTGTGAACAGTACTTTAGAAGTGGGTTCATATTCATTCAATTGGGATGCTTCAAACGTTGCTTCCGGATTGTATTTCTATGAATTAAATACAAACAACTTCTCATCTGTTAAAAAGATGATGTTGATGAAATAATTTGTGTTTTGGTGGATTACCTGCTCCAGAAAATGGAGTAGGTAATTCTACTTTCGAATTTCGAGGGAATTTGTTCCGTTAGTATATAATAGAAACAATAATAAACTATTTAATAATTAGGAAACAGAATTTTTATGACAAAGAAAAGAATAAATATACTTTTATTTATAATTGGGCTCTTATTCATAGGGATGGATAACATATATGCCCAGGCTCAGATTGATATTCCACTTCAGGTAACAAATAACTCAGCATCACCAACATCACTAAATTTGGCTGTCGGTTTAGATGTTACAGCAACAGCGGGATTAGACCCTGCTTTAGGTGAGGCAAATCTACCACCATTACCACCAGCAGGCGCTTTTGATGCTAGATTTATTTTGGGAGCTCAAGGTTCATTACGAGATTATAGAAATGCTCCATCATTTCCATTTACAGGCAGCATAACACATATATTACAATGGCAGCAGCAAACTGGTGCAACACAAGTAATTATTAACTATGATGTGCCAGCTAATGCAACAATCACAATAATCGATCAATTAGGTGGGGTTATATTCAATAGCACTCCATTAACAGGTACAGGCCAATACATAATTACAGCTCCATTAACAGCAGCTAATGTTATAATGGCATATAATAATATTAGTCCTGTTGCTGCTGGCCCCGTATTCGATATTAGTCCTGCTTCACCACTTACAGTTGCACCAACCGCGGTAGGCGGTTCAAATTCTGCAAACGTTACAGTTAGTAATACTGGTACAGCAGCATTGAATATAAGTGGAATTACCTCTTCAAATGGAGAATTTTCAATTTCACCAACAACTGCTTCTATTCCTGTTGCTGGCAATCAGGTATTTGTAGTTACATTCACTCCAGCTACACTCGGTCCCAAAACAAGTAATTTAGTGTTTACACACGATGCTCCAAGCTCACCAACAACTTATGTTGTTAATGGTGTTGGTGCTTCTGCAGGTCCTACATTTGCAGTTAGTCCATCATCATTAAGTTTTGGTTCAGTAATACCAGGAAATTCCGTTAACCAAATTGTTACTGTTAATAATGATGGTTTAACAAATCCATTGAATATTTCAAGTGTTACTGTTCCTGCAGGATATTCTGTTAGCCCTGCTTCTGCCACAATTCCTGCATTAGGTAATCAGGTATTTACAGTTACATTTGCTCCAACGGCAGGTGGAACATATAATGGTGACTTAACATTTATACACGATGCTCCAGGTTCACCTTCAGTAGTTGCTTTAACTGGTACTGGTGCTACATTATCCGGTCTTATCTTCGCTAATGTTCAACAGACCAGAAGAGAAGATGATGCTTATACCGATGTTTTAACTTTGAGAAATTTAAATTTACCTAATGGACCTATTCAAGCTTTACAATTTAAACTTATAGTTAATGCAGAGACAAGTGAAGATACTGTTTTGCGTTTTAACAATATTACTAAGGGTAATGATGTTTCAGGTTCAAATTGGTTATTAGAATATAATGTTGAAAGAGGTGCATCTACTATTGGCGCATCAGTAGATACAATCTTTGGTCTGCTCTACAATATTGATCAGACCGGTGGATTGAATCTTCTAAATTATTACGATTTATTAAGAGTAAATTATCAAGTAGTTGATCTTCCTGCTACAAAAGATTCTGCTATGTCTATAATAAGAATATCAAATGCTTTTGCCAGTAACGCTGCAGGTTTATCAATACCTATTACACCACTTCCAGACAGTTTGAAAATAAATGTTTGGAATAGAGTATCAGGTAACTCATTAGGCGATGTTAATGGCGATGGTTTTATTGATATACTCGATCTTATCAACGTAGTAGATCATATAGTTAGCAGAGACTCTCTTGACAAAACTATTACTCCGGGATTAGCTACAAGTGAATTCTTCAGAGCTAATATAGCACCCTGGGGAAGCCCAGATCCATTTGTAAACGTGCAGGATCTTGCACTTATCCAATCCATTATACTTACCGGTGAATATCCAAATGGAGATCCAATTTACAAACCAATGGTCATAGCTGGTAATGGTAATGAGGATTATACACTTGATAAAACTACAGCAGCCACAGTTAAGTTGTATATAACCAGTGAAGGTATTTCAGTAAGATTAAATTCAGAAATTGGTATAAGAGGTGCTCAACTTGAATTTAACAGTGTAGAAGATAACACTGGAAATATGAATATAGATTCCAGGCTTGGTGGCGGGTATTATAACCAGATTAATGAATTATTAAGAGTGCTTCTATATGATCCAAGTGGAAATGCTGTTGTTGAATCTGGTGAAAACTTTGTAGCCAATATGCCGTTTGCTATAGAAAATCCACAAGATATTTCTATTGATAAAGTTATTTTAGTAGATATTTTGAACAAAAAAGTTGGTGAAATAAACGTAGAAATATTCTATGAAAATGCACCGGAAATTCCTATTGATTATTCACTTTCACAAAACTTCCCTAATCCTTTCAACCCAACTACAAGTGTTAAATTCTCTGTTCCAAAAGATGGATTTGTAACACTTAAGGTATATGATATGATTGGTCAGGAAGTAGCAACTTTGTTCTCTGGTAATGCACAAAGAGGAACTTATACTCTTAATTGGAACGGTAAAGACAATAGTGGAAATTATGTAAGCAGCGGAAGCTACATATACAGAATGACCGCTAATACAGGTGAATTTACCCAATCAAAGAAAATGATCTTCTTAAAGTAATCTAATTAACAACCATCTCCTTCTTTAAAGAAGGGGATGGTTATATAATCAAATAAAGGTGAAAAATGAAAAAGTTTTATTATTTAGTTGCATTTGTAATTCTTACCGTAAGTATTTTCTCCCAAACTGATCCCAGAGTTTTGGAATCAATTATTGTAAAAAATGATATTGGCAGTTCAACTCCTCTTTACTTTGGCTTGGACTCTCTAGCGACTGATGAATTAGATCCATCTTTCGGTGAAGCAAATTTACCCCCATTACCACCGCCAACTGCATGGGATACACGGTTTCTTTTACCAGAAGGTGGATTTAGTGGAGTCAGAAGTTCCTTTAAAGATTTTCGAAATGCGCCTTCTTTTCCATTTACAGGTAGCAAAGAACATAGAATACAATACCAGGTTGGAAATGGAACAAGTGTAACAATTGAATGGAATTTACCTCAGACAATCACAGGTCGTCTTCAGGATATAATTACCGGAACTTTAATAGATGCACCTATGAATGATTCCGGCAGTTATACTGTTGCACAGCCAAATATTTTTAATAAGCTTAAAATGACAATTGATTACCAAGGTACAATTCCCGTTGAGTTAGTTTCTTTTAGTGCTTCAGTATTTGGAAATAACACCATATTAAAATGGCAAACTGCTTCTGAATTGAATAACAGCGGTTTTGAAATTCAGAGAAAATGGAAAAATACAAACTGGCAAAAAATTGGTTTCGTTAATGGTGCAGGAACAACCACAGAAACAAAAAATTACAGCTATACAGTTAAAGAAAATAATAATGAAGTTACTCACTACAGATTGCGCCAGGTTGATTTTGATGGAAGTTATTCATATTCAAAAGTTGTAGAAGTACAACCAGTTAATCCTGTTAACTTTAATTTGTCTCAAAATTATCCTAATCCGTTCAATCCTGTAACAAGCATTTCTTTTTCAATTCCTTCAGCTTTTAGTGTAAAGCTAACTATCTATAATCAGATTGGTGAAAAAGTTGCAGAATTACTAAATGAAAATCTTGAAGCCGGTGTCTATAGTTATAACTGGAATGCATCCAAGCAAGCATCGGGAATATATTTCTACGAACTGCAGACAAATGATTACAGATCAATAAGAAAAATGACATTACTAAAATAGAAATTACAGGAAGAAGAAAATGAAAAGTAAACTATCCTTTTTGTTAATATTATTAAGCTCTGTTCTATTAGCTCAAACAAATCCCCAGATTATGTTCGGTATAGTTGTTGCGGATACAGTTTTTTCAAGAACTTACTACATGGGAATTGATCCTATGGCAACAGATGGGATTGATTTTGATTTGGGCGAAGCTAATTTACCTCCGCCGCCTCCGGCTCCGGCATTTGATGTAAGGCTGGTTTTACCTGAAGGAGGTTTTTCCGGTGTTAAAAGTTCTGAAAAGGACTTTAGGAATGGTTCACAGCCATTTTCGGGGCAGGTTGAACATCGATTGAAAAAGCAAAATGGAAGACATGGTTCATTAAACATAATTTATGATCTGCCTCAAACAGTCAACATTCATCTTGAGGATTTGTTTGGAGGAATTGTTGTGAATACTGATATCTCCGGTTCAGGGTCTTTTACAATTCCGGATGCTCTTGACCAAATAAAAGTAATCGTAAATTATAATAATGCAACAGATATTGAAGAAGAAACAAATTTAATCAATGACTACGCGCTTTATCAAAATTATCCTAATCCTTTCAATCCTTCTACAAAAATTCAATATTCAATATCAAGTAATCAAATTGTGCAGATAAAGATATACGATGTATTGGGAAAAGAAATTACTACACTTGTGAACAAAGAGCAATCAGCTGGTACTTATGAGGTGAATTTTGATGGTAAGGGTATAACAAGTGGAATCTATTTTTATTCAATAAAGGCCGGGGATTTTACAGAAACCAAAAGTATGATATTGATGAAGTAATTTTCTTTAGAAAATATGAATACTAATTACTCAAGGACTAAATGAAAATCTCCTATAGCAACAATGAGATGATTGTTGACTTAACCGAATCCGTTTATAAAAATATTTCTGCGGATAGGGAAATTATAATTTTAAAAAATAATTTTCTTATCCCCATTAAAAAAGGACTTCCAAAATCATTTGCTTATTATAACCGAAATAAAATTAATCCCTATTATTTGAATTGTACTTGTAAAGATTACAGAGAAACTATAAAACTATATCCCCTGCGAGATCTGAGAAGGATATGTAAACACATATTCTTTGTTCTCATCCGCGATTATGCGGAAAGAATTGATGAACTAACCAAGATTTTATTGGAACATCGTTTTTGGGATAAAATAACTGATGTTTATGAAATCCATATACAAAACGAAAAACTTTATTTAAGTTTTGACAAACATTTTAAGTTTGTGCGCGTATATAGAAAAAATTCTGAGTGGAAGTTTTACACTTTTATACCTGATAAAAAAATGTGGGAAAACGATGTGCCGCCTTATAAAACAAGCGATCTAAATTCTCAACTTTCTCAGTTTCTTCTAAATATTCAAACCTTCACTTCAAAATCTAACAAAGCATCATAAAAAAACCGCCTGAAGAGAGAACTTTCAGGCGGTAAGTCGAAGAGAGGAGAGAAGTAAGCTCTAAACTATCCCTTAATATAGTTTTTAACTATCTCTAACGTTAATATACTATTGCAATGTTAACTAAAATTAAAAATAAAATGATATTAATATTAGCTTTATGTTAAGCCAATGTTAAATAATATTAGGTTGGTGTTTTACTATGATGAATAGTTAAAAATACAATTTTTATCTAAAATTATTTTCTAATTGTAATATACTAAGGTTAGATGAGAGTACGTTTTTATAATGTAAGAGTTCCATATATTCAACCTGCTTTTCAACTTTATCCAAACGTGAATTGTATTCCCCGTTACTATTTTCTCGGATCATCTTATTCAATTCTTTCAACTCATTTTTAATTAATTCAGTTCTATCCTCAACATCCTTAATTATAGAAAGACTTTCGATAAATTTTATAAAATCTTTGGTTTCCATTTCAGTTTCTCTCTAATAGTTGATCATCTTTAACGGAAATATGAAACAACTTCTTATATTTTCCAAATTAAATATTATTTTGCTAATAGCAACTCTAGATAAACTTAAAACAAAAATGCGAAAAATAAAGAATTTTAATGGGTAGGAATAATTTAATTAGAATTAATAATATTGGATAGGATAGAAAAATATTTCTTTACCTGAAAAAAAACGCCCTCAGCACTGTCATGTTGAGGGCAAGCTCCACATTTTGTGGAAAACAGACAATAGGTTCGGGCGAAGAACCTTAAACTGTTACAAGCTATAATTCAAATTTAGCTTAATAGACATTTACGTGCAGTTATATCTTTGTAATGAATAAGTTAAGGGAATGTTAATTGATTAAGTAAAAAAGATTTAACACTGGAAGAAAAATTCTCAAATTATTTATAAAACTCAGAAAAAGTTTTCTTGGAAAATGTTATTCCGCTCTTACCTGAAGGAACTGCTGTAAAATCTCTTAGCTTTTCTAGTGATTTGAAAACCGGTTTCATATTGAAAATGCCTCCTTTTTCATAAACATATTCTGCTGCCAATTGTGCTAGAAAATCCGGATCACTGAAATTGTTCTTAAGAAATCTGGCGTGATATACCAATTCATTATCCAGAACTGTTAAAACTCCATCTACATCTTTAATTGTCTCTATTTCAAGATAACGCGAGATATAATCCAACATATCAAATTCAAAAGAATTTTCGGCTAGTACCTGCCATATAATGTTTTGGCTTTTTGCTGTATAGCTTTTTATCTCAAATTGCTGGATCCGCATTAAAAATTTTATTCTCATTTTATTTCCAGATACACATAATCCATAATAAAATCACAAATCCTTTTTATTAGATATGTAATTTTATAGATTCAACTTTACTAAATGATTAAGTAAGTGTTAAGAATTTATTATTAAATGAAGAGCTCGAAGCCGTGTATCTTTTATATTGATAAAAGAGTTTTAATTAGTAGTATGATTAATAACTAACTGCTTTCTTAATATCCCAAGAGATACTTTTAAAGGAATGATTTCTAATTACATCAAGGTAATGTTGATACTGAATTGAAAAAATATTATCCCAGCTTTGCTGACTTGCATACTCAATACAGTTTTCAGAAATTCTTTGAAGCTCTGTTTGATTACTAATTAGTTTTAAAATCTTTTTGCTAAAATCGAATGAGTCTTTTGCCTTGCAAATAATACCATTTTGATCATTCTTAATCGAGCTTGAAGCGCCGCCTTCATTTGAACAAACCGGTACGGTGCCGCTTGCCATCGCCTCTAGTACTACGTTTCCAAACGTCTCAGTGGTTGAAGGAAAAACAAATAAGTCACTTGATGCATAAATTGTGGAAAGTTCTTCACCTGATTTGTATCCGAGAAATAGTGCTTCAGGCATATTTTTCTCAAGCTCTTTTCTTATAGGTCCATCACCGACCAAAACAAAGGTTACATCTTCTCTTAAACCCGTAAGCTGATCATAAACCTCGATCAGAGTTCTTAAATCCTTTTCCCAAACTAATCGACCAACATATAAAAGCACTTTCTTATTCTGCGCTTCAATTGATTTTTTCCAGTTATCAGATTTATAATTTCTATTAAAAATGTTTAAATCAATGCCATGAGGCAAATATTCAGTTGTTTTAAAACCACGATCATTCAGTTCATCCATTATGGTTATAGATGGGACAAAGACCCGATCACATCTATTATATAACTTTCTTAGATAATTCCAGCTAATAAATTCAAGTTGTTTGATATTATAATATTTTGCATAACTAGGAAAGTGTGTGTGATAAGTTGCAACAACAGGGATATTATTTTTTTCGCCATACTTAATTGCGGCCATTCCCAGTGAGCAAGGCGAATTTATATGAATAATATCTGGTTTAAATTCGGTCAATTTGTGTTCAAATTTCTTATAACCAGGATAAGCGAATTTGTATTCTTTATAAAAGGGAACTGCTATTGATGGGACTTCTAAAAAATTAGTTATCTGTTCATCTTTTTCAGGTATCAAAGATGAGATAAACACATTTTCAATTTCCTTATCATTTAACCAATCTATTAGTTTGAAAAGTACTCTTGTAACACCATCTTGACCGGGCTTCATACTACCGGCAAAGTAAGCTATTTTAATTTTATTATTCCGCTCCATGATACAATCAGTTTATTGTTTTACCGATACAATAATATGTTTGCAATGTTACCTTATTGTTAAACAATCATTAAAAAGAAGTTATCATTTTAATTCCACTTGTTGATGTTTTTTCAAATAAACATATTTGATATTATTATTAAAGGATAAAGTGTTTAAGTTCTTCTTTGAAAAATTATTAAGTATGTTCAATATTCCTGTTATAGCAATTAGATATTTTAAATTGTCTAATAAATTATCAGGATTAAATAAAAAAAATCTACCAGTTGAACTCATTCCACTAAATACAACACAGATTTCTAGAGGAATGCTTAACTATACTTTCTTTCAGCATTACCCTGATTGGAAAATACCATTTTGGGCAGTTCAACAGTATGACCCAAGTAACAAATCCTTTATCCCTAGATCACATCTTGGAGTTTCCATAAATATTACAAACAGAAACTGGACTGCAATTGGAAATATGAATTGTGATGTTGAACCTATTGTTGATCCACGTGGTAGTGTGATGCCTTTTAAGAATGGCTGGACAATTGAAACCTGGTTGTTGTACAATGGCAAACTAATCATTCCAGCTTATGAGCTATTTGTTGAACAACTACTTGAAGATGATTTACCAATCGTTAAAACAGTTTTAAAGCATTCTAATTTTGTTTTAACATCTACGTCCTATACAGCAGACGAAAATTTAATATGTAAGTATGGAATTAAAAATATAAGCCATGATAAAATTGAATTAGATATTATTATTGCTATCCGCCCTTTCAATCCTGAGGGTGTAAGTACAATAGAAAAAATATCATATATCACAGATAAAAAATGTTTTTTAATTAATGATTCAGAAAAAGTTTATCTGAGTGAGAAGCCAGATAAAATTGTACTTTCAAATCTTAAAAACGGTGATACAGCTAATTTATTATTACATCAAAACTATCAATTCTATGCTGATGAAATTGAATGCGAAAATGGATTTGCTAATGGATTGGCTGTTTATAAATGTACAATAGATCCTCTCCAAAAGAAATATGTAAGGGCTTATGTTAGATTGGATAAAAAGGAATTTGATTTAATTTCTCTGAAATCTAAAACTAAAATTGCAGAAGAATGGGAGTATTTGCTGAGCAAAGACATTTCAGTGAATATCCCAGATGAAAAATTAAATTCACTTATCAGAGCTTCTATCTGCTCATCTTTGCAATTTTGTGACAGTGAAACATTAACCCCCGGTCCATTTATTTATCATCAGTTTTGGTTTAGAGATGCAGCATTTCAATTAAATGCTCTAAGTAAATTTGGATTTAACAAAGTGGTTGAAAAATTGCTCAGGACTTTTACAAAGTATCAAAAGAGTGATGGTTATTTCCAATCACAAAAAGGGGAGTGGGATTCTAACGGGCAAGTTATATGGATGATTATGCAGTATTCATTATTGTCTAAAGATATTAAAATTTTACAAGACTATTTTAATGTTTTATATAAATCAGTTAAATGGATAGACAAAAAAAGAATGACTGCTAAAAAATATTCGGCAGAATATTATTTTGGATTGCTTCCCAAAGGGTTAAGTGCAGAACATTTAGGATTAGCAGATTACTATTATTGGGATAATTTTTGGTCGCTTGCTGGAATCAAATCATTTATTCTTATTTGTGAAATACTTAAAGAAAAATCAGCGAAAGTATTTGCTGAAAAACTTTACAGCGATTATGCTAACACTTTAAAGAAACTTCTAATTGTAAAAAGCAATTCAGTTAATCCAAATATTTTTGCTTCTGCGCCAAACAAATTTCTGGATTCTGGAATGGTAGGTACCCTCTCAGCTATTTATCCACTTCAAATATTAGAATATGATAAAGGCAAGTTTAATTCCAGTCTTCAATACATTCAGGAAAACTATTTTCATAATAGATTATTTTTCCAAAATATTATTCACTCTGGAGGTAATCCTTATATAACTTTACAAATAGCTCATTCGTATCTCTATTTAGGCAATCGGGAAATGTTTTATAATATTTTGAAAGATGTAGTTGAATACGCTTCACCAACTTTGAATTTTCCTGAAGCAATTCATCCATTTACAGGTGGTGGCGTGATTGGGGACGGACATCATGGTTGGGCAGCAGCGGAAATTCTATCAGCAATGCGAGATGCATTTGTATTTGAGAAAAATTATTATTCGATTGAATCAATTGAATTGATTCTGCTATCCGGAATCCCAAAAGAATGGTTCTTGAAAGAAAAAGAATTAAGCATAAAAAATGCACCAGTACTATCAGGAATAATTACGATAGTAGTTATTTATGAGAACAATCAAATTAAGGTTGATATAAAATATGTTTCTAATAATATCTATAAGAATGAAACCTTAAAGATTATTTTGCCATTTAAAATTAAGTCAACAAGTCAAATCTCTGCATTCAGTTCAATATCGATTAAAGATAACGAAACCATAATATCACTAAATGCTGCATCGATGAATTTAGTTTTTGAACTTTAATATAATGCTTAATATTTATTTTTAAACTAATGTTAATAGAAGGTTACCCTGCCTTTTGTTAGCACAAGGCCCTGCAGCTTCGGTTGCAGGGTTCTTTATTTTAAATATAAATTACGTGAATACTGTTTCTAATTAAATTATTTTAAGTTTGAAGCATATGAAAATTATCTTTTTAGATATTGATGGTGTAATGAATTTCTGAAGTGTACCATAAAACGTTGGATACTAAGAAAAAGAATTGGCGACGATTTGATCCTGAGGCTGTGAAGATTATTAAAAGATTATTTGAAGAATATGAAGCAAAAATAGTTATTTCTTCATTATGGTGATTTGTGGCTAAGAAAGAATTGGATACAGAGCTTAAAGAAACTGATTTAATAGATCATTTACACGTTGATTGGAAAAAGCCAACAAATTTTGTGCTGTCCAACATATAATCGGAGTCATTCTGGTAAAGCATCTCGTTGTTTTCTTTGGAAAGAATTGCAAAATTAAGTATTAAATATGGTTTCTTAATTAAAGGTTAACAAAATCTAGAACGTTTATAAAGAAAATACTTTCCATCACCAATTGCTTTTGGATATTAGTTTGGAAATTAAAATTAAGTATACATAAAAATAATCGGTGTCATTTTACAATAAAATGCTAAATAAAAACCCAAGAGATACAACAAGAATTGAAAAGTTACTTCCGTTCATTCTTGCATTTTTTTTGCCTGGAATAACTTTTCTCAATAATAGATCTTTTTATGAAAATTTTGAGCTGTTAGAACTAATACCAACCTGGTTGATGATTTCCATTTTTTTACTTGTTCTTTGGTACACTAACGATTGGTTGAGTTATAGAAATATCTCTTATAAGTATTTGATAATTGCTATTGCTAACCTTTTAACAGCCTCGGCTTTCGTAATCTTAATCTTACTGTTTTTACCCGATCTTGTTGATACTGCTAATGTGTTCTCCTGGTTGACTTCATTTAGAATTTTACTTGCTTCCATTATATTTATTACAATTCAGCAAAGCTTAAAAGCAGTTAAAACTGTTGAAACATTGAAAGCTGAAAACTTATCATTAAAAACAGAGAACTATAAAGCAGAGCTTGATCAATTGAGGAAACAGGTGAATCCCCATTTTTTATTTAATTCTCTCAGCATTTTAAGGACTATGATTCGTAACTCAGATCCGAACTCAGAGGGTTTTTTAATTAATTTATCCTCCTTCTATAGACAAATGTTGCAAACACATAATCGTGATTATGTTTCATTAGAAGAAGAAATTAAATTTCTTGACGCATATTTTTATTTAATGAAAGCGCGTCATGAAGAAGCGCTTAGGATTAAAATTGAAATTAATCCACAATCTTATCGATACTCAATTCCCTTTTTCGCACTTCAACTACTGGTTGAAAACTGCATAAAACATAACATCGTCTCAAGCAGCAAGCCTCTTGATGTCAATATCTACCAAAAAGAAGAAGTAACCATTACTGTATCCAATAATTATCAACCAAAAGAACAATCAAACAATTCAGATGGTGTGGGATTAAATAATTTATTAAATAGATACAAGCTTATGGGAATTCAAAATGGGTTAGAAATTGAAAAGACAGAAACTCATTTTAATGTTACACTTAAATTATTTTAGATATGAATGTATTAATAGTAGAAGATGAGTTAAAAACGGCAGAATTACTTAAAGAGCTTATCGAAAGTAATCCAAATTATTATGTAGCTAAGATTATTGATAGCGTGGAAAAATCAGTAAGCTATTTAAAGAAAGAACAGGACAATATTGATTTATTGTTTTTAGATATTCAACTTGCAGATGGACAGAGTTTTAAAATATTTGAACAAATTCAGGTAGATGTTCCTGTTGTCTTTTGCACTGCTTATGATGAGTACGTATTACAAGCGTTCAAAAACAATGGGATAGATTACATCTTAAAGCCATTTGAAGATAAAGACATTAATAATGCTCTTGAAAAGATCGCTAAGTTAAAAGATTTCTTTAGTAAACATTCTACCGACATTAGTGATAAAATCCAGGCTCTCTTCAAAGAAAAAAAATCTTATCAAAAAACTATAATCGTAAATGTTGGCGATAAAATGATCCCGATTGCTATTGAAGATATTTTATTATTTCAATTAGATAATGAAGTTGTAAGGATTTATTGTCCAGATAACAAGAAATATTTAGTTATTAAAAGATTGGATGATATAGAATCTATTCTAGATGAAAAACAATTCTTTCGCATAAACAGACAAATGATTATTAACCGCAAAGCTATAAAAGAGATCGAACAATATTTCAACAGGAAAGTAATTGTAAAAACAAACATTCCAATTCCTGAAAAAGCGATTGTCAGCCGTCTAAAGGTAACTCCCTTACTTAACTGGCTTGAAAAGCCCATGTAGCAACTTGTTCATTTCACCTTCCAATTTGTTCAATTCACAGATATTCATTCTCTAGAGCTCAAAAAGCCAATATATATTCGTATAGAAAAAAATTACACCTAACATAAGTGAAGGAATATATATCGTGAGACAATTAATCTTTATTCTCAGCATACTAATGGCGAGCATTTCAATTAATGCGCAAAGTGATTCAGATAGAATTCTGGGAGTATGGCTGAATAATACGAAAGATGCTAAAATTGAAATATTTGGAAAAGAAGGAAATTATTTTGGCAAGATAGTCTGGGTTGCAATCCCTGCTATAAAAGATGGTTCTACCGATACCAATCTTAAATATCCTGATCCCGAACAAATAAAATCAAAAATTATGGGTTTGGAAATCCTTTCTAATCTTAAATATGAAAACGGTGAATGGGTAGATGGAGAAATTTATTCCCCGAAGAAAAAAGAAAAAGCTGATTGTAAAATCAAAATATCTGATGACAACAAAGAATTATATGTGACGGCTTCAAAAGGATTTCTTTTTTCAAAAACGGTCGTTTGGACTAGAACAGGTGAAGAATAAGAAGTTAACTATGAAAAATATGAGAAAACGATGAAAATAAAACTTAAAAACATATTAATACTTCTGCTCATTACTGCTGCAGGAGGTTCTGCACAAACAGTGAATCTAAATTTAGTAAATGATGCTATTGAATATGCGTTCGATAACAATCCGGATTTGGTAATCTATAAGCAGAATCAGACCAAAGCACAATATGATTATAACTCAGTAAAAAATTACTTGTTGCCAAAGATTACCGGAAGTTTTTCAGGAGTTGATTATTTTAATCTGCCCGTAACAATGATTCCTGGAGCCTTTTTTGGTCAACCAGGGGAAAAAATTGAAACAGAATTTGGAACACAGTATAATTATAACGCAGGAATAAATGTTTCCCAAAACATTTTAGACTTCCAATCAAAATTTACTGCAAATGCTTCTGAAGTTAATATAGAAATTGCAAAAGCTAATCAGGATGTCTACAAACAAAAATTGGCTGAACAAGTTGCATTCTATTATTATACAGCCATTATCAGTAAAAAAGCATTAGAAATTCATAATCAAAATTATGAATCCGCAGAAAAGGCTGTAATAATTGTTGAACAAAAATTTGAACAGGGGATTGTAGATCGGCACTCTGTTAATCTTGCTAAAATCAATAAAAACAATATTCTGCAAAATATAAGTGCATACCAAATAGTTTTTGAACAGTGTTATTCAAATCTCACAATTTTGTTTGGATTAAAACCTGGGACTGAAATAATATTCGGTGAAAATTTAGATTCAGACGATATCAAGATTCCTTCAGTGGATTTTATTGGTCCTGATAAAAGCATTGAAATTTATAAGCTCCAACTTAGGCAATCAGATTACCTAGTAAATCAGGAAAGAGCTAAATGGTATCCAAAGTTGTACATAAGTGGTTATTTAGGTGCTCAGCAATACCAGGAAAATTTTGCAATATCATTTAACAGTAGTGATTGGTCAACAATATCTTATTTATCACTCAATATTTCTATTCCCATCTTTAATGGATTTGCTACAAAAAGCAAGGTCAATTCAGCTTTGATAGAATATGATATTTCAAGAAATACATTAGAACATGAGGTATCAAAATCAAGAATAGAAGATGAATTAATTTTAAAAGAATTTAGTCACAGCAAAGAGGCAGTTAATGCAGCGAAAGAAAATTATCAGCTGGCAAAGCAAAATGCCGATTTACAATTACAGAAATTCGAAGAAGGATTAATTAGTTTGGATAAATATTTGGAGTCGTTTGATGACTACCTTATAGCAGAAGTTACTTATGTGAACCTGCTTTCAGATTCATATAATTACTATTCAAAAATACTATCAAGAAATTTATAAAGTGAGGATACCATGAAAGGCTTAATAAACAAAATGAAAGATTATCGTGTGATTGTTGTCGCTTTACTTTTTATACTATTAGCCGTTATGCTAATTAATTTCAAAAGTAAATCAAATACCATTTCGCCTGTTCGTAAAGCTATTATTGATGCCATTTTTGCAAGTGGATTTACCATTAATTCAGATGAGTATATCGTTGCTACAAACACCGAGGGATTTATTCAAAAAAGTTATGTAAAAGAAGGTGATAAAGTTGAAGTCGGAGATCTGTTGTTTCAATTATCCGGCGATGTACAATCTTCGCAGTTAGAAAATGCACTAGCGCAATATAACGATGCATTAATTAAAGCTAGTCCTGAGTCACCTCAAAAAATTTCTCTGCAAACACAAATTGAACAAGCAAGATCTCAAGTAGAACTAGATAAGAAAAATTATGAACGCTACAACATACTCATAAAAACTAACGCTGTTTCAAAATATGAATTCGAAAAATCAAAGCTTCAATACGAAGCATCTCTGAGTGAATTGCAAGTATTGGAAAAATCATTGGAAGATTTAATGAATTCACTTCAGCTGAATTTAGAGAATGCAGAAAGCCAGCTAAAAATTCAGAAAGAATACTATGGTGATTATTTCATAAAATCTACCAAAAAGGGAAGAGTGCTTAATATTTATAAAGAACAAGGCGAACTTGCAAAGAGAGGGGAATATCTGGCAAAAATTGGAAGCGGTAAAACAATAGCCAAGCTGTTCATTGCTGAAGAGGATATTAACCACATAAAAGTTGGTCAAAAAACTAAGATTGCATTAAATACAGACAAAGATAATCCCGTTGACGCTGTTATTTCTAAAATTTATCCTTCTTTTGATGTTGCAGAACAGTCGTTCATTTTGGAAGCAGATTTTATAGAAGAGGACAATAGAATTTTGTCAAACACGCAACTACAGGCAAATATAATCATTGCTCAAAAAGAAAACGCACTCGTAATTCCAGCCAAATATTTAAGCGATAACAACAAGGTTACTCTCTCTGATAATTTAGTTGTTACTGTAGAAGTTGGAATAAAGTCCAGCCGGTGGGTAGAAATTATCAGTGGGATCGATGAAACAAGTACACTAAAAAACTCAGAATAAAAAAATGAAAAATACGACTAACAATAGAATCGCCTTTGTACATCTAACCTCACGAATTAAACAGACAATAATTGCTATACTTAGTGTAACCTTTGGTGTTAGTATGTACATAATTATGAACAGTTTTATGACAGGTGTAAATGATACGCAAACGGATTTAGCATTCAGTACATTAGCACATATTAGGATTTACAATGATGGTGAAAAAGATAATTTTAACTTTGTAGCTGGTTCTGTTAATTCAAAAACATTAGTTAATGTGAGAAATCAAAAGTCTATTCAGTATACTGAAGGAATTAAAAATTCAGAAAAAATTATTAACGAGTTGAAGAATTTCCCTGATGTAATGGCAGTAACTCCTCAAGTTAATATAAATGTCTTTTACAGAAATGGAGCAATGAAGCTAAACGGAAGTTTATCGGGAGTTGATGTTGATAATGAAGATAAGCTTTTTAACACTTCAGGTTATATGGTAGAAGGCAGCTGGGAAGCTCTTAAATACAGATCTGACGGAATTATAATCGGAAAAGGATTAGCTAAAAAACTAAGTATTGGATTAAATGACAATATTTCTCTTAGTACCGCCGATGGGATTATCAAGAACTATAAGGTTATTGGCATTATAGAATTTACTATTGCAAGTATAGATGACAGAAAAGGATTTATCAGAATTTCCTCTGCAAGACAATTGCTATCAGAAAATCTTGGTTATGTAAGCGATATTCAAGTGAATATTCGTGACTTTAATACTGCCAGAGAAGTTGCGGAAGTTATTCAACCGGCAATACCCTATAAAGTTGAAGCCTGGCAGGAAGCCAGCGGACAGCTTGAAGTTGGTAATGAATTAAGAGACATAATTGCTGTTGCGGTTTCCTTTGCGCTTTTAATCGTTGCCGGCTTTGGAATTTATAATATTATGAATATGACCGTTAATGAGAAAATGCGGGAAATAGCCATATTAAAGGCAATAGGATATGAAGGAAAAGATATTGTTCAGATATTTCTTACCCAGTCTGTTGCCATCGGGATTTTAGGAGGTCTTGTTGGGATACTGTTTGGTTACAGTATTTCAACAATTATAGATAATATACCTTTTCAAATAGCAACGTTAGACACTTATCCAATTGCTTACAATTTATCAGATTATGCAATGTCGTTTTTCTTTGGTTTCGTAACTACTTTTATTGCAGGATATTTGCCTGCAAAGAAAGCATCAAACATAGATCCAGTTGAAATAATAAGAGCGTAAAAAATGAACAATAATAACAAAATACTAGCAGCAAAATCATTGGTTAAATATTTTCACGAACCTCAGACTTTTCAGGTTATCAAGAACATATCCTTTGAAGTAAACAAGGGTGAGTTTCTGGCTATTATGGGAAAGTCAGGTTCGGGGAAATCAACATTACTTTACTTGCTTTCCACTATGGATACCGATTATACCGGAGAGTTAGAAATAAATGGAGTTAATCTTTCAAATAAAGATCAAAACCAGTTGGCTTCATTCAGAAATTCTAACATTGGATTTGTTTTCCAGTTTCATTATTTGTTACCTGAATTTACTGCTTTGGAGAATGTAATGTTACCGGCATTAAAACAGCAAAAAAAGTCTAAAGAAGAAATCCGGGAAAAAGCTTTAGAGCTGCTTAATATACTTGAGCTAAAAGATAAGGCTTCTAATAAAGCCAGTAAATTGTCAGGTGGTCAGCAGCAGCGGGTTGCAGTTGCCAGAGCATTAATTAATGATCCGGTTATTATAATGGGTGATGAACCGACAGGAAATTTGGACAGTAAAAATACAAAAATTGTCTTCGATATTTTTAGACAACTTGCCAAAGAAAGAGGACAGACAATTATTGCAGTAACTCACGATGATGAGTTTGCCGCTAACTGCGATAGGATTTTAGAATTGTCGGATGGGATGATTGTAAAGTAATTTTGCATAATATATTGATTCAAAACAATATATTTTACAATTATTATATAAGTTGATAAGAAATATTATGTTCATTGGAGAAAGCAGCTAACCCGTGCCTCAAGCCGAAAGCGTTTGTGACTGATTTATATTTTTCACATCAAATAAAACACCTCAAACAAAATCCCCCAAGCGATAAGTAAAATTATTGTGTAGATGAATCCCAAGTACCATTATCAAGATTTAAATCTCTCGATGAAATGGCACCAAGAGTGCCCGGACCACCAACAAATGCTACACAAGCTTTATTGACTGCAACAGTTACTTTTGGGCGACTGACCTGCCCCCAAAAAAGAGATCCAATTATTAAATTAGGAGCAAAGAAGAAAAAGATATGGGCAAAAACAAATTCACAACTGAGCAGATCATTAGTAAACTTCGTGAAGCAGAAGTTTTGCAATCAAGTGGTCAAAGTCAATAACGGGTATGCCTTTTGAATTTGCCCAATTATAAATTTCTTCTGTACTCGTTTCCTTAATTGTCTTTATAGATCTGTTGTCAGTTAAGCTATCAATTAGCTCAATAGTAGTTTCATCAAGGTATTTATATTTTATGCCTAAACGGGATAGTTTATCAAGCTTTTCTTGTATGTTTGTGGTTTGAGCTTGCAGGTTAGTAAGTGTAATTACAAGTAAAAAAAATATTGCACATAAATTTTTCATAGAAGTTCCTTGGATGTTTGACAATAGGATAATAAGTTGAAAAGATAATCAATAAGCAGATTATCACTCAGGTCGATTGACCATTTTAGAAGTGATTTAAGAAATGAAAGAATAATAAAAAACGAAGATAAACATTTCATTAGAACTCCCTCTGGAATATCTAATGGAAAATTACCTGGATACTTTAGGGAATGCTAATTAAGAAATTATTATCGTAGTGTTAAACTAATGTTTAGCTACATTTTAATATTATTCTCGTCAACAAAAACAATCTTTGGCTCGAAGGATTGCATTTCTTCTTCACTCATTTGAGCATAACAAGCAATAATAATCAAATCACCTTTTTGAACTAACCTAGCTGCAGCACCATTCAGAGAAATTTCTCCATCAGTGCCTTCTATAACATAAGTAGCAAATCTTTCGCCATTGCTAATATTATAGATCTCGACGCGTTCGAATTTATTTAAGTTGGCAGCATTAATTAACTTTTTATCAATTGCGATGCTTCCTTCATAATTCAAATCTGCACCGGTTACAACAGCTCTGTGTATTTTAGACTTTAAAACATTAAGTATCATATCATTTCTCTTTCTTTGGATTCATTTTAACAGAATAATATATGCCCTTTAAAACAAGCTCTGGATTAATTGCATCGAATAATCCGGAATCACTAAACATATTTGCAAAACCACCAGTACCAATAACAAATGGTTTAATACCGCCAAATGCTTCTTGTGCTATTCTTGAAATTATTTCTTTCGTTGCACCAATATGACCGTAAAATAACCCTGCCTGAATGCTGTCTTTAGTAGTTTTTCCAATAACATTTTCAGGGACAGCAATTTCAACTGCAGGTAACTTTGCGGTTTTACTTTCTAACGCTTCCATAGATATTCTAATTCCAGGAACTATTGCACCACCGAGATATTCTTTCTCTTTGGAAATAACATCGAAGGTTGTAGCTGTTCCAAAATCAATAACCACTATATTTTTATTAGGATGCAAATGGATTGCTGCGATTGCGTTTGCAATTCTATCACTGCCAACCTCAAGCGGGTTTAAGTACTTTATTTTCAATCCTGTTTTTACTCCAGCTTGCAGAATAAAAGGGTCAATTCCAAAATATTTAATACATCCATTTCGTATTGAATAAATTATATCAGGCACTACCGAACACATCGCTATATTCGTAATGGATCCAGGATTTATCTTATTTTCCCTTAAAACTTCTCTAAAAAATATACCTATTTCATCCGATGAGGATGTTAGGCGTGATGACTTACGAAACTGAAGAACTAGTTTTTCAGAATCGAAAACACCGCCATAGATCTGTGTATTACCAATATCCAAACAGAGTAACATTTATTCTCCTGGATATTTTTAAATTATTTGTGCAATTACGTTTGCCAGCTGAGTAGCACTAATTACATTTTGCAACAAACCTGACTTATTGAAGACATAAAAATTTGATTGCAATCCTTTTTTGGTTCTGTCTTGTAAATGATTTAATATCACATAATCAGCGTCAGACTGCTTAAATAATTTTGCGACTTCTTTTTTTGAATCAGATAGACTTGAACTTCCTGAAAATTTAAATGCGAATAATACAATTTTCTTATTTTTTGAAAGCGATTTGATGCCATCAATTATTTTGGGAGTCGGTTTTAGCCTGATTATTAAGTCGTTCATTCCTGATGCAAGCTTAATTTGTTTTTCGTGGTTAACAGATTTATCCGATTGCAATAGTTCCGAAACTGTGTAATCGCTGACAGCAGCCAGATGAATAACTGAATCATAGTGATTATTTGTTAGTAAATCCTGCATTAAATTATTAAGATCATTGAAATCATTAAACTGAATGTTTGTTGATTTGTTTTTTGGAATGACGGTATTATTACCATAGAGGTAAGTGATTTTGTAACCCAGAGACAATAAATGATCTGCAATAGTCGCGGCTGTATTCCCTGTGCTTATATTCGTAATGAATCTTACACCATCAATATATTCTCTTGTAGCACCTGCTGTCACCAAAATTGCTTTCTTAACTTCAGCACTTTTACTTGTTAATGAATTAACAATATGATCATAAATAATATCAGGCTCTAAAAGTTTACCCTCGCCAACATCACCGCAGGCCAAATACCCTGAATCAGTTGGAAGAATTGTAACACCCCATTGAGTTAATTTGTTTAATGATTCCTGAGTTGCCGGATGATTATACATAGCTGTATTCATTGCCGGAGCAATTAAATATGGTTTATTCCAGGAATGAGCAAGAAATAAAGAAGTAATCAAATTATCTGAAATACCACTAGCCATTTTATTAATGGTGTTTGCACTTGCAGGGCAAAGAATAATTAGATCAGCCCATTTCATAAGATTAATATGATTCATCATTTTACCATTTTCATATTGATCAATCAAAACTGGCTTACCTGTTAGACCTTCCAGAGTAGCTTCCCCAATAAATTTTAAAGATGATTCCGAGGCAACAGTTTGAACTTCAAATCCATTTTGCACCAACTTTGAAATGAGATAAGCACTTTTGTAAGCTGCAATTGATCCTGATATTTTAAATAATATTTTAGATTTTAACATTGTCGATTAGCCTCACATTTCCAAGATAAACAGCTCCAAAGCGTCTGTTATTAATTTGTTCAATATATTCCACTTTAAATCCTTTAGATATTAGTTTAGATTTTACTCTATCAACTGATAAAGAAGAAGCAAGTAATTTTGGAAACTCGATTGCTAAATTTTTTTCTTCATCTGAAAGTCTAAGATTTCTGGAACTAAGTGCAAGCCCTGCTTTTGTTCTAACTGTTGGTTGTGAAATAATTTTTGTATCAATAAAAAATGCCTTTACCATTCCTTTTATTAATACCAGCTGTTGATAATCTTTTTCTCCAAAATAAGCGTGGGTTGCTTTCACTATGTTTATAAGTTTTAACACGACTGTCAATACTCCATCAAAATGCCCCGGGCGAAATTTTCCACAAAGCAATTGACTAAAATCTGACTCAATGACTTTGTATTTATAATTATCAGGATAAATATCAGTGTATGCAGGGTTAAGTAGAAAATCAACTTTTAGTTGGTTAAGTATTTTCAGATCCTCTTCAATTCGGTTAGGGTACTTTTTCAAATCCTCTTTTTTATTGAACTGTGTGGGATTGACGAAAATGGTTACAACAGTTATATCATTCTGTCTGATAGATTTTCGAATTAAGGCAATGTGTCCTTTATGCAATGCACCCATTGTTGGAACCAGCCCAATTGTTTTGTCAACAAATAATTTGCCGCTTCTAATCCTATTCCAATTATTTAGGTCTTTTATAACCTTTGTCATTAATAACTTTCTCTTTCGTTAGGAAATAATTTTCCTTTAATATCTTTATCATAATTATTAAGTGCTGCCCTAATTAGTTCAAACCCATTAAGATATTTTCTTAGAAACTTGGGATTGAATGATTTTGTTAGACCAAGTAAGTCCTGTAACACAAGTATTTGTCCGGAAGTATATGATCCAGCCCCGATACCAATAGTAGAAATGTTAATTGACTCCGTAATATGTTTTGCCAATTGTGCAGGCATTAATTCGAGCACAATAGAGAAGCATCCTGCATTTTCCAGAGCTTTTGCTTCTTCAATTAATTGTTTAGCTGTTTCATCATTTTTGCCTTGAAGTAAAAATCCTCCGATCGAATTAACTGATTGCGGAGTCAGTCCTATATGCCCCATCACGGGTACGCCGGATTCAACAATATGTTGTATTATATTAAGATTAGAACCAGCTCCCTCAATCTTAACTGCATTTGCACCAAGTTTTACAAACTTATCAACAATTTCCATTGCATACTGATGACCTTTTCTATGAGCAAGAAATGGCAGATCAACAATTAAAAATTTATCCTTTAATCCTCTCTTGACTGCTGCAAGATGATAAGCCATCATTTCAACTTCAGCATTAACAGTTGTTTCAAAACCGTGCATAACCATTGCTACACTATCACCAACCAATACCGCATCAATTTCCGTTTCGTTTATGATTCTGGCTGACCAGTAATCATAGCAAGTAACCAGCGATATATTTTCATTATTATTTTTTTTCAGTGCAAATTCATTTATTGTCTTCATATTGCTTCTCTTTTTTCATATGATCGTATGCCTCTAAAAAAGATATATATATATTTTTCAGTGGATGATTCTCCAATGCTTCCAAATGGCTAAATATAGTATTTGAATCATTTCTAATTAATGGACCCGATAGTGGCTGGAAAGACTTTATCAGATTTTCTGTTGTTGCGATTAGATATGGGAATGCTGCTGTACTTGGAATGTTATTTGATTTTAAATAATCAAAAAAGAACTTCCACATAATAGTTGTAAAATTACCACTCAGTACACAATACGCATGGTAAAGCGTTTTTTCGGAGGACTCAATTGCATAGCTAGGATTAGTTAGTTCCGGGAATATTTCATTAAAACTTTTTCTACCTTTTTCGGTTATAAAATTTATTGATTCATATTTATCAAGTGAATAAAGGTCATCAGTAAAAGTCATTAATGGATGAGCACTTTCGGCAAGCGGTGTTGAAAACATACCAGAGCAATGTATCAAAATTTTGCTCTTAGAAAATGTGTCTGAATTGTTTTCTAGAAAGTTTTGGATTGCATCATCTTTAATGAGAATCAATATTCTTTCAGCATTTTTTTCAAATGATTTAAGCGAATGATTTGTGTTTCTGGTCCAGACTTGAAAGGAAATGTTCTTTAGCTGAAAGTAATGCTGAAAATGCTTTGAAAGTCGGCCGTCACCGACAATGAGATATGAATATTTATCGCTTAACTCTGGTACCTGTCTCAATGATCAAGTCCAATATTTTAATGCCTAAAAAAGTAGCCTTCTTAAAAAGATAGACTCTGGATTACTCACTTAAAAAATAAGGTTATTAGATAGTAAATTGCAAGTGAATATTATGAATATTGGATGATTAATTATCATCATTTAGATGCCATATTAAATCCTAATTTTCCTCTAGCCCAAGAATCAGAGCAATAATAAAAATAAGATTAAAACATCATTGTTTTAGGTAGACTGACCCAATAATTGATAAAAAATTGATGTGGCTAAGGTTAAATAGATGAACTAGTTAACACAACTTACCATTTTCCGGTCATTAAAATTATAAATTCATTGCTCCTCCCATTAAAAATTATAAAACACCTCAAACAACAAACCCCAAGTAATAAGTAAAATTATTGTGTAGATGAATGCCAAGTACCATTTTTGTTTTTTTGTAAGTCTGATCATATAGCCTACCATGCTAAGTATTGATGTTAAGAAAAGAATTTTGCAGAAATGCCAGCCGTCAACGGTCCAGCCAAGTAAATATTTTTGAATCCAGGATTGCTGCCAATTGTGTTCTATCCACCAGCCGCCAAACCAGGCGCGGGATGGATTAAATTGAATGATATCCATTTGAGAGTTGAACAGGGCTGCGGATATAAGCAAAGCAGAAATTACTAAATAGTCCTTCAATCTCATTTACTGCTCTTCACTTTGAAGAAATGGATAGCCATTATTTTTTATGGAATCGATTGACCAGGTGTTTGTAAAATCCCAGCCGATAAATGTACTAATGGCTTTTAGTTGTGCTGATGTTTTTGCTGTTGGGTATTGAGATGCTGAATATCTTACTGAACCGTAAACTGTGTTTGGTTCTGCGAAGCTTGTAATATCACAAAAGTTTAATGTGCTATCTATAGATTGCGCTGTTGTTGATGAATTATCTTCTGAATAAAATCCGCCGCTTTGATTTGCACCAAGGCATTCATTATTAGCTGCATAGTTTTGTTGGAATGTATGAATGTTATTTGCCCCTGTATATCCGAAAATTCCGCCAAAGCCCCAGGGATGATTATTTGGAGCACCACCGTTTCCAAAATCAGCTTTGTTTGAATGAGAGTAGTTATAATTAAATGAAGCTGAAGGTGTTGAAATGGCTCCAATCAATCCACCGCCAACGTTTTTTCTAAGTGTGCTGCCTGTTCTTGAAAAAAAGTAATTGTAGCGTGATGCATTATATTCAAATGGAATTGTGCCTGATCCATCAGGCGAAGTACCGGTAATACCACCAATAAAATGACCTGAATTT
>JBGSPH010000009.1:0-64738 GCA_041738675.1 Ignavibacteriaceae bacterium
AATATCACGAACATTTGTAGTAGATGGATTGCTGGAAGTTCTTGGTTCCGGCACCGTTTCATTTTCAACCGGAGCTCAGGTAATAAATAACGGAACAATAGATTTTAAGACGAATGTAAACTTTGGAAATATAAATGGAACGATAGTAAACAATGGAACTTTGCTGAACAGTTCAGCTTCAGGAGGAGGAATATTAGCTGCACCGTTTACAAATAATGGAACAGTAAATGTAGAGAGTGGTGAACTGAGTTCATCAGGTGGAATATCGGGCAGCGGATCATTTGTAATTGCAGAGGGAAGAAAGTTCAGAATCACAGCAGGTACAAGTACAATTGGCGGTAACAGTATAAGTGGAAGCGGAACATTTGAACTTATAACCGGAACAATAAACCTAAGCGGCAGTGCTGTAACAGTTGCTTCGGGAACAACATTTCTGCAAAGCTCTGGAACAATAGGTGGTGATGGTTCTTTGATGATAAATGGAATTATCAATTGGGTAGCAGGTACACAGGCAGGTACAGGCACAACAACAATATCATCAACAGGCACAGGAAGTATCACAACAACCAATACGAAAGTAATATCAAGAACGTTTATAGTAGATGGATTATTGGAAGTTCTTGGTTCCGGCACCGTTTCATTTTCAACCGGAGCTCAGGTAATAAACAACGGAACAATAGATTTTCAGGTGAACGTATCATTTGGAAATATAAATGGAACGATAGTCAACAATGGAACTATACTTAACAGTTCAGCTTCAGGAGGAGGAATATTAGCTGCACCGTTTACAAATGACGGAGTAGTTCAAATCATTTCCGGTACAATGAGTTTTAGCGATACGCTTAAAAATAATATAACTGCTGAGATTAAAGGTATTGGAGCCTTAACACCTCCTACCAGCAACAGATTTATTAATAACGGTACTGTTGCGCCAGGTGTTTCTCCCGGTATATTGAGAATCAATGGCAACTATCCGCAAACAACTTTAGCAGATTTGAATATTGAAATTGGCGGTTACCAGGTTGGTAGTGAACGGGATAGTCTTTTTATTTCAGGTCAGGCACAGTTAGATGGAACACTTAACATTCAATTCATAAATAATTTTTTGCCATCAGTTGGTGATGTTTTCACTATAATGAGATATACCAGTCGCTCAGGACAGTTTTCACAGATAAATTTTTCAAACAATGTAAGCGGACAGATACAATATCTTTCAAATGGTGCTCAGATTTTAATTACCAGCGGCGGAGTTAATCAGTCACCAATTGCAATTGATGATGCTGCACAAACCAATGAAGATGTCGCAGTGGTAATAAATGTTTTGACTAATGACAATGATCCGGATAACGATCCGCTCAGCATAAATGGATTTACTCAACCAGTTCATGGAACAGCAGTGCAAAGCGGCGACAGCAGCATTTCATATACACCTGCATTAAATTATTTTGGTTTGGATAGCCTTACATACACAATACAGGATCCAAATGGTGCAACCGCAACTGCAAAAGTTAGAATCACTATTCTCCCAGTTAACGATTCTCCAACTGCACCCGTTTTACTATTACCCGTCAATGGTGATACATTAAATTCTAACCAGACAATAAATTTTGTTTGGAATGCTTCAAGTGATCCTGAGAACGACCCTGTGAGTTATTCGCTGCGAATATTCGGTTCAGGACTCGATACAACATTTGCCGGATTAAATGATACTACAAAACAGTTTGATGGTTCAGGCAGTCTGCAGCATAATAATATTTACCAATGGTTAGTAACAGCAAGTGATGGCAGTCTTTCATCTTCTTCAGGTGCATTTAATTTTTATACAAATTCTTTATCGCTCGCAGGTATTTATACTATTGGTACTGGTGGGGACTATCCGACGATTACATCAGCAGTAGAAGCACTCGAAACTTTTGGGATTAGTGGTGCTGTTACTTTTAATATTTTGTCAGGTACTTATGATGAGCAGGTTTTAATAGGACCGATTACTGGATCATCAACTGATCGTCCGGTTATATTTCAAGGAGAAAGTGGGGATCCTGAGGATGTTATATTATCTCGTTCAGACTGGACGGGTGGGCCAGATAATTATCTATTAAGTTTTAATAATACTGCAAACATAATAGTTAAAAACATTTGGATAAAAGCTGCGTTTTACAACTTCAGACTTATAGATCTAAGCGGAAATAGCAGTAATATAACTTTGCAGAATAATCGATTCCAGGGGCATGCTACAAATACAAACAATACTACATTTTACACCTCTGTTTATTCTAAAAACTCCACGATCGACAGTATTAACATCATTGGAAATGTTTTTTTATATGGTTCTAAAGCGATATATCTCGAGGGTGATTCCACATTGATATATGGATTGAAAATTATCAATAACAGTTTTGAAAATACCGGGAATAACAGCATAGAGCTTTTGTATGTTGATTCGCCACAAATAATTAATAACAAAATAGTGTTTAATTATATTCAACCCGTGGGCTACACTCGAACGGCTATAAAACTTACCAGGGGTCAAAATAATATCAGAATATCTGAAAACATTATAGATATGACTAAAGGTTGGAGTAAGATTGGAATTAATCTTTCGTTTTGTGATCTTGGGACGGAACGGAATTTACTAGCCAATAATTTTATTAGGATAGGCGGGACTGGTGGTGGGATTACATTAACAAACTCCTCTCGTTTCGATATTTACTACAACAGTGTCCATATGTCATGGGATAATTCAATTAGTTCTGGTACTGCATTCACTTTAGTTGCCTGGTCGGGTTTAAATATTGTAAAGAATAATATCTGGGCAAATACTACAACAAGTCCGGCAATTGCAGTTTCATTAGTACCACCCCTTACGGTTGAGATGGATTATAATAATCTATTCACTGATGGAGATGTGTTAGCATTTTGGGAAGCAATACAATATGCAAACCTCTCAGATTTGCAGACCGGAACAGGACTGGAATTAAATTCATTAAGTGTAAAACCCCGGTTTATTTCGGATGAGAATCTTCATCTAAATGATTTTACACTCAACAATGCTGGAACACCTTTAACATTAGTTACAACTGACATTGATGGTGAACCCCGAAATCCAAATACACCAGACATCGGTGCTGATGAGTTTGAACCAGAGGGATTAAAAGGAATATTTACGATTGGTGAAGGCGGAGATTTTTCTACCATTACTGAAGCAGTGAATGTCCTTAATGATACAATCGTTACCGGTCCTCTAACATTTGAAATTTTGTCCGGCACTTACAATGAGCAGGTAGTAATCGGTGATATTGCCGGGGCATCGGCGGAAAATCCAATAGTATTTCAAAGTCAAAGTGGAAATCCTGAAGATGTAGTGTGGGGATACAGTTTGCAATCAAATAGTTCAAACTATGTTGTTCTTTTGAGAAATGTTTCTCATCTAACTTTTCGGAATCTAACCTTTAAGGCTCTCAATCAATCGGCAGGGAGACTCATCGGATTGGGCATAAATACTAGCAATATCACTATAGAGAATAACATTTGTACAGGAATAAATACTACAAGTATCTCAACTGGTTACGCTATTATAAATTCCAGTGATGTTGTGCTGGATAGTATTAGTATCCGGAATAATAAATTTGAATTTGGGAGCTATGCAATACGACTTTCTTGCAATTCCGACATGGGTGCAAACATTACAGTTGAAGGTAATGAATGTGTGAACCATAGTTACTGGTCGGTTCAATTGCAGAATATCAAAAATTCAAAGGTGTTAAATAACAAAATTAACAATCAAAATAGTCAGGGTCATGGAATTTGGCTTTATGATTTACAATCACCTATTAGTGCAACTGAAAATAGAATTTTTGCGAAAAATTTTGGAATGCTAATATTAAGATCCGACGACATCACAGGTGAAAGGGGTTTAATTGCCAACAATTTCATTCATGTAACTATAGATTCTTCCGAAGGATATGGTCTGAGCATTTTTCCAATTAACGATACGCGGGTAAATATTTATTATAACACCATTCGTCTAGTTGGTAATTTTTCACAAAATGCTTCGAGTATGGTTATCTTAAATTCTGATCTTTCGTCTCAGGATATTAAAAATAATATAATTATAAATGAGGTTGGAGGCTATGCCATAAGAAATTCTTCGTCCGTAACCTTAAGTAACTATAATGATATTGTTACGACAGGGGCGCATTTAGTTAGGTGGAATAATATTAATTATCCGGACATTGCTTCATACCAAACTGCAACAGGGCAGGACTTGAATTCAATTTCGGCAGACCCACTATTTGTCGCTGATGATGATTTACATATCAAATCCGGCAGTCCTGTTGATGGCAAGGGAACGCCGCTGACAGAAGTGCCGCGTGATATTGACAATCAGCTTCGTTCTTTAACTGCACCGGATCTAGGGGCTGATGAATATACAACACAAAGAATAATTATTAAGAGGAAAAACAAGCTCAATAAAACGATATTGCCGTTAACAATCACTCGCGATTCATTGCATATCGACCCCACCGATGATCCAATGATATCGGGTTATGTTCTTTCTGATGTAAATGTATTTATAGATACTCTTATTCACACAAACCTTGCTGACCTGGAAATATCTCTGACACACAACGGAGTCACTGATACTCTTGCAAAGTTTCTCCCTGATTCTTCAGCAGGATTTATTGGTACCATTCTGGATGATTCCGGATTGCTAACTCTTAATGAAGGTGTACCACCATTTACAGGAATTTATCGTCCATATAGACCTTTGTCTGTATTTAACGGAGTTGATCCTGAAGGCGAATGGGTACTGGAAATTTATGATCGCTCTACGGGTAACTTTGGAATTCTTGATGCGTGGGGAATTGAGCTTGTGTTTGAGATAGCTACAAATGTTGAAGATGAAGAAGAGAAAATCATACTTCCGGAGAATTATGAACTATCGCAAAATTATCCTAATCCGTTTAATCCTTCAACAACTTTAAGGTATTCTGTGCCGGCGAGAAGCAGCGTTATACTTAAGATCTATGATATACTTGGTAGCGAGGTGACAACTCTTGTTAACGAAGAAAAAGACAGAGGAGTTTACTCGGTTAACTTCGATGCTTCTGGTTTAGCCAGCGGAATATATTTGTACAGACTGCAGGCGGGTTCTTTTGTTGAAACTAAAAAGATGATATTGCTTAGATGATAAATTAAGAAATGCAGCTTCATCTCGACTAAAATAAAAAGATAAGGGATTTATAGTTCTGGAACTGTAAGTCCCTTTTATAATTTTATCTCTACAATAATTTGTTTTAACTATATTTCACACCAATTAATTCCCAAAAAAGTTTTGTTAAAAGAATGACAGAAAAAATAATTCATTTCGATGGGGTTGGTGAAATACTATTCAGGCACAGCAGCAGAGCTCGTCATTTTAGCATTTCTGTTAGACCATTTGTTGGTGTTAGAGTTTCAATTCCAATTGGAATGAGTTATAACAGCGCGATTAGATTAGTGATTGAAAAGAATATTTGGATCAAAAAGCATCTTGATAAAATGAAAGAGTTTGAAAAGCAGCAGACTATATTTGATGAGAATTCCGGTTATTGTACAAACCATCACAAACTTGATTTAAGAAAATCAGATAGAAAAAATATTTCTGTAAGAATTTCAAACGGAAAGATTAATGTTATCTATCCAGCAGAATTAAATTCTGATTCAAAACAAATTCAAACTGCAATCAGAACAGGAATTGAACGTGCATTAAAAGTTGAAGCAAAACAATATCTACCGGAAAAAGTAAAAGAGTTGGCCGTAAAGTTTGAGTTCAATTATAATAAAATCACTTTGAAAAATATAAAATCAAGATGGGGAAGCTGTTCAAGAAAAAACAATATCAATTTAAGTATTCATCTTATGCGCCTGCCCGATCATTTAATTGATTATGTAATTCTGCACGAGTTAGTACATACAGTTCATCACAATCACAGCAAACGATTTTGGGCATTGCTTGATAAAGTAACAGGCAGCGCAAAGATTCTGGATAAAGAGCTAAGAAAATATCGGATAGCGATTTATTAGATTTGTATTCAAAAGCATTCATTAAGCCTTCCTCACAATTTTATCTAATTAAAATTTTAATCTTTAAAGAACCGCTTTATTTGCATAAATTAATTGCCAGTAACAAATAATTATTAATTTAATACAAATTGAACTATGAATAAAAGATTACAATTCAAAATCGCATTTACACTGCTTCTATTACTGCCTTGTTTTATTAAAGCACAAACAAATAATCAGGAATTCAGAGCAACCTGGGTAATTACGTGGGAATACATTAGTTCCGGAAGTACTGTTGAAGTAAACAAAGCACGTATCAGAGAAATTTTAGATAATCATAAAAAAGCAAATATGACTTCCGTACTTTTTCAGATAAGGCAAAGTGGTACAGCGTACTATCAATCTTCTTTTGAGCCTTGGGGATATTATGCCGGTTACACCTACCCCGGTTTCGATCCATTACAATACGCAATTGAAGAAGCACATAAACGAGGACTTGAATTGCATGCGTGGTTTAATACATTTAGTGTCTCTTCATCACAGCCCGGCACTATACCGGTAGAGCATCCAGAATGGATTTGTAGAGATCAAAACGGAAATCCTATGACTTCATACAAAGCGGCATCACCCGGTTTGCAGGCTGTTAGAGATTACACAATTAATGTTGCTATGGAAATTGTAAGAACTTATGATATCGATGGTTTGCATCTGGATTATGTTAGATGGAATGAATACGATATTGATGATATGCTGCGTCCACTTTCGCAAAAAGAGCAGGAGACAAAACTTGATGGAATGTTTTCTGAGAACACAATTAATAAATTAACATCACCGGAAAGTACAAATAGATTTTTGTATGATATTGAACATCCTTACAGTGCTGGTGTGCCTTCTGGATTTAGTACCTGGGAAGATTGGTGGAGATGGTCTGTTACAGAATTTGTTAGTGCATTACACGATTCAATACAAGCTGTTAAACCGTGGGTTCGTTTATCTCCTGCAGCATTGGGCAAATACAAAGCCGGCGGTGCTTCGGGGTGGAATGGTTACTATGTTGTTTATCAGGATGCTGCATTATGGTTTAATGAGGGGTACGTTGAACAATTAACTCCGATGCACTACCACTGGTTAACCGGAGAGGAAATGTTTAGTGCATTAACTGCCGACTGGGAACCAAATATTCAACCGGGAATTCAGGCAGGAAGACTTTATAGCTGTGGTCCGGCATCTTACAGACTTGATGAAAACAATGTGTGGTCAAATCACGTTGGAATTGTTAACAGAATGAGAGATAAGCAGTGGGTTGATGGTTTTCAGTTTTTCAGTTACGGCAGTTGGAAAGGTTATGATTACTGGGATGAAGCGGGATCAACTTTCTTTAACAAAAAAGTTAAAGTGAGAGATATTAATATTATTTCTCAACCAAGCGCTCCATCAATTACACTTAACCAAATTGATTCCCTTAACTATGAGATTTTTGTCACACCCAATCCATCAACGACTGGTAATCATTGGTTTGCTATTTACAGATCTGAAGATGATGGATTAAATGTTAATCATGACATTATAATTGATATTCATTTTGGTAATTCGCAATATAGTTTTATTGATGAATACACAGGTCTGCAAAATTATAATGGAACTTATAAATACTTTGCAACAACACTTAACAGATACTGGAATGAATCTGATATATCAAACCAAGTAACAACAGATTCAATACCTTCGTTTGCTCCAACTGTTGAATCAACAAATCCACCTGAAAATGGAATGTTAAATATTCCTAATAACATCATAATTGAATTTTCTAAAACTATGGATATAAGTTCTTTTACGAATGCTATTGAAATTACACCAGCAGTTCAGATAAATAATCTTAATTGGAGCCAAGGCAATAAAGCACTTTCTATCGTAACGGAAGGTCATCAGCATCAAACTGCTTATACATTGATGATCGATTCAAATGTAACTGATATTAACGGAAGGAAACTTGATGGCGATGGCAATGGAATAGAAGGCGATCCATTTGTTCTGCATTATCAGACAAATGAAGAAGATATACTTGGTCCGCAGATTATTTACAGCTATCCATCAGATAACGATACCAGTATTGATGTTGGTTCAATTGTAACTCTAGTTTATGATGAAGTAATTGATGCACAAACTTTTTCTTTAGATGATATAGGCTTAACGGGAGGAGGCTTGCCTGTCAGCTTTAGTTATCAGCACACAAAATCTCTGGATGGTAAAAGTATAATTTGTATTCAGCCGCTAAGTTTATTTAACCGAAGTACAGATTTTACAGCTTCGATTAGTGGTGATATTTCGGATACTTTAGGAAATATATCGGGTACAGAATCACAAATTAATTTTGAAACTTCCGAATTGTCTTACAGTGAAATAAAAATGATTGATAACTTTACTTTACCTGGTGATTGGAAACAACCTGATTACAGCGGCTCCACAAAAGGAATATTGACATCCGGAACTCATTTTGAATTTACTAATCTTGTATATCTGCCGGCAACTAATCCTAAAAAATCTGCAAAGCTTACTTACTTATGGGATGAAAATGCCACGGACTTTTTGATTCGAGAATATTTGGCGGGGGGCACACCACAATCAATATATTTTGATACAAGTTATGTGCTTCAAAGTTATGTTTATGGTGATGGCAGTAATACCCGTTTTAGATTTTGCATTGATGAATATACCGGCTCTGCGTGGGGAGATCACGAAGTTTCTAAATGGGTAACAATAGACTGGTATGGATGGAAATTAGTTGAATGGAAGTTGAATGATCCAAATAGTATCGGTATTTGGATAGGTGATGGAAACCTTACAGGACAGTATTTTAGGATCGATAGTTATCAATTAACTAAGACTGCAGAAAGTTTGATTTCAGGAATAATTTATTTTGATGATTTACGTGCAGTTCAAAAAGTTAACGCCCCCACCGGAATAAATGATGAGTACAATTTAATACCCGAACAGTATTTATTATTTCAGAATTATCCCAATCCATTCAATCCAAGTACAAAAATTAGGTTTTCAATACCAAGTATCACTCTTAGCTCGTCATCCCGAGCGGAGTCGAGGGAGGGAGGGTCTAGAGTGCAACTCAAAGTTTACGATGTGCTTGGTAACGAAGTAGCAACTCTTGTAGATGAATTTAAACCGGCAGGAACGTATGAAGTTGTATTTAACGTAGCACAGGAATCCCTTCCTGCGATTGCAAGCGGAATTTATTTTTACAGATTAAAAGCTGGTTCGTTTGATCAAACAAGAAAGATGATTTATTTAAAATAATTTTCCAAAATCTCTTGACTAAAAATTTGGTTACAAAATGAAATTACTTGCTTCTTTTAATATAATTTTAATAACAGCCGTTTTGATGATTGAAACGGTTCTCTCACAGGGTAAAGTATATTTAGTACTTGCTTCAGACACAGCAATATGGGATGCTATGGATGTCTCCAAATATCACTGTACCTATAATCTGGATCTGTATACTGCGGTGAACAGCAATACAAGTGTTGTAATGAGCGAAGCATTCAGAAATCAAATAACTGATTCTTATGGTGGCAAATTTAAAATGACATGGTACATGATGGCAGGAAATATTTTTCGTCATGCAACTAACAATAACGTACCCATCAACAACACTATGACTTTGTATTTGATGAAAAAATACTTTGGCGATAAAGTTGAATTGTGGAATGATGAACTGTCTTTGCATTATCATACATTTTTCTGGTCAGATTATGATGGTGATGGCAAATACTGGTGGAATCAATCCCAGACTTTTATGGAAAGCAAAGATGATTTTGATTTTACACTTGCGCAATTTCTGCTGGATGAAAATGTTTTTCCTGTTTCATTTAGAAGCGGCTGGTATTATATGGATAACGACTGGCAAAATTATCTGAATGAAATTCTGCCTTACAGTCTTCATAACGAATATCCTAATGTACATACTGATGTAACTGAACCAATAGATAATAATTATGATTGGTCTCAGTCATCTTCAGAATTTGTTCCCTTTCATCCATCAACAAATAATTATCAATTGCCCGGGAATGGTAAGGGCTGGAATGTAAGAGCAAAATATATGGGTTCAACAACTCA
The DNA here is from genome assembly GCA_041738675.1 of Ignavibacteriaceae bacterium. Classification (GTDB taxonomy): domain Bacteria; phylum Bacteroidota; class Ignavibacteria; order Ignavibacteriales; family Ignavibacteriaceae; genus IGN3. The sequence goes on from JBGSPH010000009.1 coordinate 10,174, forward strand.
GCAAATGATGAATAATATATTCTCGGAAGCTAATCAGGGTACGGATCAGCTTGTCTGCCTTTGGTCTCATTTGCCGGATCAGAATTTTATGAATGAAATTCAGCTTGTTAATAATCTTGCACATCAGGCAGAAATAAATTACCCGAATGTTGAGTTCAAGTATTGTACTGCTATTGAAGCATATCAGTTATGGCTGCAAAGCAATGATTCAGCAAAACCAACATTGCAATTAACAGAAGAAATTAATGGTTCAGAATATAAATTTTTAATCAGCACTGATGAAGAAATATTTCAGGCACAGCCTTTTGTAGCAGTTAAAGATAAATATGAAAGATATTTTATTGCAGACTGTGAATTGATTGGACAAAATACATGGAGAACAGTTTCATCCTATCCAATGAGTGATATTGGAAAAGTTGGTGCCGCAGTTACTGATACAGTTGGAAACCTATCTACATCCTTCATTAAATATCTGCCGGACGATTTGTTTATAGATAATTCTAATCAGCAATATCAAGAGTTATACGGAAACTGGATTCCTTCAACAACAACAGCGTGGGGACTTGATTCAAGAATTGCAAATCTGAACCATGGTGATTCAGCTAAAGTAAGATGGAATCTGGATGTTGAGCAATCGGGATTATCCAATGTCTTTATACAATTTCCTGAAATAGATAATCCGGTAGATACTGTAAAAATTGAATTTTATAGAAATGATCAGATTGAAGACACAATATTATTTACATATACTAATGAATTTAATAAGTGGATTTATATCGCGACTTTAGATTTAGATATCAGCCAAAATAATTATTTGGAAATGTCTTGTAAGAATTTCAATCAAACAGTTAGAACAATGGCTATGGATGTTATTAAGTTGACCGGTTACATACGAGATAGACAATTAATAACAGATAAGGAATTTATTGATGCAGGTGAAACAAGTATTGAAGACACTCTGCAATTCAATATTGAATTGGGAAATATCGGGATATATGATTTGATGGTTAATGAAGTTTATTCAATAAGCGGAAATGTTGAGTCTATTACTTCTTTACCGACTATAATTTCCGGAATGGATAAATTTGAACTACCGCTTATTTTTATTCCTGACCAATTAGGCATAGTTGAGGATACAATAGTAATAATTAGTGATGATCCAATTAATCCAATCAAACGAATTCCATTTACAGTTTTAGTAGAAAATTACTTTGTTATTATTGATAACGAAGATTCTGAAAATTATTTTGAAACGGGAACCTGGGCAACCAGTGTAGCACAGGCTTATGGTTCGTCAAGTCGTTATGCATATATACAATCAACTCCCAATGGTCCTACAGCAACTTTTACGTTTCGGTTAAACAAGAGTGGTAACTACGATATTTTTGAAATCATTCCACTAACCACAAATAGCGCCAACAATGCTTTATACAAAATTATTGTAGGAGCGACTACAATTGATTCGTTTTATTTAGATCAAAATGAAGGAAGCGGAAGCTGGGAAAATATAGGAAGATTTTATTTGCCTGCCGATAGTTCAATCTCAATTAAAGTGATTGACAGCGGTGAAAGTTCATCCGGACCCGTGATTAGAGCGGATGCATTTAAAGTCCTATTGTATGAAGAAAGTCCTATCAATGTTGATGAAGATAATTTTATTTCTGTAAACGAGTACGAGCTTGCGCAAAATTATCCTAATCCATTTAATCCGGTAACAAGAATAAAATACACAATCCCGAATGGCACCCTGAGCGGAGTTGAAGGGTCTAAAGTACAACTCAAAGTTTACGATGTGCTTGGTAACGAAGTAGCAACTCTTGTGGATGAATTTAAATCTGCCGGATTGTATGAGGTTGAATTCAATGGTCATTCTGACGATGGTCAGAATCTTTCCAGTGGAATTTATTTTTACAGATTAAAAGCTGGTTCATTTGTAGAAACAAAGAAAATGATTCTTTTGAAGTAAGAAAAACGCTAGACTTTTTTTAACAAGATTTATTTTATACCAATCATCAGGTCAGATCCGAAAGAAGTATTTTTTCTTTCGATATTAGTTATACCTGCCGATGAATACCATTCTCTAATTTCTTCCTCAGTATAAGTGTCCCCGCTAACTGTTCCTACAAGCATATTTAGAGAGAAAAACGTACCGTGATATGGCTGAGTTCTATCTTTGCACATTATAAAATCATTTATCACTATCATTCCATTTTTGTTTAGTGACTCAGCACATTTTTTAATTAAAAATTTATTTTGTTCAAAACTATTAATATGCACGATTGCAGACAAAAGAATTAAATCATTGTTGCCTTCGAAATCTTTAGTTAGATAATCACCTTCAATAAAATTAAATTTATCAAGCAGTCCTTCTTGCGAAACATACTTTTTAGTAATTGGAATAACGTGGGGCAAATCCAGTACTATAGCATTAATGGATGGATTCTTTTTTACGAGTTCCATAGAAAATGCGGCAGAACCCCCGCCAATATCCAGCACGTTTTTTACATTTGAGATATCGATCATCATTGAAAGAATTTTACCCTGATTGACTCCACGATAATGCATTGCACTAATAAATGCTTCAACCCATTCATTTTTTTCTGTTATGTTCTGATCACCGCTACATGAACTGCCCTTTATCACTGAATCAGTCAGATGAGTCCATGTTTCCCAGAGATGATTGGTATGATAAAGATTACCCATAAATTCGGGTTTTCCTTCAATCAGATATTTGGATGATAAACCAGTATTATAAAATTTTCCTTTAACTTTTTTCAACAATCCCATTGCGCAAAGAGCATTCATAAGCCTGTCTGTTGCCCTTGTATCCGAATTAATTATTTTTGATACTTCTTCAGAAGTCATCATATGAGTGCTTATTATAGTAAAGATCTTTAGTTCAAACGCAGATAACAAGATGCGGCTTTCACGGAATGAATAAGCAAGTTCACGGATATCTTCCGAATTTTGAATTTCTTTCATTTCAATCTCTTTATATGATTTTTATGCTGCTAATTTAAGAAGCTTAACAACTACAATTATATTTAAGAGCAATGATTATTACAATATTTTAAAGTGACTTAATAATCTGAGTAAATCTAAAAGAAAATACATTACTGGACTAAATAAATTCTTGACAAGTTTCATATTCTTTTATGAACAATTATATTTATATATCTTAGCATCAATCAACAAAATGTTTAAATATATATCTGATTTTAACTATGAGTTTAAAGACACTTTTTAGCACTGTAATAATCTTATTATTTGTTCTACCGTATAATGTATTTGCTCAAAGCTATCCTGATAAACAATACTTGCTTAAAATTGATTCGATTTTTTCAAACATCGAAACAAATGATGGTATTGAACTTAGTTCTGATGGAAAAAGTATAAAGCTTCAGGATGGGGTTGTTAGTGGCTATGTTATCTTAAAATCTCAATTCTCTCAATCACCCTTTAATGAAGGCTTGCCTTCGTGGAATGGCACAGCCCCAGATAATAACAGCGGATTTAAAGTCCAAATGCGTTTCCCGTATGGGTCAACCTGGTCTCCATGGCTAACTGTTGGATATTGGAAATCGAATATATGGAGTTCATATGGTTCAACCTCATATGGCGGTGGATTTATTGATTATGACTTTGTAAAATTAAATTCATACCAAAGTTTATGGCAATTTAAAATAATTATGACCCGTACTTCTGCGGTTCAGCCATCACCTACCTTGCACGCTCTGAGTTTTTTTGTAAGTGATAGCCGTACTACAACTTCAGTTAATATAGCAAACATAGTAAGTGATAATCCTGCAGAAATATTTATCCCAACAGAATTTGTTTATCAGTACGGCGTCGATCCTGTAATCGGCGGAGATATTTGTTCGCCAACTTCTGTTTCTATGATTCTAAAAAGTTATAGCATTGATGTTGATCCTTACCAGTTTGCTTTGGATACGCGTGACCCTTACTTTAATATGTTCGGCATTTGGCCCAGAGTGGTTCAAAATGCATCAGAGTTTGGTTTAGATGGCGCAGTTACACGTTACCGAACATGGAGTGAAGCAAGAGAAGTATTAGCTAATGGAGGACGCATTGCTATGTCTGTGGGTCAGCCATTGTATGCAGGTCATTTATTTATGCTTGCAGGATTTACTTCAGACGGCAGACCGATCGTTCATGATCCTGCAAAATCAAATGGTTATTCTTATGTTTATAATAAAACCAGTATTTCACAATCATGGTTTAATAAGGGTGGAGTTTCTTATACGTTTTATCCGGCAGGTACTTATCCTACGTCAGTAGAAAATTCTTTAGAGCATTTTGCGGTTGATGAATTTACACTTTATCAAAATTATCCTAATCCTTTTAATCCAAGTACATCTATTTCCTTTTCACTTCCTCGAGCAAGACAAACAAAAATATCTGTTTATGATATGCTTGGAAGGGAAGTAGCAGTGCTTGTAAATGATTATCTGGAATCAGGAATACATACAACATCTTTTGATGGAAACAGCTTATCGAGCGGTGTTTATATTTATAGAATTGAATCCGAAGGCTTTGTTAAAGCTAAACAAATGGTATTGTTAAAATAAGGTTTCTGTTTTTTATGATTAAATCAATCCTAATTAAAAGTTCATTCTTCTAAAATAAAAAGCCCCGATTAATCGGGGCTTTATACTAACCTATAAAAAAGAACTATTTCGTGAGCATCATTTTCTTAGTCTGAACAAAATCACCAGCAGTTAATCTGTAAATGTAAGTTCCGCTTGCAAGATTTGATCCATCAAATCTGACACTATGCTGTCCAGCTTCCGTAAACTGATTATTAATCAGAATAGCAACTTCTTCGCCGAGCATATTAAATACGGTTAAGTTTACATTAACAGGAGCAGCAGTCTGAAAATTAATCATAGTTGCCGGATTAAATGGATTTGGATAATTCTGAAATAGAGCAAATTCTTTAGGAGTTCCCACTATTTCAGCAAAAACTTCATTACTGAATTCGTATGACCCATTAAAATCAATTTGTTTTAGTCTATAGAAGTATTTTCCTTTTTCTAACGAAACATCTGTGAATGAATAATGTTTTCTTTCAGAAGTTGTTCCATTACCATTTACATGGCCGATTGTAATGAACTGACCTTCAAAACTTCTCCTCTGAACTTCAAAGCCCTGATTATTGAGCTCAGACTCGGTAGTCCAATTTAGTACTACGTTTTCATTGTTTACAGTTGCAGAAAAAGTTGAAAGTTCTACAGGAACAATAACATCAGTTGTAGTATATGCTCCCAGTCCATTATTAGTACAAAGAACAAAAATTGTTGCAGAAAAATCAGGATTAACTTTAAAATCAACATCACCAACACCATTACCATTTGCATTTACCTGTAAAGAAGGTGTCGCAGCATAAAGCGTAGCATCTCCCGGTACCCCGTTAGGAATTTCAAGAATGCGAGCATTCCCATTACCAGTGCCGTAAGCAAAAACGGCGAGATATTCGTTGACTCCAACGGTACCCAAATATCTTGATATATTGCTACCGGTTGCCACAACTGTGCCCGGGACACTTCCCAAGAGCGTTCCAGTTGATGAGTATTTTTGAACATTTGATCCATTACCACTCCAGTAAAAATCTCCATTCGGTAAAGGACCAACTCCTGCTGATCCGATTACAGCCGGGGCAGGTGCATCACTTAAGGTTATTATGGTTGGAACTGTATTAAATACACCGCCACTCATTGTCCATTTATATACTACACCGGTAGTAGCACTCGCAGCCCAAATTTGAGCAGTACCAGCAGCATAGTCACCGACAACTGTAATTTTATCACCCAATCTTACTGTTACAGAAGTGGTATAAGTTAGAAAATTAACTGGAGCGGATGCTTCAGTATCCCAACTATAAAGTTTGAAATCTCCGGCTGCAGTAAGAAGATTACTTGCAATTATTTTACCGTCACTGGTTACACCAATATCATTAACTGGGAATGTACCTCCGCTGATACCTGTAACATCTAAATCACCAACGTCAGCACCAGTTGCAGCGTCTAAAATTTTAACAAAAGTACCACCATTTCTACTTACAACATAAACTCTATCATTACCTCCAACATTCCCATATGCAAATCCTCTTTCGGTGTTGCCCGTCGTAGAGAACCAGGTAGGTGCATTTCCAGTAGGTTCAGCTCTTTGCCATAAAGTGGAATAAAGCGGTACTGGTGGAAGGAAACCGGTCTCGTCAGTAATTATAATTGGGGCCAAGCTTCCGGTCATTTCTGAATAAAGAACTTCAGAAAAACCATCTCCATCAACATCTGCAATATTAACTAATGCCCACCTTCCACCGGTAGCAAAACTACTGTCAATTAAGGAAGTTGAATAACTTGCTGGCAAAGTTATATCACCACCTTGATATTCAAGTCTTACTATTGATGCATTTGGAGTAGCATCACGACTACCAAAAGCGAAATCTAAATTGTTATCATCGTCAATGTCACCAAAATGTCCGCCATAAAGTCGTGGTGTAGTACCTGCACCAATCAGAGAAGACATATTCGCAATTTCAGTAGCTGTTAAAACAGCGTCAGATCCTTGAAGTAAATAGACTTTTTTGTTTGTTGCTCCATTTCCGGCAACAACTATTTCTTTAGTTGCATCATTATTTAGATCAACAACACTAGCAGATAGCCAGCTTCCCCCAGGAACCAATCCGACTAAAGCCGGATTTACTGTCCAAACACCACTGGAATAAGTAACAGGGGTTACATCTCCATTAGTGTGAAAAAGATATAGAGTGCTGTCCATAACAGCCATATCGTATATTGTATTTGTCGAAACTGATGTACCATTGCCAGAAAATTCTAATGTCCAAGTTTCTAAGCCGCCACCGTAGTCAGGAATATCATCAACAGAGATAATACCAAAAATATTTCCAGGGCCAGCAGCATTCACTCTACTTGCATAAACTAGCTCCTTAGTCCCATCATTATCTATATCAACTAGTTCCCATCTGATAGGCCTCAAATTTTGATTATCATTTGATGTGATAGTCCATTCAGCATTTGGTAAATAACCCCCCATACCATCAGATAATCCCATTATATCTGAACCATCTCCAGGAGTTTCAAAAACAACAACTCTGGCTGGATTTAAATTGCCCGTTTCTAAAAAGTTTACCGGTCCCCAAATCACCTCTTCTTTGCCATCATTATCCCAGTCACCTGTAGTAAGGGCTGGCCAAGTATTTTGTTTCGGAATGTTTAAAACTGTTGTCCATACTTGTTCCCAATCTTGCGTGAATGGATTATATTCAAATTTGAATATGGCAGGAATCAATTCAGCACCAGTATCATTCCAGTTATTGTTTACAGCATATATTTCTGGTCTACCGTCGCCATCTATATCCATTCCGGAAATCATTTGTCCGAAGCTGGAATTTTGTGGCGGTGGTAATGGTATTTCTCCTATCCTAAAAAAGGATTGAGAAAATGTCAGTGAGAAAGAGAGCAAAAAGAACAAGGAAAGCAATACTTTTGTATTTGTCTTTGTCATAGCTACCTCTAATTTATATTGATAATTGTTAATTAAATAGAAGGAAAGATTAGTTAGACTTTTTTTGAAAATTTTCATTTTGAGGATATTCATATAGCAATAAAAATCAATTAAACATAACATAAGAATTTTATATTAACAAATCCACATTTAGGGCAATTATTTTAATGCAATACGAAATTTTTCTAAATGAAAATGCAATAACTTAATAAATGCGCATGCATAAATTTGATGATTAAAAAATCATAACACTTAACAAATAAACAAGACTTATTTGAGCAACAACATACTTTTTGTTTCTGTTATATTACCAGATCGAAAAGTATAGAAATAAATTCCACTTGAGAGTTTACTTGCATTAAAGTTTACTTCATATTTTCCGGCAGGTTTCTCTTCATCTACTAAAGTTGCAACTTCGTTTCCAAGTATATCATAAACTTTTAGTGTTTGCCAACTATTAACAGATGATTGCCAACTGATTGTTGTACTTGGATTAAATGGATTTGGATAATTTTGATTAAGAATGAACTGTGATGGAACTTGATTTATTTTTTCATCTACTGGCGTAGCAGGATCATAAGAAATTAATCTAATTGCGTCAGCAACAACATAGCTGCCTGTTGTCCCGGCATTGGAGATTATAACTCTTTGAGTTGTATCTGCCGAGAATAAATATGTTCCTATTAATTTCCATTGAGATCCGTTTTGAACTTGATCAACGCGAACTGTATCAATTCCATTTTTATGTTTTATTATAAACGGTGTATCAGTACATCTGTTTGAAGATGAAACCCACCATCCGTAAACTTCATAAACTGCATCAACACCTAATCCGAGTTGGAATTCTGCATAAGAACTTCCATCACCAATGGGATTTAAATAAGCAGGTGTATTTCCCCAATAACCAGGATTTGCAGATGTAAACCACCCGCTACCAATCAAATTACACTCAGGATCACCAGTATCAATTATTTTTTCATACTGGGGTGTCGGAGGTAATTTTAAAGAATCTTTATGAGTAACAGTTAATATTGTTGGGATTGCTCTGGACTCAGAAGGTGTATCAACAAGTTGATTCCCAACTGCCATTTGCGTTGATCCGCCACCATCAAGATTCATTGCTTCAACACATCCAAGATCGATCATTATTTGAGCAAGTTCTGTTAAACCAACTCCCTGGCTTGTAACTTGTCTTCCATCAGCAACAATCATAATAACATGATTATCCGCAGTGTAACCTACGGCAGTTCTGGGATCCCCATTATCAAGCCCAACACCGGAACCCCACATTATTTCCTGATTGTATGTTACATTCACCTGTCCATTCTTTACTAAAGTTGGTGCACCGCCGATTCCTACTAAAAGATTTTGATATTGATTTCCGTTTGCTTGCAGTGGCGGTGGAAGGGGAGTCTGCTGATTATTTGTGTAAGGCATTGGTTCATCAAACTGGTAAATATCTGAAACATTGTTTCCGTAATGATAAATCCATTCAACATTAAACGTACGATCGAAATTCATCCCGAAGAAACTTCTGATAACCGGATAAGATTGACTGTTCCTTGTAACTGCAGCAACATTCTGTGCTTTCACATCATAAGGATAAACAACAGCCGAAAAAGAACTTGAGCCTCCGAAAAATCCTCCATTAATACCTGCGTAAGCACCAACGAATGGAACAAAATTATTAATCGTTTTATTTGAGCCAATGTATGGATGAATAACCAGGTCAGGATTATTCATATCAACATCAATGTAAAATATCTTTAATACTGGCGAAACTCTTTCACCACTAAAGACTTTTATTCCAGCAGGAAGTGTATAATTTGATGTTATTTCCGTCCAGGTAATTGTCTGGGAAAAGGATATAGTTGTTAACGAAACTAAGATTAGTAATATTTTTTTCATTTTAATCTCCTGTTCTATGTGGTCATTCTCGCGAAGGCGGGAATCTCATTATTATTTCTACTGGATTCCTACTTTCGCAGGAATGACAGTTACATTTTTTCAAATTACCCTAAAACTATTCTTACATTAATTTCTTTGTCAGAAAAATCATCAGGATTGATAAAGTTTGACTCAGCCTGTTTTCCGTTTACTTCAATCAATTTAATACCTGAATATTTTCCTTTCGGATTTTCTACTTTCAAATTAATTCTTTTTCCTCTGAAATTCCTGTGGGCAGAAAATGATTTCCACTTAGAAGGAATATTTGGATTTATAATCAATCCTTTCAAAGATGTTCTGAATCCGCAAATATAATCCATTCCAATTCTTAACATCCATACTGCTGTGCCTGTTAACCAGCTATGGCTTGCCTGATTTTCTGTTTTATGATCGGGGCTTGTTATGTATTCAGCAAAAACATAAGGTTCAACTTCGTATCTATCAATATTCTTTGAAGAATTTGTCGGAAGCATTTTGGAATAAGTTTCATAAGCAAAATCAATATCATCATTCATTATCGAAGCCAAAACAAACCAGGAGGAAGCGTGATTAAAAACGGCTCCGTTTTCTTTTTTACCCGGAACGCAGCGGCTAATCAATCCGGTATTATCCTCAACTTCTGTGTAGGATGGATAAACGATCTGCATTCCGTAATGCTTTGATAAATATTTCTTTCCGGATTTCATTGCAGCTTTTGCTTTTTCCATCGGAGCTAATCCGGATATAACAGACCAGCTTTGTGCATTAACGAAAATCTTTCCTTGTTTATGTTTGGACGAACCAACTTCACTTCCATCATCTCTGAATGCACGAAGATACCATTTGCCATCCCAGCAACTTTCATCGATAACTTTTCTTAGCTGTTCATATTTTTCTTTCCAACGCACAAGTGTTGAATGATCCTGTTTGAATTCAAGTAATTCAAAAGTTTTTTTAATCACATATCCAAGGAAGAATGCACCCCAAACAGTTTCGCCTTTCCCTTTTGGTCCTATATGATCAAGAGTATCGTTCCAATCACCGTTCATAATTTTAGGTATGCCCCGTTCAGTGCAGGCAGAAATAGCAAAATCAATTGCACGTTTCATATGATCATAGACTGATGCTTCACCATCATCATAAAATGCAACAACTTCATCGAGAATAGAGAAGTCTGCAGTTTCATTTAAGTATTCAACAATGCCGAAAGGAATCCACAATGGAGTATCGGAGTGATTTGTTTTTTCTCCCCACTCAGTTATCTTAAAATAATTATGAAGAGTTGAACCATCTTTGAATTGAAATCTCAAAGCATTGAGTAATCTTTTTCTTACACGATTTGGATCTGAAATAACCATTCCAAGTATATCCTGGAATTGATCACGCATTCCGGTTCCGAATAATAATCCACCGTGATAATAACCGGAGTTTCTTGCCATATCAAATGTAACAGCAGCCTGATACTGATTCCAGACATTGAGTGATAAATTAAATTTTGGATCAGGAGTATTTACTTTGAAGTTGCTGAAATATTTTATCCAATGATTTTTGAGATCATCAAATTTTTTGTTGATGTTCTTGAGTTTTTTCAGTTCACTTAATTTAATTGTACTAAAAGGTTTTTTCTCTTCTTTCGAAACAACAGCCATTATAACTGCAAATTCCACTTCAGATTTTTTATCCATGGCGATTTTTGATTGAAGCGCAACAACAGGATCACCGGCGGTTATCTCTGTATCGCTCATCTTTCCTGTTTCAACTGAAATTGGATTTGATTCAGATCGCCATTTCCCGATAAAATTATCAAGACTACCATCGAATCCGCTAACAGGAAGAGTAGTTGTGAATAATAAATTATATTTCCAATCAATGTTTGGCTGAGCAACAGTAACTTTTTTATTCAGTACCCAGTATCGGCGTGTGCAAATGAGCGTTTCATTTTTCTTATCAAACTTGATATCTGTAAAATGTTTGTCATTCGGTTGATTGATAATGTCATTAAGAGCATTTCCCATTAAAATTTCTGTGAATGAGTAAATCTCGAGATTTCTTTTTTTACTGGATAGATTTGTGAGTTTTACTTTCCAGATTTCTCCGTTCAGATCAGATGGAACGAAATAGGTTATCTCTCCGCGAATCTTATTCTTCTCAGTAATGATTGTTGTGTAACCTTGTCCATGTCTGCATTCGTATTTATCGTATTTTTTATCGATAGTCGGAGCCCAGCTTAAAGACCAATATTTCCCGGAATCGGCATCTTTAACAATTACATATCTGCCGGGACGATCCCACGGTAAGCAGTTGTAACGCATTCTGGTTAATCTGTTATCCCGTGGAGTTTCGAGATAACTGAATCCGCCGCCGGTGTGAGAAATCAATCCCGCATAGTTTTCATTCCACATATAATTAAACCACGGGCGGGGAGTTTTTGGATCTGTAATTACAAATTCTCTTCCGTCTTTTGTAAAGTAACCGTATTTATTTTTTATCATAAGTATTACCTTTGGTTTTCGTTGTCATTGCGAGGATGGCTCTGCCAGACGAAGCAATCTATATTTTGTACAGATTGCTTCATCCCCTTTAGATGGGATTCGCAATGACAGCCTATGAAAATTTTATTTTAAAACTGCCTATTTTTTTCTTTGCTAATGAAACAGCAAAACTTTTTTTATCAATCAAATTTATTTCTTCAACCAAAACTTCTTCAAGAGTTACGTGTTCAACTTTAGATAGCGAATTATAAAATTCCACTTTACCTTCAATATCTTTTTCTGTTGGATTATAAATTCTCAGCACAAATCCATTTTCATCTTCGGATTGTTTTAATGCACTAAAAATCAGATCATCCGGAGTAACTTTCATAAAAGATAATTCTGATGGTAAACTACCATTAGCTTTACCACTTTGCACCAAACTAATATGGTTGTTGAAGTTCAATGCTTCTTTGTAGGCTTCTCCAGTTTGCCAATCTCCACTATGAGGATAAATTGCCAGATTATAACTTGATTTACCTAAACATTGACTTCCTTTCAAATGAGTATAATCCTGTTTTGAACTTGGTGCAATTATATATTCAAACCCTCGCAGTAATGTAATTGCTAATGTTTTCTTTTTATCATTTAATAACTCGTATTCTTTTAAGCCATCAACAAGAACAGCTAATCCATTTTTACCATCTGTAACATCTGCAAAATGATGAAGCGGAAAATCATACATCGGCTGTTCAATCCAGTCTTTTGTATCAGGTCTATCTGAGGACCTTTTTACAACATTAAATTGCCCTTCACCATAATGGAATTTCGCATTGAGATTTGTCGGGAACATTATTCGTAATCGATGACTTTCAGCTTTGTTGTCAACTTCAACTTTTAATTCAACTCGTTTTGAATTCTTGCTTAGAGAAATAAATAAATCTACATCAACTAAAACAAGCTTTGGATTTTTCTTTTTCCGTTCAGATAGATTTATTGGAAGCTTAATTATTTGGCTGATCTTAAAAGTAGCACTTAGTGTTCCATTTTGAATGATCTTTATTTTCGGTTTACTCTTTAATGTTGTAATAAAAGGCTTTGTTGGAATATTAACCCAGGCATGTCCGGCTTCACCTTCATGATAAAAATATCCGAGTCCTTTAAAGTCTTTTTTATTTGCTTTATCAAAAAGGTCAAATGTGCCGTTTGCATTTATTTTTACTTTCAGAAAATCATTTTCAATAATATCCTTTTTAGCTAATCCTTCTTTTAATTTATTATTTTTTAATTTTTCATTCTTAATTGGTTTCAACCAAAAAGATTTATATCCAAACTCCGGAACATTCTTCAAATCAACAAAGCAATGATAACGGATCATATCAAAATACATTGGCCGATCAATCAGCTGTTCAAGTACCGGTTGGTAAGGCTTAAAGCTTATGATTTGTTTTTCTATTTTAGTGCCCTTCAGATCGAAAATATTAAAATCACCTTTATCATATTCTTTTGGAAGATCAATAAAACATTCAACAACTTCATTCCTTAAGTAATTATTTGGATTGAAAGCGACAAGAAATAAATTTTCATCACTCTGCTTTGGAAGAATAATATTTTTAACAATATGCTTAACAGATCTTTCAAACACCCCTTTTGAAATTTCAATTGCCTGTCTGTAACGATCCATCATATCATCGTGAATCTGATCAAGACTGCAACCGCCAATTGAATCATGTGATGAGTTTTGAATAATCAAATCCCATGCTTTTTCTAAATAACTATCTTTTATGTCTCTACCTGCAAGAGAAGAAAAAATGTTAAAAGGTTCAGCGTAAAACTGGGTCCATTTTTCCGCTTCAAAGTTTTTTTGTTTGAGATACATTCTTGCAGAAGTTGTATATCCATACATATTTCCGCTTCTTCTATCGAACTGAGAACTTCTTCTTTCGCCGTAAACTTTTTTCAGCGAATTAATATCAACACTTTCGAATAATAACTTTGCATAATCTTCTAAAGTGGAATGAACAACATTTAAATCCGGAAAGATTTTTTTAATGTCTTTAATAATGTTAACTGTTTTAACATTCGGTCCGCTCGAATCGTGTCCTTCCATCCATATTACGTGAGGTGTTGTAAAATCATTAACCTGATCATTAATTATGGCTTCAACCTGTTTTTTAATGTTCTCAGGATAATATCCATCAACAGGATCAACAATAAAATAATCTTCTTCAGACAATCGCTGATCAGAAAAATGAAACGGAACACCGCCACGTGACCATTTATATTCAACATCAGCAAAGAACTCATTATGAACAACAGGCCGATATATATAAAAGTAAAAATTATACCGCGGCATTGTTGAAAAGCATGAAGAAACAGCTTCTGTTCCATCAGCTCCGATCCATAAAAATTCTGCTTTTGGAGAATCGATTGAATTGACTCCGCGATAAAACATAATTAGTTCAATACCAAACTCTTTATAGATCTGCGGAAGCTGCGATATTTGTCCCCACGAAAAAGGGGAGTATCCAATTTTTGAAACACGGCCGTATCTTTTACTGGTTTTATGTCCGAGTAAAAGGTTGCGTATAAGATTTTCACCGCCGACCTGGAACTGTTCAGGGAGAACATACCAGGGACCAATAAATAATCTTTTTTGTTTAACTAATCCTTTTATTTGATTTTCTTTTTGAGGACGAACTTCAAGATAATCTTTGATTACTATTGATTGGCTGTCAAGATGAAACGCCCTGTATTCCGTTTCTGATTGAAGTATCTCAAGTACTTTGTCAATCATATCAACAAGCATTTGCCTGTTACGCTGAAATGGATAACGCCATTCACGATCCCAGTGAGTGTTTGAGATTACGTGAAAAACTCTGTCTTTATATATTTTCATTTTTAAAAATTGATGCTTAATACTTCGAATTCATCTAATAAGGATGCAATAAAACTAAAAATTATTCATTTGTCATTCCCACGCAAGTGGGAATCCATCTTGTTTTAACCATTTTAGATTCCCGTTTTCACGGGAATGACACATAAAACTAGGCAATTGATAGAGCTTTCAAAGATTATTATTAAAGAAATAAATTGTGATTCAGGATCACCTCAGGTAATCCGCCTTTGCAAATATAAGTTGCAGCTTTAAGATTATGTCTGCTTGTTTCAGCAAAAGGAACAGCTATTGATAATCCTATTCCTGCAGCGCGAATTGCAATTGTTCCGCTCTCACTATCTTCAAAACCAACAACCTGGCCGAACTTTTCTCTCGGCACATTCAATTTATAAAGTGCAATACTGTAAAGATCGCGATGAGGTTTTAATCTAATTTCATTGGAATCACTCGCTGTAATAACAGCGTCGTAATAATTTCTGTAATCATTGAACTTACTTAGTATCTTAATATTTTCGTTGTCATTTGGAAGCATCTTATCAAGTTTTGATAAAATTATTTTAAACACTTCTCTCAACACAATATCTGCTTCATAAAAAATGGAGGAGGTTACAACTGCAACTTTTAATGGATTATTTATAAAGTGATTACAAAGTTTTTTAAATGCACTTCTTGCCTTATCTATATTCTTTTCTGGAAGTTTCTTGCCTGATTTGATTTCATAATCAACCAGAAGTTGATCGAAAAAGACATCTTCATTTGATGTGATCAAACCTTTTATCATTGGGAGAAAAATTTCTATTCCGGGCATTGCTTCAATTAAATGTTTATTCGGATTATCAAATAATTCCTCTGCAATAAATTTTCCTTCACCAAGTTTTATCCGTTCAAGTATTTCATGATAGCGTTGATAATAAACATCAATGCCAATCCGTACCAAAGAATTGAAATCAGGTTTTTTGAATTGCGAACTAAATTTTGAAAATAGATATTCACTTAATTGTTCTTCATCCTCTTCATCCGGTAAACCAGGTTGATTCAGTTTTGTGAGCCGCTCATCATTTATTAATTCACTGCAATTAAAATCGTTCAAATTCTGTAACACTTCTTCTTTTCGCTTCGTATCCTTACCATAAACGATTGTCCAGCCTGCAGCATATAAAAACGATTCAATAATCTGATCATCGTTGAAAGTTTTACGGTATTTATCGATCAAATATTCAACATGTTTTGTTGTACTGTTGCCAATTATATGCGGATAATCTTTTACAGAATCCAAACCTTTCCATTGCTGTTTTGTCATTTTTCCGGAAAGTTTTCTTATCATAAATTCAAGCGAGTGAATACATAATGCTTCAGTAGTGGTAGTTGTACCATCCATATCCATTACTGCAGCAGTAAGATTGTTTACCGGCTTTTTTATCTTTGGAGCAAGCGGGTAAAGCTCATACTCAGGGTGGATGTATCCCGGATTTTTAACCACTGCAAACTCATCACTAAGTTTTGAAATGAGCTGCTTTGCTTCTTTTTTATTTGCGAATTTCTTTTTCATAATATTATACTGAGTCAGCCTGAACTTGTTTCAGGCTCTAATTTGTATTTGAGAATCCGAAACTAGACTTGCCTGACGGCAGTCAGGTTCGGAATGACAAAATCATTTATTTAAAATATTTTTTCCAAACTCCAGAAATTGTTTTACCTCTTTATCATTCTGCCCTTCAGCATAAATTCTTACAATCGGTTCAGTTTCGGATGAACGCAGTAATAGCCATCGGTTATCGCCTTCAATGAAAAACTTTAGACCATTAATAACATTTCTGCTGCTGTAAAATGCTTTTGCATGTACAACACGAAAATTACCTATACGATCAATAAATTTTCTATAAAGTTCAGGCAGCAATTCATTTCTGTCCGGCTTTTTATATTTCAAATCAATTCGATCATAAAAAATATTGCCAAACTCATTTCTCTTATGATCAACATATTCACTTAGTTTATTAAAACCTGAGTGAGCAATCATTTCAATCATAAACAATGATGAAAGAATTCCATCTCTTTCGGGGATATGTATGCCATAACCAAAGCCGCCGCTTTCTTCGCAGCCAAATGCAACTTTCTTATCGATCATAACTTCAGTAATGTATTTAAATCCAACCTGTACATCAAAGATCTTTCTTTGTTTGGATTCAAACAGTGTTTTCAGTTTATCTGTTACACTAGCTGTTTTTACAATGTGACCTTTAAATTTTTTGGTGTTAACAATAAAATCAGTTAATAATAAAATTGTTTCCTGCGCACTCAGCCAATCAGCATTATCAAGCATAACACCGCAGCGGTCTGCATCACCATCGGTTGCTAAGCCTAAAGAGGAATCATTTTCCTGAAGCTCTTTTTTTAACGGAGATAAATTTTTTTCAATTGGTTCAGCAAGTCGTCCATAAAAGTTTTCATCCGGTGGAGAGAATATTGTTTTAGACGGAATATTATGAGCCAATAAAATTCTTTCTAAATAATCAGCACCAGCACCTCCCATTGAGTCAATTAATATTTTTAATCTTGATAATCTTATCTGTTCAAAATCTATAAATTTTTCTAACTGTTCTGTATAAGGTAAAAGAAAATTTGTTGATTCAATATTATCTGAGTTTTTTTTGATTGGAGACTTTCCCAGCAGTTGTTCTACCTTCAACGTTTCTTCAGTTAAAAATGGTCCGCCGTAATAAGCTTTAAATTTTATACCATTGTATTCAGGCGGGTTATGCGAAGCAGTGATTATGACTCCGGAACTTAATTGATTTATCTTTACAAAAAATGAAAGAGCAGGTGTTGGAATAATTCTGTCTGACAAAAAAACTTTTATACCATTACCAGAAAGAATTTCTGAAAAAATTTTTGCAAAATGTTTTGAGTTTCTTCTTCCATCAAATCCAACTGCGATTTTGGGTGAAGAAAAATTTTGAAGGTTATAATCGGCAAAAGCCTGAGCGACTAATGATACTGACTCATCATTAATTTCACTATCCAATAAACCGCGCCAGCCATCTGTCCCGAAAATTATTTTCATAGTTGCTTTGCAAGATTGTGAGCAATCAAATTTCGTAAATCATTGTAACTGATTTTTCTTACAACCTTTTTTTGTTTTACACTTAAAGAAGCAAGTGCGCCGCAGGCTTCACCTGTTGCAGAAGAAGTTGGCTGAATGCGTAATGCACTATGTCCTTCTCTTGTTGATGAAATACATCTTCCTGCAACAAGAAGATTTTCTGTTTGCTTAACTATCAAAGCACGAAGAGGAATTTCATAATATTGCCCCTCAGGCAAATGTTCCATCCTGCTTTCTTCATCTTTCTGCCCGTGAATATCGATACCATAAATGGCTCTTGCAACTGCATCATCAAATTTTTGTCCGAATTTTATATCACCGCCTGTAACTGCATAATCACCGATTGCTCTTCGTGTTTCTCTTACTCCAACCTGTACAGCAGTCTCAAGCAAAATAGAATTTTCAAATCCTGGTATTTCATCCTGTAATAATTTTACAACCTGTGCAACCTGTTTTCTTCCAAGAAGTTCAGCCTGAGTTAGGTTGTAGGATGTTGAAGCATCTACTCCAAGAATATTAGAAGTGTTGAAGGATCCCTCACCGGATTCCGGCAGAGTAGTAAAGAAAATATATTGTAAATCTTCCTGCAATCTGCCCTCGCTGATAGCTTTCTTAACCTGTTTAAAATAACCTGCGATGGAAATTATCTTTTTAAAATCAAAATCGTACTCCATCCAATCGAAAAAATTATCTTTATTTGCCTTTGCGTATTCTGTAACGGTTTTAATATCGATGTTTATCATTCTGAAAAATAAAGTAAGCGCCTGAAGCTTGCCAGTTTTTTCATCTCCTTTAACATAAGGGAAATTGCCAAGATAAAGTAACTGTGCATCTCCGGTTGTATCAATAAAAACTTTAGCACGGATTACATATTCAATTCCATTTATGAGTACAGTTATGGAATCGATTATATTTCCAATACTATTAACTTTTAAAATTTCAGAATGCAGAAGTACATTACAGTCAGCGTTTTGTAAAAGATTAAAAGATGCAGCACGAAATGAAGAAGCATAAAATCCGTTGTCAATCATTCCATTTCTGTTCCGCATTTCTTTTTCAATATCTTCAAATACTCCGCGGACTAAAGTATCGCCGTTAACAGAATGCTTCATAAAAGGGGAGACCATTCCAGCCGTGGACATACCGCCAACAAACCCATAATGTTCTATAAGAAGAACAGAAACTCCTTCTCGAGCTGCTTTTACAGAGGCGCTTATTCCGGCTATTCCTGCTCCGGCAACAATAACATCGTATTTAGTTTGTAGTTCATTCATTTTTTATAGCATCAACATACCAACTGGCAACAATATGTGGACGTGTAATAGCTGTTCCAACAACAACAGCAAACGCACCAAGTCTAATCATTTCACTTGCATCGTCTGGAGTATTAATTCTCCCTTCAGCCATTACTGGAATTTTTATTTTTTTTGATATCAATTTTACAAGTTCAAAATTTGGTGAAAATAATTTATCTTTTTCTGTTTCCGGTGTGTATCCATTTAGTGTTGTAGAAATAAAATCAGCACCGGCTTTTTCACATTCAATTGCTTCATCTTCTTTAGCAATATCCGCCATAATTAAAACATTAAATTCTGATTTAATTCTGTGAATGAATTCTGGACCTGTTAATCCTTCACGTTTTCTAAAAGTTCCGTCAATAGCAATTATCGGACAATTAATAATTGAAAGATCATTAACATCAGTAAATGAACCTGTAATTCTAACACTACCATCTTCAAAGTTAGACTTAATCAGTCCAATGACAGGAACATTAATTGATTCCAGAATCATTTTTGTTTTTTCAATTCCTTCACTGCGAATTCCAATTGCTCCACCAGCAATTGCAGATTTCGCAAACATTGTCACTCCTTCAGGCGAATTAAATGGCGAGTCACCTTCCGCCTGGCAGGATACGATGAGACCATGTTTTAGTCTTGAAATTATTTCTTTATTCATTTCTTCCTTATTTATTAAGATCGTCATTCTAAGGAGCCGAGCGACGAAGAATCTTTTTTTTAAATTTGTACAGATTCATCTTCTAATTTAATCTGCGTTTAGAATGACAAGCTAAATTATTGCTTAACAATCAACTCGTTCATTTCTTTAATTATTTCGTGCGAAGTAAATGTTTTGCTTAGATTGTTTTTAATATGATAAACACTATTAGATACTTTTAGTTTATTAACTTCATAGATCTTTTGAGATTGCGGGGCTACCAATTGAACTCTTCCGCCTGATTTCTGAACTACCTCTTCAAAATCATTTAATATTTTTTGAGAAGTATTCTCGATAAAAAACTCATTGACTGGCTTTGAAATATTTAATGAAACCCAATATCGATTATCATCCAGCTTTATGAATTTATTAACGTGTGTAAAACTTTGCCAATGATCATCCTTTAATTCTGTAAGAAACAGATTATAATAAATTTCTTTCAAGCCTCGGCTGGCATTTTCAAGTTTCAATAAATCAAATTCAACAGAGGCATCAATTATGGTTTTGCCTTTAATATGAAAAATTCCTTCTTTGCCTGTCACTGAAAATTCAACATGATCTTCTCTTTGTTTTAAGTAAAAGGGAACAATATGAAAAAGCAGATCAACAATTGAATTCTCAATCTCTTCCTGCAAAATTATTTTAATCGTTTCGGGATTAAGTATAAATTCATTGCCGGATTGATAAAGTATTCCGTGCCTGGCTTTCTTTACTTTATTAAACAGATTTTTAGTTGGTCCATCTAAACTTTCTTCATCTATAGCTTGGCAGCAATTCAGACTTTCTGTAATGCTTCCGCCAATGAATCCGTAAAAGTTTAACAGCAAGACAGAATTCCCTTTATTTGATAAATCAATTGCAGTCAACACTCCGGCCAGACTTGCTGAGTAAATAATATAATCGTATGTCTTATCGATTTTCATAATTATTTCTTTGGCGAAGCAATAACAATTATCTTTTGATGCTGCGGAATTTTTGAAAGTTCAAAATCAACGAGAGCCATTATTTGCGATTCATTAATCAACCCTGTAAAATCAACAATCTTGGATGAGACCAATAAAAATATATCCGGAACGAGTGCACCTGCATCACCAAAAGTTGTAAGAGTTGCTATCATCTCTTTTATTTTTGATTTTACAGAATTCGCTTCAACACTCTCACATAAAGCATCATTAAGCTGTAATTTGATTGTACCTTCACGATCAATAACTCTGAGTTTTTGAGTTTCATCTTTTACTAATCCAAACAAATGTTTTTTTGTTTGCTTAAAAATTAATGCATAAAAGAAAGAGGTTTTTCCGCTTATGACAACTTTATCCTCACTTATTCTCATTGAAACCGATGCGATCTTTTTAATATCACTTTCGGTTAATTCTTTTATCTGAACATCACGTGAACGCATTTCGCTTGAACCCATTGCAACCGCAATCACTTTTTTATTCTTGGAATCAATCTCAACAGTAACTTCAATAGATTCAGGAACTGCACCCATTGAAGCAACAGAATCAAATGCCTGCTGGCGTAATGAAATTATATCATTTTCAGTTGGATTAATAATCGATTTTTCAACAGAATCACGTATCATTCCCAGTGCTGCCCCAATCGCAGAAACAACTTCACAATCTTTTGCAATCTTATGAGGATAATTAAGGTGCTGAGCTGTGAATGGTACCAAAGCAGTTGCTCCACCGCCGCCACCAACTAGTTGAATCAATTCTTTATCGAGTTTGTATTCCCTTGATAATTGACTAATAACCGGCTTAATCTTTTCTGCAGAGATGGTAAGTATATCTTTTGCGATCTCCTTAGCATCTTTAGAAATAATTTTTGAAAGTGATTCAAAACATTTTTTAATTGAATTAAGATTTGCTGAGCCGTGGCCAACATCTTTTGCAAGTCCCAGAAAATTTGAAGCGCCGGTTGGAGTGATTGTAAATCTTTTCTTGAATTCATTCTTTACCTTAATAGAAAGGTAATCATCAGGATCATTTTTTAGCGGTTGTACTTTTTCAAGTTCAATATCAGAAAAATCTTCATCACTGAAAGAAACATAATTTAAATCCGCTATGTGTGCACTGCGCGGACCAACATCCACAATTTTATTTCCTTGTATTCTTGGAACTGAACCACCGGCAATTCCAAGTGTTCTTACGTCAAGAGTTCTTAAGTAAAGGCGATTACCACCAATCTGTGCACTTTTAACCTGAGGCTTTCCATTTTTTATTACAGAAATGTCTGTTGATGTACCACCGACTTCAAGAAAAATTCCATCAGAAACTTTTTCATACATCAAAGCAGCGGCAACTCCTGCAGCAGGACCCGAAAGCATTGTAAGAATTGGTCGCTTTCTCATTTCATTGATATCCATTATTCCACCGTCTGAGCGCATGACCATTAACGGAGCTCTTATTCCGCTTTTTCTAATTGCTTCTTCAGTACGATTTGCGGTTTCAAGCATCTTAGGCATCATGCTTGCGTTTATAACTGCAGTACGGGTACGGACTTTTAATCCGTAAAGTTTAGAAATTCTACTCGCTGCAGTTGCCTGAAGATCCATTGATTCAGCAATGCTTACAACAAAGTCTTCATTTTTTGTATCATCAACACCAAATGCTTCTGATGCAACTATTACTTGTGCACCTTCATCTATAAGCTCATTTATTTTTTTCTTGATAGTTTCTTCAGAGAGAATGTTTTTAACATCAATAAATCTAAATTTTGTTTGAAGGAACTTTCCGGGAGAGAGTTCAATGTTTTTAAGATTTATTTCTTTCTTTGCACGTATTCCTTCAAGTCCTTTTCCCATTCCGATTATTCCAACTACAGCAACATCACCTTCGAGCAAAGCGTTTGTTGCCTGAGTAGTAGAGTGAGCAATTAAAACTATTTCATCTGGATTTATTTGGGATTCCTTTATCAGCAAATGCATTGAATCAACAACGCCATTAGCAACACCCTCCGCTGATTTATGAGTTGTTGGTACGCAGGCTTTGCCAATGAGTTTAAAATCACTAACATCAACAGCAACAGCATGTGTAAATGTGCCGCCAACGTCTATACCTATTTTTATTTTTCGGGTCATTTTTTTTCTTGTCATTCCCGCGAAAGCGGGAATCTATAAATGATTTATCCACATTCCAGCTTAGCCAGTAATGTCATTTTATCACATAAACATTATTGATGAAATAATTAATCCGACTATTGCCATTATCCATGTATAAGTAATTGTATTCCATAAAACTTTTTGAACATCAACTCTCATTTCATTTGCGAGCCATACGTTATGTGTATTTGTAGGATCAGAAATACCCTGTATTTGCCCAACTGCAATAAGCAACCCCATTACAGCACCAGGATTAAGACCGCTTGCCAGAAAAACTGCTGCAAGTCCGTATCCCATCCCCCATACGTTTAGCGGGCCGCGATAAAGTGCTAAAGGTGCAGCCGCAGAAAATATTAGTATGTAACTAATTGGATTAGAAGGAATTATTTGTGCCATCAATGGTTTTACAATGTTTAAAACTGGCCATCCATCCGGATATTGTTCAAGTGTTCCACCAGGACCCATTATTGCTACTAAAAGCATTCCAATTCCAAACATCAATACAACAGCAGGCATTACTACTCCGCCGCCTTCAAAACAGGATTGGATAAATAAGTTTAATCTTCCTTTTTTGTAAGTGGTTAAAAATGCATAGATCAATCCAAATATAAATGCGGCGATAAAATTAACATCAAATAAAAGGATTAAGAACAAAGGAAGAATAGGTGATAAGAAAGATATCCAATGAGGCTGTATTGCTGTTTCATTTTTCTTTAATATAATTCTAACTACAGCGGTTAAGAATAAAAGTAAAATGCCTAAGGCAATTATCCACTTTATACTAACGCCAATTTGTGAAACTATAAGATTGAGATGTGTTTGAAATTCTTTGCTAGCAACGGAGGTTATGAGAAAGTAAAAAACTGAAATTACAAAAATGATAATTGAGCTTCTGAAAATTATTTTTTTAAAATCAAGGTCGTGTCCATCTCTGTATATCTGTATAGTGATATAAACAATTGCTCCAAGAATAGAAACGAGAAACATCAGCATCGCAAAAGGACGGATCTCATCAACAGTTAATCCCATTACACTAATATATACAGCCCAGTTACCAACGTTTAAAATTCCGCCAATACTTAATCCGAAAAGAAAAATTCCTACTGAAGTCATCGGACCAATACCAACTGACGACATAATTGGTAGAACAATAGTTGCGACCATTATAATTGCCCCGAGTCCGCCGAGAGTTGTAAAAAGAGCAATAATTAACAAGAGTAAAATAATGGCAATTAGCCATGGATTATCACCAGAAAGTTCAGCACCTTTTTTTATAAAAGTTTCTGCAACACCCGTTTTCTGCATAAGTACGCTCAGCATACTGCCAAACAACGCAATTGTATAAGCCTGATGTAGTTTTAGTGAGCCTTGCCCAATCACATATTCTATAATATCACTGAGATCAATTCCCCCGATAAGCGCTATTAGAACGGCCATTAATGGTAGTGCAATGAGGGCAGGTATTTTCCGGAAGAACATCATCAGTGCCATGAAGATAAAAACACTAATGAGAGATATAATTTGAATAAAATGCATTAAAATAGTAATGATTAATCTGAAACAAATTTAAGTATTAAAAATGAAAAATATTTTATCATTAATTAATTATTTAAGAATTCAAAAAATATTTTTCTTATATTTATTACAGGAAATTGATAAAGTATTTATTAACTTATTATAATGTAAGAGGTATTTATGAAATTTTTTCTACGATCATTTTTGACTACCATATTTTTTATTTCTTCAATCTTTTCACAAAACCCATGGGAATACTCGCAGCAATTATATTTCCCTCCCGCAGATAGCGATATTGTTAGACCATTTCTTTCAACATTAGCGGAAGATGGAACACTATGGGTAATCTCTAGCAGAATTCAGGATGCTGCTGCACACAATGCAATTTATTTTTTAGCACCAGGCGATACAGTATTTCAAAAATTTATTGATTTTAATAATAACGGAGACTCAGATTCATTACTTGGTAATATCGGTGCTCTAAGAGGAATAAAAGCTTTAGGTAATACCCTTTATGTAAGTGCAACTCAGCCATATCCTAAAACTGCCCCAAACACGGTGGCTGCAACGTATTTATATCCAAACTTCGATACGCTTCAGGTAATTAAATTTGGATTTGGGCTTCAGGGCAGTGGCTATGGTTCTTATAACCATGGTATTGATATAAGTAAAGATTCAGTTCTCTTTACTGGAATATCATTTGGAACCACTTTTAGATGTTATAATTTTAGTGATACTATTACTGTTGCAGGTTATGGCTCTTATATACCGCCACCACAATATTCAGTTGAACCGGGTGGAGTTCAATTAGGCGGCATTGATCTTATCAGAGATGTTGCTCTTATTCCTGATGGAGACTACTTTAATCCTGAGACACCATTTTATACATCAAGAAACTCTTACTCAAGCACACAGCAAACGGGAGGAATTGCAGTATGGACAGGTGGTACTCAAAGAACGCCAGTTGATTATACGGGTCAAAGAATTCTTGATGCTGATAACTTTTTAGCTTTCAATGATTTATATCCATGTGGCATTACTCATGATAGAAACAACCTTCTTTGGGTTGCAGGTGTTGACAGCACACGCCGATGGGTTAAAGCATTCTATATGGAAGGAATTTTTGCTTTACCAGTTTATGATTTGCCGAGTCAGTTTAGCGGAGATGTTGCTGACCCAAATGGTGCTCCTATGACTTCACCGTCTGATGTTGCTGTAACACTTGATAGTTCTACAGTTTATGTAATTGATGAGTGGTCAAGATCAGCATTTAAGTTTACAAGAGTACCAGTTAGTGTAGAAGATGAAATAATAGCAAATATCGATTTTAGTCTGGAACAGAATTATCCTAATCCATTTAATCCATCTACATTAATCAGATTTAATCTGCCGCAGTCTTCAAATGTTAAGCTCATTGTTTCGGATATTTTAGGAAATGAAGTTCAAACATTGGTTGATGGTTTTGTTTCTGCCGGCAGACACACAAAAATATTCAAAGGTGATGGGTTATCCAGTGGAATATATTTC
This sequence comes from Ignavibacteriaceae bacterium, assembly GCA_041738675.1. Classification (GTDB taxonomy): domain Bacteria; phylum Bacteroidota; class Ignavibacteria; order Ignavibacteriales; family Ignavibacteriaceae; genus IGN3. Next base: position 36,258 of record JBGSPH010000009.1, read on the forward strand.
TACACCTTAATTACAGGTGATTCTAAGATCAGTAAAAAAATGACATTACTTAAATAGTTTAATGCCCGGGATTACTTTCCCGGGTTTTTATTATCTGATTTAAAATATTTTTATGAAAATATCAGATACTAAAAATCTTTATAAGATTTTTTTAATAATACTTTTTCTTTTTAGCATCAATATTTTTCCTCAAGGGCAATCAGGTAAAATATCAGGGATTGTTATTGATGCATCCACTAAAGAACCGCTTATTGGTGCCAATGTTTTAATAGAAGGCACTAATTTTGGTGCTGCCACAGATGTTGATGGTAAATTTGTGATCTTAAATATCTCACCGGGCACTTACAATATATCAGCAAGTATGATTGGCTATACAAAATTAACAGAGAGCGGTGTTCAGGTAAATATAGATCGAACTACTCAATTAGCATTTAGTCTAAATGATGAAGCCCTCCAAATGGAACAAGTTGTAGTTGTTGCAAGAAGGCCCGCAGTTATTAAAGATCAGACTTCAACTTCTACACACATTGATGATAAACAAATTAAAGTTGCCCCGATTGAAGGATTACGCGGTGCATTAGAATTAAGCGCTGGTTTTCAAAAAGATCAAAAAGGAAATTATTCTGTTCGCGGCTCCGGTTCTTATGAACTGAATTTTCAAATAAATGGTGTTGAGCAAATGAGCTCAAATACTTCTGCCCCTGCTACATTTGGAACTGAAAAAGCCGATAACTCCTGGAAGTATGATGTTAATCCACTAGGTGTACAGCAGCTTCAATTAATTACAGGTGGGTTTTCTGCTGAATACGGAAACTCCCAGGCAGGAGTTGTTAAAGTTGTATTAAAAGATGGCGCCCCAAAATTTACAGGTGAATTTCGAGTTGAGTATCGCCCTTCCGGGCAATACCATTATGGTGATTACATCTACAATAAAAATAACTGGGAATGGCAAAAGTGGGGAACACTTGATAAATGGATGGAGAAAAAAGATCAGATACTAAATGAACTTACTTTTAGTACTAGATATGAATGGTTAAAAAACAGTAATCCTGAATTATATAATCAGCTTGCGGATGAGGAAATAAAATGGGCTTATGATCTATGGGTAAAAAATCATGAGCCAAGTGATGAAAATGTTTTAGGAGTTTATGACTACACACAATATTCTTATCAAAGATATTTGTTCGGATTTGGCGGGCCGCTTGGTTCGGATCCAAACATACTTAAGTTTTATGTATCAGGTGAATATAAAAGAAATCCAACCAGATTACCAACTCCGGAAAAAGTTCAAACAGGACAGAATTATATTTTAAATGTTACCTACCAACCGGGCAATGGACATAAATTTAAAGTAATGGGAAGTTACCAAAGTTATATTGGTGGGATCTGGTCTGGCTCATCCGATATACGCTGGTCTGGATTAGCATTTACTCCTCCTGGCGTATCTACAAAATATCTTGTAACCATTGATCCCGTAAGAGAAGAACAAACAATTGCTCAGACATTAAATTGGGTTTACTCAATAAATCCGCAATCGTTTACAGAATTAACCTTAACACATCAGCAAGAAAAATATGAATTACCATTTAAATATTTAGCTGGTTACGGACTTGAAGTAGATCGTGCTGATAGTTTAAATGATCCAAGTGGAACTGTATTAAGAGACGGAAGCTGGTGGGAAAAAGATGTATTCAGAGCACCTTTTAGTTTTAGCACTAATTATTATCAGGATAGCAGAACCGAAAACTTTGGATTAAAATTTGATTATACAGGTCAGCTCGATGCCTCACACTTAGCAAAAGCAGGAATTGGAATTCAATATTGGGATATGATTAATAATGGTGTAAACTCAAGTTTTCAGGCAAATACTTATGTGGCTCGTAATGGTTTTGCGGATTATTATACAGCATATCCAATAAGCATGGGAGGTTATGTTCAGGATAGAATGGAATATGAAGGAATAATTGCGAACATTGGTGTGAGGGCAGAATTTTATAATTTCCAAACTCAGGTCCCTGTTGATCCATATAACTTTTTATATGTTGGTACAGAGGGACCCGGCGGAACAGGTAATCCTGCTACTGTTGGCTCAGAAACTAAATTAATATTTCTTCCGCGTTTTGGCATATCATTTCCAATTGGTGAAGGTACAGCTTTCAGATTTCAATATGGGCACTTTTCATCAATGCCGATTTTCAGTCAGGCGTTATCTAAAAAAACATGGGTTGGCTGGCAAGGGCTGGGTAATCCAAATCTTGATCCTAAAAAAACCATTAACTATGAATTCGGAATACAGCAGCAGTTAAGTGATATACATAGACTTGACTTAGTTCTATATTATAATGACCGTGTATCCCAGATAGGCAGCCAGTATCTTGCCGCATATACCGGAAGTAAAAATGTAACTCAGACACCTGGCGGTATTTATGCCGGATTTGATCTTGAAAATAATCCATTATACTTCATAAACACATATGCCAACAACGGATTTGGTTCTACATTAGGATTTGAAGCAAGTTTTGAAACATTCTCTACAAAAAATTGGTCCTATAGATTATCCTACAGCCTTTCACAAACCACTGCCGGGAATTATGGTGCACAGGCACAGTGGCCTGATAACTCAAGAGAATACTCTACCAGAAATTTTACAGGAGAATTTTTAGCAAGCTGGGATAGAACTCATAACTTTAGAGCACTTCTGCAATATTTTGTTGATGTAGATGGCGGTTTTGAAATTTTAGGAATTAAACCTTTTAGTAATTCCGTTTTTAGTCTTACCTACACAGCGCAATCTGGTTTGCCTTATACTTACATTACAAGTTTTGATTTAAAGGATGCAGTTTATAATCGAAGGTATCCTTTAGAATCAATGGTTGATTTTAGCTTTAACAAAGATATACAATTTGATAATTATAAGATCATTCTTGCTGTTAGAATAATGAATTTGTTTGATAACAAATGGCTCACACCGTTTTCAACAAATGAAGATCTTAACCTATGGATACAGCAAGGTGTTACTATGGATATGCCAGGGAATGATCCAAACAGGTTTAGTTATCTTGTTGCACCATACAGAGCTTATACTACTATTCCAAGGCAGGTTTTTTTCACAATAGGTTTTGGATTTTAATTATATATGAATAGCACATCGATAAAAAAAATATTTTTGCTGGCAACATTTATCATCCTAACCTCTCAATCTTTTTCGCAAGTTGAATCCTCTTCGTTTATACTTAATAGAGGACAATTGTGGCAAACTGTTTCGTTAGGTAAAGTTGGCCCATCTTTTAGCAACTGGACACAAAGAGGGATCGGACTTGACTGGCCGGGCTACGATGCAAGCCTTATTTCAGAAAACATTGGAGGCACAGCCTCGCATCTTGTTTCCGGCGGTTTTTACATTGGTGCAAAGTGGGCTCAAGACAGTATTCTTTCGGTTGAAGAGTGGGCTTTATATGGAAGTTCTGTTGCTGAAGGGGCCGCTTCTAAATACACTGTTAAGACAAATAGAAAAGTTTATCCTAATGGTGAAAATTTTTGGTTAGAGACTAATCCTGACGTTGGTGAAGAAGTTGTTGAAACTGTCTGGGAATATAATGTTAATTATCAGGATGAATTTCAAATCAAAAGAATGCTTCCGGTTCGCGTTAAAAGAACAACACATCAATGGAGTGGATCAAGAAAAGATGAAAATTATATAATTCATGATTATGTAATAAAAAATATTTCGCCGGAAATTAGAACGGTTGTTTCATCAGAGAGATTTGTTGCTGATTCTCTATTGGATGTTTACATCACATTAAATTATGGAATGCACAGCAACTCAAGATCCTGGTCTGTTCTATTTCCCTCACTATCTCCCGGGGCAAGAAACACATGGTTTTTTAACACTGCAAGCAAAAGATTAATTTTTGGATATGCTGCAGATTATCCGGATACTAAAAATCAAACAGAAACTTTTGGATTGGTTAATTCATTTGGTCCAATTGTAAATGATCAACCAAGCGGCGAGTATCTTGCGCCTGCATATGTTGGATATAAACTTTTATATGCATCACCAAATAAACTTAATGAAGTTTCAAAAGTTAATCGTTACGGTTGGTCTGCAGCCAGCAATTCGATTGACTTGAGCGGACCGTTCACAAACCTTGGTTCACTTGAAGCACAATATGCAGCAATGCAGGATATCAGATTGACTTCAAGTTTTGTTTCAAGTTTTACAGATACAGTATATATGAGAAGATCCAGAATGTGGTCTATGATGTCTCTCGGTCCCTGGGATATTTTACCAGGTGATTCAATAAGATTTACAGTTGCTGAGATTGTAAACGGTGTTGATTATGGAATAGCCATTCAACCAAAGAATTACGGAACTGCTACAATTACAAGTCTCTCAAGAGGATTGTTTGATAAAAGTGTTGATCAGTCTCAATTTACTTTCGACAATAATTTTAATCATCCCGATCCACCGGCAGCACCAGGGTTTACGGTAGATTATAACAGAGGCGGAGATTTTGTTGCAAATATTCTTAAATGGGGAGCGGAAGCTGAATCAATTCCAGATCCTGATGATGGGGAGCTTGATCTTGTTGGCTATATCGTTTACAGATCAGAATATCTGTCAATCGGTCCATGGATCGCTATCGATACAGTTTTTGCGGGTGATCCAAATTATTTAGATGGATTTGAATACACCTACATAGATTCAGCAGTGTCAATCGGGCAGGGATATTATTATGCTTTAACATCCTTTGATAGCGGAAGAGCAAGCTGGACTGGAGTGCAGACTATTACAAACGTTCCTCCACTTGAAACATCCATTTTTGCTAATCGAAAGCAAACACCATTTATTGCAACTATAGCACCCAAAGATAATCTGGAAGAAGTACTTGTTGTTCCAAATCCTTTTATAATCGGCGAAGGTCAATCGCAACCAGGTGCAGGTGATCAAATACAGTTCGTTAATCTGCCTAATCCTTGTACCATAAGAATCTATACAGTTAGAGGTGATATTGCAAAAACAATTGAAGTGGCTGATGGAGCCGGTGCAATTGTTCCGTGGGATCAGGTTACGGATTACGGACAGTTTGTTGAAAGCGGCATTTACATTTTTCATATCGATTATAAAGGCGGAAGCAAACTCGGAAAGTTTGCTATAGTTAGATGATAATGAAAACTAAAAAAATAAATTTTCTATTAGGAATATTTTTATTTCAATTTATTATTCTGAATACCTCATTATTTTGTCAGGATGAATTTAAAAGCAACGCTACTTCTGGATTTACTTTTTTACAAATACCAACTACCGCCAGAGTTGCTGCATTAGGTGAAGCATCTATTGCGCTTTCTGATATGAACTCTGAAGGATTATTTGTTAATCCTGCTATTATTGGGTTTACAAATTACACTCATTCATTCTCGGCATCATATTCAAACTGGTTCGCTGATATTAAAAATTATGGAACGGGTTATACTTACAATTCACCGATAGGTGTATTTGGTATCGGATTTATTTTAATTGATTACGGTTCTATGCCAAGGACTACAAGTTCTGCAGGACAAAAAGTTTATTCTGTTATTGGTAGCTTTGACGCAAATTCTATAGCTGCTGGTTTAACTTATTCAAAAATGCTGACAGATCGTTTTTCTGTAGGTGTAACATTAAAATATGTTCAGGAAAAAATAGATGTATATACCGCAAGTAATGTTTTGTTTGATGGCGGCGTTTTATACTACACAGGTTTTCATTCTCTCAGAATTGCAGCGACAATTCATAATTTTGGTACAAATACCAAGTTCATAAACGATGAATTTAAAATGCCTGCAACATTTAAACTTGGTTTTGCAGCAGAAGTTTTTGGTGATAATGAATCAGAATATAAAGGCACAATAATTTTTGAAGCATCACATCCAAATAATTCTGATGAAAGAATAAACCTTGGTACTGAAATAAGCTGGAGAAATATGCTAACTATACGCGGCGGCTACAAGTTTTTTTATGATGAAGAAAGTCTTAGCCTTGGTTTAGGAATAAATCCACAATTAGAATTTCCTTTGAGCTTCGATTTTGCTTTTTCAGATTACGGCAGGCTTGGAAACATTTTACGTTTTACTTTGCAATTAGGAATGTATTAACACCTTACACTAAATGAAAAAATTCCAGTTAATATTATTTGCTTTTTTACTTGTTTATTCAAACAACTTTGCACAGCTGCAATCTATATCATTTTTTGGTGATTACTCTTCCGCATTATCAACCCGATTACAAATTACGGAAGCCGATGCAGTTGGCAGCGGTGTTAAAATTAAATTTTTAATTGCAGATAATCTTGCAATTAATGTTAATGGCGGTTATAAACTTTACTCACTTAGTGAACCAGACGTTTTAAATAATTGGGGATGGGTGTTCTGGACAGAAAGATACTATCCTAAAATTGTATCTGATCTTAACGCAGATCAGAATTTAGGAGTACAAATATCAGCCACACAAAAAATGGATTTAATTCCAATTTCAGTTTCAATCAGCTATGATTTTTTTCCCATTGACAAATTAGAAATTACTCCAACTATTGGCGGTGGAGGTTACATTTATACTAGACGTATGTTTGCTGTTGAAAAATGGAGTAAATATTATCCCGATGCAGATTACACTTTAACATATGAATACAGAAATTTCGCACCTTCAAAAAATGGAAGTCCATTTTTTATTAGCGGCAATTTAAATATTCAATACAAGTTATATGAATCATTAAGAGTTTTTACAAACGTTCAATATTCTTATGTGATTCCTACAGAAGGCTCTTTAGGTTATGATGATTTTCCTTTTGACAGCGAACTATCTATAGCATTAGGATTAGCAATTTTTTACTGATAAGAAATTATTTATGAGATTATCAATTAAAATATTTCTGCTTGTTTTTTTTACTTTATCACAGTTATTGCTGGCTCAAGACAAGTATGTAATTGGTGCGGGAGGAAATTATAATTTGCCTGTTGGTTCACTTGCCGATAGAATGAATGGTGCATTTGGAGGATGGTTTTATGCCGGCAAACAGGTTAGTGATAATTGGACCTGGGTTGGAAAGTTTGAATACTTTAAACTTGATGAAGTCAATGAAGATAAAATGTATAAAATAATTGAAACGAACATTAATGGTTCTGCTCAGCAATTGAGTTTCCCGCTGCCTGGAATTGAAATGGAATTGACTGTAGCGGGTTTTACTGCCGAAGCAAAATACAAATTATTTAAAACTGAACTTTTTGAAACTGATCTAAATCTCGGTTTCGGATTTTATTATTGGAATTATGATAGAGGCAGTTATAGTGATTCACTATTTGCAGATACTACCGGCAGCGGCAATCTTGTAGTTGTAGATATTATTAATGTTCCGGCACTAAATCAAAAAGACTGGAGCGGAGGGTTAAATGCCGGTTTAGATTTTAATGTGAATGTGTTTGAACCTGTTTGGCTCAACTTTTCTGCTAACTACAAACTTATCATCGCTGAACTTTGGCCTACTCTTGATCTTAATCTGGAAAATGTAAGTGGATTACAGTTTTTTGATTTCAGAGCCGGAATAAATTTAAGACTCTAATTTTTATTTAACTTTCCCACCAAAATGAAAACAATCATAATAATATTACTTACCTTTTTATCATTATTTGTTAGTTCCTCCTGCCAAACGAGTGAAACTGAAGCTGTTCGGGGTGTATGGCTGACTAATGTTGATAGTGATGTGCTAAATTCCAAAGTAAATATTGTTAAAGCTGTTAATCTATTGGATGAACTTGGATTCAATACAATTTTTGTTGTTGTTTGGAATAAAGCGATGACAACTTATCCAAGCAAAATTATGAAAGAGTTTACCGCAGTTGAGATTGACACTTTATTTACTGGACGCGATCCTCTTAAAGAATTAATTGAAGAAGCACATAAAAAGAAAATAAAAGTTATTGCCTGGTTTGAATTTGGTTTTTCTTCCTCATATCAATTAAATGGCGGACCAATTTTAAAAAAGAAACCTGAATGGGCTTCTAAAGATGTTGATGGAAATCTTGTAACTAAAAACGGATTTGAGTGGATGAACGGCTTTAATCCTGAAGTTCAGAATTTTATGTTATCATTAATAATGGAAGTAGTTAGAAATTATAATGTTGATGGAATTCAAGGTGACGATAGGTTGCCGGCTATGCCATCAGAAGCTGGATATGATAATTATACAGTTAATCTTTACAAATCTCAACATGATGGTAATAATCCACCTGAGAATTACAACGATTATGGCTGGGTAAAATGGCGCTCTGGCTTGTTGACAGATTTTATGGGAAGAATTTATGATTCTGTAAAAACATTTAATGAAGAATTGATTGTATCAATGGCTCCTAGTATATATCCATGGAGTGAAGAAGAATATTTGCAGGATTGGCCAACCTGGATGCAAAAAGGTTATGTTGATTTAGTTTGCCCTCAGGTTTATCGCTACAACATAGAAGATTATAGCAGGGCATTGGAACTGATTGTTGAAGACCAGATAAATACAGATAACATTAAAAAGTTTTATCCCGGTGTTTTACTTAAAGTCGGCGATTACTATCCTGATAAAGAATTTTTACGGCAAATGATAGATGTTAACAGAGAAAACGATATTAATGGAGAAGTTTTTTTCTTTTACGAAGGTATAAAAAAGTATCCTGATTTATTCAAAGAAATTTATAAAGATAGAACAGTGTTTCCTGAGTTAATTAATTAAAGAGGTTTTGTGAGAAGATATATTATTACACTAGCGATTTTATTTAATATTAGTTTGTTTGCACAGCCATTGCAGCAGTTCAGGGCAACCTGGTTAACAAATGTAGATAGTTATGTTCTTGCAACGGATAACTCAATTGTTGAAGCGGTAAATTATCTTTCATCAATCGGAGTTAATGTAGTATTTCCTGTTGTTTATAATAAAGGCTACACTATCTATCCAAGTGCAATTATGGATAGCCTTTTCAATGCACCTACTATACCTGATGTATCTTTTCAAAACAGAGATTTTTTAGAAAGACTTGTAATTGAAGCACATAGAGTTGGTATAGAAGTTATTCCCTGGTTTGAATTTGGTTTTTCATCTTCATATAGTTTAAATGGTGGACATATTGTTGCAAAATTTCCAAGCTGGGCAACAAAAAATTTTCAAGGCAATCTTGTAGTTAAAAACGGATTTGATTGGTTAAGCGGAATAAATCCTGAAGTGCAGAATTATATGATCTCGCTTGTTACTGAAGTCCTGGATAAATATGATGTTGATGGGGTTCAGGGTGATGATAGGTTACCTGCTATGCCTGTTGAGGGTGGTTATGATTCCGTAACTGTTGCAATTTATCAATCTGAACACAGCGGTGCTAATCCTCCAAACAATGCCGGCGATCCAAACTGGAAAAGATGGAGAGCAGATAAACTGAATGAATTTTTCTGGAGAATGAAAGATTCTGTTAAAGTAAGAGGAGAACATATCATATTATCTTCTTCTCCCACTCCTTTTCCGTGGGGATATGATGAGTATCTGCAGGATTCCAGATATTGGGCACAAAACAATGTGGTTGATAATATAATTCCGCAGCTTTATCGTTATGATTTTTCCGGTTATCAATCAGTTTTGGCTCAGTCACTTTCTCAGATAAGAAGTGTAAATCCTTCAATTTATTTTGCGGGAGTCTTAATCAAAGCCGGTTCCTGGGTTACAACTCCAACTTTAGTTTCTCAAATTATAAATTATAACCGCACCAATAATGTTAATGGCGAGTGCACATTTTTTTATGAAGGGTTAAGGGCTAATTCTAATCAAATCGGAAACCTAATCGGAAATGATTTTTATAATCAACCTGCACTTGTTCCCTATCGTAACAGTAACATCTGGCGACCAAAGGCGGAAATAAAGAGTGAGAATGAAAACGGAGTTGAATTTACTGGAACGTGGACAAATTATGCTCAACCAGGATATGCTGGAGGAATAATTAGAACCAATGTAACATCAAGTTATCAGTCAATCGAATACAATGTTGATGTTCCATTCAGTGCTTACTTTGATGTTTATGGATATTTAGTTCCAAATACACCCTGGACTCAGAATGCGAGGTATGTTTTTTATTCAGATACAGATTCCACAGAAGTGATTGTAAATCAATCAAACTTAAATAAAAAAGGCTGGCAGAAAGTTGGAACAGTTTATTTAACAGAGGGGAACAGAAAAGTATTAAAGATAGACAATACGTATTTGGAATCAGGAAAATATTTAACCGCCGATGCCGTGATGATTATGATAAACAGAAAGTTATCGCCGGATGTAGTTGTAACAGATGTTGAAGATGAAAACTTAACTGAATTAATTCAACCAATAGAATTTATATTAGAACAGAATTATCCAAATCCATTTAACCCAGTAACGAAGATAAAATATATAGTCCCAAATCTCACCCTGAGCGAGGTCGAAGGGTCTCGAGTACAACTTAAAGTATTTGACGTATTAGGAAAAGAATTAGCAACATTGGTAAACGAAGAAAAACCATCAGGCAATTATGAAGTGGAATTTAATGCATCCAATCTTTCAAGTGGAATATATTTTTACAAATTAACTAGTGGAAATTTCTCGCAAACAAAGAAGATGATTTTGTTGCGTTAAGGTGATGTTTAACTTATTTAGAAAATAATTGTCACATTGATCGGCTATGCCATCATAACGTGACCACATGAATTACAACGATGAAAAAATATTTACTTTTATCATTACTTATTTTTCAATCAATTCTGATATCTCAACCCCTTACAGAATTCCGTGCAGTAAAATTAACTAATGTAGATAGTAATGTACTTTTCACAGATCAGAACATTGCCGAGGGAATGAACTATCTGGCATCCGTTAACATAAACGTTGTGCTGGCTGTTGTTCTTAACGGAGGTTATACATTATATCCAAGCACAACAATGGACAGCTTGTTTACAAAGCCTGTTCATCCAACTTTTGTTGGACGGGATATGCTCGAACGTGTTATAATCGAAGCACACAGAAATGGTATTGAAGTTTATCCTTGGTTTGAATATGGTTTTGCAGCCTGGTATTCAGGCAGTAATCCGGCAACAGGAGGACATATATTACAGACAAAACCAGATTGGGCAAGCAGATTTAGCAATGGACAAATTGCAAAGAAAAATGGTTTTGATTGGATGTCACCTATTCATTCCGAAGTCCAGAATTTTATGAACAAGCTGATAGTCGAAGTCATGCAGTACGATATTGATGGAATAGAGTTTTCTGATCGTATTCCTGCTATGCCGATTGAAGGCGGTTACGAACCTTACACAGTTTCACTTTATCAATCTGAACACAGCGGACAAACTCCACCAGTAAATTATTATGATGTAAACTGGAAGCGCTGGCGTGCAAACAAAATGAATGATTGGTATATGGGTGTTAGAACCCTTATGAAAAACTCTGATGAGAATTTGTTTGTTTCAACCAGTCCAAGTGTTTATCCATGGAGCTATGATAACTATTTGCAGGATGTTCAAACCTGGCTGGACTCTGGAATATGTGATCAGTTCATTCCACAATTATACAGAGATAACTTTGCCGATTATTTGTACGAGTTAAACCAAGCGGTTAATCAGGCAGGGTCAACTAATCTTAATAAGTTGTTTCCGGGAATTCTGATGAATATCGGACTACCACCAAATGATTATTTGATATCTCCGGCTTATTTATTAGCTGCACTTCAGGTTAACAGGGATAGAGGGGCAATGGGTGAAGCTTATTTTTATTATGAAGGATTCAAAAAAAATAATAACCAGTTAGGTGATACATTAAAAGCTACATTTTACTCACAACCAGCTTTGGTACCGGGACGAAATGGAAACATTTGGCGGCCAAAAGCCACTATAAAAAATGAAACTGAAAGCGGTGTAACGATAACAGGAAACTGGACGAGTTATCCACAATCAGGATTTGATGGAGGAATAATCAGAACAAACATAACAACAAGCTATCAGGCAGTAGAATATAATGTAGATGTTCCTTTTAGTGCATACTTTGATGTTTATGGATATATGGTGCCGAACACACCGTGGACACAAAATGCGAGATATATAGTTTACTCAGACACAGACTCAGCAGAAGTGATTGTAAATCAGGCGAACCTGAATAAAAAAGGTTGGCAGAAAGTTGGGACAGTTTACTTAACAGAAGGAAATAAAAAAGTACTAAAGATAGACAACACATACTTAGAGGCAGGAAAATACTTAACAGCCGATGCAGTTATGATAATGATAAACAGGAAGTTATCTCCTGATGTGGTCGTAACAAACGTAAAAGATGAAAATCAAGGTATCAATATTCAACCAACAGAATTTAATTTAGAGCAGAATTATCCAAATCCCTTTAATCCAAGTACAAAGATCCGTTATACAATCCCAAATGTCACCCTGAGCGAAGTCGAAGGGTCTCGAGTGCAAATTAAAGTATTTGATGTATTAGGCAAAGAAGTAGCAACACTGATAAACGAAGAAAAACCAGCAGGAGTTTACGAAGTAGACTTCAATGCAAATGGATTATCAAGCGGAGTATATTTTTATCAATTAAGATCAGGTGATTTTATTCAAACCAATAAAATGATTTTACTCCGCTAATGGAAAAACGTGCTGATGCTTTAGATGCTCTTCGTGGTTTTGCAATCATCACGATGATTCTTTCAGGCAGCATTCCTTTTTCAGGTCCGGCTGCATTACCGGGTTGGATGTATCACGCACAGGTTCCACCACCAGATCACATTTTTAATCCTAATCTGCCCGGCATTACCTGGGTTGATCTGGTATTTCCGTTCTTCCTTTTCTCGATGGGTGCCGCTTTTCCATTTGCATTGAGAAAAAGAATTGAGCAGGGGATCCCTTATTGGAAATTATCACTTCAAGCAATTCAAAGAGGATTTTTACTTGTTGTGTTTGCACTTTTTCTCCAGCATTCAAAACCCTACGCATTAAGTGGCAATCCGGAAACTATTCATTGGATTATTGGTTTAATTGGGTTCATAATTTTTTTTCTTATTTACTATCGTTATCCAAAGAATATTAATCCGAAGCTAACTATTGCAATAAAAATAATTGCAGGTATCGGCGCATTAATTCTTTTCTCACAACTTACTTATTCAAATGGGAACGGATTTTCGCTAAACAGGAGTGATATAATAATTTTAGTTCTTGCTAATGTTGCTTTGTTTGGTTCGATTATCTGGTTGTTTACAAAAGATAATCTGCTTATCAGATTTTCCATTCTTGCATTTCTACTTGCATTTAGAATTACACACAACATTGAAGGAAGCTGGACTGGATGGATTTGGAATTTAACTCCTGCTCCTGAAATTTATAAATTTTATTTTCTTCAATATTTATTTATTGTAATTCCCGGAACGATTGCCGGTGATCTTTTTTATAAATGGATTAAGTCATCTAATGAAGATTCTTCTTCTGATAATAAAATTAATTTTATTTATTTATTCTTTCTTTGTATTGGATTAATAGTTCTAAATTTATTCGGGCTTTACAGTCGGCAACTAACATTAAATTTGGTTGGTAATTTAATTCTTTTATCTACAGGTTTATTTTTGCTTAAAAACTCGAAATCTCAACTACTCGAACTTTATAAAAAATTATTTTCGTGGGGTACGTTCTGGCTGCTGCTTGGATTAGCTTTTGAATCCTATGAGGGAGGTATTAAAAAAGATCATCCAACTTTAAGTTATTATTTCGTTACATCAGGATTGGCTTTTTTAGCTTTGATATCTTTTTCAATCATTTCAGACCATTGGAAAAAATCAAATTATGTTAATTTGCTAATTGAAAATGGCCAGAATCCAATGATTGTCTACATAGCAGGAAGTAATTTTGTGATGCCGATTCTTGCACTTACCGGTTTATCAACACTTCTAAATTATCTTCTCATTAATCCCTGGCTGGGATTTTTAAAAGGTCTTATCTTCACTTTACTTGCTGCGTTAGTTACAAGCTTCTTCACAAAGAAAAAAATATTCTGGAGAAGTTAGTTGATCAATTTTGAATCAAGAATTTAGAATTATAATTGAACATTTAGCGCTTAACACTTCAAATTATTCAATCTACTCTTACTTCTTTTGATAAATTTCTGAACCAGAAATAATATAATCCAACTGATAAAAAGATTAATATAATCAGCAGATAGAAAAACAAATCAAACCTTTTTAGTATCAAAGTCATTCCGGTCAAGAATAAAACTATTTGCCAGGGTAATGCAAAACATATCGCGATTATATCTCTTCGGTTTTCAGAATTGATCTGCATTTTCTTTTCTTCAGGCAAACTTGATTTTATCGGTTTCCAGAATCCAAATGGACGTGTTGTTTTGTAAAAATTAATTAGTGTTTCCTCACTTGTTTGCTCAGTCAATAATGTCCCGATAATAGTTGCAGAAAAAGATGAAACTAATAAAATTGCAAATGATAAATATTCAGTTGCTTCGGGGTAAAATATTTTCTGAATAATTGCTGCACCCATTCCAAATACAGTCCCTGCAGTAAAGCCGTATCCGTTCAGTCTCCACCAATACCATCTTATTAAAAGTGGTACAACCATTCCTGCCCCGAGTCCCATTGTAAGCCAACCCCAAATTTCATTTATATTTTTGATGTTTATAGTTAAACCGAGACCCAGCAATACAATAATAACAGATGCTAATCTGCTATGAACAATTAATTTTTTCTCTGAAGCATTTGGATTGATGAATTCCTGGTAAATATCTCTCACCCAGTAAGATGCTCCTGAATTTATAAGTGAACTAAAAGTTGACATTGCCGCTGCCATTAATCCAGCAACAAGCAATCCCTTCAATCCTATCGGAAGAATATTAAAAATTACAGTTGGCAAAACTTTTTCAGGATCAGAAATTATCTCACCAGAACTAACTCCGTATGAAATACCAAGCACTGCAATAGCTGCAATAAATGGCCAGCGAAAAGACAAAAGGAAAGTCCAGAATAAAGAAAGCAATCCAGCATCTCTATCACTTCTTGCAGCAAAGAATCTTTGTGCCATATAACCGCCTGTTCCGGCACTTCCTTCAATTACAACTTTAATAAGATAAAAAAGTAATGCTATACCAAATAAATTATAAATTGAGTAAGATGAATTTTCCGGAAAATTTAGATTCCAGGAAGGTAGAATTGATGTCCATGCATCTCTTGTTGTTTCGATCGGTAAGAAACCACCATTTTTAAGAGGGACTGAAATTGAAAATGTTTCAGGAATGTTTGCAGAGAAAAGAGCGATTGAACAAACAATAATTATCATTATAAAAATTAATATACCCTGAAATACGTCTGTCCAAACAACTCCTTGTAAACCGCTAGCTACAGTGTAAATAGTAGTTAGCACAATAATTATTGATGCAGCCCAAAACTCCGATGATAATCCTAAGAATTCAGGAATGCCAAGAACATCGCCTATAAATTTTCCTGCACCAACGGAGAAGTAAGAAACTATTGCGATTGTAATTATAAGAGTTGATAGGGCAGAAATGAATCTTGCGGATTTACCTTGAATTCCATTGCC
This sequence comes from Ignavibacteriaceae bacterium, assembly GCA_041738675.1. Classification (GTDB taxonomy): domain Bacteria; phylum Bacteroidota; class Ignavibacteria; order Ignavibacteriales; family Ignavibacteriaceae; genus IGN3. The sequence continues at coordinate 51,871 of JBGSPH010000009.1, forward strand.
AAATCTGTAAGTCATCCATTCAGCAAGTGTCATCACTTTTGATCTTCTGTTCCATTTACCCATAAAGATCATTAAGAAAGCCATAATTAAAACAAGTCCGCCGCGCATCTCAACAAAAAAACCAACTGCACCAAATGCATAAATTAATGCAACATTGATCATCGTACCACTAACATCAAAGTTAGATGCCATGCCGGAAGCACCTAAGGCCCACCAGGGAATTTTTCTGCTGCCAAGAAAGTAAGAATCAATTCCGGATGACGCTTTTCTTTCAAAGTAAATACCGATTAATGTTATAACAATTAAGTAAACAACAACAATAATAATATCAATAATGCTCATAGATTATCTTTCAGCGTTGAGTATTAAATTTTCAATCTCATTGAAGGTTATGGGTTTATGCTGATCATCTATATTTACAACAACAAAATAACCATTATCAGCTCCAGCATCATTGAAAGTGTTCATTAACTTGATCTGATCACTTTCAACAATTTTTCCAGTTTCCAATGACCACAATTCTTTTGTTGTTAAACAACCAAGTGAAGGTGTGAAAGGGAAGTACGATGATCCAAAATAAAACCCGGGATCAATTGTTGTTCCATGAGCTATTATTTCATTTCTTTCTGCTTTGCCGGCGTAATATGCTTCATAAATTGGTAAGTAATTTTTCCAGGAATCAGGAAGTAAATTTGAATAAAAATCTTTATTCCAAACTGTGTCTGTTAATTCATTATGAAAATATTTTTGCGGACTAACCTCATATGGTAAAACTAATTGCAAGTTAGGACTTGGTCCGATAAAAACATTTTTTGAAAAATCTATACCTCGAATCGATAGAATACCTTCCGGAGTATTTCCGTTAGTGATATAACCTGGTAGGTCAGTTATTGCTCTGGCTAACTGCGGGATTGAAAATATTTTTCCGGATTCATCTCTAAGAAATTTTCCATCAGGTTTTCTGATTATCAACAAACCGGGATAATCTCTGTTTGATCTTTGAATTGAAAAGATTACTAATTTTTGCTCAAAACTATTTCCGAATAAATCCTCAACGGGTGGTAATGTAATTAAATCATTAGATAAACTATGCTTTAGCATTATCATAATCGGATGATCAACCAGTAAAGTATTATTTTCTAAAAATTCTTCAAGCATATTATTCACATCATAGCCTGATCGTTTGAGATAGTCTGCGCACATAGCAAAAAGTTTCGGGTTGTTCGTCTCTTTTACAAATGCTTCAACCTGGTAAGAAAATTTATTTTGATAAAGTGTATAAACTAATTCTAATAATGATCTTTGGAATTCTGTTGAACGCTCATTTAGGTTATCGAAACAACTGCTTATAACGGAATCAGTAAATCCATTCTTGTATTGTATCAGCTCCATTGCCCAGAAAGCAGACATATATTTCTGTTCGGTTGAATCGTTTAAGGGATGTGATAAAGACTCTGTAATGGTTTGATTTATAGATTTATCAAAAAACTTTGCTCTCTCGGATTTTAATGCTGCCTCAGAATAAAAATCTGTCTCCGAATATTTCTTCGAAGAACATTGTATCAATAAAATAGATATGAACAGTAAAATCATAATTCTCATATAAATTTTCTCCTTCTGGAATCACAGGCAGAACAAGTATTTTCAGGGCATAAAGTTTTATCGTAATGTTTAGAAAAGAATTTCATACCTTCATCATACAATAATTTTACTCTGATAAAATAAGATGATAATCCTTGATATTCATATTTTCTGATTGACTTTTTTTCTAGGAGATATGATTCAAAGTTCACAAATGATTTAGCGCAGCCGGGAATCTCTTTTAATTTCTGTTCACCACTGATTGAAATTCCAATTGGCAAAACATTCATATAATCCCAAGGAGAAAAATCAAACCAGGGAACTTTAGCAGCGATTTCAAGATAATGTCCATAACTTAAAGACGAGAAATCTGTACCGAGCATTAACACAAAAGAATTTTTCTGATTGCTCATCCATTCCAGAACACTTCCTGTACCAAGAGGGCTTTCAGGTGAATTCGATTCATCAATATCTTTTGTGATCTTTCCCCACAAAGCAAAAGAATGAGTTGGTGAAGAAGTTCTAATAACTCCATCGCTTAATCTGAAAGTTTCTGAGAGAAATCCCACTTTACTTTTGGAACTTGTCCTATCAAATATTTCATAATTTCCTGTAGATCTTTTGAAACAATATGTAAATGCTGGAAATATTATTGAGCCGGAGGGAGATACCGTATCTTTTAAATCTTTAATAACACTTTGCGGAGTAATGTTATTAAATGCCTGGTGAATTTTCTTGAAGCTTGAATGTATAATTATATGCCGAGAATGTATTAATACCAATTTATTAATAAAATCGCGGAAACTTATATTTTTATTTTTCACAAAGCAAAAATAGTGTACTTTTTTAAAATAAATTAGAAAGTAGCGATTTATTAAGAGCTTATCTCGAAGATCATTTTGCACGCTAATTTATTATTTTTAAATGTAAAAGTATTGTAAAACCCCAACTTTCTCTCTTTTTATCCTCCATTAATTATTTACTTTAAACTGTATTTAATTACAATTTCGTTGCAAACACTGGTTAAAATTAATTGTGGTAAGTTTTGATAAGAAAGAAAATTTAATGGAAAACGTGTATCATAAATTTCATATCCCGGTAATGGGAACAGGTCATTCAATTGATTCCCCGATACGTGTAGCTCATCTTGGAATTTCTTCCGTAATGTCTATCGTTGATGATATTCTCATCGAAAAAATATGCAAACATTATGCTGAAAAATATTCTATAGATTTTGTGGAGGCTTCTAAGAGTGATCTTTATGCCAGATCAAAACGAATAACTGCTTATCTAAACTTAGCGGATAAAATTGTTGCTCATAAACTTAATGAAATAAAACTTCTGCCTTTCGAAGCAGGGAATGAAAAGACAAAATACTTTGAACTTCTTCCAGAGGACAGTCCACTAAAGAAAAAATATAAATATTTTCTGACTATAGAAAACAATAATGAGAAAGAAAAAGTCACAGCTGAATTAACAGACTTAATGTGTGCCGGATCAATCGATGTTAACATTATGTCAAAAGTGGATAGAACCAATTATGCAAAAGATGGAACAATGCTAAGTGATGAATTTAATGATGCAAAAGCCGCCTTGCGTGGATATGCTGAAAGTACTTTAACATCATCAATAGTTTTTTCTGCTGGATTTAACAGAAGTCTTTTAGGATATCTAACTCAGTTTAAAGATTTTTATCGCGATGCAAATGGTCAGATAAAGAAAAAAATTATTATCAAAGTTAGTGATTTCAGATCCGCGATGATTCAGGGAAAATTTTTAGCGACAAAAGGACTTGAAGTTAGTGAGTTTAGAATCGAATCCGGATTAAATTGCGGAGGACATGCTTTTGCTTCACAAGGATATTTACTCCCTTCGATTTTAAAAGAGTTTAAAGATAAAAGAAAAACACTCGCTCAGGAATTTATTCCATTATTAAAATCTTATTATGAAAAACAAAATTGGTCTTTCAATGAAGCTGATTTTATGTGTGAACCATTGCTTACCGTTCAGGGCGGAATAGGAACAAGCGGTGAAGCACAAAGAATGATTGAAGATTTTGGATGTGATTCAACGGGATGGGGAAGTCCGTTTTTATTAGTGCCGGAAGCAACCTGTGTTGATGATGACACCTTAAATCTTCTAATAAATGCAGAGAAAGAAGATCTGTATTTAAGCGGCGCATCACCACTAGGAGTGCCATTTAATAATTTAAGAAATACAGGATCAGAAAACTGGACTAAAGACCGTGCCGAAAGCGGAAAACCGGGCTCACCATGTCCTAAAGGATTTTTAATTTCAGATAAACAATATTCCGATAAACCTATCTGTACGGCGTCACGTCAATTCCAAAAAAATAAATTTGATGAAATTACAACTTTGCAAATTTCTGATTCCGAAAAAGATGAATTATTAAATTCGATGTTTGCAAAAGTTTGTTTGTGTGATCACCTTGCAAATGGTGCGCTTATTAAACTTGGAATATCTCCAAAGTCAAAATCACCACAATCAATTTGTCCGGGACCAAATATTGTTTGGTTCAACAGACAATATTCTTTGCAGGAAATGGCGGATCATATATACGGAAGAGGCGAGTCGTTAGTTTCTGCAGACAGACCGCATATGTTCTGCCAGGAACTTGAACTTTACGTTAACTATTTTGAAAATCTTGTTAAGACAATTGGCAGCAGTGAGGCTGAAATTAAATACCTGGAAATATTCAAAGAGAATCTTGAAAAGGGAATTGAGTATATATTAGAAATTTCTGTAGGAATTGCTTATCCAAATGAAAATCTAAAATCGATTTCGGATCTTGTTAAAGTGCAATACGACAGATTAAAATTAATATATGCGGAAAGAAATCAGATTTCAATCGCTGTAAACTTTTAATAAAAACTATTTGATTGTATAAATAAAACTTGAATCTTTTCATGGCAGTCACGGTCTATATCGTGTTTGAATATTAACTCAAAATTATTTGAACACGCTTTCCAATTTTGCATTTTTGTGTATCAGCAATTAAAGAATTCAGCATAGTCAATTAGGAAGTCTATTATTTTAAAACAATATTTGCCACGAGTTACACTAATTAATTTTAATGGATACAAAAAAATATTAATAACGTCACACCGAGCGAAGACGAGGTGTTAAACTCTTTAACGGCAGTCAGATTTATTTTAAAATATTTGTCTTCGTTTACGCACAGACTGACGAATTGTATTTCTCACACGAACTCAAAAAGGCACGGTAATATTATTTACACACATTACGTAAAAGTTGTGTTATAAACTGCTTCCGTAACACAGACTAAAGATTTGTGTTGCGTAAGTCCAATTGTCATGCTGAATTTATTTCAGCATCTAAATTATTGAGACCCTGAAACAAGTTCAGGGTGACAGTTAATCGTTATGCAACACAGACTTAAGTCTGTGCTACGATTTTACAATATTTATTTAAACTATGCGTAATGTGAATTATTATATAATTGAGCAGTATCTCTTTACTATAATTAAATCTAAAAACAGTTTTGATAACCCAACAGCAAGCAATTAGTATTGCAAAAAATATAATACCGGATATTGAGCTAAGGGGAATGAGAATTTCAGATCAACTATCCGATAACAATAAACTGAACAAACTTCCACCCAACTGCTGGTATATAAGCTACTCCCAGGTACCAATACAATATTTAAGCTGTTCAAACGGCAGCACTATTTTCTTGTGTGTTAGTAAGGATGATGGGGAAGTGATTTTTTAACTGGTAATTATATCAAATTTCACTGTTACTTTACTTATTCAATTTTACTCCGCTAAAGCAAATAGCTATGGAAATGATCTTAGAACATCAAATGATGAGAGTATTTCATTTTGGAGTGAGCAATGTGAACTGATTACCAATGAAGGCAAAATATGGACCAATTTTCAAAGTATCCTAACTTTGGCAGTTGAGTTTGAAATTAACTGGTATTGACGATCCTCCTATTTAACAATGATTTAACTAAATCAAATACCATGTTTGTTGTTGCTTATTTATGATGGATACAGGTTCTAGGCATTCTAATTTAAAGACCATCAAAACCCAGGATAATCTCAAAAAATTGAAATTAGATAAAATTTTCTTTAAAATGTCTATAAACGTAAATACCATTATTTTGTCTTCTCGTATTGACTTTCATAAGATGTTTTCTAAATAAGAAGGTTAAGTTTTATTTAATATAGAGAAAGGGATCACAATGAAATCCTTAAGCGAAAATAACTTTCGGAAGAAATATAACAAGTTATCAATCCGGGTATTGTTTATTGCTGAATTACTCTTAACTATTAACATTCTACCTCAATCACTGCCTGCCTGGGAAGTAAATAATCCAGTATCAAAAGTTTTTGTAATGGAGGAAATTCCTCCAACAGCTGGTTCCTTAGCTGCCGGTAACTCTACTGTACCGGATGAGTATCTGGTTGATCCTGCAATTGACAATCTGCTTCTGTTGATGGAGACACAAGGTACTTATTTCCACAGAACATCTTCCAGACCTTTTGGTATTGTTGGTTCAGACGACATAGTAATTATAAAAGGAAGTTTTCAATGGGATTTCAGAAATACTACAAGCACAGATAGGATTAAGGGTTTAATCTGGCAAATCTTACAACACCCCGATGGATTCACGGGTGAAATTCTTGTGGGAGATAACACACAATATGCCCCTATTGATCAGAACGATAATAATTCTGAAGACCCAAACCAAAGCATTATAGATGTTATAAACACTTTCCATTCTAAAGGTTACCCTGTCTATTTATTTGAATGGAAGAACATAATGAATAACGTAGTAACAGAATATTCACAGGGTAATTATAATGATGGATATCCTTATGATCCAGCTTCAAAGATTTCTTATCCAAAATTTAAATCGCCATCAGGCAATTATTATATATCACTGAAGTATGGAATCTGGAACTCAACTTCTCAAACGTTTGATCATAATCGTTTATGCTTAATTAATTTCCCAGTCTTAAAAGCTCACGGATGGACTGGGGCAACACTGGCAATAAAGAATTGGATTGGAGTTCTTACAGTCGCATATCAGGATGAACGATATGGTGGTGGTGATGCAATGCACTTTGACTATTTTTTTAGTGAATATGCACTGCCGGCAAAAGTAATGCAAGTGACATATCCAAAGTTAACAATTATTGATGCTGCCTGGGCCAATCCGGAACGTAATTATGGTAGTGATGCCGTGCAACTTAATATGCTATTGGGTTCTTCCGACCCTTTTGCAGCCTCCTGGTACGCTGCTAAATATATGCTAACTCCTATAGCTTACTATCCGGAAAAAACTAATCCAGATAATGAAGGTGGTGTGTATAACGAGTGCTTAAACAATTGGATAAACTGTATGCACGATTCTGGTTTTGCAGTTACTATAGATTCTTCGGAAATATCAGTTTATAATCTTTCAAGTATTCCAGTTGAGCTTACATCATTCTCTGCCGCTGTACATGATGGCGTTGTGATTTTAAATTGGGGTACATCAAGTGAAACGAATAACCTTGGTTTTCAGGTTGAGAGAAGTAATGACGGAGAAACATTTGATCAGATAGCATTTCTCCCTGGTTTTGGAACGACCACCGAGCCCAAAACATATATTTACAGAGATACAGCTTTAACGAGTAGCGAAAATTACTATAGACTTAAACAGTTAGATTTGAATGGAAACCATTCTTATTCAAATATTATAAAGGTTGATCTTAACCTGCCGGGAATATTTGTTCTTAGACAGAATTACCCAAATCCATTTAATTCACAAACTCAAATTACATTTGACTTATATAATACTGCGACTATCCAGTTAAATATTTATGACACGAACGGCGGTTTAGTGAAATCTCTGATAAACGGTGAAACAATGGATCAAGGAAGCTATCAGGTACAGTGGGATGGAACGAATGATAAAGGCAACTCTCTTAGTTCGGGTGTATATTTTTATAAACTGAAAGTCGGGAATTTTATCGAGACAAAATCTATGATACTCCAGAAATAGATTAATAACCAGAGGGGAAAATAAAAAATGAATTTGAGGGAACTTGACGAGAATAAAGAACCAGGTATTTATGAAGTTGAGTTTAATGCAAGCAATTTATCAAGCGGAACTTACATTTATAAAATAAGTGCTGATAATTTTGTACAAACTAAAAAGATGCTGCTGATGAGGTGACCTTAAAAGACATCCTACATTAATACTTCAATCTGTCTTAAGAATAAGAGAACAAATTCCTTCTCTTTAAACTTTTTTGAATTATCGCTGGTTTGTAGCGAGAAACCAACATCGATCACAAATTATTTTATCCAACCTCTCCCTTAAAAAATATTTTAAGATGCCAAATAATGATACTCTTTCTTCAAATGATAAAAGTATCGACAATATTTCCTTAATTAAGCAGGTATTTTTATGGAATGAGGATTGAATCATCTTTCCGACAGACTCAAGATCAACTGTCGATGGCCAATTGATAAAATTTGATTTTAGATTTTAATTGAGAACTCATAATCAGTTTTTTTCTATGTATCATAAACTTAAAACTTTTTATCAGCGAAATATGAATAAATTATTACTACTATTTACATCTATCTTTTTTCTTTCGTCTGTTATAACATATCCTCAATGGACTAACCAAAATCCTGTACCTAATGGTAATGACCTCTGGTCTACTTTTTTCACAGATGATAATACAGGATGGATTGTTGGTTCAGGTGGCTTCATCAAGAAAACTACTAATGCTGGTAATGAATGGATTCAACAAAATAGTGGCACAATTCTTATATTAAAATCAGTTCAATTTGTTGATCACAATACTGGGTGGATTTGTGGAGAGTCAGGGTTGATTCTTAAAACAACCAATGGGGGAACAAATTGGGATTCACTCATTAGCGGAACAACTGAACACCTGACGGATATTCATTTCTCTGATCTGAATACCGGTTACGTTGTAGGGTTTGGAGGAAAAATATTAAAGACAACTAATGGCGGTTCAACTTGGGTATCTTCATCATCAGGCACTTCAAGTAATTTATCTGCTGTAGATTTTATCGATGCCAATTCGGGATATGTAATTGGTGGAGAACTAGGTAATTGGTTAATCCTTAAAACTACGGATGGTGGTGCCAGTTGGGGTAATAAGTCAAGTTCGTTTCCTTATAACTATGGATTTCCCATAACCGTTGAATTTATTAATTCTGACTTAGGATTTGTTGGTGGAGGAATTACACCGCATAGTAATTATATTTATAAAACAACTGATGGCGGAAACACGTGGATTCAGTCGATTTTATCACCAAATTTAAAAGAAACAGAGACAAGCCAGAGAGAGCAACTTAATATTTATAGGTCTGGAGGTATTAATTCAATAAATTTTAAAGATTCAAACATTGGATATGCAGTTGCTGGAGATGCCAACGGTTATTACAGGGGGATATATATAACAACAAATGGTGGTTTAACCTGGGATTCAGAATATAGAGGTGAAGAAGAATCTGGATTAATTTCAGTGTGCATAACTAACTCGGGTCATGCATGGGCTGTTGGATTTAAGGGCACAATTTTTATTCTGCAATCTGAGGATAATTCCTGGTTACAAATTCTAAGTGGAAACAGATATGCCTGTTGGAGTGGAGACGATCTATACTCTGTCTTTTGTTTAAATGAAAACATTGCATGGGGTGTAGGTTACAGAGCAAGCTGCATTGGGGGTGGAGGAAATATTGTCCTAAAAACTACCAATGGTGGTAAAATCTGGAAAACACAACTTATTGATCAATACGAAGGGGGAAGAATAAGATCAGTATATTTTATAAATGAATATTACGGGTGGGCTGTGGGTGATGGAACTAGGTCTTTTTACCAGACGACTGATGGTGGCGAGAATTGGATTGAAGGGGGAAGTAGTTATTCTTCTATATTTTTTATTGATCAATATATTGGATGGGCAACTGACGATGGATATAGTAAGGGAATTTATAAATCAACAGATAGTGGTTTTACCTGGACACAAAAGAGTTCAATCAGCAGTTCAAGTGTATACTTCATTGATATAAATACTGGATGGGCAGTTGGCGAAGATGGAAGTATATTAAAGTCGACCGATGGTGGAGAAAGCTGGCATTCTAAAACAAGTGGAACTACAGAAAACTTGAATTGCATAAAATTCTACGACTTGAATGTTGGTATGTGTGTTGGTAACGCTGGAATAATTTTATTATCAACAGATGGGGGTGAATCCTGGATGCCTCAAAATAGTGCTAATACTAATGACCTCAAATCGATTATATTTACTAATTCAACCTCTATTTGGATAACTGGTTTTAATGGAACAATACTGCAATCGGCTGATTTGGGATATAATTGGCTATCGTACGATGACGTAACAGAAAATGATTTAAATTCAATCTGTTTTGTGAATGAACATACTGGGTGGGTTTGCGGAATGAATGGAACAATGTTTAAATATCAAAACGATGTGGTGCCGGTTGAACTTGTGTCATTTACTGCTGATTTAAAGAACAACGAAGTGCAACTTAATTGGGGAACAGCAACGGAAGTGAACAACTATGGCTTCGAAATAGAAAGAAGATATGCTAAGGGAGAATGGAATAATATTGGATTTGTGGAAGGACAAGGGAACAGCATTTCACCAAAATTTTATTCTTTTAGTGATAAAAGTCCTGTAGGTGGAAGTAAGTTTCTATATAGGTTAAAGCAGATAGACACTGATGGACAATTTGAATACTCAAATGAAATTGAAGTAGAATTGATACCAACAAAGTATGTATTATATCAAAACTACCCTAATCCCTTTAATCCTCTAACAAAAATACGTTATCAACTGCCAGAGGAAAGCGAGGTTGTTATTAAAATCTTTGATTTACTCGGCACTGAGATTGCATTATTAGTCGACGAAAATAAAAAGGCGGGGATATACGAAGTAGACTTTGGAGGACAAAATATCGCAAGCGGAGCATACATTTACAGAATTGTTGCAGGCGATTTTAGTGAGATTAAAAAGATGGTGCTGCTGAAATAAACGAAATATTTTTATTTTTAGAATATGTTTTCTGAAAAACCTTTAAAGCAAAGAAATATTTTAATAATAAAAATTAATTGAAATTATATTATTAAATATTCGCGAAAGTAAATTTTTTCCTAAAAGAAATTCGTTGATTCTACTATATGCTAGAGTATACAAAAATAGTTTTGCTGCTTTTAGTCTGTTTTTTTATTCTATTCACACTTCTCAAACAAAAGAATGAATGTCTAAAAAGAGATGAATCGAAATTTCTTTTATCTTCATTTTTTATTACTCTGTTTTTAGTTTTAATTTTTGAGATTAAACCTCATCATTTTCTCAGGCATACTTTTAGTATTTCAAATTTGATAACTTATTTCTTTTACTTTGCTTTAGTAAGCCTTTATTTTATTAAAAATGCTAAAATAATTATCCGGAATAAATATCTTCTAATCATCACGACATTTATTTTGTTTGGTTTGGCAAACGCTATTGATCTGTTGTCTGATGGACGACTAATTGAATTTAGTTACAGTGAAATTATCGAAGATATATTTCACATTCTCGGAATAGTTTATTGGTTGTTATTTTTTGTGGACTTTTCAAGAAGAATAAAAATAAAAGATTTGTGATTATCAGGCGTAGGATTCTATTCAATAGATATTTGCAATAATTATTTGCATTTTAAAATAAATTAATTTGAGTTTTATTAGTAATAGTTTAAAGTTAAAAAGTATACTTAAAAATTAAGTTTAAGACAGTTTATGAAAAATAAAATCTGTTTAATAACCGGAGCTACTTCCGGAATTGGCAAAGCGGCAGCATTAAAGCTTGCTGAACTTGGTGTTTCATTAATAATTCTTTCAAGAAATGAGAAAAACGGAGAAAAGATTTGTGAGCAGATTGGTAAAATAAGTAGTAATGCTCAAGTAAGATTCTACAAAGTTGATATATCATCTATGAAGGAAGTGAGAAGAGTCTTAGAAAGAATAAAAACAGATTTTGATCATATCGATGTTTTAATAAACAACGCGGGTGCAAGATTTGACCAGTATTTTAAAAACGATGAAGGTATAGAATTAACTTTTGCCACTAATCATCTTGGGCATTTTTTACTAACTCTTTCGTTAATTGAATTGCTGAAGAAATCTACACAAGGAAGAATAATAAATGTTTCATCACCTGCACATTCAAGAGGAACAGAAGAACTTGACGATGTAGTCACACCTTTAAATTATGACAGACGATTAGCTTATGGTCGATCTAAATTAGCCAATTTGTATTTTACATATGAATTAAGCAGCCGATTAAAAAATACTAACATAACTGTAAATGCAGTAGATCCTGGAGGTGTAGCAACAAATTTCAGTAGAAATAATGGGCTATTTGCATGGATGAAGCATTACCTTTCTTACATCCTGCAATTAAAATTAATATCACCACAGAAAGCTGCTGAAACAATAGTGTTTTTAGCCTCCTCCGGAGAGGTAAGTAGAATTACTGGAAAATACTTCTTCGAAAAAAAAGAAATCAATTCTTCGCCTGCTTCTTATAGTAAAGATGCTGCATTAAAACTCTGGCAACTGAGTTTAAAATTAACCGGCATTGATTCATTATAAATTTAACTTGAAAGTTCAGTTTGAAATTTCACGCCGTATTCTCGGATTGGACCAACCATATTGATTTGAATGCCCCATAAATTATAGAACTCTATAATTGCAAATTTTATTACCAGAAGAATATTTAATCGCTTTTCAACACAACTTGTCTCTTTTCTGATCATTTTTGTCAACTATGATACTATTCTGATACAATGAAATTTTTATCTACATTCATAATTAGTCAAATCGGCTTTATTCTTTTACAATTATTATTGGCATAAAATTATATTATAAATACAATTGCTTAACTAATGTATTTCTCATTTATTTGTATTAATTGAGGGAAAACAATTTGAATTTTTTTAACTAATCAATTTCTATTAATTATTTTCGGAGGTACTTCTATGAAAAAACTCAATGTGATACGGATAGCTGCTTTCATGGTATCAGTTGTAATATCAACTATACTGTTCACAAATTGTCAAAACGGGCATAATAGTCAAAAAGTGTTGCTGGAATTTATATAAGTAATTACATTATATAAATTTACAGGAACAAAACTCAATGGTAGTTGAGAATGATGAAAAAAAACATTGTCCAAAGTGTAGCAGCAATTCAGTTAAGTTGTT
>JBGSPH010000064.1:0-48342 GCA_041738675.1 Ignavibacteriaceae bacterium
TAAGGATTTTAAAATGACAAAAGAACACGAAATAATTTTTGCAGGATTCGGCGGACAGGGTGTGCTTTCTATGGGTAAATTGATTGCCTATGCCGGTATGATTGAAGGCAAGGAAGTAAGCTGGATGCCATCATACGGACCTGAGATGAGAGGCGGCACTGCAAACTGTACGGTTATTGTTTCTGATTCAAGAATAAGTTCACCAATGATTTCGGTTTTTGATACAGCAATACTACTTAATCAGCCATCAATAGATAAGTTTGAAAAAACAGTTAAGCCGGGCGGATTATTAATTTATGAACAATCAACTGCTGTACATCCACCAACCAGAACTGATATTGAAATTGTTTGTATTGCCGGTAATGAAGAAGCAACAAAGTTAAATGCAAAGCAGGTAGCAAATATGTTTATGGTCGGCGCATTTTTAGAAAAGCGTCCGATTATAAAAGTTGAAACATTAATTGAAGCACTAAAAAAAGCTTTGCCTCCGCGCAGACATAATTTAATTCCTATGAATGAACTTGCACTAGCACGCGGTAAAGAATTAGTAAAACTAGCTGATCAAGTATCAGCATAATTTATAATATTAACCTGAGGAAGCCATGGCTGAGTTAGAAATAAAATGTCAGCACGCCTGCAAAAATACCTGTGCAACTTTAAACGAAGCTTTGCGCAGAGAAACAGCAATGGTAAGATTTTACGAAAGCGTTTTGGATGAATGCAACATGCCCGATGTAAGTTCTTATATGACTGGATTGGTAGAAGACAAAAGAAAAGTTATTCTTAGTCTTATACAGAAATTGAATGAAATTCACGCTCGTTCGCAGGCATTGGATGGAATTGCATCTAGTTTTAACAACACGGATGGATAGTTAGCAGTAACTTGCAAACGCAAAACTGATTGACTATATTTGCGCACGAAATTTTGAAAAGAAAACAGCGTTTATCGCTTAAAAAATAGAAATTATAGCACGGGGTTGAGTCCCAATGGGAGTAGCTAGATATCGGACTCAGTAAATTTAGATTAAAGAAATTATATCGCGGGGTGGAGCAATTGGTAGCTCGTCGGGCTCATAACCCGAAGGTTGTAGGTTCAAGTCCTGCCCCCGCTACTAAAAACAAAAAACACCAGCCATCAGGCTGGTTTTTTGTTTTTAAATAGTAACCGGACAGGAATTGGTTGTAAGTTGAGCGAAGCGAAATCCCGATGAAGATCGGGATCCTGCCCCCGCTACTAAGAAAAAAGAAACCAGCATTGCCGTTTTTTGTTTTTAATATGGTTAAAAAATACTCTTCTAGCATCCTAATCATCTTTTACGCTTGTAGAGTATTATTTAGCATTTTGCTAAAGTTAAAGCAATAATTTAATTTTTCATGAGTCTTTAAAATATTTTTCTATCTATGTATTACTTTTATTGTATAGATAATTAATGCAGTCACTTCATAAAATCACTTCAATTGTTTCAAGGGAGAAATCATCATGTTAAAACATTTTGCATTCCTATTTGTTTTTCTATTAGGCATCGGCAGTTCATACTCGCAGTATATGGAGTTTACCGATATTACGAAATTGCTCGAGCTTGCTAAAAACAGGGCAGAGGTAGAACAGTTTTTGAAATTAAATGGTTTTGAATTTTATAACCTGGAATATTTATTAGAAGAAGATGATGACGAAGATGGTACAACACACTATCAGCTGGACTATGTTAAGCACTTGTACGAGGATGAATATTATATAAGAGTTAGCTGCGATTATGACGATGAGATTTATTCTGCAGGAGAATATTCAAGCAATCCTGATAGGTGGGATTATTATATACTTACACTTGCAGATACAGATACGGAGCCATATGATTCATGGGATAACGGACGTGGACAAGAAGGGTTTAGTTTTGAAGTTGGTGATTACAATATAACTTTAAGAAAAGATCGAGTTGATGATGGAAGTCTTATGTACAAGTTTTTTATCATTTCATTTGAAGATTATTAATTCTTTTTCCTCTATTTATTAAGTTTATTTTTTATTATTGTACCGTTGAAGAAAATTGAAATCTAAATAAAAAGGAGAAAGTTATGAGCAAGGGACTGATTACTAAGAAGAGCACAAAAAAAGAGCCGGCAAAAACTATGAAAGAAAAAAAAGCTGCAAAACGTGATAAGAAAAATGAAAAGAATAACTCCGGACTGCTGAACAAGTAAAGCTGGTTTACTAATTCAAATAATGATATTTCTTTTTTTGCTGCCACAATATTTGAAGTTTTGACAAAATTATACTTGTCATTTCAATCCCGGTATTGTCTGTCTGCCAACAGGTGGGTTCAGCAATATAATCATATGGTTATGCAATAACTCCCGAAGAATGTGACTGTCCTAATAGATGCTTAATTCAGCTAAATAAAATTTTATTAAATTTCATATTACATTATCGCTAAAGATTGAACATTGTGGGGTGTATATTTCCCTTCATCAAACAAATTAAACCTTTGAATAACAAACAAAAATTTTTAATTTAAACTTAATTTTTTAATATAAATTGAGATTGATAATTTCTTCTAACTCTTTATAGATGCTAACGAAAAAAATCAAAATTATACTAATAGAAGATAATCGACTTCTGCGTGAAGGAATTTCTGCATTAATCAAAAAACAACCCGATATGAATGTTGTTACTACTATTGGTAACGGCGAAAATATTTTATCGTTTATTAAACAACAAAAACCAAATTTAGTAATTCTTGATCTCGGTTTACGAAGTCAAAATAGCCTGCATATTGTAAAATTAGTTAAAAGAGATTATCCTGATGTAAAAATAATTGTGATGGATCTTGTTCCATTGCAAGCAGATGTTTTTGAATTTGTACAGGCTGGAGTTTCGGGATTTATGTTAAAGGATATCAGCGTTGCAGAGTTTTTAAAAACTATCCGATCGGTTATGGAAGGCACACAAGTTTTACCTCCGCATTTAACCGGATCATTATTTTCTCAGATTGTTGAACATGCAATTAGTGGATTGACAAAAGCCGGAATCGAGGAATCAGTACGAATGACAAAACGTGAACGGCAAGTGATTGAATTAATTGCCGATGGTGACACCAATAAAGAAATTGCACAAAAACTTCATCTTTCAACTTATACTGTAAAAAGCCACGTGCACAATATCCTGGAAAAATTAGCTCTTAATACACGAGTGCAGATTGCAAAGCACGCTCATCTCTCTGACCAATACAAAACAACAATCAATACAACCTCGTTACTCGATGAGTAATTAAAGTTCATTTCAAAAACTCATTCTAATGATTTAAATCCTTTTTCATCCTTTTGATCGATTGAATTTAGGTCCCGAAAAACACATCTTGATTTTTGTAAGAAGTGAATCATTAACAATCTATTTAAGATGAAAAACAGGAATACCTCATGAAAAAAATACGATTACTACTAATTGAAGATAACCGTCTGCTGCGTGATGGAATAAATTCTATTCTAAAACCTCATAAAGATATTATAATAATTGCAGCATCCGGGGATGCAAAGAACACTCTCGTAAAAATCAATCAGTTAAAACCAAACGTTGTTCTTCTGGATTTAGGCTTGCGAAGTCAGAATAGTTTGCATGTTGTTGAGGTAGTTAAAAGAGATTTCCCCCAGGCAAAAATAATAGTAATGGATCTTGCACCGGTACAAGCCGATATTTTACAGTTTGTAAAAGCTGGCGCAAATGGGTTCATTCTTAAAGATGCATCACTAAAGGATTTTTTAATTACTATTCGCTCGGTTTCTGAAGGAGCTACTGTACTTCCTCCTCTATTAATAGATTCGCTTTTTTCTCAGATTGTTGATCGTGCAGTTAGAGAAGGCAAAGCTAAAATTAAAGAAGCCGTAAAGATGACAAAACGCGAACGAGAGGTCATTGGCTTGCTTAGTGATGGAATGAGCAACAAAGAGATCGGTCAAAATATGCATGTATCAACCTATACTGTAAAAAGTCACATTCATAACATTATGGAAAAACTTGCATTACATACTCGTTTAGAAATTGCAAATTATTCATACACTACCGAAACATTGAAAACAATTACTAAAAGTATATCCATGGTTAATAATTGATATTTCATTTTTCAATTCGATATATGTATATAATTAACGATAAAGACGTAATCCCTTTTTCATCCTAATGGATGATTGTTTTTTATACACTTATAAATGAATTTATGTTAGTTAAAAATCTAATCTTCATTGTGTTGTTTATTAAATGACAAGGAGTTTTCAATTGAATTTCTTAATAGTTTATCCAAAATATTTATTTAGAATCTGGAATTTTGAACGCGTTTTAAAATATTTCTCGGGTATGGCAAGTTTTCCACCGCTGATATTATTAACCTTATCATCAATGCTCCCAAGACAATGGAACAAAAAATTGATTGATATGAACGCAAATGATCTTAATGATGAGGATATACTTTGGGCAGATTATGTTTTAATTAGTGCTAAGTTGGCTCAGGCTAAATCAACAAATAAAGTTATTGAGAAATGTAAAGAGCTAAATGCAAAAACAATTGCTTGCGGATCTTTGTTTACAACTAATGATGAATATTACAAAAATGTAGATCATATGATTTTTGACGAAGCTGAAATTGCTCTTCCTCAGTTTTTGAATGATCTTACTGAAGGCAAAGCAAAACAAGAGTATAACTCAGAAACTCACTCAAAAATTCTTCAGACTTGCTGAACACTTTATTTAAAAAATAATTCTGAATAAAGTGCTCAGTATCTATAAAACTACCGGGTTGCCTGTTTTCTAAAGCGCAACTCACCCAAAAGATTTAGTTCCTTTTTCATCCCTAAGATCGATAGGATTTTATTTGTTAATAGATGATACTAAGATCAGATAAAAATCTTAAAATCAATGAATAGCTTTTTTAGCACAAGGGTTGTAAAATGAATATACTCATGGTTTATCCTATGTATCCGGACACATTCTGGAGTTTTAAACACGCATTAAAGTTTGTATCAAAAAAAGCAAGCTTTCCACCACTCGGACTTTTAACAGTTGCTTCAATGCTGCCCAAAGATTGGAACAAAAAACTAATAGATATGAATGCTAACCAATTGACTAACGATGATATTCTTTGGGCAGATTTAGTTTTTATCAGTGCTATGTCAATTCAAAGTGAGTCCGCAAATGAAGTGATTGAACGTTGTGTAAACTTAAAAGCAAAAATTGTAGCGGGCGGACCCCTGTTTACAAGCAGTTCAGAATATTACGATAAAGTTGATTACCTGATACTTAATGAAGCTGAGATTACACTTCCACTTTTCTTAAAAGATTTTAGTGAGGGAAAGCCTGAACACACATACAGTTCTGGTGATTGGGCAGATATTACAACTACACCATTACCGCAGTGGAATCTTGTATCAATGAATAATTATACTTCTATGAATCTTCAATATTCACGTGGATGTCCTTTCGATTGTGAATTTTGTGATATAACAGTCTTGTATGGAAGAAAACCTCGTACAAAAACAAAAGAACAGGTAATAGATGAATTGGATGCATTATACTTTTCCGGATGGCGCGGACCTGTTTTCTTTGTTGATGATAATTTTATCGGCAACAAAGTAAAACTGAAAAAAGAAATTCTTCCAGCTATAACAGAATGGATGACGAAAAGAAAAAATCCATTTTATCTGAACACTGAAGCATCAATAAATCTGGCTGATGATGAAGACTTGATGTGTCAGATGGCTAAAGCAGGATTTGAAGCTGTGTTTATTGGAATTGAATCGACAAACAAAAAAAGTCTTATCGAATGTCATAAACCGCAGAATGCAAATCGTGATTTGATAGCAAGTGTAAAGAAGATTCAGCAATTTGGTCTTGAAGTTCAGGGAGGTTTTATTGTTGGATTTGATAATGATCATCCCGAGATTTTTGAAGAGATTACAAATTTTATTCAGCAAAGCGGAATTGTAACCGCAATGGTTGGATTACTTAATGCGCCCAAAGGCACAAAGCTTGAAAAAAGGTTACTTGAAGAAGGTAGAATGTTAAATGATTTTACCGGGAACAACACTGACTTCACAATTAATTTTATTCCCAGAATGGATTCTGAAATACTTTCTGATGGTTATAAATCTATTTTAAAAACAATTTACTCTCCTAAATATTTTTATGAACGCGTAATGAGGTTTATGAAAGATTTTGAACCAAAGAAGAAAAAAGTATTCCATCTTAATCCAAATTATATTCTTGCACTCTTCAGATCGATAGTAAAGCTGGGCGTTGTTGGGGAAGAAAGAATTTATTACTGGAAATTATTTCTCTGGACGTTGTTCCGTAAACCTCAGTTGTTTTCGTTAGCAATTTTATTTGCGATTTATGGATTTCATTTTAAAAAAATATCAAATGGTTTTTGTTAATGGAATCCTCTGATACATATCACTTACCATTGGAGAATTTAACTCTGAATGAAATCATAAAACTCTTTCTAAATATAGAAGGAGTTAAAAAAGCTGATGAAGGCAACTTTGATGAAGCGATAGAATATTTTTCAAAAGCGATTGAACTGCCGCCAAAGGATTCCATTTCCTATTTTAACCGAGCAAGCCTTAAGCTGTACGTCGGAGATGTTAATGGAGCAATGAAAGACCTCAAATCATTAGAGACTTCCGGATTAACTAAAATACTTAAGTTGATATATTCGATTATTCTTTGTCTGGCGATAATATTTTTATTTTTATAGAGAATGCAGATCAAAATTTCTATTGGGGTTTTTATTTAAATATTTTTTGATTTAATAGTTAAATCAATAATTATTTGTTACTCATTCCTCACACCAAAAAGGTTTAATTCCTTTTTCATCCCTTTGGACTATTTTTTTGGTTTACAAGTTTTTCTATAATCTAGCGTGAAATATTATAGAACTTTAAACTCTTCAATTTTATATGACAGATCAAAGGTGGATTGAAGAAACAAAATTTATTTAGACAAGATATTATGAAAAAAAAAGAAGTAAAATTTAAAAGAAAAACACTCTCCAAATCACCCACCAGCATTCAGGGATTTGATGAAATTACAGGTGGCGGATTACCCAAAGGCAGACCAACACTTGTGTGCGGAGGTGCTGGATGTGGTAAAACATTATTTGCTATGGAATTTCTGGTACGCGGTGCAACAGTCAATAATGAACCCGGTGTTTTCATTTCCTTTGAGGAAACAGAAAAAGAGCTAACGGCAAACGTTGCTTCATTAGGATTCGATTTGAATAACCTGATAAAACAAAGAAAGATTTGGCTTGAACACATTCACGTTGAACGTGGCGAAATAGAACAGAGCGGTGAATATGATTTAAGGGGTTTATTTGTCCGTATCCACCACGCAATCGAAAGTATTGGCGCTAAGCGTGTTGTTTTGGATACCATTGAATCACTCTTTTCGGCGCTTCCTAATGCTACTATTGTACGCACAGAATTGCGGCGATTATTCAGCTGGTTGAAAAAAAAGGGTGTTACAACAATAGTGACTGGTGAAAAAGGCTATGGTACTTTAACGCGTCAGGGTTTGGAAGAATATGTTTCTGATTGTGTTATTCTGCTGGATCACCGTGTTAGCGATCAGTCTTCCATAAGAAGATTACGCATTGTAAAGTATCGTGGCTCAACACACGGTACAAATGAATATCCCTTCTTAATTGATGAAGATGGATTTTCCGTTCTGCCTGTTACTTCACTTGGATTGAAACACATTTCTTCGAGAGAAAGAATTTCCAGCGGCATTCCGCGTCTTGATACAATGCTTTCCGGTAAAGGTTACTTTCGCGGCAGTACAATACTTGTTTCAGGTACTGCGGGTACCGGCAAAACAAGTCTTGCTGCACAATTTGTTGAAGCAGCTTGTAAACGTGGAGAACGTGTTCTTTATTTCGCATTCGAAGAATCTCCAAGTCAATTTATGCGTAATATGTCTTCTATTGGAATTCACTTAGAACCATGGGTAAAAAAAGGTTTGTTATATTTTCACGCAACTCGCCCAACACTGCACGGATTGGAACATCATTTAACAACTTCTATCAAATTGATTAATAAGGTTGATCCGCAAATAGTGATTCTTGATCCTATTGATGCATTCGTTATAGGAGGAAATCAAACTGAAGTTAAAATAATGCTTCTTCGTCTTGTGGATTTTCTAAAGATGAGGAATATCACTGCATTTTTCGCAAGCCTTTCTAATGCAGGTACTACTCAGGAGCTTACTGATATGGCAATATCATCATTAATAGATACCTGGCTTCTATTACGTGATATTGAAATTGGTGGTGAACGTAACAGAGGGTTATATGTTCTTAAATCACGCGGAATGGATCATTCAAACCAAATCCGTGAATTTATACTAACAGATTGTGGAATTGAACTGCTTGATGTTTATGTTGGACCTGAAGGTGTATTAACGGGTTCAGCTCGATTAACTCAAGAAGCAACAAACGAAGCTCAACAATTATCACGGCAGCAAGAAATTGAACGAAAGCAATCTGAAATAGAACTTAAACGTGCAGCAACAGAAGCTCAAATTGTAGTATTAAAATCTGAATTTAAAACTGAAGAATCAGAAGCGCTTAAGCTTATCGAAAGGGAAAAAGCAGAGACTAAAAGATTCACAGTAAATCAGAAAAAAATGGCCTATAGCAGAAAAGCCGATAAGTTTATAAAAAAAGCTTTAATATTGTAATAATAGAGATGAATTATATCTAAAAAGAAAACAAGACAGGAGAAAATTATGAGCAAGGGTCAGGATAGTAAAAAGGGTTCAAAGAAAGAACCTGCAAAAACAATGAAAGAAAAAAAAGCGGCTAAACGTGATAAGAAAAATGAAAAGCAGAATAAAGGAATTCTAAACCAATAAATTTTCTTGTTAGCTTTTTGAGTTCGCCTAAAAAGTGTTCTCCAATTCATTTTTTCTTTTTAATCAAAAAGTGCGAATAATTGCCTTCCAGATCATATCGTAAGGATGTAGTTCCTTTTTCATCCCTTTGCCTGATTGCACTAATTCATAATTCTATATAACATCATCCCAGAATAAATTGTCATAAATGTATCAATGGAAAACAATATCTCTGAGCAATCCAAAACTGAAAACGAAACAATCGAAATCTTAATAGAAGAACCAACAAAGATTATTCCTGATTCGATGTTTAAAAAATTCTTTTTAGAAGTAGCCTCTATTACAACTTTTACATTTCGTTTTTTTAAGGAAGTAATCAAACCTCCGTATGAGTTTAATGAATTAATGAAGCAATCTTTTTTGATTGGCTACAAGTCACTTCCTTTGGTGGCTATTACCGGATTTATAATCGGACTGGTGCTAACAATTCAATCAAGACCTACTCTGGCAAAATTTGGATCTGAATCATTGCTGCCTGCGATGGTAGCGGTTTCACTTATACGCGAAATTGGTCCGGTTATTACGGCATTAATCTTTGCCGGAAAGGTTGGATCGGGAATCGGAGCAGAACTTGCATCCATGAATGTAACTGAACAAATTGATGCGATGCAGGTATCAGACAATAATCCATTTAAATATCTTGTTGTTACAAGAGTTGTTGCCGCAACTTTAATGCTTCCGATCCTGGTAATTCTTGCTGATGGTTTTGGTTTAGTAGGATCATTAGTTGGTGTTAACATAAAAGGAGATGTAAGTGCTTACTTATTCTTTTCACAGATATTTCAAAGTCTGGAATTTGCAGATTTAATACCGGCAATTATTAAAACTTTTTTCTTCGGATATTTTATCGGCTTAATAGGATGTTATAAAGGATATAATTCAAACAAAGGCACGGAGGGTGTTGGTGAAGCAGCCAATTCAGCTGTGGTATTATCATCATTGATGGTTTTTATAATAGATATGATAGCAGTACAAATTACAAGTTTGCTTCAAGGTTAAAATTGAGCATTTAGGCAAATGAAAGAAAATACAACCGATATCGAAACTAAAATTAAGACTGGTGATAAACAGACGAGTGATGTTGTGATTGAGATGCAGCATCTTAAGAAATCTTTCGGGAATAATCACGTGCTGTGTGATATTAATCTTGTGATTAATAAAGGAGAAAATCTTGCTATACTCGGACAATCCGGAACGGGTAAATCCGTGCTTATTAAATGTATTGTTGGATTGATAGATATTGATGATGGTAAGCTTTTAATATTTGGACAGGATATTTCTGAGCTAAAAGATAAAAATCTTGTCGAAATACAAAAAAAAATTGGTTTCCTTTTTCAAAGCGGCGCTCTTTATGACTCAATGACAGTTAGAGAAAATCTTCAATTTCCATTGAGAAAACAATTGAACTCGTTATCGAAAGAGGAATTAGATTCTCTTATCAAAGAATCATTGCATGATGTTGGCCTGGATAAAGCAATTGATAAGACTCCCTCAGAACTTTCCGGGGGTATGCGTAAGCGTTTAGGTTTAGCAAGAACATTAATATTAAAACCCGAGATAATGCTTTATGATGAACCTACAACCGGACTTGATCCTATAACATCAAAAGAAATAAGTAATCTTATTCTGGAGGTGCAAAGAAAATACCATACTACTTCCATCATTATTACTCACGATATTGAATGTACAAAACTAACAGCTGATAGAATTATTGTAATCAAAAACGGAGTATGTGCTGCAGAAGGAACGTTTGACGATCTGGAGAAATCCGCAGATCCTTGGATAAGATCATTTTTTGAATGAAACAGAATGCAATTAAGCAGGAGTATATAAAATGAAAAAGAATTCAACTAATAAAATAAAACTCGGTGTATTTGTCTCCCTTGGTCTAGTGGTGTTGATTTTAGCAATATATTATATTGGGGAGAAGCAGCTATTATTCGAGAGCACATTCCGTTTAACAGGTGTATTCACTGATGTTGGAGGGCTTCAGCCAGGAAATAATGTACGCTTGTCCGGCATAAGTATAGGAACAGTAGAGAGTATAAGTTTAGTCAGCGATACAACTGTTAGAGTTGAAATTGTTATTGATGAAAGCAGCAGAAAGTTTATTAAAAAGGATGCTATTGCTACTATCGGTTCAGAAGGGCTTATAGGTAATAAAGTATTAGTTATAAATCCCGGAACCGGTGGAAAAAAGAACATAGAGGATAATGATATAATTCAGACAGAGCAGCCAATTGATGTTGATGATATTATGTTATCATTAAAAACAACGATTGATAATACAGCAATTATCACTGGTGACCTAGCTAAGATCTCAACTAATATAGAATCAGGAAATGGAACTATTGGCAGGCTAATAATGGATCAATCGTGGAGAGAAAATATTCAATCTACAATAATTAATTTGAAGGACGGTTCAGAAAAGTTTGTAGTCTTTATGGATAAGTCACAAGACATTGACAATATTCTTTTAGCTTTAAATTCAAACATAGACAGTACATCTGCTGTCATTCAAGATTTATCTAAGATCACCAGCAACATAGAAGCCGGAGAAGGAGTAGTAGGAAAACTATTAATGGATCAATCGATGGGGCAAAATCTTGATTCTACGTTAATTAACTTGAAAAAAGGTTTAGCCGAGTTTGAAATATTTATGAAGATGGCACAGGAGAGCTGGCTTCTAAGCTTTTAATTTATAAAACAGAATTTATTTAATAACCCAAAGAAGGCTCAAAATAATGAATGCAAAAACAATTGGTCTAGCTATAGTGGTAATAGGATTGTTGATGACTCTATACACCGGATTTACTTACGTAACGAGAGAAAAAATTGTAGATATAGGCAGCGTTGAAATAACAGCAGACAAGGATCATACAGCAAATTGGTCTCCGTTTATCGGAGTTGGATTAATGGTTATTGGTGGAGTAGTTTTTTTGTATGGTAAAAAATCTAATTCAAACTAATGTAGGTAAAAGCAACTGCTAATCTAAAAGATGTAGTTCCTTTTTCATCCTTTCGCTCGATTGTGCAGCCTCACTCGTATTCTTACTTTAAGATAGAATCTAAACTCAGAATTATTAATTGAAAGGATAGGTACCATGTTATATACAATCGCCGTTGTTCTAGTAGTTTTATGGTTACTTGGGTTAGTCACCTCTTATACAATGGGTGGCGTTATTCACGTTCTACTTGTAATTGCTGTTATAATGATCTTAATAAATGTTATTAATGGACGAAAAGCACTCTAAAAGTGTTTAGGACTTTTCAATAATTATTAAACAAGTTGTACTTTTTGCTAAAGACCAGGAATCCATACATAATGAATGTTAAGGAATATTATAATTTCATTTAATCAACTCCGTACTCTTTAAATGCTAGAGTATGCAGTATCGTTTAATCTAATATGATTTCTAAAGAATCAAACAATTCATTTCGGGTTGTGCGCGTTTTAATTAGCATAGCAGCAATAGTCATAATTATTGCAGGAATTAATCTAGCACAGTCCATCGTTGTATTATTTCTCGTCTCTATCTTTCTAGCGTCCCTTGGAATTCCGCCATTACTCTGGTTAAAAGAGAAGAATTTACCTTCCATATTAGCAGTGTTTATAGTTATGGCTGCTATGATTTTGATTATACTTTTAATCGGTGCACAAATAGGTACATCTTTCAGCAGATTTTTAACAGAATTACCATCATTACAAGCTCGTATTCGAGAGCAAGTTACAGAACTAACTGCAATTATATCAAGTAAGGATTTTGTTGTTAAGGAAAAATATTTTCTGGAATATATTAATCCTGAATCAATAATGAAACTTACAGCAAGCTTATTATCGGGACTGAGTTCTGTAATTTCTGATCTTGTTTTAATTCTGTTAACAGTAACTTTTATTTTGCTTGAAGCCTCAAGCTTTCCAATAAAACTTCGCAAGATACTCGGAGATCCAAAACAGAAATTTCCTCAGTTTACAAAGTTCGTTAAAGATATGAGACGATATATGGTTATCAAAACCATAATCAGTTTAGCTACCGGAATTTTAATAGCATTCTGGTTGTACATTCTTGATGTTGATTACCCAATACTATGGGGTTTTCTTGCCTTTTTACTCAACTACATTCCAAATATTGGGTCCATAATTGCTGCTATTCCAGCTATTGTTTTGGCTTTCATTCAGTATGGAATAGGTAGTGCTGCGATGGTTGCCGTTTTATATATAGCAGCTAATTTTATAATAGGTAACGTTATTGAACCTCGTTTGTTGGGTAGAAAACTTGGACTTTCTACATTAGTCGTATTTCTCTCGTTAATTTTTTGGGGAGGTTTACTTGGATTGGTTGGAGCAATTCTATCCATACCGCTGACAATGACACTAAAATTTGCATTTGAAAGCAATGAGAGTACAAAGTGGATTGCAGTGTTGCTTGAGTCAGAGAAAAATGATAAACCTAACGTACCATTTCTGAAAAGAAAAAAGTATGATAAAAAAACCTGACAATGGAAATGAAGATTTTGATCGGGGAAATATATCAACACGAAAATTTGTGAAGAATGTTAGTTTTATTATTGGAGCTTTATTTTTAATTAGTTTAATTATCCTCGTTCTCTTTCCTGATCCATTTATTAATACATTCTTAAAAAATCGAATTGCAAAATCTTTTGAAAAAGAATATCCGGAATACACCATACAACTTGGCGAAATGAAATACAGTGTGTGGAACAATTTTTTGGAGTGTGATTCTATTAAACTAAAAACAAAAGATTCGTCTTTTACGTGTAGTGTAGATTCCTTTTCTATAAGCGGCATAAGTTGGATAAAAATTCTGACGCAAAGTGATTTTAATCCTAATGCTTTTTCGAACTCAATAATAAATTCAGAAAAAATTATTCTGGGTTATCCCGAGTCTACGCAGGAACTTAGTATAAAGAAACCTCATATATCCTTACCTGACTCTGAATTAACAACTTCTTCGCTTAAGTATCATTATTTAATTGATGATGAACAATTCTTTGCGAAAAGTCAGTTTAGGCAAACCAGGTTTCGTCTCGATATTTCTCAAATTAAAATAACTGGTCTTGATTTTGTGTCATTTCTAAAAGGAACTACGCACAGTGCAAGAAAAATTATTCTTCAGAATGTGTTTGCTGATATTCTTTTAAACAAAGATAAGCCTGTTGAAGAAAATGTATTCGCCCCGCAAATGCCGAATGAGTCTCTTTCTTCTATTAAGGAAATAATTAAGATAGACAGTCTGGAAATCAGAAACGGAAATTTAAAATATTCTGAGAGATTTGCTGTAAATGCGGTACCGGGAATAATTACATTCAATAAATTCAATATTTATGTAAGTGGAATTGCAAATCACACTGCGCAACCTGAAACTACAATTATTAATGGCGATGGACTTTTTATGAATTCAGCCGCGATGAAAGTTTTTATGGCAATTCCTCTTTCATCGAAGGAATTTTCTTTGCGTTACTCTGGTACAGTTGGCAAAATGAATATTGCGGAACTAAATGTATTTCTTGAGCCCGTTGAAAATAGACAGGTAAAATCCGGAGTAATTCAATCTGCAACTTATAATATCAATGTTAATTCGGGGCAGGCAAGCGGTAATTTGCGCGTTGCTTATAATGATCTGGCAATTGCTATTTCCAATAAAGACGCTAGAGTTGATAAAGTACTTTTAAATCGTATCTCCAATTTTGTTGGGCATATGTTTATTATCCGTACAACCAACCTGCCGAACGAAAAAGATTCAATGAAAATTGGTGAAATAAATTACCTAAGAAATCCCGGAGATTATTTTTTCCAATATCTGTGGTTTTCTCTTCGAAGCGGTATTGGCGATGTTGTCGGATTTTGAGTATGACAGATCTTTTAACTTTAGAGGATATGAAATAAGAAAAAGCAATTATTATCATCCCAAAGGATTAAGTCTTTTATCATCCTCTTGACCGATTGTTTTAATTACCTACTTAAAATAGCTTATAAGTGTGATTGGTAAAGGAATTAATTATTCATTCATTCATACATAGAGCATTTAAGTAAATGCTGAAAATATAATTTGAAATAACTACTTTAAAGTAAAGTACAAAACAGTACGCAATTTAATTAACAAAATGAGGATAAAATGAAAAAAATAATTTACACTATTGTAATACTTGGTCTGATTGCTATGAGTCAACCCAATATTGCACAGTTTAAAGATTGGGGAACAAAGTTCGGTATTCGAGGAAGTATATTATTTCCGGAAAACGAATTTGCAAATCTAGGATTTAGCGGAAATGATAACACTTCTTTCGATTGGTTCAAAACTTCCTATCTCGCTGAAGGATTTTTTGCTGTTGAATTGAATAATGCATTAGAGTTATCATTAAATGCTGGATACGGCAAATATGCTGGTCTGGCTTATTTTACTGACCCAAATATAACAACTTGGGGCGAATACGAAACTACAATTATTCCGATCACATTAAGATTTAGAATGAGTCCTTTTGATATGAAAGGGATTAATCCATACTTCTTTATTGGTGGTGGAATAATGCACTATACCGTAGACACCAAACCAACAAATGTTGCCGGAATTGCTACTGAACCGGATGGCTGGGTTGGAATTATTCCTGCCGGTATTGGTCTTGAAATTGCACTTGGAGAAAGAGTGCTTTTAGATTTGGGATTGGGCGGAGCGATGTCTACCACTTATGATCTGGATGGTTACAACACGGCTGCTGAACAAGATCTTTATGATTCATACTTCAACGCTTCTTTAGGTTTAACATTTACTGGTGAAAATTGCAAATCTGATAAAGATATGGATGGACTTGGTAAGTGCTTGGAAAAAGAGATCGGCACAGATCCAACTAATCCTGATACAGATGGTGATGGCTTAAATGATGGCGAAGAATATTTAACCTATAAAACCGATCCATTAAAAGTTGATTCAGATGGTGATGGATTAAGTGATTATGAAGAAGTAAAAGTAACAAAAACTAATCCGCTAATTTCCGATACAGATGGTGATGGATTAAAAGATGGTGAAGAAGTTAACAAATACAAAACAGACCCATTAAAAGCTGATACAGATGGTGATAAATTAAATGATGGTGATGAAGTTCTTAAGTATAAAACTAATCCATTAAAAGCTGATACTGACGGTGAAGGCTTAACTGACGGTGACGAAGTAACCAAATACAAATCCGATCCATTAAAAGCTGATACCGATGGCGATGAGTTAACTGACTACGCAGAAGTTATGACACATAAAACCAATCCACTTAAAGTAGATACAGATGGCGGAACAATTGCTGATGGTGTTGAGGTTAAACGTGGTACAGACCCACTTGATCCTTCAGATGATATAGTTAAGATTGGTGTGCCAATTGTTCTTGAAGGCATTACCTTTGCTACTAACAAATCAAATATCACTCCTGAATCAGAAGTTGTTTTGGCTAAGGCTTTAAAAACATTGCAAACTTATCCGGAAATTTTTGTTGAAATAAGCGGTCATACAGATAATGTTGGCAGCAATAGTTCAAATCAAAAACTTTCACAGCGCAGAGCTGATTCTGTTAGAGAATGGTTGCTTTCAAAAGGCATTTTGGCTGATAGAATAACTGCTGTTGGCTATGGTGAAGAAAGTCCTAGAGTTGCAAATGATACAGCTGATAATAAAAGAATGAATAGAAGAATTGAGTTCAAACGAATAAAGTAGTTTGATCTTAGTTTGACTAAGGGTGTCTTTCGGGACACCCTTTTTATTTTAAAGCATACAAACAATGATATGCTATTTGAAAAACAAGTTATCTAAACCAAAAGGCTTAGTCCCTTTTTCATCCCTTTGCCCGATTGATAACTCACAAACCTTAACTTAGTTTCATATGTGATAAAATAGGGTGAATTTTTGGAAACCCTAAACACAATCTTAACGCAAAAGAGTAAGATTCATTTTAATTGATTTTTTAAGGAGTATTTTCAATGAGGTCTATAAGAGGGAAATTTTTACAATTAGCTGTATTCTTAAGTTTTTCAGCAATAGCTTTTTTCGTTTTCAACTGTTCAGATTCAACTTCACCGGAAACAGGGCAGGGACAAATAAAGATAACAATGGTTGATTCACCCGCAGAATATGATGAAATAAATATAGTTGTTACAAGAGTTGAGGTACACAGATCAGCTTCAGATTCAACTAGTGGCTGGTTCGTTATAAATAATAACACAGCAACTTACGATTTACTAAGACTTAGAAATGGCGCAAGCGTTGTCCTCGGAAATAATTATCTGGATGCAGGAAACTATACACAAATAAGATTAATAATTGGTGCGGGAAGCAACATAGTTGTTGATGGAATTACTTATCCTCTTGATGTACCAAGTGGAGAACAGACAGGTATTAAATTAAACCACGCATTTGAAATTCAATCGGGAGTTATATACGAATTGATGCTTGATTTTGATGCAGATCATTCAATAGTACTTACAGGAAATGGTCAGTATAAGTTAAAACCTGTTATCAGACTTATACCCACTATAATCTCAGGGACTATCTCAGGTAAAATAAACCCAATAAATGCAGCTGGTTATGTTTATGCAATAAGCGGGGCAGATACATCTGTTACCATTGCAGAATCAATATTAGGTTCATTTAAGTTAATGGCTCTAACACAGCGGACTTACAGGGTAGAAGTATTCTCTGCAAATCCTGCTTATAACGATACAACAATTACTAATGTAACTGTTGTTGCACAGCAAAATACCGACTTAGGAACAATCAATTTAAGTATTAAATAAATTTAGAAATATATAAAGGAAAAATAGTTATGAAAAAATATTTTATGTTCATTATGGTTTTGGGATTTACGCTAATCTTAATAAAACCAATTGCAGCTCAGGATCACGGATTTGGAATGGGAATTATTTTAGGAGAACCAACCGGACTAAGTGCAAAAGCATGGACAAGTAATGATAACGCATTTGACTTTGCGATAGCCTGGTCATTCAATAAGTATCATCATGATAATGATTATCATAATGACGGCAGTGTACTTCTCCAGGCTGATTATGTTTGGCATTTTTTCAATGCAATTTCAGTATCGTCAGGCAAATTACCTATTTACGTTGGCGTTGGTGCAAGAGTAGTTTTAGCAGATGACCCAAGCTTTGGTGTCAGAATTCCAGTAGGTATTGACTATCTGTTTGCTAATGCACCAATAGATATTTTTCTGGAACTTGTACCTATTCTTGATTTATCCCCCTCAACAGACTTTGGAATCGGTGGAGGTATAGGAATAAGATATTGGTTTAATTAAGCCAGCAATTGGATTTGAAATTGATGAAGGAATTGGACAAAGATATTTCTTTCAATAAGAAAGAATAAGTTAAGTGTTAATAAATAGTGTTTGGAGAAATAAAATGAAAAAAATAAAAAATTTACTTGTAATATTTGCTGTAACTGCATCAGTTTTCATCATTGGCTGCGGTGCAAGTAACACTGTTAAAGGCGGAGTTATAGGCGGTGTTGGAGGTGCTGTGGTTGGTGGAGTAATTGGCAATCAGTTTGGAAATACTGCACTTGGTGCAGTAATCGGTGCGGCAGTTGGCGGTACAGCTGGTGCATTGATTGGTAATAATATGGATAAACAGGCAGAAGAAATGGAGAAAGAATTGGAAGATGCAAAAATTGAAAGAGTCGGTGAAGGCATCTTAATAAGTTTCGATTCAGGAATATTATTTGGTTATGACTCTTCAACACTTCAACCCGAAGCAAAAACTAATATTTCTAAACTTGCAGATATCCTCAAAAAGTATCCGGACTCAAATATTTTGATAACCGGACATACAGATTCTGATGGATCAGAAAATTATAATCAAACTTTGTCCGAAAAAAGAGCTCAATCAGTTTCAGATTATGCAATGTATAAAGGTATCAGTTCTTCAAGACTTTCAATCGTCGGATTAGGTGAAACGGAACCTGTGGCATCGAATGATACTAATGATGGAAAGCAGCTTAACCGAAGAGTAGAGATTGCAATCTATGCAAGTGAAGAGATGAAAGCAGCAGCTGAAAGAGGAGAGCTTTAATAAAATGTTAATATCTCAAGAATAGTTGCATAGGTATAACTTATTCTGGGATCAACATAAAGATAGAGCAGCTAATAATCTGTTACGATCGGCTCTTATATTATACCCCGGTATTACCGGGGTTTTTGTTTCACCATCGTAATAAAATTTCTATTTTTACTTTTAAAATCTTATTATTTCAGGAGTTTGCTTTGAAAAAACTATTTATGCTTTTTGTCATTTTATCATCAACAAACATATTCTCTCAAAACTGGTTAAAAGTTGATTCTATTTTTGCTGTTTCTGGTGTAACGGTTCAAAATTTTTCTGCTCCGGAATTTGCAGATCTGAATAATGACGGTAACCCCGATTTAATTCTTGGTAATATTGCTGACGCAGCAGATTTTTTCTGGAATAACTCTCACGATTTTCCAACAACATTCACAAAAGATGCATCAGTTTTTGCAAATATTTATGGAGGCGGACAAACTAATACAAACTCAGATTATCCAACATTTATAGATTTAGATAACGATAGTGATCTTGATCTTGCTATTGGCGGCTACAATGGGATAAGATATTACCAAAACATCGGAACAATTTCTTCCCCTGATTTTGTGGCAGTGGATACAATCTTTACCGAGGTAAATCCGCAAATAGGAAGCGATGCACAGCCAGCTTTTATTGATATTGATGATGACGGCGATCTTGATTTGTTTGTGGGAATTGGCGAATCGTTACTCGGTGGTCCTGACCCGGGAATAACAATGGCATTTAGAAATACAGGAACTGCAAGTGTTCCATCATTTACACTGGACAATACTTTAGTAACAGGCATACCCGATATAGGTTTAAACTCATATCCAACTTTTGTTGATCTGGATAACGATGAGGATTATGATTTAGTTTTTGGAAGAGATTTACAAACATTGGTTTACTATAGAAATACGGGGACAAAGCAAAGTCCCGCGTGGACACAAAACACAACAACATTTTCCGGATTAGAAACAACCACCTACTGGAAAAATCCTACTTTTTCTGATTTAGATTATGACGGTGATTTTGATCTAATATACGGAACAGATGGCGGGGTCCTTTATGTTTATCGAAACATAGGAACTGTAACAACACCATCATTCCAATATTATCCGGATTATTTTAAGATCATAAAAATAAGCGGTAACAGTGCAACCGCATCTCTTGCAGATTTTGATGGAGATGGTGATAACGATTTGTTAAGCGGAGACTGGCTTGGAAAATTTAATTACTTTAGAAACGACGGCACTCCATTGAAGCCAATCTTCAATAAGGTTAATATGCCTTTTTCAAACTTAACAGTAAATTCTTACAGCGCCCCTGTGTTTGTTGATATTGATAAAGACAACGATTACGATATTGTTTCCGGTGCACTTAACGGTCAGGTTTTTCTTTTTATAAATGATAACGGAACGTTTACACAAAATACAACTATGTTCAGCGCAATAGATGTTGGATGGACTAGCATTCCTACTTTTGCAGATCTTGATGGCGATGGCGATATTGATTTGCTTGTTGGTGCTGAAACTGGAAGTGAGACCAAATATTACACAAATGATGGCAGCAATGTGTTTACTGTTAACACAACAACATTCACAGGTGTAACTTTTCCAAGTTATGGAAGACCAACTTTAGCAGATATTGATAATGATGCTGATTATGATCTTATTATCGGTGATGCCTGGGGCACAGTTAAATATTATAGAAATGATGGAGATGTAAGAACACCAATGTGGGTGCGATATGATGTTATGTTTGCCGGAATCGAAGTTGATCAGAATCCGTATCCCGGATTTGCTGATCTTGATGATGATGGAAGAAGGGATATGATTATTGGTGAGTACAACGGAAACTTTACATACTACAAAAATTTATTTTCACCTATCACTGATGTTGATAATGAAAATGTTAAAAATATACCTGATGGTTTTGTGCTGAATCAAAATTATCCCAATCCATTTAATCCAAGCACCAGCATACAGTATGCAATAAGCAGTACGCAATTTGTGAAACTAGAGGTCTACGATATTCTTGGTAAGGAAGTAGGAACTTTGGTTAATGAAGAAAAACCAGCAGGGACTTATGAAGTTGATTTTAATGCATCCAATCTTTCCAGTGGTGTTTACATCTATACACTAAAAGTAAACGGAGTTTCTTATTCTAAGAGCATGATGTTTATTAAGTAGAAATAAAATTCATTGTCAAGCAGCTTTTATATTTAATTCAGCCGGTGAAGTAGAATCTTTAACCGGCTTTTTATTTTTTCTTTTATCAAAAACTCTTTCCTGTGCATGATGTCTCTGGAAGATTGAAAGCTTAAAGTATATCACTGATCCTAAAACCGTCTTAAGTAAGTATTCCTTTATGGATCCCTCAAATGTCTGCGTTGAAGCAAACTTCCACCATCTCTTTAGAATGTTTTTCCAGGAATAAAATATCTTAATTGTTCTTTCGTAGTAATAATAAATCTGTTCTTCTGTTAAATGCTTATGACTGAATAATACGTGATCTCCTTCGTAATGAGTAATATCGTTATCGATAATCCTATTTTCATCAATCATTCTTTTGTGGAGCGGCGTTCCATAAATTGGAATTGAAATAGATGGAAGAATAACATTAACGCCAACTTCTTCTAACTTCTGAGGAAGCGTTTCGTAATATTCTGGAGTGTCCTCATCAAGGGCGAACATAAATCCCGTAAATGTTAAAATGCCTTTCTTGTTTAGTTTGTAAAAAAACTCTTTGTACTCTTCGACTTTGTTTTGCTTTTTTTCAACATCACGTAAACTCTCTTCATTCAATGATTCCATTCCAAGAAAAGACATTCGACAATTAGCTTTAGCAAGCAGCTCTACATATTCATCATCACGCAAACACTCAATGCTGTATTGAGCGCCGATTGCCCAGAATTTCAGCTTCGCAATTTCTCGTAGTAGATTTTTTGCATTCGTTAAACTTCCGCCAAGATTATTATCAAGTATCATTGCGGTTTTTCTTTTAATGAACGGTAAACCTTTTGTGTTGGTTAAATCTCTAATAACATCTGCAACAGGACGAGTTCTATATGGTGTGCGCTTAATATTCAGCTGACAGTAAGTGCAAGGATGTGGACAACCGCGGGAAGCTTCTGTTACCATCGGTGTAAAATATGTTCTCTCAACTAAATCATATCTTGGTGCGGGAATATTTTCAAGTTCAGGCGCTAAATCTGCATCGTATCTTTTTCTAAGTTTACCATTTAACAGATCGTTTACCATAGTTGCCCAAATTTTTTGTGCTTCACCCACGCAAATGGAATCAAAATACGGCTCTACCTCATCCGGAAATGTTGAAGCAAATTTACCCCCACCGATAACGACTTTACCCATTGCTCTGAATTTTGCAGCAACTTCATAAGCATGAGGTGATAAATAATCCATAAAACTAATAGCAATAAAATCTGCATCAGTGTTATAGTCAATTGGGCGAACCATTTCGTGTAAAACTTCAACCTCTACTTCAGATGGAGTTAAAGCAGCAAGTAAAATTCCAGGTAACGGAGGTGCTGGAGTTTTTGCATAATACGGTTCTTCATCTAAAAGATTTTGAAACAAAACTATTATTAATAGTTTTGGTTTAGATTGTTTTTGCTTTTTCATTTTCTTGTCATCCTTTCTTCTTTTCATTCACATTGCTCTTAAAATTTCAGTTTCAGGACGATCACTCTCATACTCGGTCCATATTTCTTCTACAACTTCAACAAGTTTATTAATGTCTTCTTTTGTGTGACTTGCAGTTATGCTGATTCTAAATCTTTGCTGAGAAACTGGTACAGCAGGGTACTCGATTGAGTTAATGAAGATACCGCGTTCGTGAAATTTATATGCAGCATCTCTTATGTTCATTTCAACAGGAACACGTAACGGAATAATTGGTGTTTCACTTGACACATTAAATCCAATCTTATTTAGTTTCCAAGTCGCATATTTAATATTTGATCTAAGCGAGTACAGAATAGATGGATCGTTTTCAAGAAGATCCAATCCCGCTAAAACAGAAGCAATTGTAACCGGAGAAATTGAAGCTGAAAACATATATGATCTTGCAAAAAATCTTAAGTAATCAACAATCGGTTTTGAAGCAGCAACAAATCCGCCGGTAACTGCGAAAGACTTACTAAATGTTCCCATCACAATATCAATCTGCCCATCCAATCCGAAGTAATCACTTGTGCCACCACCTCGATGTCCGATTGTACCAGTTCCATGTGCGTCATCAACTAGTAAAATTGCATCATATTGTTTACATACTGCTGTTATTTCATCAAGGGGAGCTATATCTCCATCCATTGAGTAAACTCCTTCAACGCCCACAAAAATATTTTTTGGATTAAGTTTTCTGGTGTCTTCTAATTTTGCTTTAAGGTTCTCAACATCATTATGAAGAAAATAAATTCCGCGTGCGTTACACATTTTTAATCCATCATAAAAAGAAGCGTGGCTGTATTGATCGTAAACGACATAATCATCCGGCCCGACTAGTGCAGAAACTAGACCAACGTTAGCTCCATACCCGCTGGAAAAGATTAAAGCGTCTTCTGACCCTTTTAGTGATGCTAATCTTTCTTCCAATTCTCTGTGGATTTTTGTATAGCCGTTAAGTAGGGGTGGTCCTCCAATTCCAATCCCATATTTTTCAATTATATCTTTGACATACTCTTTTATGTATGGATGGTTTGCGAATCCTAAATAATTGTTTGATCCGAACATTAACATCTTTCTCGTAACACCTAAATATTCATCATAAACATCAACTTCACGATCGGACGGACTTGAAATGCATCTTAAATGAAGCATTTGCTTGTTGCTGGATAGACTTTCAAGAAATTCTCCAAAGAAATTCACTCTATCCGATAGAGGCATTCTTCTTCCTCTCAAAAGAATATCTCTAAGATCAAAATTTTCACCGCCTAAGTATTCTTGCTTTGCTGACATTTTATTTGCTCACTTTCTCGTTTTGTTTTACTTGCCTGATCTCTGATGGAAAACTAATGTGATTTTAAGAGGGAAGTGTCAGTAAGTTCTCATAGAATTGTCAAAAATTTGTCATGTACTATTGTTTAGTTTTTGTCAGCGTAAGAATAGTCATTGCGAGGAGTTTACGACGAAGCAATCTTCAAACACACAAAACCGACAGATCACTTCACTACGTTCGTGATGACTACCCATTTAACTTATTGCTCTTAATGCTTTATCTATCTCCATTAACTTTTGTAAATACTTTTGCGGGCTGAAGTCTTTTTCAAAAGCAAGGTTTCTTATTTTTTCTGTGTCTAATATTTGCTCATTATCATAAAGATTTATTTTAATATTTTCATCTTCTGTTGCTGTAGCCAGACATATTGGTTTAAGGTTTGATAAATGAGCTTCTTTGAGGAAATCAATTTTTCTTTCGGCAGGAATGGAAAACAATAACTCAAACTCGCCATGTTCACCAGCAAGCAAAAGCCATTGTGGCAAATTAAAATTACTAAATATTCGTTTTGATTTGTCGTCAATTGATTCAATCCAATCATTTCTGAATTTAAACCCCACATTGTTTAGCCTCATTAATTGATCGAGTGATGATAGAACTCCATCACTTGTATCAATACAGCTTGATGAATATTTATGCAGAATATTTCTCCATTCTAATTTTGCCTCAGGAAAAAATCCAATTTCACGTCTGCTAACATTGTCATTCCCGCTAATGCGGGAATCCACCTGATTGTTAAAGAATAATTTCTGTGCGGCATAAGCGTTTCCAACTCCTATTTTTCCACTTGTACAAATTTTATCACCCGGTTTGCAGCAAACTCTTTTTAAAAACTTATCTTTTTCAACTGTACCAATAGCACAACCCGAAATTATTAATTCATCGCCAAAATTTGTATCGCCGCCAAGAACAAATGTATTACATTTATTACAAGCATCAGTTATTCCTTTTTGAATCTGGGTTAAATAGTCTTCAGCAATTTCTTTTGGGAGAATTTGAGAAATCACTATTCCAATCGGAGAAGCGCCAACAGCAGCAAGATCGCTCATATTAACCATCACGCTCATCCAGCCGATTTGATAAGGATCGGAATACAATCCCGTTTTTATCTCTTCGGAAATCGTATCAATTGTAATTGCCAAATCATAGGGAGTATTTTCAAGCTTAATAATTTCGGCATCAGTTTCGTGCAACCTATTAACTTGTAAAGGTGAATGTAAAAATGATTTTGTAAGCTCATTGATTAGTTTGTTTTCAATTATGTCTTTTAATTGGTGCATATATTTAAGTATTTATTTAAGATTGAAAACTCCGCATAGTTTGTTGAAATTGTTTCTCCATCAAATTCGATCAAAAAATCTTTCTCTGCAGTTACTTTTATTTTAGAAGTTTTACAGTACTTTGTTTTATCGTTTTTAGGAAAGACGTTATTGGATAAAGACTTTAACAGTGTTATTAGATCAAGCTTGTTCATGGAATGTGTGAAATAAATATCATATAGCCCATTTTGGTAATCAGCATCTGATGGATAAGATAGATCACCTGAAATATTTGGACTTTTTATGATTGACAAGTTTGAAACATTAAACGAATAGGTTTCATAAGAATCAAAAATAATTTTTGCTTCAAAATTCTTGTGTTTAAGAATCGTTTTTAATGCAGCATAGTGAATAGCAATTGAAGTAAAATATTTTTTTAAGAATTTTAGAATTGGATCAGGATGATTAAATAAATTATTTGCTTCAGCAGTAACCCCAATACTCGCATTAAGTAGAAAATATTTGTGCCGAAATTCAGATCCCGACTTATACTTGATCAGACAAACATCCCTTTGCTGAGAATGTGCAAAATCTATTTTAACCGGAATATTGTTGATGAGGTGATCCTTCACTATTGGCTTATGAAAATCGTTGCTTGAGCCTATTCCAATTGCCCCGATTTTATATTTATTTATTTCTTCTTTAGTGACAGTGTCAATCAAATCATTAATAAAGAGATTAATAGTTCCGTCTCCGCCGGCAACAATAAAATCTTTTTCGTTTTTAGAGATCGCATCTCGAATAAAATTATTAGTATTAGAAGATTTATCATATTTAATAATGATCAAGTCGTCGAACCTCGAATTAATATACTTCTTTATCTGTTCCCATTTCATCTTAGAATTTCCTCCTCCAGCATATGTATTAAGTAAAAGATACATCTTTATATCTGATTTTTTGCTGGTCGGAATATCATGGTTAAGTTGAATAAGACATAAAAAATAATCATTGGAATAAGCCATTCAATTTTATTCAAAATAATTATTGAAGTAAGTAGTATAATGTACGCGTGCACAGATAAGCTGATTGCCTTACTGGATTCATCATCTTGCTTTATAAAATGTACCAATACCTGACATAAAAACATTATCAAAATTCCAATGCTAAGAAATATCAATGCAAAAGCATGATGCTCAATTAGACTATCAAATGAATTTGCATAATTAAATACCGATATTGTGGCCAGGATGGTTAGAAAACCAAAAATGTTTGAGGCTATTGATGACATTCTTCTTCCGAATACAACAGGAAATGTATTGTAACCTGTTGTTCTATCAGCTTGTACATCTTTAAAGTATCCAACAAGAACAAAGTTTGCATATCCCCAAAAGACTGCGCTTAGTCCGTAAATCAATTTATCGTTTCTTATTAATGTCTCTAAATCTGATCCACATAGAAAAGCCATTAAAAATAAAACTCCAACAATCCATGCATTGTAAAACGGTCCACCCCAAAATTTTCTTTTAAAGTAGGTGTAAGTTGCAAGTCCTACTCCTGAAAGAGTTCCAAGAAGAAGATTAATAGGATTATAAAAAGTAAAAACACTTATGCATAATACTAATCCGATTATGCTTACAGTTAAAACCTGAGTTTTAGAAATTCTGCCTTGAGTTAGAGGACGATATGGAGATGATATTGAATCGGTATCTGTTTGAAAACAATCTGTTAGTGCTTGTCCGAATCCATAAGAAAGAAATGACGCAAGAAATATTAAAACCGATTTTGAAAAAGATAAATCATCAATAAATGATATTCCGCAAATTCCAGTAACACCGGAAACGAAAAGAAGGTAGGGACGCATTGTTATGATATAATCTTTAGCAAATGCAAATGACATTATTCTATCATTTTGATTATTTATTGCAGCTTCCATTTTTTCATCCTTAGCTTAAATGATAATTAAATTGTTTTCGCTTAAAATCTAAATAAGCTTCAGAAGAAATTTGACATAAATAAAATTCAGAGTTGTCAAAAAAATGTCAAAAATCACTCGCGCTTAACAATTTGATAATCTTATCTTAATTGTAGCTTAACACTCAATAAGCCAGTAATAATTATTTTTTTACCGGAAATCATAATAAATAAGGAAATATATGAAATCACTTTTAGCTTTCGCTTCAATTCAAATAATGATTTATGTTTTTAGTATGAGCAGTACCTTTACATTAACTTTAATAGTTCTTGGCTCTGCGGTAACTTTATTTGCCGGTGCGTTTTTATCAGCTTTGATAAAAGATAAACAGCATCGAAGAAAACCAGTTAACGCAGCTTTAGAATTGCAATAGAAATTCTAAACTATTCCTATTGAGCGCTTTTGGATTGCCAAAACGCCTGGGAATTATTGTCTTGTCTCAATTTCTGCTCGTTCTCATCCCTACAGAAAATAAATTTTAATTGAATGTATGATTATAACTGCTTAATTTAAGGCTGTAAGAAGTATTCATTAATCGTAAAAGTGTTATGAAAGAACTCTTCAGTGTACAGGAAGTGGCAAAACTTTTGGATATGAGTCATTCGGGAGTTTTGTATCACATAAAAAACGGGACGTTAAAATCCACGCAGGTTGGTAAAATCTATATTATTTCTAAAGAAGATTTTGCTGACTTTCTTAAAGTGCAGAAAAAAGAGAAGAAGACTAAAAAGAAATCCGATGAGCCGTTGCTGTTTTGATTACTCTTTTGAGAATGCTAATAATTCTTGTCTGTAATTTTCAAGATCTTTCAAACTTAAGCCGACGAGATCCTTAATACAATAACAGTAAGCACCAATAACCGGTATTATTAAATTTTCTTTCCTGCTATAAAATTCATCAATCATTTCAACAATAAGATTTAAATCAAGTTCTTCAGCATTCTCAGACTCACCAACTTTTGCTATATCATCTCTGCATCCGATTGGCATTTTAGGCTTATTATCGTACTTAATCATATATCTCTGATTTTCAAGCATACTTGCAAGGTATTCAAATTTGTAATCTGTAAGAGTGTTGCTGGATTGATTTAATGATAACCATGCATAACCGTTTTCAGCACCTTTTGTGTAGCGTTGGTCCTGTGCGAACAAAAAGATATTTATTACTGTTAGAAATATGATCACTTGAAATTTCATAATGTACTTTGTTTTAATGTTGAT
Source organism: Ignavibacteriaceae bacterium (assembly GCA_041738675.1). Taxonomy (GTDB): domain Bacteria; phylum Bacteroidota; class Ignavibacteria; order Ignavibacteriales; family Ignavibacteriaceae; genus IGN3. The sequence continues at coordinate 28,499 of JBGSPH010000064.1, forward strand.
CAAATTTGCTAAAAAAGATTTCAAATCTCAACCACAAAAACATTAAATTAGATTATAAAATTATTGCAGATTGGATTTATAATGGGTTCACATCTTCTAAGCAAATCTTCTTTCATTCGTGGTGTGCAATGCGAAAAGCATCTCTATCTTTATAAATATCAATACAATGAAATGGATCAGCTTTCTGATATGCAGAAAGCAATATTTAAACGCGGGACTGATGTTGGCAAATTAGCACAAGAACTTTTTCCAAATGGAATTGATGCCTCACCCAAATCACAATTCGAATACGATAAAGCGGTTGTTGTTACTAAGAACCTTTTAAAGGAGAAGCAAAAAATAATTTATGAAGCATCATTTAATTTTAGTGATGTACTTTCTGTTGCGGATATTGTTGTGAATGATAAATCAGGATTAAAAGTTTATGAGGTAAAAAGCTCAACTTCAATTTCAGAAACTTATATTCGTGATGCCGCTTTGCAGTATTGGGTCATTTCCAATTGCGGTTATAAGATCAAGGATTTTTCAATCACTTACATAAATAATCAGTATGTAAGAAAAGGCGAAATAGAACTAGATAAACTTTTTATAACTGAATCTGTTCTAAAGTTAATCTTACGATTACAAAAATGGGTTGAAGAAAATGTAAATCGATTTAAGAAAGTAATCGCAAAAAAAGTTATTCCTAAAATCGATATTGGCGAGCATTGCTATGATCCTTACACTTGTGGGTTTTATGAATACTGCCGTAAACACATCCCGGAAAATTCAGTCTTTGATCTTTCAGGAATTCATCTTAATAAAAAATATGATTTGTACAGAAGTGGAATTATAAAATTAAAAGATGTTCCGGATGATGCGAACCTTTCTAAAAATGCTCGACTTCAACTTGATGTGTATAAAAGCAAAATAGATTTAATAGATAAAAAAGCGATTAAAGAATTTTTATCTGATTTGAATTACCCGATTTACTTTATGGATTTTGAAACATTTCAGCCAGCGGTTCCGATGTTTGATAATTCAAGACCATATATGCAGATTCCATTTCAATACTCTCTTCATTTCAAGAAGAACAAGAAAAACAAGATTGATCATTCTGAGTTTTTAGCTGAAGCTGGAAATGATCCAAGAATTAAGTTTATAGAAAATCTTTTACGCGATACAAAAGGTGAAGGTGATATTTTAACATATAATAAATCTTTTGAGATTTTAAGATTAAAAGAAATCGCAGAAGCATTTCCCCAATACAAAAAAGAAATTGAGGAGAGAATAAATCGTATAAAGGACTTGATGATTCCTTTCCAGAAAAAATATTACTACACTTACAAAATGCAGGGATCATATTCCATTAAATATGTTTTACCAGCATTAATTCCAGAACTAAGTTATAAGAATTTAGAAATCAATGAAGGCGGACTCGCATCTGTTGCTTTTGAAAGTCTTTACTTTGAAACAGACTTAATGCGGATTGCGGATACAAGAACAAACTTACTTGAGTATTGTAAAATGGATACATCTGCAATGGTTAAATTATTGGAAAAATTAAAATCAATTTAGAGTTAAAAAATCTTTGCGGCTTAGCGTCTCTGCGTGAAAGGATTTTTGAATCATATTTCAATTTTGAAAGATAATGTTATATGAAAAACATAGTTGTGGTGTTCCTAATCATATTATTGTCTTCAACTATTTTTGCGCAGAAGGAAAACATTAAAGTAATGTCATACAACATTCGCTGTGGATATTGTGAAGACTCAAGCAGTGTTGATAATTGGAGTAATAGAAAATATTTAATTGCGTACTTGATTAAAAAACTTAATCCTGATCTAATAGGATTACAGGAAGCGGAAATGTTTCAAGTAAAAGATTTGATTGAAATGCTGGATGAGTATGATTGGTACGGGGTGAGTCGTGAGGATGGAAAAGAAGGTGGGGAATCAACAGCAATTCTTTACAGAAAAAAACGATTTATACCGGAGGAAAAACAAACTTTATGGCTTTCCGAATCACCTATGACTGTTTCCAAAGGCTGGGATGCAATGTTTAAAAGAACAGTAACAATTATTAAACTAAAAGATTTAGTGTCGTTAAAGGATTTTTATTATTTGAATACCCACTTAGATCATATTGGTGAAGTTGCAAGAACTGAAAGTTCGAGATTACTTGTAAATGAAATTAGTAAATACGCTACCGATTATCCAATAATACTATCGGGAGATTTTAATTACAGATCAAGCTCAGAAGGTTACAAAATTATTACCAGCAAACTGTTTGATTCAAAATTAATTTCAAAATCAAAAAGCATTGGCGGTAACATAACTTTTAACGGATTTGGTAATGATATACAACCCGATAATAAAATTGATTTTATTTTTGTAAATGATAAAGTTGAAGTTTTAAATCATATAATAGATACAACAACTTTTAATGGTTTGTATCCATCAGATCATTATCCTGTAATTACTGAAATTAAATTAAAATAAACTCCGCGTCTCCGCGTCTCTGCGGTAAAATGTTTTTCTACCGCAGAGACGCTGAGTCGCAGAGAAAAATTATTATTTTCTAAACCGGAATAATTATTTTAGTCGGGATATCCTTGATAAAACTATTTCATTATTTCTTTCCTCATTTCTCCTTAACTTTGCAATAAAAAAGAGGTACAAATGCACATTAAAGACTCAACATTTCTTGTTACCGGCGGCAGCGCTGGAATTGGCAAAGCAACAGCAAAGCTTTTAATCGAAAAAGGCGGCAAGGTTGCAATTACAGGCAGAGATAAATCCAAACTGGAAAAAGTCGCAAAAGAAATTGGCGCATTCGCAATACATGCAGATGTTGCGGTGGAAAACGATGTACACAGAACTTATGAATTATTTCTTAAACAATTTGGAAAACTTGATTGCCTCATCAACAATGCAGGAATTGGTGATGCGTGGAATGAAATCACAGAACTCGATATGAAATCTTTGCATAAAGTTTATGATGTAAATGTCTTTGGCGCCGCACTTATGGCAAGTGAAGCAGCTAAACTTTTTAAGAAACAAAAATCAGGCAACATAATTAATATTGCGTCAACGGCAGGTACAAAAGGTTTTGCAAATGGAACCGTTTACGCTTCATCTAAATTTGCTTTGCGCGGAATGACACAATGCTGGCAAGCCGAGTTAAGAAAATATAATGTTCGCGTAATACTCGTTAACCCAAGTGAAGTTACAACTGCTTTTGGAGATAACGAAAGAAATGAAAAACCAGAAGTGAAAAATAAATTACGTCCTTTAGAAATCGCACACACAATAGTTACTGCATTAGAAATGGATGATAGAGGTTTTATTCCTGAAGTAACTGTTTGGGCGACAAATCCTTTTTAATTAACAATTTACAATGAACAATGTACAATGAAGAATAATTCTGAAACTTTTAAGTGGCTGGAGGTTGCAAGAGAAATTCAGCAGTTGGCTCAAACCGGATCAGCATTTGCAGTTACAGATTACGAAAAAGATCGATATAATAGATTAACTGAAATAACCGCTGAGATAATTGAACATCATACGATTCTTGAGAAAGAATCAGTTAATAAAGTATTAATGGAGCATCCCGGTTATGCGACTCCCAAAATTGATGTTCGAGCGGCAGTAATTAAAGATGATAAAATTTTACTTGTTCAGGAGTCAACAGATAATTGCTGGGCAATGCCCGGCGGCTGGGCTGATGTTGGCGACATTCCTTCAGAAGTTGCGATAAGAGAATGCAAAGAAGAAAGTGGTTATGATGTAAAACCCATTAAAGTTATTGGGGTTTTTGATGCAAATAGGGTTGGGGGAAGATTAGAATTTTTCCATGCTTTCAAAATAATCTTTCTTTGTGAGTTGATCGGTGGCAAAGCAGCAATAAGTGACGAAACATTAGATGTTGGTTTTTTCAACTTAAGTGAACATCCGCAGTTATCATTAAATCGTACCAATGAAAAACATTTAGATGAAATAAAACTTCACTTAAGAATTCCTGATCGAAAAACATTTTTTGATTGATATATGAAATCCATTAGAGATTTAGCTCATATAAATGCACTAACTGAAATAAGTGCAGGGCAAGAAGCTAAAAAAATTGGTAACATAGGCAAGGCACGTGTTTGTGCAAGGCGTGGCTGCGGAATCGCAATAGAATTTTGGCTTCAATATCACCCCGAGAAAGACTGGGGAGAATCCGCGATTAGTATGTTAAGTCAGATTCAAAAAGAGTTTACAATTCCTCAAAATATTCGAGATGCTGCAGAGAGATTAACTAAAAAAGTTGATTTGAATTTTGAAACTGGAGTTGAAGAAGATCCACTTAAAGATGGTGAAACTATTATTGAATATTTTTTAGATAAGAATAACTTAAATGAAATATAATCTTTTTAAGAAAAAGAATTTTCATTCAGAATCATAATCACAAAAAATTACTCTTAGTTATGATAAAAATATTAAAAGTGATGCCGGTTTATTTATTATTAGGACTATTATTCTTCAGGTGTTCTGCTTCTGTGCAATTACCGGAATACACTTCGGCAGAAGCAGCATACAATCAGGGCAGGTACCAAACGGCACTAACTTTTATCAACAGAGCAATAGAAATTCAAAAAGACCAAAGCGATTTTTATGTCTTAAGAGCAAAAACAAATTATAAAATTGGTAATAAAATTTTATCGATGGATGATTTGAATAAAGCATTAACACTGGGAAAAAGTTTTAGTGCTCTGCATTTAAGAGGAAAATTGTTTCTGGAAAATAATGATCTCGTAAAAGCTAAATCAGATTTTCGCAGTGCATATGAATTGAATCCTGAATCAGCAGATCTGCTTTTTGATTTAGGCTATCTGGAATATCTGAATGGAGAAAATCAATTAGCTTTAGAATATTATTTAAATGCTTCAAAGATTGATTCTAAAAAACCTGCCACGTATGTAAACATTGGAAACCTATACGCAATGATGGGGGATAGTAAGCTGGCAATTGATAATTATTCCAAAGCTTTGGTTTTAGATACCACAGATGGAATTGCATATTACAATCGTGCAAACGAAAAAATGCTGACTGGCGATTTTGTTGGAGCTATTGAGGATTACGAATATTCTTTACTAATTGATTCAACAAATATCAGTACATTATTTATTCTTGCTGAAGCAAAAACAAAGATAAATGATATTGACGGTGCGGTTAAGAATTACAGCACTATTATAAAACAAGACTCATCATCTGCGAGAGCATATTATTTGCGAGGTATAAGTCAGATCAATCTTAAAATGAATGATAAGGCATGTTACGATTTTAAAAAGGCAGGAGAGCTGGGTTATTTTGATGCTTATGAAATGACAAAAAAATATTGTGAGACAAAAAAACAATCGCCCCAAAAGAAGGTTCCAAAGAAATCGAAACGCTAACTATTATAATAGGAATTGTTCTTTCTATCTTAGGACTGGCAGGATGTATTATTCCAGCAGTACCTGGCCCGCCCTTGAATTTTTTAGCCTTGCTCATACTTAAAATTGTATTCCATGATTCCATTTCGTGGATGGTGATCGTAATCTTTGGAATAATCACGCTTGTCATTACAATTCTCGATTACCTGCTTCCGATTTGGGGTGCAAAAGTTTACAAAGCTTCTAAATATGGAATTTGGGGATCGATAATAGGTATGATCATTGGAATATTTTTCTTTCCGCCTTGGGGAATGATTGCGGGGATTCTAATCGGTGCTGTGCTAGGGGAATTAATAGCAGGAAAAGAAAGTTCGCAGGCATTTAAAATTGGAGTAGTGACTTTTATAGCAAGCATTATTATGATAATCGCTAAGCTAATAATTTCAGGAATTATGACTTTCTATTTTATGCTTAAGACTATTTAGGTTTTCCTGTAATGTATTTAAAAATAAAAAGGGAGCTTATCGCTCCCTTAAAAAAAGTTTAGAAAGATTATCTTCCAACTTTATCTAAATGTTCTTTCTTAGCCATTAACTGTTCTTTTGTTTCTACATTGTCTGCATCCATAATAATTGCTTCAGTTGGACAAGCAGGAATACATTGTGGTTCATCGTAAAAGCCAACACATTCTGTACATTTATCAGGTGCGATATATGTATGATCTGAGTTAAGTGCATCATTTGATTCACCACCGAGAAGCCAAGAATCTCCTGCGGCGTAAATTGCATTATTCGGACATTCTACCTCGCAAGCATTACAAGAAATACATTCATCAGTTATAAGAACTGCCATAAAAGATCCCCTTATATATTTGGGTTAATAAAATAATTTGTCGATTGAAAAATAATAAAAATGTTAGAATAATTTGAATATTATTTTTGCATTATTGGAGTTTCAATAAAAGGTATTCCGTTTATTTCAAGGATTTTGGTGATATTCCTGAAACGGGGCAGCCATGGAATATAAATTCCAACGACTTTTACTTTATATGCAGAACCGGCAAAAATTTGATTATTCAATTCATTTGCATTTTCTTTACTTTGATAATAGTTGTCTGAATTATAAAACACTTCATCTTCAGTAAAAACAAAATACTTGTCCGATTCATTTCCAAACTTTGCCTTATTGATAACTTTAATCGTAATCGTTTCCTCGGTAAGAAATGGTTCAAAAAAGAGGTAGCCAAATAGAAGCACAAGAAGTATAATTAAAAATCCGGCCATTGCGGATAATCTAAAAAATCCTTCACTTAGTACCATTTATTTAACTCTCCTTTCAGTAAAAACTTAATCTTAAACATTATATTATTGTAACCTTATAAAAAAATTCTGTAAATAAACAGTTAAAATCACACTTAAACGATTTATATGAAATACTTTATCAAAAATTGTGCAACTATAACATGTATTCTTTTACTTACATTATCACAGTACAAATGTAATACTAACAGGCAAGAATCACCAATTCCAGAAAAATTATCCCTACAAAAAATGACGCCTATAAAAGTACCTGAACCCTCAGGTTTAGCTTTGTCCTATGATGGTAAACATTTTTGGTCGGTTAGTGATGAAGATAGCAAAGTCTATTTGCTGGATCTAAATGGAGATATTATCAATTTTTTCCCCATTAACGGAGAAGATCTGGAAGGTGTAACTGTAATGGATTCTATAACTCTTGCAGTTATTCTTGAACGAACAAGAGAAGTTGTGGTTGTAGATACTTCTGGAAAAGAAATAAGGAGAAAAAAAATTGATTTGAAAGGAGCTCTAAACGAAGGATTAGAGGGAATTTGTTTCGATAACAGAACAAAAGATTTTTATTTTTTGAATGAAAAAAATCCGGGCTTATTAATTAAAACAGACAGTAGTTTCAATGAGATTTTTAGAAATGAGTTAAAATTTGCAAAAGATTATTCGGATATCTTTCTTTCAAATGATAGTAATTCACTTTGGATTTTAAGTGATGAGTCTAAGAAAATTATTCAAACAGACTTAAATGGACAGAAAATTAAAGAGTACTTCATAAAAGTTGAACAGCCGGAAGGATTAGTTGTGGATTATAAAAATAGAAAGGTATTTATAGTCTCAGATAAAACGGAAGAACTATATGAATTTAAACTGCCTTAAAGAAATTAAATACCTTTTGTATCGCCCTTGATCATTTGCCAGATTGTCATAAAAATAATCTGAATATCAAGACGCATAGTCCAATTTTCAATATACCAAAGATCATACTTCATTCGTAAAATTGTTCTTCGATTATTTTCGGTCTCATCTTCAACATCACCGCGTAAACCATTAACCTGCGCCCAGCCTGTTAACCCAGGACGCACATTGTGCCGCATTTTTATTTCTTCAAATATCTTCCCATATAAATCCTGATAGGGAATTGCATGCGGCCTTGGGCCAACAACAGACATATCGCCTTTTAGAATATTAAAAAACTGAGGTAATTCATCAATATTTGATTTCCTTAAAAAGTGACCAATACCTGTAACTCTATTATCTCCTAACAAAACCGGTTTAAAAACTTTAGATTCATCAGATGATTCGGATGTTAGTGTTCTAAATTTGTAACAATCAAACATTTCATTTTTTGCGCCAACACGTTTTTGAATAAACAGAACTTTACCTTTTGAGTTTAGCTTGATTAATAATGCAATTATGGGATACAACCAGCTAAGCAAAAAAACTAGAACCAAAAATGAAAATACGATATCAAACGATCTCTTAAAGAATCGTCGGTTAGCTTCTTCAAGTGGTTCCTGTCGAGCAGTAATTATAGGGAAATTGCCGATTGTACTTATTTGAAATCTGCTTGATAAAAATCTGAAATAATCTGGAATGATATGAATTCTAACTGCGTTTATGTTACAGATTCTAATTATCTCATCTAATAATTCCGGAGGCTGTGAAGAAAGAGCAATAACAACTTCATCAATTTCATTTTGTTTTAATGTTTCATCAATTTGATTAAGATTGCCTATTACTTCTTCATCTTCAATTGTGTTATCGAGGAATCCTATAAAATGATATCCAAAATCAGGGTTATTATTAATTGTGTCTTTGAAATTATTTCCAACGTCTCCGGCACCTATAATCAAAAGATTTCTTATGTTCTTACCTTTTCTTCTTAGTGAGATAAGGACATTTTTAAATATAGCCGCACGCAGACTTATTGATGTCGTGAGTGATAATCCATATAATACAATAAAATTTCTTGTGAATAAATCTTCTTTGGTTAAAAAGATAAATGTTACTGTTAATCCAACTTGGAAAAGAACAATTTTAAGAATATTAAAAATCTGAAACGAAAATGATCTTGTGAAAAAATCTGAATAAAACCCGGAAAGATTAGTATTTACAAACCAAACAATATTAAGTAAAAGTAAAAGGATAAACATATAGTCACGAGCTAGCAGTATTTCAAACGATTGGGCGATTATTGCAGACATTATAAACGATAGATTAAGTAAAACTAAATCTGAAATTAATCGTGAAGTATATATGGACTTTTTGTTAACGATCATTTTTTATTATGCTTTATGCTTTGAAATTTTTTTAACTTTTCGTTTACATATTCTTCGATGTTATGCTCAAATTTAGCTCTGCTAAATTTTTCAGAATGCAATCGAATTTCTTTATGATTCATTGAGTTTGATATTACATCAAATCTTTTAACTGCATCTACTATGGATTCAACAGTTTGCCTTTGAAAAAGAATGCCCGTTACCCCATCAATAACAGTTTCGGCAGCACCTCCTGTACCGAAGGCAAGAACTGGCGTACCGCAAGCCATAGCCTCAACAACAACAATTCCAAAATCCTCTTCTGCGGCAAAAACAAAAGCTTTTGCTTTTTGCATATACGATTTTAAACTCTCAAAATCTTGATAACCAATCACATCAACATTAGGAGTTGCTTTGGAAAGAATTTTTTCCTTCTCCGGCCCACTGCCAATCACAATTAGTTTTTTATCAAGCATTTTTACAAATGCATCAACGATCAAATCAATTTTTTTATATGGTACTAATCTTGAAGCCGCTAAATAATAATCTGATTTGTTAGTTTCTAATTGAAATTTATCCGTATCGACAGGTGGATAAATGACATCTGCATCACGATTGTAGATTCGTTTTATTTTATTTCTAATATGTTCTGAAATAGCAACGATATAATCGGGGTTTTTAGAAGATTTAAGATCCCATCTTCTTAAGTACTTAATAAATAATTTTGCAATTGACCCTTTAAATCCTTTCAAATACTCGTCAGCATTATCCCAGGCATACCTCATTGGTGAATAACAGTAACTGATATGGAGTTGCTTTTTATTAGTTTTTACACCCTTTGCTACAGCATGTGAACTTGAAATTACTACTTCATAATCAGATAGTTTAAGCGATTCAATAGCCCGAGGGAAAAGGGGCAGATAGTATCGGTGTTTTGTTTTGGCGTAAGGTAAATGTTGAATAAAAGATGTTTTTGCCTTTTTCCCTTTCAAGATAACAGCACGTTGTTCATCATTCAAAAAATCAACTAAGCTATAAACTGAAGCATCAGGCCAGATGTTGGTAAATGATTCAACACATTTTTCAGAACCAGCATAATTAACAAGCCACTCGTGTACAATTGCTGTTTTCAATATATCAGTTTTTAATGAATAATTAAATTATCAATTTCATATTTAAAATTTTGACCAAAATGTTGCCGGGTAAATCTTTTTAAATTCTTAAAGCCATTTTCTCGTAATTGATTTACAATATTTTCGTCTTCAATTATTTTTTGCATTGTTTTAAGGATTTCATCAATATTTAATGGATCAAAATAAAGTGCAGCATCGCCGCAAACCTCAGGGATAGAACTATAATTACTAGCAATAACCGGGCATCCACAACTCATAGCCTCCAATGGTGGCAATCCGAAACCTTCATAAAGTGATGGAAAGACTAAGCATAAAGCATTTGCATAAACAGCCGGAAGTTCACTGTCGGAAATGTACCCGGGTACAATTACACCATCTTTTAAATCAATAATTCGTTGATCATTATCAAATTCATCTTGTTTTACACCAATTACAACCAATTTTTGAGTCGAATATTTTCTTATCAAAAGGTTAAATGCTTTTAAAGCCGAAATTAAATTCTTGTGATCTTTTATACCACCGACATACAAAAAATAACTCTGAGGCAAATTATATTTTTGTCTTAATTCTTCATGATTTACCTGATTAGCTAGGGATCTAATTTCGTCGTCATTTATACCGCAGTGAATTACTTTTATCTCTTTTCCATTTGTGGAGGCAAGTCTTATTATTTCTATTTGAGAAAAGTAAGAATCAGTTATAATCCTATCAGATTTTTTAATAGCAGCACTGATCATATACCTTGCATACGCTTTTTTTATCGACGAAATCTTATTGATTTTCACTAAATGGTTGACATCATGGATTACCACTAATCTTTTATCTGCTGCAATATTTCTTAACGGAATATTATAATGTGGAGAAATAAAAAGCCTGCTTTCTGGAATATGCCGAGGTAAATTAAGCTGTTCACTAACCGAGTAAATTGGATAATCAGTACTAATAATCGTTACTTTATCATTCCATGAAAAAGATTGAAGAATCTGAGTATTACCTAAAAGGGCAATCTTATAATTCCCAACAAGATTAGGTATCATATTTTTAAGGTATGTACCAATACCAGAATGATTAATCATCCTGGCATCAATTGTTATATCAAATTTTCTTCCGTTCAATTTATTAGACATACTTTATTTAAAATGATTTATATTTGAATAAATTCATTGTTTTATTTTGCACAATTAAATACTGCCCAAAAAATAGGTATTTTAATAACCTGTAAAAATATTTTTATTATTTGATGATGAGCGACACAATACATTTTGCATGAAAATTTCGATAGTAACTCCAACTTATAATTCTGAAAAAACTATATTGGCTAATGTCCAATCAATAATTAACCAGTCTTATAAGGAATTTGAACATATTATTGTTGATAACTTAAGTACAGATAATACTCTTCAAATAATAAAGAACACCTATTTAAGTTATAATGTCTCCGATAAATTACGAATAATATGTGAAAAAGATGAAGGGATCTCCGATGCATTCAACAAAGGAATAAGCGCAGCAAGTGGACAAATAATTAATATTCTTAATAGCGATGATCACTATGCTTCTCCTAATGTCTTTAGCGAAGTGGTTAAAGTATTTGATGATGATAATTTTTTAATTACACATGGAGATATTTTTTTTGATGATCCCATTTATGGTTCAAATATCAGAAAACCATTACTTTGCCCATTGACAGCAGCTATGCCTTATAATCATCCTACAATGTTTATTAGAAAATTAGTTTATGAAAAATTCGGTCTATACGATACATCGTTCCGATATGCAATGGATTTTGAGTTTATCTGTAAACTGAGTCAAAATATCAATGATCTGAATGGTAAAAGCTCCTACCTTAACGGGTATCCAATAGTAAATATGAGTGCAGGTGGGGCTTCATGGAAGAATGAACTCGCTTCAATAAGAGAGACAAAAAAAGCCTTAAAGTATTATGGATTTTGGAATCTCTCGGCGAGGAAAAACTATGCTTTCAGAAAATTGAGGATTAAGTTGAAAGCCATTTTCTCAGCATTTGGAATGGAAAAGATCGTAGCATTTTGGCGAAAATGGAAATGGGAAAAATCAGCATGAATGATTTTCAGGAAATTTGTAAAAATTTTCCGAACGTGGATAATATAATATTTATTTCTGAAAGCAAGTTAGATTCTTCACGAAAAACTTTTTTATATAATAATTATATAATTAAAGCACACAAAAAAAAAGAAGACCGCACACAACATATGCGCCAGAATAGTCTTCAACGGGAATATGAATTACTTAAAGACTGTAATGAGATTGATGGGATTCCAAAAACATTTTATTATTGTTGTAATGATGACTATGATCTTCTGTTCATCAGCTATCAGAAGGGTATACAGCTTGTAAACCTAAATATATCATTTGTACAGTTACTCAAGATTTTGAAGGGACTTTCATTAATCTTATTTAATCTTTCAAAGCGCGGGATTTCACACAATGACATCGTTCCAGAAAATATTCTTGTCACAAATGATTTTAAAGTATCGTTAATTGATTTTGATCAAGGAACGAAAGTAAAACCAATTACAGCCTTTGTTAGGCAATTTTTAGGAACTAAGATTGGAGAATCAAAATTGAATTATTCAATGATTACAATAATTAAAGACTACTTGAGAAAAAAATTTCCCAAAATAGTATACCAAATAAAAAAACTATCTGGTAAAGAATTTCCTATAATTGAAAAATTACCAGATTTAAATGAGAACGCCGATCCGAAGTTGAAAAAACTATTGCGTGCATGGAAACTGGCACAAAGTTCTAACGCAAGTTCACCGGGAATACCAATAGCATATTATTCGCTGGAATTTAACGGGATACATTTCCCGGGAGAGAGACCCTGGATTAAGCGATGGGATGAATTAAAAAATATTTCGGATTATTCAGGCAAAACCATTATAGAACTCGGTTGTAATATGGGATTGCTTTCTGCTTTTTTAATAAATGAGACCGGTGCACAAAAATGCATCGGCGTTGATCACGATGAAAAGATTTTAGAATCTGCTAAATTAATCAACGAAGTTTATAATGCTAGCCCCATATTTCGTAAAGTTGATTTTGATTCAATGAGCAATTGGGAGAATGAACTACTATCATTTAATGCAGATATTATTTTTGCACTTAATGTTTTGAACTGGATAAAGGATAAGGATAGATTTCTACGATTTTTATCCGAATTTAACGAGGTAATATTTGAAGGGCATGATTTGCCAGAGAATGAAAAAAATAATTTTAAACGTCTTGGCTTCACCTCAATTGAAGAAATCGGATACAGTGAAAGAGAAAGAATTATTTTAAGATGCAGGAAATGACTTTGTGATAGATAGCAATGACAAAGAAAACAATTCAAAGCAGATTAAGCATGATCTGAAATTATCGGTTCTTACCGGACCTGCTACGTTTGTAATTCCTGTTATATCTTATTTCTTTTTATATCCCATCATTTTGTCCCGTTCAAGCCTGGAAGTTCTAGGAATATGGTCTTTATATGTAACCACGGCTTCATTTTTTACTGTGGCTGATTTAGGCTTTAGTCAACATTTTATTCGTGAAGCTGGAAAAGATCGTGATAAAAATATTTTAGGTGCTCTTAAAATTGAACTGGTTTCCGCCAACAGACTCTATTTCTTACTTGGTTTGATGGGTGTAATTTGCATTTCAATTTTCAAAAATAGTCTGTTTGGTTCAGTAGAAAATATTTATCCCTTAACTGGTTTGTTTACTTCGGCGCTTATACTAATTATCAGTACTACATTGCTTTTAATCTCTTCTCTTAATGCTGCTATTCTTTCTTCTCGTGCCGATAATTATTATGTAAGGCTCGTAAAAAGTATTTCGCCAATATTTACTTACAGCTTTGCAATCATCGGTGCTCTAATAAAATTACCAATAGAAGGGTTCGCTGTAGGTTCAGTTATTTCTAACTTATTTCTGATTGGGGTTTATCGCAAAAGAATTCAGAATAAACACAGCGAGTGGTTTGCGCTAAAAATAAACTTGTCAATTAATCAGACGCTTAAATCTTTGAAGAATCTCATCCAAAAAGGATGGAAATTATATAGTGTTTCCGTGGGATTAATAATAAGGCAACCGATATTGCGATATGTAATTGCCTTCGGTTTAGGGCTGCCAGCTACAGGAATATTTGATATCGCAATGCGTATTACATCCACTTCAAGGGATATTGTGTCTGCCGGTTTTGGTTCATTGTATCCCTCACTTGCATATTTCTTTAGAATTAATGATAGGATTAAAATTCTTGAAATCATTAGAAAGTCACTAATGATACTTACGCCAATCGGTTTTATTACAGCTGCAGTTCTTATTTATAATGCCAATTTTATTTTTCTCTTTTGGCTTCGTGAAGTACCAACCGGTAGTGTGTACGCAACAGGCATACTGGCTGTTTGGCAATTAATTACAATAATGAACATACCTTTTTGGTTTTTACTGCAAGCAACACATCATGAAAAAATTGCCGCCGTTGCAATTTGGGCACATACAATTTTTATTTTGCTGTTGATTCCTTTAAATATATTAAAGATAAATTTTTCTCTAGATCAGCTTTTAATATATTGGACAATAACGGCACTATTTACCCAGATTCTGATATATGTTTTTGTTGAAAAAAAACTATCATTGTTTTGGGAAGTATTTAAAGATTCAATCCTTATTAAAATATTAATCTTCAGCGTGACATATTTTTGTATTCAGATTATAGCACAGACATTTTTCAACGGAAATTTTATTAATTCAGAAATATTAAGCCTGGGTTTAATAGTTTTATTTCTTATAGCCTTATTTCCTTTATTCTTACCAATGATAAAAAAACATCTGGCAATTAAAACATCTAAATATTAAAAAGCATTAACATGAACAGTGTCAATTTTCACCAAATATAGTTTTTAGATTCAGTAGAAAAGAAAAAATTCATCAAAGATTTGAAATTACCAAGTATTAAATATTCACCATCTGAGCTATTTAGTTTTAAGAACTCGTCACGTTCAGAAAAGGCTAAAAAAAATATTATAATACTTTTTGTACTGAACATCTTTAATTTCTTTTCAATTATGGCTCTTGTACCAGTCACCATAGATTATCTTGGAAAAGTTGAATATGGTATTTGGTTAACTCTTGCATCAATTCTTAGCTGGTTAATAAATCTTGATTTTGGAATTGGCAATGGATTAAGAAATAAACTTGCTGAAGCTCTTGCCCTGAACGACAAAAAACTGGCTCGAATATATATAAGTACATCTTATGCTGTTTTTGGATTAGGAATTTCTCTAGCCCTGTTATTTTTCTTTTCTGTTCAAGGATTGCTCAACTGGACCACCATACTCAAAGCCCCTCGAGAATACTCTGAATTGCTGAATACCTTGGTTTTTTGGGTTATCATTCTATTTCTTGTGCAATTTCTATTAAAACTTATAACTTCAATTATCAACGCTGATCAAAGACCTGCGTTAAAAGGTGCCCTTAGCTTAACTATTAATACTCTTACCTTAATCGCTGTTTTTGTATTGTCAAAGTTGTCTATTAAATCTTTTTTTGTTTTTGCGATTATTTCAAGTTCGGTTCCGGTTATAGTTTTTGTTGTTGTCTCTGTCTTTTTGTTCTCAGGTCATTACAAACAGATCTCACCATCATTCAGATTTATTAATTTTAAGTATTCAGCAGGATTAGTAAAACTAGGGATGCAATTTTTTATTATTCAAATTTCCAGTTTAATAGTCTATACAACTGATAATATAATTATAACTCAATTATACGGACCGGAATCTGTAGTTACGTATAATATTGCCTATAAATATTTTTATATGGTTCCTTTGGTCTTTAACGTTGTACTTGCCCCATTCTGGTCGGCTTTTACGGAGGCATATGTTAAACAGGAATTTGACTGGATAAAAAATTCAATAAAAAAATTATTAATAATCTGGGCGTTAATTTCATTCATTGCTATAGTTATGATTTTAATTTCTGACTTCGTTTATGAAATATGGGTTGGGCCTGATATTAAGGTTCCATTCATTCTATCATTATTTACTGGTCTATTTGTAATAATTGCAAACTGGAATAATATATTTATTTATTTTATTAATGGTGTTGGTAAAGTCCGGTTTCAACTTTACTATTCGATTTTTGTTGCAATTCTGAACATTCCTCTATCTATCTTTCTTGCAGAAAATGCCGGGATGGGAATAACGGGAGTGATAGTTTCAACAAATATATGTTTAATACTTGCATCTGTTTGGGCCCCTCTACAATACTTAAAAATTATAAATAATAA
This sequence comes from Ignavibacteriaceae bacterium, assembly GCA_041738675.1. Lineage (GTDB taxonomy): Bacteria > Bacteroidota > Ignavibacteria > Ignavibacteriales > Ignavibacteriaceae > IGN3. The sequence goes on from JBGSPH010000064.1 coordinate 44,911, forward strand.
AGCCAAAGGAATTTGGAATAGGTAAATCGCAGAATCTATAACTTAATAACAAAGCAGAAACGGCAATAAAATAATTATTGCAAACACAATTCTCCTGAAAATATTGTAAATTTAACCACACAAAACAGTTTTGAGAAAAATATGTTAATAGGAATCATTGCTAATATAACCAAAGAAACAGTTTTTGAAGTTGTCTCATCTTTTATCTCCAAGCTTAAGAAAAACAAAATAGATTATATCCTATCTAAATCACTTTCTGAAGATAAAGACAAAATTAAAATTGAACTTTTTGATGATTTCATAACGGATGATACTGAAGTCTACGAAAAAGCAGATATGATAATTTCAATCGGTGGTGATGGAACAATGCTTGCTACTGCATTTAATGCACAATTTTATGATAAACCGGTGCTTGGTGTTAATATGGGTAAGCTGGGATTTCTTGTTGAAGCAAATATTGATCAGATGGATAGTATTATTAAGGAGCTTAAAGAAGGTAAGTACAGCATTGAAGAAAGAATGGTCATAAGTGGTGAGGCTCTTGGCCACGAAAAAGAAAAACTTTATGCAATAAATGATATTGTAATTGATAAGGGCGGATGGCCTAAGATGATTGAGCTTACGGTTTGGGTCGATGGCGAATATGTTACAACTTTTTCTGCGGATGGATTGATAATTGCTACTCCAACTGGCTCAACAGGATATTCGATTTCTGTTGGGGGTCCGATCGTTTCACCAAAGACAGATGTGATTACTCTTTCACCAATTTCACCTCATAGTTTAACTGTCCGTCCATTGGTTCTTCCGAGTTCGCAGGAAATATTAATCAAAGCAGATTCTCCATACAAAGAAGTACAGGTTAGCTGTGATGGTCAAAGAGTTTTTGATTTTCCACCGCCAACAGAAATAAGAATTTGTAAAAGTGATCGTCCTTTAAAATTAGTTCATACCTCGCTAACAACTTACTTTGAAACTTTAAGAAATAAATTGTTATGGGGAATTGATCTAAGAATTAAAAAAGATTAAAAACCGTTTTTACATTGGCTCATCATCCTTTGTCTTCAATCATGATGATAATTAAAAAAAAGAAAAATTGTGCTTAAATATTTAATCATTCTCATCTTTATAATCACCTCGTTCCAATCCTTTGCCCAGGATTACAAAATAACAACCGATGAAAAAAACGGTGAACCACTAATTCTCGGCTACTGTCCTGCAAGCATAATCATCGATTCCCTTTTTAAAGATACCTGGACAACAGAATACAACAATTACCAGCCGGATTTTGAAACTCTTGATAGCTTAGAAGGAAAACTTGAAAATGTAATTATCAAAATTGTTTTCCGCTCTACCTGCAGCGATAGCAGGGAACAACTGCCAAGATTATTTAAAATACTTAACGAACTTAACTACGATGTAAACTCAATTGCATTAATTGGAGTTAACAGAGAAAAACAAGGCTTATCTAACGAAACAGAAGGCTTTGAAATAGAATTAGTGCCAACAATTATTTTTTACAAAGGCGGAAGCGAAATTGGTAGAATTGTTGAAACTCCAGTTGAAAGTATGGAAAAGGATTTGTTAAAAATTCTTTTGTAGCGCGGGAATCCTTTCCTGCGATTTTGGTTTTATCATTGAAGTTGCCGGTTTATTGTTTTAAGTTTATCATGAGTTTATAATTAAACTTTTATCAAGGGAGAGTATGAAATACAAATTATCTTTTTTATCAATATTATTTGTTACATCATTTCTTTTTATCGCTTGCGAAGAAACTACCCAACCAATAGTATCAAGTGAGTTAAAGCTTGTACTAAAAGCTGATAAAACTTCGGGTACAGCACCTCTAAATGTCACTTTTATTGCTGAAATTAAAGGTGACACAACTGGACTCTCAGGGCTGCTTCCGGATTATTTTTTCTTTCCTAGTCAAGGACACACTATAATTCGTTATGCTATACCAGACACTCTACAAAAAATCAACACTAGTTGGTCAAGACAATTTACTTATAATTCTTCTGGAATTATTAAAGCTGTTTTGTTATACCAGGGTTATAAAAATAATGCTTCGTTTGATCTTTGGTCTGATACTTTAATTATTAATGTACAATAAAACTAGTTTGGAGTAAAAGTAAAAAAGCCTCGACTTTCATCGAGGCTTTTATTTAATTCTCTATCTCAGAGAGTTCGGGAAGTTTTATCTTCTTCGGCTTAAGATCTTCTTTCTTTCCTTTGCCGTTTCCGTTTCCATTACTTCCGTTCTTGCCATTTTTACCGTTGGTTTTGTTCTTACTGCCAAACCCTTCAGGATTATTCGAATCAGCATAATTTTTATAAGTGTAAACCTTATGCTGAAAGTTTCTAAGAATTATTCTCTCTTCATCTTTATGAAGCACGTAGTTAGGTATAATCGGAATCTTACCGCCGCCGCCTGGTGCATCAATTACAAAATGAGGAATTGCAAGTCCACTGGTGTGGCCGCGTAAACCTTCAAGAATCTTTATTCCTGTTTCGATAGAAGTTCTGAAATGATTTGCACCCTTAGTTTCATCAGCCATATACATGTAGTAAGGTCGAACTCTAATCTTAAGAAGTTTCTGCATCAATTCTTTTACAACTGCGGGATCATCGTTAACGCCTTTCATAATAACCATTTGGTTACCCATCGGTATTCCGGCATCAGCCATCATCTGGCAGGCTTTGGAACTTTCCGGAGTAATTTCCCAAGGATGATTAAAATGGGTGTTGCAATAAATCGGGTGATACTTCTTTAACATATTAACCAGCTTTGGTGTAATACGATGTGGAAGTACGCATGGCATTTTAGATCCAAGTCTAATTATTTCGATATGAGGAATAGCTCTTATTCGCTGTAGAATTTTTTCAAGCATTGCATCCGTTAACATTAAAGGATCGCCGCCTGAAAGAATTACATCACGGATTTCCGTATGCTCTTCAAGATATTTGAAAGCGCTTTCAAGTCCTTTCATCGATATCTTTTCATAATCGCCAACTTTTCTTTTTCTTGTACAGAAGCGACAATACAATCCGCATTGGCTTGTAACAAGAAACAGCGCACGATCTGGATAACGATGAGTAATGTTTGGTACAGGACTCATTGCATCTTCCATCAAAGGATCTTCTGCTGCATCAAAATCTTCCAGTTCAGCTTTATCCGGAACACATTGACGCCAGATGGGATCGCCGGGTTGGCGAATTAAGCTTAAATAATATGGATTGATACGTGCCTGAAAAAATTCATCAAGTTCTTCCGCTACTTTGCGGTCGATCCCGAATTTTTCAACAAGCTGATCAACAGTGTGCACACTGTCGCGTACCATTTGCTGCCAAAGTTCCATAACGTTTCCTCAGTGATTCTTATTGTTGAAATACTTTCCAAATACCAGCAGGTCGTCACCTACTGAGTAGAAATCT